>NZ_LBGU01000044.1:0-1033729 GCF_000988325.1 Sphingobacterium sp. Ag1 | reverse complement strand
TAACGATAAGCATTATGAAGGAAAAATACTCATGCCAAATGTGATGAATCAACAATATTTAATCAATAATTGGACAGTAATTAGTCATTGTTCATTCAGTCTTCACTGAGCAAGCACTGAACGAGCACTCAACAAGAACTGAATGAGCACTGTACAAGCCCTGAACGAGCACTGTTCAAATAGCGAATTTAGTCACCGACTGATTTCCGTTTGCTGTATATAGAACTTAAAGGAGAAAAAGCGAAATCATGCCAATTATCTAATCCGAGAATTTCATATTAAGTGAAAGCTAACGACCTTTTATGTCAAACTATAAAATAAAAAGCATGTCTCCTACATTTGCTTCATACAAACATAAGAGACATGCTCTCTTTCTATGGTAGGTTTGATTCCCACCTCAACGCTGGATCGAAAACTCGACCTGCTACAACGGTTACAGGACAGCCTGTAGTCGTTGCGGCAAATCTTCAATCTTTGAAAGACTCAATTGCTTCATAACCTGATACAAATGTGTCTTGAACATATTGATTGTATGTTCCCCACCTTCATTGCCCAATGCGCCAACGCCATACATAAATGGTCTTCCCATAAAATTGAAATCCGATCCAACCGCATGGGCGCGGGCTAGGTCAACTCCCGATCGAATACCACCATCTAACATGATTTTTATCTTATTTTTATATTCTGGGTTGCTCGCCAAATGGATCAATGAATTGATCGAAGATTCACTTGCGTCGAGCTGTCGTCCACCATGATTTGAGACAATGACTCCATCCACGCCCAATGCGATAGAAGCCTGCATATCTTCGTCGGTGGCAATCCCTTTAAGCACCAATGGCCCTTTCCAAAGATCCCGAATAGCTTTAATTTTCTCAACATCTACCTTACCGGTAAATGTTCTATTCATAAACTGTCCCAGCTGAGCTAAATCAAGACCTTTTTCCATATAAGGCTTCAATGTTGCAAAAGAAGGAATTCCATGTCTTAATGTTTCTATCCCCCAAGTCGGGCAGGCAAAAGTTTGCAAGATATTGGCGATACTCATTTTAGGCGGCATAGACAATCCGCTTTTTATTTCGCGATAACGAAGTCCAAAAGCAGGAACATCGACCAAAACTACCAATACGGGACATTCAACAGCCTGTAGACGTTGAATAATATCATCGCGCAACCTGTTTTCTGTCGGATGATAGAGCTGGAACCACGCTTTCCCATCAGATACCTCGGCAATACGTTCAATACTACTTGTTGATACAGTACTCAAAATATAAGGAACATCATTTTTTGCAGCCGCTTTCGCAAGAATCTCTGGCGCATTCGGCCACATCAATCCCTGAAGTCCAATAGGCGAAACCCCAAAAGGCGCACTGTAACGGCGACCGAATAGTTCGACCGAAAGGTCTATTTCTTCACTCGCAAGCAGATATTGAGGCTTCAACAGAATATTATCAAAATCGTTTTCATTTCTGGCAAGGTTCAATTCTTCATTGGCTCCTCCGGTCAAATAATCAAATGCAAATTTGGGAATCCTTTTCTTCGCTTTAATCTTTAGATCTTCAACAGAAGGATAACGGGTATTATATATAAATTTCTGGCTCATGATTGATGTATTATTTGTAAGCAGTCTACAACTGCGCGCCAAACTTAGATAAATTGCTTTTCAAATGCAAGCTAATTATAGTTAATATAAAAAAATCTGTCACACATTTCTGCGGTAGCCCAACTCAGCACCTCCACTTACAGGTAGATTTACCCCTGTAATAAAGCGCGCTTGGTTTGACAGCAGAAACACACAGGCATCAGCAATGACATCACCTTCAGGGCAGTATCCAAGCAAATGAATATCTTTCAAAAAATCAAAAACCTGTGTCGGCTGTGTTTGCTCCAGTGTCCATTTGTTGAGCATGGGTGTCATAACAGCTGCAGGCATAACCGAATTGACACGTATGCCGACAGACGCATAGTCTATGGCCATCGATTTTGTCAACGCATTGATAGCCCCTTTTGTGGCAGCATATGCCGCATGGTTCTCCTGGCCTATTTCCCCTACCAAGCTACTCGTATTTAGAATACAACCGACAGATTCCTTTAAATGGGGGTAGCCATACCGTGTAGTCAAAAGAACACTTTTCATGTTGGTATCCAGTAACCTTATCCATTCATCGTCCGTCGTTTCATGCAAAGGTTTTGATGGACTTGCCAAGCCAGCATTGTTATGGATTGCATCAAGCCGCCCAAAAATAGCAACGGTCTTTTGGATAGCTAATTCAACATCCCTGGCCTGCGTGACATCCGCACAGATGCCCATATGTGGTGCTCCGATCAGTTCAGCTGTTTCATCTACAGATGCTTGATCGAGACCAACAAAGGCAACCTTTGCCCCTGCTTTGACATAGGCTTTTACACATTCCAAACCGATACCAGCACTTCCTCCGGTAACCAATATGATTTTATCTTCTAAGGTTTTCACGTTTTATTATTCTTGTATTTAGCATCAAGTTCCAAAGCATTGGAACAAATTAAAAAATCAGTTGAAAATTACATATAAAATCACGACAATAGCGAGTAGCAATGTCGACAAAATGCGGTAACTCCCGATACCCGACCAGGCTTTACCCCGAAGTGGGTCCATGGGATTCTTCCAGTACAAATCCCGACTTTGTGCAGTGTGCTGTACGGGATACTTATACGATAGTAATACCTGAAGTACCATACAGATCAAAAACAGATAAAAAGCCATCATCATAAATGGAGTCTGGCCTATCCACGAGTCAGGCAGCAGCTTGTTCAGTAAAAATACGGCAACCCCCAAAACAGAACCTATCCACAAGGTAAGTTTTGCAGCTGTTGCCGATGCCCCTTTCCAAAACACACCTAAAAGAAATACGCAGGTTATTGGTGGCGCAATGTGTGCTATCACATCATTTATGCCGTAGAAAATACTCTCATAGCGATCCAATAGTGGCAAAAGAGCCAAAGAAAATCCCATGGCAATAACTGCAGCAATTTTCCCGGTACGAATCAACTGACCATCGGAAGCAGTAGGTAACCGCTGTCTAAAGATATCGTAACTCACCATGGTCGATATCGAATTTAGCGCACCCGATATCTGACTCATCAGACCCGACAGGAGCGCTGCGACCAAAACACCGATCAATCCGGAAGGCAAAAGTTGTGTAATCATAAGTGTATAGATGCCTTTTGAATTGACCTGCCCTTGATGGTCCACGCCGAGACTGCTTAAATCCAATTGACCTGTTCTAAACAAGGTATACGCAAATAGGCCTGGAAGCACAAAAATAAAAACAGGCAAGATTTTTAGAAAACCACAAAAAAGAGCGCCCACACGTCCATGGTTTTCATCTTTCGCCCCTAAAACACGCTGAACAATGGTCTGATCGGCACACCAGTACCAAATACCCAAAATCGGATAGCCAAACAAAACGGCATACCAAGGCATTCCACTTCCATCATTGCTACTGCGAAGCATAGATAGACGATCAAGAGCATTGTCCTGTTCCAGTACAGCTTTCATTGGCGTCCAACCGCCCATCTTGTCAAAAGCCGCAAAACTGATAATGAAAGCCCCCGCAAGCAACACAATTGTCTGTATAGATTCCGTCACCACAACAGCACGCAATCCGCCCAAAATCGTATATATTCCAGTTATCACACAGATTACTGTAATACTTAAATACATATTAAATCCAAAAAGTGTGCGCAGCACAATCCCTCCGGCCAACATCGAAAAAGCGATATGAATAACAATTGCCGACAGTATAGAGATAAACGTAAGCCAATCTCTGCTGGCACGATCATAGCGTCGTTCCAGAAAGTCGGGCAAGGTGGCAACACCCGACTTGAGGTAAAATGGCACAAAAAAAAGCGCCAGTAAGATTAAAGTAAAGGCCGCCATCCATTCAAAGTTGCCATTAAGCAAACCGGTATCGAATCCGCTCTGTGCCAAACTGACCAGATGGACTGTTGAAATATTGGTTGCAAAAAGCGCTAGTCCAATAGCTGGCCAACGGAGCGTCTTTCCAGCCAAAAAATACCCCTCTGCGCTTGTTTCCTTCACTTTCTTAAATCGCGCCGATCCTGCCAATACGCCGACAACTAAAATCAACAGTATATAAAAGATGGTGATACCTAAATCTAAATTTCCTAACATAATGTCAACTTATAACAAATCACAACTGCTTCCCACATCCATTGGGGTACGATAAACGCCATTCTCTATAGCCACTGGATGTACAAAATGAGACTTTAGATGCGGAATATGCTCCAAAAACAAAGCCTCATGCCCCAAGCTTATGTGGTTAAATAAAACCAGGTGCTGATGGAGCTGCCCCATATCCCCAACATGTGGTACAACAGGGATATTATATTTTCGACAAAGTAGACTCACGGATATAAACTCGCTTACGCCGCCAACGCGAACAGCATCGACCTGTACAAATCCCGTCGCACCCATTTGAAGATAATTTTTAAACAAAATGCGGTTCGGCACATGCTCACCCATGGCAACTTTTATCGGCGCAATGTGTTCGGCCAAGCGTTTATGACCAACAATGTCGTCCGGGTGTGTCGGCTCCTCTACCCAAAACGGGTTCATCTCTTTAAGCTCTTGACAGATGGATAGCGCCTGCGGCAGCGTCCATTGCTGATTCGCGTCGAGCATTACTTTAGCTTCATCACCAGCAACCTCACGCACGATATGCGCACGACGAATATCCCGCAAGGGATCTTCACTGCCCACTTTGAGCTTCATTGCGGAGAAGCCGTTTTCTAAAGCACGCTTACAATTCTCCCGTACCTTTTCATCAGAATAGTTAAACCAGCCTACTGACGTATCATAGCCCACATAGCCCTTTTCAATAATCCCCATTCTTTTATGACCTGTAGCCATATTTGACTCCAGTAAGCTGATGGCCTCCGCCTTTGTCAACTCATCTTCCAAATAGGAAAGATCCAGCGTATTGACAATCTCTTCGGCGCTGAGGTCCGTTAACAGTTTCCAAAGCGGAACTCCTCTTGTTTTAGCCCAAAGATCAAAACAGGCATTTGTTACCGAAGCTAAGGCCAAATGAACAACCCCTTTATGGGGACCCAACCAACGATATTGCTGTTCATTGCTCAACCTATTAAACAATTGACCAAAATCTGCCATAAGATCCTCAATTGGAATCCCTTTCAGTCGTTCGGCATAAAAAGCTGCGGCACGACAGACCAGCTCGTTCCCTGCACCCAGTGTAAAAGCCAGACCTGTCCCAACGCGCCCTTTATCATCGGCCAATCGGGTCACTGCATAGGAATAGATCGGATCTTTGTGTATCGCATCACTGCCTGCACCTGTAGCCAAAGGAAATCTTCGATCCTGAATATCAAACGTCTTTATCATAAAATCGTAACGTGCTTATTTTTAGTAGTTAGGTTAATTTATTTTGAATTATAACTTTAATCTCTCTTTTAATTTGCGTAAAATGTCAACATCCGAATCCTTTATGCGTCCCATTCGATTGGGACCAACGTTTAAGATCAAGATATTGTCTTGCGCAGTTGCCGTCTGATAGATCCCCGCAAGCTCTTCCAAAGGCTTATACTTCTTGTCTGTGGTATTATAGAACCAGCGTTCTCCAAGTACCACTGTTGTCTCAAAAGGCATATAATAGGTATTCCCCTGTGCCATAAAAAGCTTAGGGTCAGGATCGACCGGAAGATAAGGGTCGCCTAGCCTAAAGTCACTTGGAAAATAACGTATTGGGTAATAATTCTGCTGGTCTTTCGGCAAAACAATGTGTTTGTCCGTATTCTCAGGCGATCCGATGCTCCAGTTTATACCAATTTGACATCCAGGAACCTTTTTCTTGATTAAATTATAGATCTCCTGCGTGGGCCATCGATAATTCTCTTTTTCCCAGCCTCCATCCAGCCAAAGCTCAACGATATCCGTATACTTTTTGGTCATATCCACCAGCTCACTGAGCTGGTTCAACATATATTGATTATAGGCTGCATCTGCAGACCTGTCTTTAACATTGGGGTTCTGCTTTCGGTCCCATAAAGAATAATACAAGCCGAGTCGCATTCCCTGTTTGGCGCATTCTTTAGCCAGCTCCAGTACAACATTTGTTGCGTTCGAAGAGTTCGCTACATCATAATCCGTATACTTGCTATCCCATAAACAAAAACCCTCGTGGTGTTTCGTTACCAAAATCATGTACTTCATCCCGGCTTCCTTTGCTGTCGAAACCCATTGTTTAACCTCAATTGCTGATGGAGCATATGTGCTGGCGGGTTTAGATCCGTCTGTCCACTCCTGATCATGAAATGTATTCATGCCAAAATGAACGAACATGCCATATTTTCGGTCAATCTGCGCCCGTTGATATGCATTGGGCCGTACCGATGGAACAGGTACAATAGCCTTTGTTTGAGCACCGACATGTATACCTAAAACAGCGAGTGCCAAACTAAATATTATTTTTTTTCTCATGGTTACATTCTTTTGGTTATTACAGCGTTTATTAATTTTCTTTCTTTAGTCCGTATGGAATACTTCCGCCATACCAAACCAAATCTCCCCTTTCTCCTGTGCGTCGGCCAAGGGTTGCTGACAAGGATCCGTTTCCTTCCACCAGCGCTGTGTCTCAGGATCGGAAGCCATTTTTTGCATATCAAGCTTGAAATTTTGTCCTGCATATTCAAAATAGCTGAAAAGAAAAAATTGACCATCTATCTCCTTCAAAAAAATAGAATAATTGCGGATATGACATGCCTTGATCTTTCGAAGTACTGTGGGCCAAACTTTGGCATGAAGCTTTTTATAATATGCTACT
Organism: Sphingobacterium sp. Ag1; assembly: GCF_000988325.1. NCBI lineage: Bacteria > Pseudomonadati > Bacteroidota > Sphingobacteriia > Sphingobacteriales > Sphingobacteriaceae > Sphingobacterium > Sphingobacterium sp. Ag1. Next base: position 1,026,890 of record NZ_LBGU01000044.1, on the reverse strand, counting down.
TTCTCAGCTTTCAACCCTGTTATAGATGCATAGCGAGTCACCGTGCCACTTCTTTCCGCAGACCGAAAGGCTGTTATACAGAGTACGACAAAGAAGATTACAAGGATATAAGGATATAATTTAGGATACATAAGTTCTGCGTTATTGTATAGTTATACGTAGTTGTATAGTACTACTAAATTACGCGCTTAGCAGGACGGAGACTACTGCTAGATTGCTCATTTCTCCCACTATATTAACAATTTTACACATGTTTACTTATTTTTAAGGCAAAATAGGCTATATTGCTTGTTCTTAATTTAAAAATAACCAAACGCATGAAACCTGTTTTCGCCAAAATTTTGGAAGGTGCAGCTATCACCACTTTTGCAACCAAAGATGTGCAGCGCCCTCTCTTCTCAACTGAATTTCACTTTCATAGCGCCTGCCAGATGACCTATATTGTGGAAAGTGAGGGAAAGCGGATTATTGGCGACAATGTGAGTAACTTTGTTTCCGATGAACTTACTTTTGTAGGACCTGATCTGCCACATGTCTGGCACAATAACACTATAAATTGCGCAGGCTCTACCATTGCGGAGACAAGAACTTCCCGTTCTTTAGCCTTGTATATAGAACCTAAATTAATGATCCAACTTTTAGGGTATTTCTTTCAAACACACAAAGTCGAAGCCTTCTTTTCGGCCTCTAAACGTGGTCTTCTCTTCCGTGGCGCAACAAAGGAACAATTGAAGGTAAAGCTGAAAAAGATCGTCCAGCTCGATTATGGCTTTGAGAAAACTATTTTGTTATTAGAGATTATGGAGCTAATGCTGTCCACTGATGAATTTGATTACCTCTCCAGCGCTGGATACACCCACAACTATAGCCCTGTCGATAATAGTAAAATTGACAGCATCTTTAAATTCGTATTCAACAACTATAGAGGAGAAATTCAATTAGAACAGGTTGCGCAGCTCGCTAATATGTCAAAACATTCCTTTTGCCGTTACTTCAAATCCCGTACGCAGAAAACCTTCGTCCAATTTGTCAATGAGGTTCGCATTAGTGAATCCTGTAGATTGATTGTCGAAAACAAGCATCAAATCACACACATTGCTTATGCCTGTGGCTTCAACAGCCTTTCAAACTTCAATAAAATTTTCAAATCAATTAAAGGGATCACGCCAAGCCAATATAAGTCCCAGATATGTTAGGAAAGCGTCTAAACAAGGTTGCATTAATCAAAATTGACACGACCAAGATCTACACTAGCAGGACCATTCAAAAGCTTTCCATTCATTCCGAACCGCGAACCATGACAAGGACAGTCCCAGGACATTTCGGATGGGTTCCAGCTTACCGTACACCCCATATGTGGACAGACTGAGTTTACAGCATGCAACTCCCCTCCCATATCTCGACAAATAGCCAGTTTTCCGTCCTTATAGTGAACAATTTTACCTTCCGCTGGCTGTAAGTCTTCTATTTGCTTAAGCGTTTCAGCCGAAAATTTGTCCATGATAAAATGTTTTGCAGCATTGACACCTTCCGATAATACCTGCTGTGCGCTCGCAACAGGTTTGATACGGCTTGGTGACAGCAATTCAGCCAGCGGATTCTCCTTTCCTTCCAATAAGTCAGGGATCACAAGCGACGCCATTGACCCAAATGTCATTCCATTACCGCCATAACCGGTGGCTATATACACATTATTTTCATTTGGCATACTGCCGATAAAGGGTAAGCCATCTGCTGAATCATAATATTGCGACGACCAACTTGCAGTAATTTCATCATAGTCGAAATGCTGATCAACCCAAAGTTTTAGGTCGACAAAATGTTGCTCTGTTTGTTGGTCGTCGCCAGTTTTATGATCAAAACCACCCACGATGAGGTAATGTTCTCCTTTATCAGACCGATGATACCTAAAATAATGGTAGGGATCATACAGATCCGCAGCTTGTCCCAATGCTTCAGGTTCTCCATGAAGCTTTAACGTCAGGACGTAACTTCGATAAGGTGCCAGCAAAAAATTGAATCTGTTTTTGCCTGGTGGCACATGGGTAGCCCAAATGATATTCTTTGCTGTATAAACCTCTTTTCCACTCAGCTTCAATTTGACCCTTCCATCTTCATTGCTATAGGCTTCAATTCCTCGACCCGTCAGTATTTCGCCGCCCTCACGACGATAGGCTTCGATCATGCCCGAAATATATCTCATGGGATGAAATTGTCCTTGTCCCTCAATGCATATTGCTTTTTCGAAAGGTATATCAAAAGGTATGGTTTCGACATAATGGGTAGGCAATCCCAATTGCTGATGGGCCGCGTAAATTTGCTCAAGCTGCTCGTTCTGTCCAGATTCTGCGCTAAAGAGAAAAAAGTCACATGTCGAATACGCACACTGTATGGAATATTTGGAAATGTTATCTTTTATATAATCTAAGACCTCAAGCGTCGCATTCAGAAGCAGTTGAGCGGGATCCTTTCCAAAATTTTCAATAATCTCATTGTAAGAAGCGTCATAAAAGTTATTGATATGGGCGGTGGTTCCTCCGGTTGTGCCAAACCCTGGATTCTCCTTGTCCAACAGTAGGCATTTTATGCCTCTATTCTGAAGTTCCTTGGCCAATGTTACACCAGTTATACCTGCCCCCACAATAATGGTATGGAAATCTAAAATGGCAGGGGCAGTCGAAAAATTTTCAATGTCAACATCCTGCCAAAAGCTCTTGTTCGTTCCGTCACGCTTCATAATCATTATATTAAATTCAAAGAATCAGTCTCTGCTTTATTGCAAATACAACACATCCAAGATAAGAACCATGCTATTTCACTTTCGTTTTAGCGGTTAAATACGTAAAAAAAAGAAGAAGTACGTCTTCCTTTGCGCACCCAAACCAATGTATAAAATAGGCTGTTCCTTCATGAAATAACGAAGTGCTTCATTGCACATTTAACACGATATACATTATGAAGATAAATGCGAAGGATTACGTCAACTCTATTTTACCGAGTTGGGTAAAAAATAAGAAAATAATTATTACTGGCGGCACCACCGGGATCGGCCGGGCGACCGCCCTACTTTTAGCCGCGATGGGTAACGATATTTTAATTTGCGGCCATCATCAAAACCAATTGGACGATACGCTCCGTGATTTTAATCAATTGGATTGCGCAGGTAAGTTGGAAGGGATTGTAGTAGACCTAGCGACGGAAGAAGGCATACACACGCTCTTCAGGACATTTGACGAACAATATGATCGTTTGGATATTCTCATCAATAATGCGGCTATAGCCTTTCAATCGGTTAAGGACGGAAGTTATTCGGATCAAGCGTACCTCCTTCACATCAATGTACTGGCTTATTTGGCCTGTACTCAAGCCGCACTACTACGGATGGAACCACGCGGGTCAGGCCATATTCTTAATGTCGGATCAATGAGTGCGGATGTACGCGAAGCGCAGAGTTCTGTCTATGTCTGCTCGAAAGGAGGTATTCAAGCATTTACAGAATCGTTACGGAAGGAAGCGAACCCCAAGGGTATCCAGGTGTCGCTTGTTGAACCCGGATCAGTTGGAACAAATATGCAACCTTTTTCACCGGAGGAGCAGCAGGAAAAAATTGATCATTTAGAAATGCTCTATGCCGAAGATATCGCGCGTACCATAGCTTATATCCTATCTCAACCACTACGTACTTCCATCGTGCATACACAGGTTAAACCTTTGAGACAAATCATATAAGTCATCTGCGATTTTATCAACAAGAAAACAAATCCACTTAGCTGAACGTCCTTATAAAAATTTGTGTCATGAGAAAAAAGAAAAACTTGTTTGAACGATTCTCAAACTGGGCAACGCATGCCACCGGTAGTTCAGCCGCATTTATTATCGCAACTTCGACGGTGATCATCTGGGCCGTGAGCGGCCCCATATTCAATTATTCTGAAACCTGGCAACTGGTCATCAATACAGGTACGACCATTGTTACTTTTCTAATGGTATTTCTCATTCAAAAATCCCAAAACAAGGATTCCAAGGCAATCCACCTGAAACTCAATGAACTGATAGCGTCCCATGAAGGCACCAGCAATCGAATGGTCAATCTGGAAGACTTAAGTGAAGAAGAATTGGATCAGCTCGCTAAGTTTTATGCGCACGTGGCGAAGCTCGCTCTGGAAGAAAGGGATCTCACTTGCACACACTCCATAGATGCCGCAAAGGAAAACCATGATTATAAAGTAAAGGTTCAAAAAGAAAAACACAACCGCTCAGCAGATAAAAAACCGAACACGACGGACTAGTATTCAGCTTACAGCGTGATGAAAAAAATCCCCTTGAATGGGATTTTTTTCATCACGCTGTGAGCGCTAATTTTTAGGGCTGTCCACCGCCGCCCGCGGCCCCATAAATTTGTCCGTTTGCATAACTTGCATCTGCCGCAGCCAATTGCACATAGATTGAAGCAAGTTCGGCGGGTTGCCCCGGACGTCCCATGGGGGTATCACCTCCGAAATTCACCAGCTTTTCCTGCGTAGCACCACCACTCACTTGTAGTGCAGTCCAAATTGGACCGGGAGCCACGCCATTGACCCGTATGCCCTTTGGACCGAGCTGCTTGGCCAATGACCGAATATAGTTGGTGGTCGCAGCTTTTGTCTGTGCGTAGTCGTACAAATCTTCCGAGGGGTCTGCGGCCTGTACCGATGTCGTACCGATAATTACAGATCCAGGTTTAAGATGAGGCAAGGCTGCCTTAATAAGCCAGAAGGGCGCATAAATATTGGTTTTCATCGTAGCATCAAATTCCGCAGTGCTGATATCCAATATCGATGGTTTTGTCTGCTGCCGTGCCGCGTTACTGACCAAAATATCCAGGCCGCCGAGTTGAAGTACGGCGTCCTCAATCAGCCGAATACAAAACTCCTCTTTACGGAGATCTCCCGGAATAGCGACTGCCTTCCGGCCCGCCGCTTTTATCAAAGCGATGACTTCCTTCGCATCTTTCTCCTCCTCGGGCAAATAATTGATGGCAACGTCGGCCCCCTCGCGGGCGTAGGCGATGGCTGCTGCACGTCCCATTCCCGAATCGCCCCCGGTGATCAATGCTTTGCGCCCTTGGAGCCGTCCTGAACCTTTATAGCTATCCTCGCCATGATCCGGCCGAGGGTCCATTTCACTGCAGAGTCCAGGCCAAGGTTGAGACTGGCTCTTGAACGGCGGTTTTGGGTATTCTTTAACCGGATTGACCAGTCTGTCTTGGGTTTGGCCCGCTGAGCGATCGGGACTTCCAATGATACTTAATGCCAAGATTCCAGAACCTATTTTACCGATAGCAGCTCTTCTTCCCATATTATCTGAATACTTCATAGCTTTTTTCGTTTTTGGAAAAGGCCCAATGAAATTGAGCCTTTTATATTTATTCTACAGATGTGTTTTACAAAAAATGCACGTTAATCATGTCCTTCAGTTTTCACAATCTTGTTATAGATGCCCAATAGAAGGAACGGTGCAGCCCATTGGCCTACAAATAGGGCGTTTTTATCGTTCGACATGCATTTTAATGCGGCAGATACACCCATCGCCAGCAATGCAGCGCCTAAAAATACGGTGGATGGTAGTTTAGAAGTTTGATCTTCTATCTTTTTGGTGATTTCACCTTCGTTTCCTGTATTTAATGCCATAACTTAAATTTTTGATTTTTAATAGTTTTCACGCTAGTCTATACTATTGCACACTTATTCGGCTTTTGAATTGAGGTTTGTATCGGCCAGCGCGCTAAGGTCTTCATCACATTTCTTTTCTTCACCCAGTGTTTCAAGTAGTAATTTTAAGGCGTCCTTATGTGTTAACACTTTCGCAAAAGCTGCCAATGTGCCATACGTGGCAATTTCGTAATGCTCCACCTTTTGGGCGGCAGCAATAATTGCTGCATCTCGGACAGATCCAGCTTCTGTTTCTTTCATAAGGCTTTCCGCCTCTTCAAGCAGCCCCGCCATAGCTTCGCATTTTTCGGCTTTTGCTTTCACTCCGATAAGCTCAAAACATTGCTCTAGGCGATCCACATGTGTTTCCGTCTCTGCCAGATGTTTAGAAATAGCAGATTTTAATTGTTCTGAACTTGCATTTTTCTCCATCTTAGGAAGTGCTTTCGTCAGCGCTTTTTCTGCCCAATAAATATCCTTTAATCCATCCTCAAATAATTCGGCTAGATCCTTCGCTGCCCCCGCTTCGGCAGGTACTTTTTTTCCTTCCGAATTAGCGCTTGCAGTTGCTGTGTTACCTGATTTTGTGCTTGTTTTACTTTTTTCTGCTGTTGCTGTTGTTGTTGCCATAATACTAAGTTTTTATGCTCAAACGAGCGGTTCGTCAAATAAACAGATCTCAAACTTTTTTCGTTCGCCAGAACTTTGTAAATCCTGCAAATCACGCATATACCACATTTTATAAGTAAAAACACGTTTTTCCAACATGTGAATGATAGCGAACAACAACGCTATAATTAACGTACAAATCATACGACAATGCGTACTAACACAGTTAACGATCTGGCAACAACAGTGGTTCATCAACAAACGATTATAAATTAAACGCAGTATGAATAAAAAATGTACAGTTCAGGATGTCCATCCAGGTATGGCCATCCTCGCTTTAGCGATTGTAGCACAATCAGGCTCCCAAAATCTACCGAACGATATTCCGGAAGAGCATGAAGAAGAATTACCGGAAAATATGCCGGATCAGAATCCGGAAATTGATCAGGAAGATTTGGAAACGGATGAAGAATTAGACTTCGGAGTTGATGCAGAAGAACCTGAAATACCCCGCCAGGATGATTTCGGTTTCGATGAGGAAATTGGTTCAGCGGATGAAGATGAATTTCCAGAAGAAGAAGATAATGAAAACGAAGGTGCCAACGACGCAGAAGGACTGCCCACGCAACCGGTGACAACACCTTCTGATTTAGATGAAACAACCCTATAACGTGGACAAAAAAAGAAGAACCCCGCTCTTTTTCCAGTGTCGGGGTTCATTGAGCCCTATCCTATCTCAATAACTTTTTCTGAAAACCAAAACGGACAAGTCCCGCCGTATTCTTCGAACCGGTTTTCTCAATTAATTGCTGCCGATGGCCCTCCACGGTCCTTTTGCTCAAAAAAATTTGATCAGCTATTTCCGCATTTGTATGTCCTTCCGCAATCAATTCCAATACAGACAGTTCGCGTTCAGAGATGTCGTATCGTGCCATTATTGCTGTACGATCAATATCCAACTGCGCATACTTTGATAAGTTTCGGATCAAATCAATACTTAATGCTGCACTGATATATTGTTGCCCACGTTTTACCTGCTGAATTCCGAATAAAATCTCTTCTACATTGGAATCTTTCGATAAATAGCCATCAGCGCCAAGATTTAAAACCTCCTGAACAATCTGGATATTGTCTTCCATAGATAAAACAATGATTTTTATGGCTGGATAATGTTTTTTTACTTCTTGTATAAACTGAATGCCATCCATCACCTCCATATGGATATCAGTCAGGATGATGTCCGGTTTGGCTCCCTTGAGAAATTCCAGTGCTTTTTGACCATTCTCCATCCCCGCAATTACAGTTATATCTTCTTGAGCCTCTAATATTAATTGGAAACCGGATCGTACCAACGTATGGTCATCTACCAAAAGCAACTGTGTCATAGCTATCTGTTTTTCTTTCTTTTTAGTTTAGCGATTGATTTTTGAACGAAACAGCTTTCAAGCCGAAAATGTTTTAAAAAATAGATTTTGGCAAAATCAAGCCCGCCAAGAAGAGTTCGAATTTCAAAAGAGTGCGCGCTATTCTTTTATAAACGAATTAGTACGATATGTTTGCGTAAGCACCACAATTTTCGCTTTAAATACGCAAAATAGGCTCTTTTCAAACGCTACCTTCCTCGCCACTGTTCACTTCAAAACACAACGAAAGAAAAGCATATGTTTACATCCATCATTATCGGCATCGTCTTTATTTTCTTAGCATCCTATATCGTCATCAATTATAGAAGAAAAGGAAGTAATACACGAAACAGAAAAAATCGTTAACATTTAAATAAAAGTATTATGAAAATCATTTTAAAAACCCTGGGGATATTACTAGCCACCCTCGCCTGTATAGTTGTCGTTCAGGCGCAAGACAGTAATTCCGCTCAGCCACAGTCTGGAGATCTGGACTTTGCCAGCAAAGCTACGGCCAGCAACAATTTCGAACTGCAGGCGGCAAGTATTGCTCTTGCTAAATCACAAAACCCAACGATCAAACAATATGCACAGATGATCACTGATGACCATACCGCTGCAGGAAATGAACTATCGACCATTGTAAAAAATAAAAATTGGCAGCTGCGTACGAGTGACGATCAAAATTATAAAGCCATGATCGACCAACTCAATAAGGCCGACACAGCCAATTTTGACCGCGTTTACACAGATCTGATGGTTAAGAGCCATCAAGATGCAATTTCACTTTTCAAAGATGCAAGCACAGGCACAGCAATTACAGATGCTGACCTGAAGAAATTTGCCACCGATAAAATTCCGGCATTCGAAAAGCACCTTGATCAGCTTAAAAATTGGCAACCTTCCGATCCTTCGATAAGTGATATGCCCATTACACCAAATGCGCCATCTCCAGCGATCAAGAATAAGGTACCAAAACCGACATTAAAATAACAACGTATTTTTTCCAATCATTCACTCCGGAGGACAAAGCCATTACGGCTCTGTCCTTCGCTATTTCATACATCACATGGAACAGACATTCGACTACATACACGAACTTCTTAATAGGCAAATGGCGCTACGTGCCAAAATTGAAGAAAGCCCCATTGCAGGCGAAATAAAAATGAGCTATGGTCGCGATTTTTATCAGGAAGAAGTGCGCTCCATGGGGTTAGCGATGATTCGCGACGGCTGGGATATGGAGGGCGAACAACTGATCCTCGATTTTGTGCATGAACACTACCCGATGCGGGTTAAAGATGAACTTACCTGGATTAATAAAATGATGCATTACCTAGCTGCTGTTACCGACACCTTTATCGATAATCTACACGCCGAGGGTTACCGTTTTTTACAGGGAAATGTGGACATGCCCAATGAACACGCCATATTCTACCCTGTCCATGAACTAGATGCATTCGGAAAATTATCCCAAGAACTCGGAATGAATACCCTCGTAGATCTGAAAATACCAAATCAATTAGAACAATTGCAAGGCTGGATCTATTACCGTTCGGAGAGTACATAATTTTGTTTAGGCCGAAGTCACTTTTGAATCATGAAGTGCGGCTTCGGCTTTAACTTGCTCAAGAAACTTACTCCTAAAACGTTCGATGTGCTGCACGTTTTGTATACCCACCTGAATTGATACGATATAGGCATCGGCTGTAATATCCTTTGTTAAAATTTTCATGGGCAGGCTTCTGTCGATCTCCTTAAAGCTAGTAATGGTATCTTCCAACCACTTTTTCCAATCTTCGATGCTGCGTCCCGTAACGATGGTCAACTGAAGATTCAGACGGATATCCGATTCTTCAAACGTCCAGTTGACCAGGCGACCGGAAAGGAGATCGCCATTTGGTATAATAACTTGGGCCCCTTGGTCTGTTAATAAGGTGCTCGATCGGATACCCACCTGCATGACCTGCCCTTTTTTATCAGCAAGTTCCACATAATCTCCCACTTTAAACGGACGTTCAAATACCAAAATCACACCTGAAACAAAATTGTTGATAATATTCTGCAGGCCTAAACCTATCCCCACACTTAATGCGCCAACAATGACGGTCAGCTTGTCAACTCCCAACCCCAGAATACGTATTCCTATGAGGAAGCCAACAATAAAAATGACAACACGAACGAGTGGTAATAAGGCTGTTCGACGCTGATTTTTTTTCGCGTCGGGCTGATCAAGAAGGTCTTTTAAATTTTTTTGTATCCAATTTGCTGTCCATATGACTGCAAATGCTAAAAGCACATCGCCATACGTATAATTAACACCACCAATGGTGTGGGTATTATTTAACAAGCGATCCCCAAGTCGACGAATTTCACTTGTGATATGCAAGGTGTTGGCCCAGATAATAATGACCAATATACTAGCAAATAGGCCAATAATACGATGGAGTGCGGCAAGCATCTTCTGCTTATCAAAGCGATTTATAAAACGGTCTTCTTTCGAATTTTCATAAGAATTGAGTAAATCATGAGAAAGCATGTCGCGGAATGCATGTAGGGAGAGTGCTTGCAATAACCCTACAGCTGCTGCGATGCTGCATGTACGGGCCAGATTTAGAAAACCAAACAGATTAAATATAATGGCTGCCATACTGATAATTAGCAGTAACCATCGTGAAAAGGGGCGCAGATAATCAAAAGGTATTTTTCCGTCGGCCTTCCGCCCGAGGTGCCAAAGCAGGCAAATACCCGATAGATTGATCAACATGACAATAATTCGCGACATCCAACCTGTATCCAGCACTAGATTGCTGGCAAGTACCAGTAGATAATAAAAAAACACATACTGCATCATCTTCAGATGCTGATTGGATAACTCCGGGCGAATCAAAAGATATAGAAAGCCGAAAATGAGCAGATAGCTCAATTCGAGCACGATCACGGGGATTCTAAGGGAAGTCAGCGGCAGGAGAATAAGGAAAAAGACCGTAAACTTGAGGACAGGAATCCACCACGGTTGATTGCGATGTAAGGGCAATGTCTCTTCGGCCCCTATGGCACGTCTGCGCATCTGGTAAAGCCAATAAAAATAAATAAGGCTCAGTAGGATAAGGAGGAAACGACCATCCCAGGCACTATCGTAGTAACGCTGCGATAGTCCATCCTGCTCCAGGTTCTTTTGTATTATACTTTTCCAGTGATACCAAAAGGTTCCTTCTTGCGCTGCCTGAGTTACATTCTGCTGCTGCTCGGCCTTATTGCCTAGATCTTGCATATCTAGGAGGAGCGATTCAATATCCCGCTCCAATGTTGCCGCACTATCTTGCACCGCTCGCCATGAGTTGGCCGTGGAGTCCTGGGGCACCGTTTGCTTGCGCAACACAGTAACTTTTCCCTGTAGATCGTGCACAGCGGGTTTAACTAGGCTGATATACTGTTGTACTTGACTGGGTACGAGCCGACCATCATCCGGCCGCTGCCAGGCGACTCCTCGCTTTACGCTGTCCAATCCAGTATAATAACGATCAACCTGCTCACGCCATTGTTCCAAAAAGTTTCTCGCCGAGGCCAGTGGATTACTCGGCAATGAATCAAGAATACTGACCGAATCCTTCGAGCGCTGAACAGAATCGGCCTTTTGTGCGTGCACCGTATAAAAAAATAGGCTAAGCTGGATGACCAAGCTTAGCCTTAGCATGGCGCAAATTATTGAGCCCGTTATCTTTTGCATACCCCTAATTACGTTTTAAATATCCTCTTTTATGTTTAATCGGGTTTAGCCGGAGAAGGTTGCCGCTGCAAAGAATCGGTGCTGTCCCGGCCAAGCGAGTCATTTATACCAACGCCGACCTGCCCATCATCGGGTGTATTGGAGGAATCATAGCTGCCGTTTGCCTGATTGCCTTTATTGCTGCTATTGCCGCATCCCCATAGTCCAAGGATTGCCAATATCAATAAACTAATCTTTTTCATATGTTTTGAGTTTAAGTATGAAATTATTCGAAAAGTGAACAGTGCAAAAAAAACAATGGTTCTCTTTAGTTCGCATTTAAGTAAAAATATCTCCCTATCGTAGAAGTACGCAACAGGTCAAACGTCGACAAACACGTGTTCATGTTACCACAACGCCTGCTCAATCCTTACCTTTAGTTCGATCCAAATTGTCTAATGGTACAGCTTCCTGTGCGGTCCCAGCCTTATTTTTAGTCGTATCTTTTCCACGGCTACGGTGAATATTGTCTAATGGTAGACCATTTTGGTTGACAGCTGTATCTACTTTCTGCTCCTCTTCGCTACTTTTGGTTCTATTATCGCAAGATGTTACTGCCACAGCTGCGAATGCGATGGCCAAATACAAATATTTAATCATAGTCTTTACCTTTTATTATTATTCGTTACCCCTTCCCCGTTTCGCTATGTGGAGCATCAACGGGCTTTGATTCAGGTGATCCTTTTTGACGTAGGAAAATGGTGAATACAACGATTGCCAAAACAGACAAAAATTCACTTTGCCAGTTCTGAAAAGTTTCAAACCAAAATTGAGGCATAATGAGATACGTCCATGCGTCATCTACCGGTAAACCTTCAAGCCGCTGTTCGGTGTTGTGCTGTCTCCAGCTTCCATAAAAGTGCATAACCCAACTCCCCAAAAAAAGTAGCGCAAAGCAAATGAATAGCGATGAACTATATAATTTCAACAGCCAGCCACCTTTTCTAACAGGATAAGGCGTATTCGGGCCGGGCTGCGGTTCACGGTCTACCTCTTCTTTTTCCCCTATTTTTTTTGATTCAGCAGAGCCCCATTGGCGTAATCCCACCGTCAGAATCACATACATCGCCATCTGAAGAAATTCACTCTCGAAATTTTCAAAAGTTGCGGATGTAAAATGTCCTGTGCTCAAATAATCAATGATGTCCAGTGGTGCACGATTGGCCTCCAGCAACTCTTCATTATGTACTTTCCAACCCGTAAAACATTGCATGCCTAGAGAAAAGACAAAAAGCGCTGCAAACACCAGGCTTAGGCCATTACGATAAAAAAAAGAATAATTTTTCTTGTTTTCCATAGCAGGATTTATTTTATTATTAAGTACATATAACTTCAATAACGACTTAACTATTAAATATTTATGCCTGTTCCTTGAGTATAAAACTTATTCGCCCATTCGGCTCCATCAAAGCCATATCCACTTCATCGAGGTGCTTACTATTTGTCTCTAACCGCAAGCTCGTCAGTAGATCAGTACGGCTTACCCCCAACCGGTCCATCTGATCCCATTGGATTTTACCGTTCTTGTATAAAACAGCGGGCTTACCTTTTACCATATTACCCAAATACGGAAGCCTGGCCGATACCTGGGCTAGGATTTTATTGACAATGATCATCACGAACCCGGCAAACACGGTTGACAGAAATGGCGAAGCGCCAACTATTCCCCGCGCTAATACCGCACCTAGCATAATAATGATGACGAAATCCACTCCGGACTTTCGTCCAAGAATTCGAATTCCGCCCAATCGAACCAAAAAAAGTGCAATGATAAACATCATAAACGCACGCGCCCCCATTTGTATCATCGTCAGGTCTTCACCAGAGCCAAAAAAACTGTCCATATTTTTATACCGTTTAGATCGTTGTTATACGCCCACCTTCATCATGAAGCAATGTGCTCTTTATTTATTTCAAAATAGCCTATTTTATCTCAGAACATCGGTAGGAGCCTTCCCTGTTCCCTCATTTTTCAAATTGAGTACTTTTACCTATTCAACAGGCGGATAATACGTTTTCATCGACAGTCAACAAACTACTGCATTTAATTGACTGTCTTTAAGAAAAGCAAACGATATGATTCATTTAGATAATCCACCTGAAGATTGTCTCGCCTTCTTTCAGGATACATTGCGGCTGCTCCAGGATAGCGGAGCTCAATTTATGGTGGGCGGTGGTTTAGCCATGTTTCACTACACGGGGATCATACGGCCTATCAAGGATATGGATATCTTTTGCAAAAGCAGCGAATACCCAAAAATTCTTAAACACCTTGCCGCTAATGGTTACGAGACCGAATTGACAGATGTGCGATGGCTCGCCAAGATTTACAAAGACCCCTACTTCATTGATATTATTTTCGATAGTGTTAATCACAATTGCACTGTTGAGCAGGATTGGTTTGGCAGAGCACCTGAAGGTACTCTTTTTGATGTTGATGTGCGTTATATACCAGCAGAAGAGCTAGTATGGTGTAAGCTATACGTACAAAACAGAGAGCGGCATGACAGCGCCGATATTAACCATATTTGGCTAAAATATGGAAAAAGCTTGGACTGGAACCATTTATTAATGCGAATGGATCAACATTGGCACCTCTTGCTGGCTCAAATGATCATCTTTCAGTTTACTTATCCGCATGACTATCGCGATATTCTCCCAAAAGACTTATTTGATGAGCTCATTAAACGCGCAGCGGATCAATATGAATTGCCTCCTTGCCTGGAGAAAGTTTGTCTGGGACCTTTAATAGATCAAACGCAATATGAAATTGATATTAAAGAATGGGATTATAAGTCATACACAATAAAAACTGTTTAATATGAACAAGAAGACAACCATAGCCGCATTGGGCGATATACATATGAATGCAAACCAGCACGGAAAATGGAAAACCAAATTTGAGGAGATTTCGGAAAAGGCTAAAGTCCTTTTACTTTGCGGTGATCTAACGGATACGGGGGATGAAGAAGAAGCAGAATTACTTGTTGCTGAGCTCCAATCCATTAAGGTTCCAGTCATCGCCGTATTGGGAAATCACGACTATGAGAAAGGACGGCAAAAGCAGATTCGCCAAATTTTGACAGACAGTAAAATTACGGTCTTGGATGGTGAAGCTATCGTGATCGAAAATATTGGTTTTGCTGGCGTAAAGGGCTTTGGCGGTGGTTTTGACCGTTATATGTTATCAATGTTTGGTGAAGATGCCATGAAAAGTTTTGTGCAGGAAGCTGTAAACGAATCGTTGCTTTTAGATCGAGCTTTGGCGCGCCTCGAACAAGAACATGCAGACATAAAAAAAGTCGCCTTACTGCATTACGCGCCCATTGCTGAAACTGTTTTAGGTGAACCCGAACAGATTTATCCTTTTTTAGGGTCAACGCATTTAATGGAACCTTTGCAACGACGTAAAGTAAGTGCTGCCTTCCACGGACATGCGCATGCCGGAAAATTCAAGGCCCTGTCCCCCACCGGAATACCAATTTACAATGTGGCAGTGCCCGTTTTAATGGCCCAGCATGGAAGTGAGGCCGGCTTTGCACTCATTGACATTTAGCATTATTTTTTCTCGTCCGAAATTGCTTTATCTGATGCGATGACTTTTCGTTTAACAATTTGCTTGAGTTGGGCATGAAGCGTAATAATATTCCCCACAAGTAGACTTTCTTTTAATCCGGCACGAAAACGTTTTTTCATAATACGTTTGACAAGCTGTGGACTTACTTCGCCATTTTCCTGTACCTTTCCCAGCCAACGAAGCGATATAAATGCCAGTAGTGCGGCAATAAGGAATAGGAAATTCCATTCATGCAGATAGATCAGTTTGGCGATGGTCTGGAGGTTAGGACTTTTCCAGGAGATACTGATCTGAAGCTCGCGAGTTGAAAAATAATCAACTAGCAATCCTCCTAAAATAGGCCCCAAGGCTGTGAAAAACGAAGCGACCATATTTTTTACGGTGATATAGACAATTGCATCTGTCTTAGGAGCGAGTTTCAGGCCAATGTTTGTCAGGGCGAGATTAATGCCTCCGGTGGAGATTCCCGTCATGACATGCAGAAATAGGAGTAAAAGTAAATTGGGCAACGCACGTGAATAGATTCCGACAAATATCCATAACAAAATGCAACAAATGTAAATGGGTGCTGTCAGGTAGATAATACTTTTGTTACTATAACGATCCGAAAGGTTTCCCCATAAGCGTAGGCCCAGGACACTGGCTATCTGACTGACAACAGTGAGCAGGATAACTATTTTCATCGAAAGCCCCAGTGTTTTTAACATAAAGACCGTAAAAAAGGGTATCGCTAAATTGATCGCCAACAACCAAGCCGCATTGAAGATCAATAAATTCTTGAAATTCTTATTTTTAAGTGGCTCTAGGAGCAAACTCCCCAAATGTCCCCCGGACATTTGTTGTTTAGGTTCTTTGGCCTGTACCAAAAAAAAGGCACCAACTGCTCCTACAGCACCAGCGATTAAAAAGTATATGCCGTAGAGCTTTGGTAGCTGCGTAGCGGCATGATTGGTATAATAGTCAACTAACGCTGCGACAATGAGGCTGACCGTAATATTCGTCAATTGCATGATCCCCGTTCTCTTGGAAAAATATGTACCCAGACGTTCCTCAGGAACAAGGTCTTTAATCCAGGAATTCCAGCCTGCGCCACCTATCGCGCTGAGAAGATAGTGGATAAACATAAAACTGAGCAAGGTCGTAAAAGAGAGATCAACTTCCCGCCACATCATAAGCCCAACCATGACCAAAGGCATTTTTGCAAGAAATACAGCGAATACGGTTATTACTTTCCGATTCGGGTAAATCTGCATGACGAGAATGGTCAACAGCTGGGCAAGATTACATAAGGTTGGAAAGGCCGCCAACAGTCCCAGCTGAAAGTTACTTGCTCCCATCAACAAACCTGCTCCGACCAAAATAACACCGCTGCTCAAACAGACAACAACTTCTGAACATACACCGTCTATGATGATCATTCGGAGGCTTTTGTCAATATCTTGTGTTTCGAGATGATGTACCGGTCTGAGATCCATAGCCTTTTCTCATGTAACAGCTGCTCCAGGATGTTAGTTCCCTTAAAATGAATTAATGAGCTTAATACGTTCGGCGAAGTACTTCCAACATACAATTGGGTATTAGTCCATCCAACCAAGTCGTTACCGCAGCCGTTCATTAAGCAAAGGTTAAAAGCGCGTTTCCTTCTGCGAAATTGAATCGCTAAAAACGGCGTTTTTCCATTGTTGAAATTAAAAATTGTTTATGACACACAAACCACGCGTATTAACATGGCATATCCATGGATCGTACTTGTATTATTTATCCCAAGGTGACTATATCTTATATATTCCATATACGCCCGAAAGAGGACCTCGCTATGGCGGACGGGGAACAACCTTCCCTTTTGGCGACAATGTGATTGAAGTTCCTGCCAGCGAAGTGCGAAACCTCGACCTTGATCTTATCCTTTTCCAATGCGACGAAAATTACCTGGAAGATCAATATAAGATCCTGTCAGAAGCGCAGCAACAGTTACCTCGTATCTATATTGAGCACGACCCGCCATGGCAGCATCCCTGTGATGAAGTTCATCCAGTCACCAACCCAGCCGTTACACTGGTGCATGTTACACACTTCAACCAGTTAATGTGGAAGGCAAATATTCCGGATGTACGTGTCATCACACATGGTGTAGATACACACGATGTCGCTTACAATGGTCGATTGGAAAAAGGGATTGTCGTTATCAACAATCTTCCCTCCCGTGGACGCATGCTGGGTAGCGATATTTTCAAGTATGTACAAAAGCAGGTACCATTAGATCTCATCGGAATGGGCAACGAACCTTTTGGACTTCGGGAGGTACTGCATCCGCGCTTACCCGAATTTATTAAAGACTACCGATTCTTTTTCAATCCAATACGGTACACAAGTTTGGGCTTAGCAATTTGTGAAGCTATGATGGTAGGTCTTCCCATTGTTGGCTTGGCTACCACTGAGCTTTCCACCATTATTGAAAATGGAAAAACGGGCTATATCGGCTTAGAGGTCGAGTGGCTCGTCACCAAAATAAAAATGTTGCTAAACAATCCCCAACATGCACAACAGCTTGGTGCAAACGCACAGCAGAAAGCAAAGGAGCTTTTCAATATTGCTCGATTTGGGCAACAATGGGAGAATTTAATCAATGAAAAAATTCATCAATATACACTATCATGAAAAAAAGAATAGCTTTTATTAGTGATCATGCCTCACCCTTAGCGACCCTCGGAGGCAAAGACAGCGGCGGCCAAAATGTTTATGTTGCCGAGGTTGCCATGCAGCTTGCCTTGATGGGCAATCAAATAGACATTTATACGCGATGTGAACATCCCAGCCAAGAAGAGGTTGTCCTTTGGAAACCAAATATAAGGGTCATTCATATTGCCGCAGGCCCCAAAGGCATACTCCCAAAGGAAGAGCTTTATGGACACATCCAGGAATTTACCGCCCATACAATCGAATTTATGACCGCTAACCAGCTGCGCTACCAGTTGGTACATGCGCATTTTTGGCTGTCAGGTATGGTGGCCATGGAAATCAAGAAACAATTGCATATCCCCTTTGTTATTACTTTTCATGCCCTAGGTGCGGTGCGCCGCTTACACCAAGGAGGCTCAGACAAATTCCCGAAAATACGTGAAAAAATTGAGAAAGATATCATTTGGGCAGCCGAACGCGTCATTGCCGAATGCCCAAACGATCTGAAGGACTTGATTCAACATTATCAGGCGCCACAGGATAAAATAGAAATTATTCCCTGTGGTTTTAACCCAACCGATTTCCATCCAATAGATCGCACCGAAGCAAAAGAAAAGCTTGGGCTTGATTCCGCATACACCTACATTTTGCAACTTGGTCGCATGGTGAAACGAAAGGGAATAGACAATGTGATCGAAGCCTTTTCCCATGCGCACCATGCGCTGCCCGAATTGCGGCTATTGGTCGTTGGTGGAAATCTGGCGACCGCGGAAGACCGCGCAGAATTTGATCGTCTGCATCATCTGTGTATCGAGTTAAAAGTCGAAGATAAGGTCATTTTCACGGGACAACAGAGCCGTGATCTACTCAGGTACTATTACGCTGCAAGTGAGCTTTTTATCACCACGCCGTGGTACGAACCATTCGGGATTACTCCGCTGGAATCCATGGCCTGTGGTACGCCCGTAATTGGTGCCGATGTGGGCGGTATATCGTTTACGGTAAGGCATGAAGATACCGGCCTTTTGGTAGCGGCACAACAGCCACAACAATTGTCTGCTGCGATTGTTGACCTGATAAATAACGACCGTAAACGATTGAAATTTTCTGTTAATTCTCTACGCCATGTTAAATCCTTTACGTGGAAAGTGGTCAGCGAAAGTATTGCGCAGCTTTATGCACAATGTTTGCCTCAGGATGCCGAAAAAGAAACAATTACGCAGATCAGGCAGAGCTTTTTGGGTTCCTCAAAGACTTTCGAAAAAGCGGCAGAATCTTTGGCGCTTGGCATAGCCAGGCTGTCGTCCAAAATGGTCTCTGTATTGCATGAAGGTAAAAAAATCATGATCTGCGGCAATGGTGGTAGTGCCGCGGAGAGCCAGCATTTCGCTGCCGAGCTCGTGGGTCGATTTGAAATACCACAGCGTCCCGGCTATCCAGTGATCTCGCTTAACGCTGATGTGGCGGTTCTCACCGCATGGGCAAACGACTTTGGCTACGAAAGCGTATTTGCAAGACAGGTACAGGCACTTGGGCAACCAGGAGATATGCTGATCTGTTTAAGTACAAGTGGCAACTCGCCCAATATCCTAAACGCATTGAAAGAAGCCAGTAAAGCTGGGGTGATTTGTGCAAATTTGCTGGGAAAAGATGGTGGCGAGGCCACGCAATTCGGAGATCATAATCTCATAGTTCCTTCCGATCACACGGCCCGTATTCAGGAAGTACAGCTACATATTATTCACCAGCTCTGCGCACTGGTGGAACAGCGGATGGCAAATCTGAGCAGGAAAAATGAACACTTCGTTATACATAATAAATTGATCGCATCATGATGGAGAGCGCTGTATTTCTGGATAAGGATGGAACGCTGATTAAGGATGTTCCCTACAACGTTGATCCCGCACGCATCGTTTGTTATTCCGACATTTTTGAGCCTTTAAGAGGGTTACAAAAAAGTGGCTATAAGCTCATTGTTATCAGCAATCAGTCGGGTATAGCCCGACGTTATTTTACAGCTGAAGATTTGGATGTCGCTTTTTCAGCATTGCACGAACTACTCCGCTACGAGCACATCCAATTAGACGGTATCTACTATTGTCCACATGGCGATGTCATGGACGAACCGCAATGCTCCTGCCGTAAGCCTTTACCCGGCATGCTCTATCGGGCTGCCAAGGAGCTGAACATAGATTTAAAAAAATCCTGGATGATCGGCGATATCCTAAGTGATGTCGGCGCCGGCCGTGCGGCAGGCTGCAGGACCATATTGGTCGACCGAAGCCAGAAAGAAAGGAAACAGGAGCGAATTTCTGATCCTAAATATACACCAGATTTTATAGTAGACGATTTTTACGGATTGGCTCAACTTATCAAATCAGAAAAAGTAGATTATGAAAGATATAGCATTAAATAAACTTGTCGAAAATGGTTTCAACAATCCAAGGGTCCTTGTTTTGGGAGATTGCATGCTGGATATTTATCTGGATGGGGAATGCAAGCGGCTTGCTCCCGATATCGCCGTACCCGTGCTTGATGTCCAATCTGTAGAACATTGCCTTGGCGGAGCCGGGAATGTGATCACGAACCTCAGCAATATGGGGGCTGTCGTGTCCGTCGTTAGTCTGTTGGGTGACGATACCAGTGGACAGACAATAGCACGCAATTTGCAGCGACAGGGAATTGACACGGGTGGCCTGCTCTATAATGAAAGTTGTCAGACACTAACAAAAACGCGATTACGTAGAGATGGACACTGTCTGCTGCGTTATGATATTGGTCAGAAGTATCACTTTAGTGCAGCGCTGGCCAACCAGTATCTGACAGCGGTTAAAAAAGCCCTTCAACATGTCGATATTGTTTTTATTGCAGATTATGGAAAAGGTAACATTACGAATGAGCTCATCCTGCTGCTTGCCGAAGAACAACAGATTGAGCCAAAAATTATTGCTATAGATAGCAAAGATTACGACAAGTATGCATGCCTAAATCCCGACTTAGTTAAGCCCAATTATGAAGAAGCAAGAAAAATCCTGAGCCAGGAAGAAGAGGATGACCGTTTAACGCAAGCCTTGAAATGGCCAGAAAGTCTAGCTGCCTTATCGCAGGCGAACTGGGTGGCATTAACGCTCGATAAGGATGGTGTCATCCTGTCTAAAAAAGGTGGTTCAGCAAAGCACTACCGGGTCCCTGCTTTAAAAGAAGGTAATTTCTCCGGCGCTGGCGACACCTTTCTGACTGTGCTTTGCTTGGCTTACTATAATAAACTTGATGCGGATATTGCGATAGCACTGAGTGTAAAGGCAGCACAGATCGGTATACAAAAAAATGGTACTGCACATTGTAGCTGCACGGAATTAGCCCAGCGCCTTATGAACAAAGATGATAAATTAATTACCGATCTGAATCATCTTGAAGTACTATGTGATAGACTTCGGAAGGAAAACAAACTCGTATTCACCAATGGTTGTTTCGATATTTTTCATGCCGGTCATGCCCATTACCTCGGTGCAGCTAAAGCACAGGGCGATATTCTGATTGTTGGCATCAATACAGACGAGAGCATCAGACGTTTAAAAGGGGCAACAAGACCTGTCAATTCGCTTGACGATCGAATCGAAGTATTGCGGGCGCTTGGAGCTGTAGATTATATTGTACCGTTTGGTGATGAATTATCGGACAACCCTATCCCGATCATCGAAAAGGTTAAACCGCATATCTTTGTAAAAGGTGAAGCATACCAAAACAAAGAACTGGCCGAACAAGGGCTACTGCAAATACTAGGGACACAACTTGTGTTTATTCCGCATGTCCATCAGCAGTCGACCACTAAAATCATTCAGCGGGTGCAAAAAAAGGACAATCAACTGTTAAAGAAAATCAGCTAAGATGGGTACATGGAAAGATTGTAAAAATATGCTGATCATTCGCTTAGACAATATGGGCGATCTGATCATGAGTAATGCAGCGCTTCAGGAAATTAAATCAGCGAATGGAAATTGTAAAATCACATTACTTGCGTCAGAAATGGCTGTTCCCATTATCCCCTACCTTGGTACCGTTGATGACTATATACAATATGATGCCCCTTGGATGAAATTGAGCGCGCATGACACGGTTGCTTCGACTGAAGCATTGATTAAAACCATTAAAAAGCGGCAATTTGATAGTTGTATTATCTTCAATGTATACAGCCAAAATCCAATGGCTTCGATCATGCTGGCGTATCTAGCGGAAATCCCCCTGCGAGCGGCTTATATGCGAGAGAATCCCTATGCGTTGCTTACCCATTGGATACCAGACAGAGAACCTCTCTTTGAGGTACAGCATCAAATAGCACGTGACCTCGAACTGGTGAGACTGCTTGGCATCAGCCGGTCAGTCAATCGATTACCGAGCCTAATTGTGCCGCGAGGTCAGTTATCGAATTTAATTCCATTACGTCGGGGGAAACAGATCATTGTCAATTGTGATGTTTCGGAGCAAAAACGACGAATTCCCCGTACTGTCGCACAACAATTGACGCGGCAGCTGCTTGATTCGGCATTTCAGGTCATACTTGTTGGCAAGGAATACAACGAATACCTGAGATCATGTTTTTCAGAAATCGTAGGGAAAAATCTGATCAACCTTATTGGAAAGACGACAATTGATGATCTCCTACTCCTCGTAGCACATGCAGATGCTGTACTCACGGTCAACACGGGCGTTGCTCATATTGCCTGCGCGCTACAAAAACCAACGTTGGTTCTTTACGCTCAGACGAACCCACAGCATATCCCATGGTCGCAGGATGCTGACTTTATCCTTTACCCTGTCGATCCTGCTTTGCGCTCCAAAAATACGATTAACAGCTTTGTCGATAAGCAGAATGGATCGTCTGGAATGACACCGTTAAGCGTTGAAAATATCATGGATAAATTGAATTCATTGCTTAAGCATTCCTCCCAAAAACAGACAGCACTGGAAGGACGCGCCTGATTTCGCGTACAATATCCTCCATGGCGATAGGTTTGGTCAAGTCAAAAGTGGTATGCAGTGCCGTGTTGAGTGGTCCCCAACGCTCGGGCTCACCATCTAGACTTATGACCACACTTTTTGCTTCTAAGGCAGCGGCAATATGGGAAACTCCTGTGCAGTTGCATACAAGTAAAGTCGATTCCTTCAAAAGACAGCCAAGTGTACCCAAATCAAGTCTGGAACAGAGGTTAAGCACAGGTTGTTCAAGTATGCGCTGCAGTTCATTGACCAAAGATTCTTCAGCACTTACCCCAGTCAGGACAATCTGATATCCCATTTGCTGCATTAGGGTTGCAAGAAATCCGAAGTTTTCAACAGGCCAGCGGCGTTTGGCGTCCCGACTGCCCACATGGATAATGACGAAAGGATATTTTATTTCAGCTTTTATTTTCCTATAGGCCTCCCAATCCTGGGGAAATAAGGGGAAATACATGGTACGATTTGGAATTTTTAAACCTAGAAATTCCATAAGAGCTAGGTGCCTGTTCACCTCGTGAAGCTTTCCTGGATAAGTCATCCAGTCGGGGTTGTCAATTGAAGCTGTTGGTTGAAATCCTACCAGTCGCTTTGCCGCAAAATTCTGTAAAAAATCATTCACCACAGTTCCATCTCCCTGCATCTGAATCAGAAGGTCAAATTTTTCCGCTTGCATCTGCTTGACGAATCGTTCAAGATTGTCGGGATTATATGCAATTTCGGGAAGCTGCGGATGCCCGGGAAAATCCACATATTCATCGATGCAATCAAAGCGTTCCATCAATGTACGCATATGGGGCAAGCCGATAAAGTAGAGCTTGGCATTGGGATAATGCGACTTCAATGCCCTGACGGCGGGGATGGAACACAGGAGATCGCCCAGCTGAAGGGCCCGAAAAATAGCTATCTTAAACATACCATCGATTTTAAGGATAGACAACCCCCAAAGAAATACGGTTTGATTTATTCCTTTTTATCAATCAAAACGCTTTTCCTACGCTAAATCATATTATTTCAAACCTTCGCAGATTTACATCCGTTCTCTTGAAGTATAGAAAGAACGTAAATAAAATTAGTGATATGGAGAATTTAAAGAATAAGCGGATAGCGATATTGGTCGCGGATGGATTTGAAGAAATTGAACTGACTAGCCCAAAGGAAGCCCTGGAAAATGCAGGCGCCAAAACAGACATTATATCACCGGCTAAAGGAAAAGTACGTGCAAAAAATGGGGATGAATGGTCAACTGACTATCCTGTCGATGTTGCTCTGCAGGAGGCAGAAGAGAATCGATATGACGGCTTGCTGCTACCAGGCGGGGTCATCAATCCTGATAAATTAAGGACGAATAAAACGGCTATTGCATTGATCAATGCTTTCTGGGAACGGGATAAACCGATCGCAGCCATTTGCCATGGACCCCAATTACTGATTAATGCAGATCTCGTTCGTGACAAAAAAATAACCTCCGTCGAAGCCATTCAAATGGACCTGATTAATGCAGGCGCATTATGGGAAGACAGCGAAGTGGTGATTGACGACAAACTTATTACAAGTCGCACGCCCGACGATCTACCCGCTTTTAATAAAGCCATCATCAAAGCGTTTGCGACAGAAAAAAAGAACAAAACGTAGTAGTACAGTCTCAATAACGTATTAAATCGGCCAACCTTTAGATCTTGTAACATGTTCAGCATATAAATAACACATAAAACAGCATATTATGAATACAACAAAAAGTTCAAGCCATACGACTGCCAAAGGGCAATCGCAAAGCAGCAACGCTAACAAAGAAAAAAAATCAGCGACAACAGCAGGAAAAGGTGCTTCAGCGTCTAAAGGATCGCAAAACGGAAGTTCTGATAAAACCAAAGCTGAACTCTTGGAAATGGCAAAGAAAATGGAGATCACCGGGCGTCACGATATGACGAAAGATGAACTTGCTAAAGCCATTGAGAAGCAGGGCAAAAAATAAATGTCATTCACGGACAAGTGCTGATTAGTCCTGAAAATAGATACAGATTTTCAGTGATTAGAAACTAAGCTTAAAAGAAAGACCCGCAATTTTAAATGCGGGTCTTTCTTATTTCTTCCTTTCTTTTGGCCTATCCGTAGGATCATTGGGCATCTCGTTCAACTGATCCACCTGCGGGTCTACTCCGGCCTCGGCATCGCCCTGATCCTTATCGCCTACATTTCGCAGTGTCTCTCCGTTTACACCTAACTTGACCTTTTTCTTTTTTTCCATTTCGGTTCCGACGACGCGGTTTTCATTTTTTGTTGCCATATTCCTCTATTTTTTGTTTTTATTGTTTAAATCAATGTAAGAGCATGTGATGAAAACCGAAGCTGACAAGACCAGCTGTATTTTTTGTATTCGTTTTCTCGATCAGTTTCTGTCGGTGCCCTTCTACCGTACGTTTGCTCAAAAAAATACGCGCTGCAATTTCGCCGTTGGTGTATCCCTGAGCGATGAGTTCCAAGACATGTAATTCGCGTTCTGAAATATCATATTTTAACAGAACACGGTTTAGGTCTGGAGCTCTGTCCGCAAAGTTTTTATAATCGTTAAGGCAGGAAACACTTAAGGAACCACTGATATATTTTTCTCCTTTGGCAACCTGCCGTATACCAAAAAGTACCTCATCACAACTACTATCTTTCACTAAATAGCCATCTGCTCCAGCACGCAATACATCTGCGGCAATGTGTTTGTCATTTTCCATCGTCAAGGCAAGGATTTTTATATCGGGGTATTTCTGTTTAACGAAATCAATAAGGGCTATTCCGCCCATTTCACCCATATTAATATCAGTAAGGATCATATCTGGTCGCTGATTGATTTTTAATACATCTAAGGCTGCTTCAGCACTTTCAACATCAGCCAAAACAGTAATGTCATCTTGCGTTTCTAAAATTAGCCGAAAACCACTTCTTACCAAATGATGGTCGTCGACAAGGACTATCTGAATCATAGCTATCTGTTTAATGAACTTATGTACTTCTAGGAACAGCACCCAATTGTAAAAAGTTTCTTACAATTGAATTTATCTAAAAAATAAAGAAAATAAGATTGATTTTCTTTTTCTATCATAATAGCAAATTTAGAAACCGAAACGCTTTTGACTTGAGCTTTGTTCTCCTACTAAGTGCATGCAGGTGGCATGCCATCATTAAACGATAGATAATATGAAAAACTCAACAAAATTAATTGCCGTCAGTCTATTATGCTTAGCAGCCTATGGATGTAACGGCGCTAAAACTGATGATCAAAAATCACAGGAACTGATGCGTGATTCCGTTCCCAACGATACCACGACGATACAATATCGCGACACCACATCTGCCGAATCCCGTGGAGAAATCCCGCCGACACCACAGCCGGATACAACGACAAAAAAATAAAACGAATGTAACTTGGCTATTGTTCTTGGCTTGATAATAGCATAATTATGAAGTCCTCCCGTCGTGAGATGGCTGGAGATTAGATTTATTGTAGAGAGCTAGACAATGTAAACATTGTCTAGCTTTTTTATTTGGGCACTATTCGAAGGTCAGATTGATTTTCGAAAATCCCAATCCCTGTAAGAGCGGTTTAAAAACGGTGGTTGCATTGGCCTTGGTCTGCTGCAGGATATCCGATTTCTTTACATCATCAGCAACAGCTTTTTCTGCAGCTTTATAAGCTTCATCCACGAGCTCTGCTTCGCGCAAGAAAGCCATTTTCGTATCATAGACTTTGGACGCCTCGTGGTCGATCTTGATATAACAAATTTCAGGAGCCGGCAATTTGATGGAGACCGAATCCCCCAAAACCGTGATATCTTCCGGACTAAGTTTCGTCAGATTCACACAGCCTACAGCATCTGCTTTCACGATGAGTAATACACTTGCATCCGGTAAAAAAGTGTTCACGTTTTTGTGCTCCACAACATCACTGTAGCGGTATTTAACCAATTCCAGTTTTCCCATGGCTTCAATGCGGTCCACCAACAGCTGATGTTTGCTTTCCACTGTCGGTCCGCTGTTATATTTATGATACACAAACCAAGCGCCCACTGCCAAAATGGCTACGATAATTAAAAATTTTAAAAATTTTCCCATAAACTATACTATACAAATTAAAGACCAAGCTGCTCATTTAGGTATTTAACCTGAAAATATTACCTCAATATTATTCTCTAGGTTCACTGAACGGGCATACTTGAAAATTATACCTTTTGATAGACAATTGTTTAGTTAAAAAGTTTAAAAAACATTTGGAACATATGAGCTATAATACTACTTTTGTGACATCAAAATCACGGTAGGTATAGCTCAGTTGGTTAGAGCACTAGATTGTGGTTCTAGGGGTCGTCGGTTCGAGCCCGATTACTTACCCAAAAGGCAGATCATTTGATCTGCCTTTTTTGTTTCTAGTCCCGTCTGTTTGCTCCCGTCTGTTAGCGCCACATAAATCCGCCAATACGGAAAAAGCGGAGCAACTTGTTGATCACGGTTAAAGCAGGTTTCTTAATCTTCCATTTTAATCCATCGAATCCTGTGGGGGCCGCATTGAAATCTTTCACTGTCGCCGCCCCTGTTTTCATATGTATCGGCGCTTCATCCCTTCGATGTTTCTCCACCACCAGGATGCTATCATAGTAGTGTAGAGACTCTACCGAACGCGTAAATCCGTTGACCTTCAATCCGCGTTGCTCGGAATGGTAAGCATTGATGTAATCAATAAAATTTTTACTATACTCAATAAAAGTGCCGTTCCTTTTATGGCCACCACCATAAAATACCTGGTAAGATGTATGTAAATCTTCACAAAGGTATACACCACTGTCTTTCACATGATCAAAAAGCTCCTCAAATGTCACAATCTGTTGTTTCATCGTATGGCCCCCATCATCAATCAATATATCGATAGGCGGAATAGATTCCTTTACCTGACGCAGAAACTTCCGGTCGGACTGCGAACCAATAAAGATCTCGACATTTTCTTCTTCGAGTTCCTTACAGTGCGGATTAATGTCTATACCGTATATTTTTGCACGATCACCGAAATAGTTCTTCCACATCTGCAGACTTCCACCCTGAAAAACCCCAACTTCCAACACCACGATCTCTTTGCCTTTGAAACGACTAAAATGTCTGTCGTATATATCGAAATAATGCATCCATTTATTGATTAGCTTCGCATTATTATTTCGGAAATAAGTTTCTAACTCGTTCATGTCCTTCGGTCTATTTTAAGGGGTTCTGGTTTTTTATGTGTTGAATTTATTGAAATATAACGAAAAAAGCAACGATATATTTTTCTTCCAGTCGAATTTTAAAATTCAATTTTAAAACATTCAAATTATTTTTCTACATTTACATAACTGGTTATATAATTACTTATAAAACGATGAAACTATTTGAAAAAACAGGAAAAATAGCCTTAGGTAGCAGATTGCGCTACATGGCTTCCAACATCACAGAAGAAGCCGCCCGGATACACGAGCTCTATCAGATTGAATTTGCACCCAAATGGTTTCCCGTATTCTTTATTTTATCTGAAGGTGATTCCAAGACAATTACTGATATAGCAACAGAGATTGGCCACTCCCAGCCATCGGTCACTAAAATCGTTAAAGAAATGATCGAGGCGGGCCTACTAGAAGATAACCTTCGCTCTATGGATAAACGGAGAAATATGGTTGGATTGAGTGATAAAGGAAAAATGCTATGGGAAAGAATGAAAATTCAATGTATCGATATCGATCGTGCCATTGATGGGATTATCCAGGAAGCTACGCACAATCTATGGGAAGCGTTAGCGGAATGGGAATTTCTCCTAGAACAAAAATCCTTATTGAAACGGGTGCAAGAGCAAAAGAAGATGCGTGAAAGTAAGGATATCAACATTGTGCCATACAATCCAGCCTACCGCTTGGCATTTAAGTCCTTGAATGAGGAATGGATTTCCACCTATTTTGAATTGGAAGAGGCGGACCATAAAGCACTTGACAACCCTGAGGAGTATATTTTGGCAAAAGGCGGCAAAATTATGGTTGCTCTTTATAATGACAAGCCCGTAGGTGTATGTTCACTTATCAGAATGAATCATCCCGATTTTGACTATGAATTGGCAAAAATGGTGGTTTCCCCAACCGTGCAGGGCAAAAATATAGGCTATCTTTTGGGAAAAGCAATTATTGAAGAAGCAAAGACGCTAGGGGCTTCAAAACTGTTTCTCGAGAGTAACACCATTTTAAAACCTGCGATCAATCTCTATCACAAGTTGGGTTTTCAAAAGATTAATGGCTTTCCAAGTACTTATCAACGATGTAATATCCAGATGGAACTGGATTTAAAAAAATAGCCTTGCGCAGTAGAAACATACACTGGAATGAGTCAACTCAGATAAACGAATGAATGCTTCCTTTTTTGGGGAAGCATTTTTGTTTAACTAATTTTTCAAATAAAAGGTGATACTTTTCGCTAAATTGGTACATGTCTATAAATGATATTGCTATGCAACAATTGATCAATTCAAATCGAACAATAGACCGGCAGGTGCTCTTTATGAACTTGTATAAAAGTACATTTCCTATCGTGGCTAAGTATGTCAGTCGCATGGGCGGTAATTTAGATGAAGCCAAAGATGTATTTCAGGACGCTTTACTGGTGTATTATGAAAAGATACATTTAACAGAAACACCACTAAACAACGCTATTGGTTATTTGGTCGGAACAGCCAAAAACCTATGGCTTAAACGGTATGGTCAATCCAGCCCAAACCTCCCCCTAGAGCAGGTGGATATTGCTTTGACAACCGAAGAGTCTCCTTCTAGCGCAAGGCTGTTTCGCTTTTTGGAGATTGCCGGGCGCAAATGTTTAGAACTTTTGAAAAGCTTCTATTATGATCAAATGTCCCTGCAAGAAATTGCAGATGAATATGGCTATTCGGGCGTAAGGAGCGCCACTGTACAGAAATTCAAATGCCTGGAGAAAGTTAGAGAATCCGTTAAAGAAAAATCACTGGTTTATGATGACTTCATGGAATGAAACCCAGCAGATAGAAGCATATATCTTTGGAATGGCTGAACCAGAAGATGCGTTGCTTTTTGAAGCGCGATTGGTATTAGACGAAGAATTGGCAGACAAGGTTATTGCGCAACAAAAAGCTTATGAAGCTATTCAGCAATTTGGGCGCAAACAATTGAAAATGGAAATTGAAGCGATAACGCAGGCATTATTTACACATCCTGAACATGTCTCTTTTCGAAAAACAATATTAAAGTTATTTCGCAAATCCTAAATTCTTAACATCATGACGATTGACAAAAATGAGTTCCGCAAATTTGCGGTAGGGCACTGTTATGTCCAAAAAGATCTGGTGGATCATTATATTTCCGGTATCGAGCAGTCACGCATGCCGCTGGCCATGACTCCATATATCACCGAAGAACGCGAACTGCGCGTATCACAGATGGACGTATTTTCCAGATTGATGATTGACCGTATTATCTTTATGGGTGCTGCCGTGGAATCCAACATCGCCAATATCGTACAAGCCCAGCTGTTATTTCTTCAATCTGTTGATCCCAAAAAAGATATACAACTGTATATCAACTCTCCAGGCGGTGAAGTTTATGCCGGATTAGGTATTTATGATACGATGCAATTGATCAGTCCTGATGTTGCAACAATCTGCACCGGTATGGCACTCTCTTTTGGCGCGATATTACTCTGTGGCGGCGCCGCCGGCAAGCGTAGCGCCCTGCAGCACGCACGGGTGATGTTGCATCAACCGCTGGGCGGTGTTCAAGGGCAGGCATCGGACATTGAAATTACAGCCAATCAAGTGTTGAAAATCAAGAAGGAGCTGTATGATATTATTGCCAAACATAGTGGACAGACCTATCAACGTGTACATGATGTTAGCGACCGGGATCACTGGATGGTTGCTGCAGAAGCAAAAGAATTTGGAATTATTGACGACGTACTGATCTAACGATGATCAGTAATTTTTTTGCATTTTCAACCGGGCTATTGACAGACTATTGTCAATAGCCCGGTTAATTTTGTCATCAATAAATTTAGCTCATAATGAAATTAACATCCATTCGACTGATTGCAAATAACATCCAGCAATCCGTCACATTCTATGAAGAAATCCTGGGGCTCACCGCACAATGGTTTACACCAGACTTCGCCGAACTTTCCACCAGTTCCATTACCATAGCTATTGGAAGTACCCGTACGATGCAAATGTTTAGCGACAGCCCCGCTATCTTTGGTAACACGGCCCCTATTATTATTGAATTTTTAGTGGAAAATGTAGATCATGAATATATTCGGATCAAAAATAGTGATTCAAAAATCGTTCAGGAGCCGACAACAATGCCTTGGGGCAATCGCTCATTGCTTTTTTGTGATCCTGATGGTAACCTGCTTAACTTTTTCACGCCACTGAGCCCCGAGGCCATCAAGAAATTTGGTTTAGACGCTACTAACTAGTCTGCTCATCGCACAAGATACTAACATCGAAAATATTATCTTGTCTTCATTAATTGACATTTAACAGCTATTCAGCTCATGGCCCTCATTAAAGATATATATACACGGGAATTCTATCAGTTTATTGCTGATCAGTTCCACCGCGTTGATAACAATTTTAACAGAGAACAGTTTATCAAACGTGTTTTTGCAGGCAGTTTTCATGAAATGGAATGGAAACAGCGAACAAAACATAGCACAGCGGTCTTACACGAATTTATGCCGACCTCCTTTCCTGAAGCAGCGGCCTCACTAAGACAAGTTGTGGAACATCTTCTAAAAACGAAGCATCCGGGAGGACTTGAATATGTTATTTTTCCAGACTATATCGAAACTTACGGCATCGAAGATTTTGAAACAGCTGTACAGTCATTTGAAATCGTCACGAGATTTATCAGCTGCGAATTTGCCGTTCGTCCATTTATTATCAACTATGGATCTCGAATGATCGCGGAAATGGAAAGATGGTCCAAAAGTCCACATGCTCAGGTACGACGCCTTGCAAGCGAAGGATCTCGACCCCGACTCCCGTGGGCGATGGCAATTCCATCGTTGAAAAATGATCCTACTCCTATCCTGTCCATCCTACAAAACCTCCATAATGATTCATCCGAGAGCGTCAGAAGAAGTGTAGCCAACAATCTCAACGATATCGCTAAGGATCATCCCCATCTTGTCTTGGATATTGCCCAGCAATGGAAAGGTATCAGTAAAAATACAGATGCTATCATCAAACATGGCTGCCGTACCTTACTCAAACAAGGCCATCCAGCAATTCTAAGCTTTTATGGACTGGATAGTAGCGATTTCGATGTTACCAATCTCAGTATTCATACACCGGCTGTTAAAATAGGTGAACATCTTATTTTTTCCTTTGAAATTGAGAATGGAAGCAGCACCGCTAAATCACTACGTCTGGAGTATGGGTTATATTATCAAAAATCAAATGGCCAGCTATCTCGAAAGGTTTTTAAAATTAGTGAACGAATTTATCAGGGAGCTGAGATAAACCGTATCGAGCGAAAGCAATCTTTTAAATTGATTACCACCCGGAAATTCTATGCAGGGAAGCATAAAATCTCCATTATTGTCAATGGGCGAGAAAGGGTCCAACAGGAATTTGAGCTATTGCACATTTAATGGGACATAAGAAACAAACGAAGGGCTTTCGTGTTCTACTAGAAACAATAGAATATGCGCTGGATGACTTTTTCCAAGGTATATGTGGTAGGTGGTTTATATTAATATGAAGTCTGTTATGAAGAAAATTCTCTTAATCTTTTTTGTCTTACTTATTCTATTTATCATTGGGCTTTTCATTAGAACGCTGACTTATCCGTTTACGCGAGTCAAAAAATCGGAGGTGGTGCCAATGCCGCCAGCGGTCAATGACAGCATTGTTGCCCGATTTGCCGGCGGTATCAAAATAGCCACCATCTCTATCGGCGACTCGATATTATTTAATCATGCTCCTTTTGAAGAACTTAATAATTATATCAGGTACAACTTTCCACTGATCTATCGCTCGCTGGAAACCTATACAATCAATGGTCATGCGCTGGTCTTTCGACTCAAGGGAAGCGACAAGAGCTTGCTTCCGCTACTCTTTCTTTCCCATACGGATGTCGTCCCTCCTGGTTCAGCTGCTATAAAAAACAACGATTCATCACTATTTCAGCCTAGCGACCAGGCGATACCACCTGTAAGCGAAATCGCCGAAGAGTGGGACTATGCACCTTTTTCGGGGGCAGTAGCCAACGGCCGCATTTATGGACGTGGAAGCTTAGACATGAAAGGCATGCTTTTCTCCTTACTTGAAGCGACAGAACAGCTGGTTCGAGAACAGGTACAGCCCAAGCGGGATATCTACCTCGCTTTTGGTTTTGATGAAGAAGTTGGGGGCGTACGTGGCGCAGCCAAAATAGCAGACTACTTCAAAGAAAAGGGCCTTAAATTCGAAGCCGTTTATGACGAGGGTGGACTCATTCTGGAAAAGGGCTCGGTCGAGGGAATCAGCTCGGATGTAGCGTTGATCGGTTGCGCGGAGAAGGGATTTTTATCCCTGAAAATAAAGGTTAAAGGTCTTGGTGGGCACTCTTCGATGCCCCCAACAACGAGTGCAATTGGTCAAGCGGCAGTCATCATGCAGCGCTTAGAAAATCACCAGATGAAAGCACAGATCAACCCCATTATCCAAAACTTCTTTCAACAGGTTGGTGGCAGCATGCCTTTTGCCTCCCGATTTGCGATCGCTAACCGCTGGCTTCTTGAACCTTTACTTCTGGCTCAACTAACGAAAAACCATTCGACTAATGCTCTCGTGCGAACAACTACGGCACTGACAATGATGAAAGGCAGCGATGCCCCCAATGTCCTTTCGCCTGAAGTTGAATTTGTTGTCAATTTTAGACTGCTACCCGAAAACACCCTACAGGAAGTTCGAGATCATGTCGAGCAGGCTACAAGCGGGTTTGATGTTGAGATCGAACAGGTCGACAATGCCCGAGAAGCATCCAAAGTCTCACCAACAGACGCTAAAGCCTACAAAATGATGGAAATTGCTATCCGCAGACTATACCCCGATCTTATTATTACGCCCTACCTGACGGTGGGCGGAACCGACGCCATCAAATATCAGCATCTCAGTGATCATATCTATCGTTTTATGCCCATTAAAATTAATCACGCGGAACAGCAGAGTATGCATAGTACCAATGAATACATCAGCATTGAAAACTACCTGAAGATGATAGACTATTTTTATTACATGATGCGTCACTACGACGATGAAACGATTTAACCATGGACAATCTTCGCAATTACATTCACACATTGGTTTATTTTTCAACAAACACAGATAAGAGATATGAAAACAGACAATAACGCACTCTTGGAATTCGAAAAATTTATGGCTATCCGATTGAAGTCCTCAACAGATTTTGTGGAGGGCCATTTTGACTCTCTTAAAGACATTTCTGTCTCGAATGAGCCGGCAACAAT
Source organism: Sphingobacterium sp. Ag1 (assembly GCF_000988325.1). Lineage (NCBI taxonomy): Bacteria > Pseudomonadati > Bacteroidota > Sphingobacteriia > Sphingobacteriales > Sphingobacteriaceae > Sphingobacterium > Sphingobacterium sp. Ag1. Next base: position 992,636 of record NZ_LBGU01000044.1, on the reverse strand, counting down.
TTTTCCGCCCAATGGAATATACATCTCTGGGGTATCCGAGGTCAATGATTTTAATCAAAAAGGAGCTTCCAATTTCCTTCCGGGTGCAGAGAACAAATTTGAAGTGATCCATCAAGATGCATGTGATTCGCTAGCTTACTGGACGGGTATACAACGTTCGACAGTCAACGTAAAAGGGCGAGATACAGCAGTGATTTTCAATCTCAGAATCACCGAAATCTTCAGAAAAGAGCAAGGCAATTGGAAGCTTATGCATCGACATGCCGATAAACTGGCCGAATAATCGAGATGGCTTAGCAAATCGTCAGATAAAACGGCTGTGTGCAGCAAACCACTAGAGACTATTTAAGCTATTGCGCATTGCAGCATTTACCTAATGATAGTTCATTAAATAAACAATGGCGACTATCTAACGTATCCCTTTTGTTACAAAAGCAATTCACACAAACGATTGCATTGAATAATTTTCGTTTAATTTAATTGTATTTATAAAATTAGAGTCAACAATTAAATTTAACTTATGAGATATCCCAAATTTACACTACTGCTTTGTGCAGTAGTGGCAAGCTTTCTGTCTTGCAAAAAAAGCGAGGTGCAAATCAATTTAGAAGAGAAATTATCGCTCCGTGCTGCATCCCCTGGAGCAAGCGGATACGAAGTCCCCTTAGGTGGTAATGCCTTTGTTACTTCAGCACCTTCCGGTGCAGTTGAAGTCATCAATAGCAATGGCCTGGCAAACTGGACCAATGCCAATAGCGTGATCAGTACCTATGCCAAGGTCCCCCAAGCAGGCGCTTTACGTGTTAAAATAAGGGCTAAAGTGTTACCTTCAGGCGATAGCAGTACGGTGAAGTTAACGATCAACGGTGTAAGCAAACAAATCAAGCTTAAGGGTGGAACCCTTAAGGATTACACTGTTGGTACCTATTCGCTAAATGCGGCGGGTTATATAAAAATGGATCTTCAAGGTGTATCCAAGTCAGGTGGTTACTTTGCCGATGTATCCCACTTGATTTTAGATAGTTCGGCAACGAATGGCACAGTAATTTATAGTGACAATAATGTAGATAATACCTACTATTGGTCGCGACGGGGTCCATCCTGCCATTTGAGTTATACCATTCCAACAAATCAGCAAGTTTCCTATTATTATAGAGAGGTGAAAGTCCCCGCTGGAGAAGATAAAATAGGATCTTACTTTATGGCAAATGGCTTCGGCCAAGGATATTTCGGAATGCAGGTCAATTCAGCGACAGAGCGCAGAATATTATTTTCTGTTTGGAGTCCATATAGCACCGATAACCCATCACAAATACCTGCAGAGGACCGCATTACATTAAATAGAAAAGGTGCAAATACCACGACAGGAGAGTTCGGTGGCGAAGGTTCTGGCGGACAAAGCTACCTCAAGTTTAATTGGACTGCCGCTACTACCTATAAATTTTTATTAAAGGGAGAACCTGATAATAATGGAAGTACTGATTTTACGGCATGGTTTAATGATCCTTCGACCAATACTTGGATACTCATTGCAAGTTGGAAACGTCCCAAAACAAATACTTATTTAACAGGATTTCATAGCTTCCTCGAAAATTTCAACGCCGACAACGGCTTCCTGGGACGTTCTGCCGAATATAGTAATCAATGGGTTCGTACAGTCAGCGGAACTTGGCTGAAAGTCGTGGAAAGTACCTTTACGGTTGATGCAACCTATTCCAATAACCAGCGGATAGACGCCATTGGCGGAATAACCGGGAATAGCTTCTTCCTGAAAAATGGCGGTTTTTTCAATACTGTCGTAAATCCCGGAACGAAATTTACACAAGCAGATACTGGCACAGCACCTTCAATAAATCTAACAACACTGCCGTAATACGCATGTTTACAGTAAATTATTAGTAGTTTATATTCCATTTAAAGGGGCAATACGTTCAAATGAAGTATTGCCCCTTTAAAAACTTTACCTTGTGATATTTAAACAACAATTCGTACCTTTCACTAACACTTTAATAAAATTAGCTATCCCCCGCCTTGGGCAGGTTGTAAACCCAATGCTTTTCCGAATACCGACGATAGATTCCAGCATCAAGAACGATTAACTTGTTTATGAATATACTATCCAAACCCTTATTTATCCTATTGAGCACCTTGTTGCTAATCAATAGCCTTTCATCAAAAGGACAGTATCTTTCACCCATTAAGACTGACCATAAACTTAAAAACCAACTCGATACAATCGTAAACTGTTCCGTTGTTGATTATCTTTCCAACAACAATACATTTAGTGTGTCTATTGGAATTTATACAAAAGGGCACAAAACAACCTACACCTACAGTAAAGAAAAGCTACCAAACGCCGATAACTATTACAACATTGGATCGGTAGCGAAAACGTTTGTCGGCGCTCTACTTGCGCAAGCGGTCCTTGATAAGAAAATCAACCTCGATGATGATATCCGTAAATACTTGCCGGGAGACTATTCCAATTTACAATACAGCGGCCATGGAATCCGCGTTAAGCATCTAGCAAATCATACTTCTGCCCTTCCAAAGACTTTCAGATCGCTTCCTACCAAAGTTGTCGATAGTTTAAGGGGGCTCACTATTCCGGAACAAGTAGACTATCTTGGAAAGTACAGTCGTGACAACCTATTTGACGATCTGAGGAAAGTCAAGCCCGACACCATCCCAGGTACAAAGTTCAGTTACAATAGCACGGCTGTGATGGTACTTATTGCGCTATTGGAAAGTAGCTATAAAGATTCCTATGAACATCTTATCAGCGCATATCTGAAGGGACACCTTGGTATGCACTATACAACGCCCTATTTAGATGAGTCACAAATAAACGACGTCGTACAGGGCCATGATAATAAAGGTCAGCCTGTTCCATTTGCGAATTTGAGAGGGTTTTACTTTGGCCCCACAATGAATTCAACGATCAATGATATGTTGATCTACATTGAAGCCAACCTCAAACTAAACGATAGAGCCCTTGGTCTAACACATCAACTGACTTATGGAAAAGACGATGGATTTGGTATGGGGCTCGGTTGGATGATCAATCGGGATGAACGTGGGGTTCGCTATTTCTATCACGATGGAAATACTAAAATAGGCTACAATACCTTATGTGTGCTGTATCCCACAGATGATTATGGTATCGTTATTATGGTCAACGACACCGTTGATCAACGCAAGGTCAGTGAACTTGAAAATGACATTAGACATCAGTTATTACTGTATAATCGACGACAGGTTCAGCCTTCAAGTTCCTACAGAAAAGAGGGACTAAAATAAAGTTATCATTAAAAAAATATGTATTTATTTTTAATTCAATAAAAAATAAAATTAAAATAAGAGAAGTAATAATAAATTCTCCCAAAATATTATTAATTTTCGGAAACTAACCAATGTGGAAATCGGTGAATGTTTATTTTTTTAACTAAAGAAAGGAGGCAAACAAAACAACGACAATGAGAACCGCTTGAAAAACCAAGCACAATTAAATTAATGATTCATTCACAAATCTTAAAAACTAAATTATGTTAAAATTAACCAGTCGCTGGAACAGGCTTTATACTGTTTTGGCCGTAGTTTCCACATTTTCTATTTTTAGTTGCCAAAAAACTTCATTAACTCTTGAGAGTTCAGAAGCACAACTGAACAAAAAAGCTGCTGTATCCGCGCAAGCAGGAGCGACAATTGCAACATTAAATTGGGATCAAACCTATCAAAAGATTGATGGATTTGGTGCATTCGGAGGCCGGATCGTTCCATTCTTTGAATCCGCAAAAAGAGATAGTATTCTGGATTATTTATGGGGAGGCAGTGGATTGAAACTGAATATCCTTCGTGGTAAGGTACTTCATACCTATCCATTTAATCAACAGACCAAAGTCGTTACCATTAAACCAGCAGGAGTTTCGATTGATGTAGACCCCAATAGTGCGACTTATCAGAATTTGACAGCTGATGAAAAAGAACAGCTTGGACAGGTCTGGATTATCAAGAAAGCTAAAGAGCGCCACGCGGTTCCCTTCGTTATGGCAAGTACTTGGACTCCACCATTGTACATGAAGACGAATACGAGCAGTATTTCTGCGAAATGGTTTAATGGACTTAATTTTAATACTTCTTCCACAGCTTTTGCGCGCTATCTGACTGGATTTGTAAAATCGTTTCAAAATGAAGGAATTACAATCAATGCCATCTCCCCTTCAAATGAGCCTGAAAATGTCTTTTCGGATTGGGATGCGTCTTATTGGGATGCTTCGCATCTTGGACAGTTTATTACCAACAACCTCCGCCCAGAATTAAATAGCGCTGGTCTCCAATCCACCAAGATCATATCTTCGGAAAACGCGGCCTGGGGAACAGCCGATAATTTTCTTTCCGGTATGGACAGAAGCAATGTTGATATCCTTGCGGGACATGGCTATGTCGAGATAAGTGGTATCATTACCGGTCAACGTGGGTTTAATCAGAGTCCCTCCATGTGGAATTTTAGTATTGGTGGTAAACCAATGTGGGTAACAGAAGCGTCCGATGATGGCGGCAATTATGACAGTGGCATTGAAGGCGGCTTGAAACTGGCCGTTAATATGCACAAACTACTGGCGGATTGTAACGCCAATGCCTATGTATTTTGGCTAGGGATGCTGGCATTTCAAAATAATGAGGCGCTTATTTGCACAAAAAGTAATGGTTCTTTGGAGTTTCCAAAAACGTATGATGTGATGGGACATTATTCCAGGTTTGTCAAAGCAGGTTATATGCGCATCAATGTAGCGGTTCAAAATGGAAATGGCTTATTGATTTCGGCGTACAAAGATCCTCAATCGGGTAAGTTTGCCTTAGTTGTCACCAACACAGGTACTGCAGCTGTTCCATTGGATATCAACCTCACAGGTTTTGCAAGCGGTGCGTTGAACAATTACCAAACAACGGCAAGCAGTTCTGGCCATTGGGGTAACGTCGGAGCTGTAACACCAAACAGCTCAGGTGTCTATTCCTTAACAATACCTGCTAAAAGTATAAGCACTTTAGAAGGCAACAAACTTTAATTTGTTCATCATACTGAGGGAGCTGTCCTCCCTCAGTGTATTGTTCAAAACACATATTCTAGTTCTAAATTTTGTGCCATTGCCTGTTTCCCTTTATCTTGAAAACTTAACTTTCCATAGCATCTGAAGATATGCCTTCGAAAGCACAAAAATTTGAACGACTTCTAAAAATAAAAATTTAAAGAACAAAATCCAGCTGGCTTTCGTTCTTTAAAAAATCAATTCTAAATCATTAGGAGATATAATGTTTAAAAAACAAATTGAAGAACGCACCTGTTCTTTCCGAACTAAAATATATTCCAATATCTTTGCTACCTATATTTTGGAAAAACTACTATGAAATTGCGCTACCTTACGATGCTTACTCTTGGGATGTGTACTATCTCTGGATTAAAAGCACAAGAAAAATCAAATCTTATCAAACTAAATCTTTGGCCCCTATCTGTCGGGAATATTGCATTGGAGTATGAAAGATCGCTCAATGAGCACCTATCGATCAATGGAACGATAAGTTATCGTCCAAAAACCAACTTACCCTTTAAATCCCTATGGGAATCTGTTTTTGATGATGATAATAATATTTTGGGTGAAGCTAAATTAGGCGCTTTTTCCGTTACCCCCGAAGTACGTTTCTACCTCGGGAATAAAGAAGTGTCAAAAGGATTCTATATCGCGCCCTTTGTCAAATACGCCAATTACAGTGTACACACAAAGATTACCGTCGATGAATCAAATTATCACCGTGAAGTACCTCTATCAGGCAGTTTAGATGCTTTTACCGGTGGGGTAGCTGTCGGTAACCAATGGAAACTTGGACAAAACATCTATTTAGACTGGCGCATTGTCGGTCCCGGTTATGGCTTCAACAATGGAAAGTTCGAAGGGAAAACTCCATTAAATGCAGACGAACAACGCGAAGTAAGGAGACAACTGGATGAATTTGATAGTAATCTCATGAAAATCAAAAAAGAAGTAAATGCGGATGGCGTAACACTAAGCACTAGCGGACCGTTTGCCGGTATTCGCACCGCATTATCCATAGGCTACCGGTTTTAATTACAAGATCCTAGGTTCCTCGTATTATCTTTTCCAATAAGCGCACAATATTGGTGCGCTTTTATCTATAGCAATCGCTAAGGATCCTTTATGCTGTTTCATTCCAGTTTCGGAAAGAACTAGATCAACTTTTTAGTAAATACTCAAGGATTTCTATCTTTGCACCACAGATAACCAGAATATTTAACTAATTAATAACGATTATTTCGTCGCGAGGTTGGTATCAGACTGGTTTAAACCTAATTTGATTATGTACGCCAATTTTCAAAGTCAGCTAAAGTCTACAACTAAAACCGCCATTATCTTGGTGAGCACTATTAAGGAATAACATCCCTATCGCTAGTTTTTTAAATTAGATTATGCTCACGGGCATACTTAAGCATTTGTCCTATGGTTTGACATTCTGCTTTTGCCATCATCTTCCTGCGATGTGCAACAACTGTATGTGGGGTCAAAAAGGTGTAAAAAGCAAATAAAAGACCGTTTATTATCCTATAAAAAAGCAATGGAGCGAGACCTGAGCTATTGACCTCATCTTGCTCCATTGTTTTCTTTAAATCATGATTTTATGCAGTTATTCTATCCCGGATTCTGGTAGTTTCAACAATCAAATCAACTTAGTCTTCTATCCGCTATTTAGAACGGTCACTGGGAGGTGTTTTCCAGAATTTTAATAAAATGTCCCTAATTTTATTTTTAATATCATTTTCTCCAAATACTCTTGCTACCTTTGTCCTTCAAATTAAATTAACATGCCAAAAGAGACAAGAACAGGGCTTTATCAGGGAATCATCGAAAAAGATGACAACGGGAATTACTTTTGTGGTCCCTTCCTACTGGATTATCAGACCGTAGAAACTTACTATAAATTGGGCGATCGCGTTAGTATCAAAACCATTATCAAAAATACAAGCCGCAAGAGTATGGAAGCTTATCCGCAAAAATCAGTTAAATTTTCCTATGCGTCAGAGGATCATGGAAATGATTAAAACCCATTTAGATTGAACAATATAAATAACAAGGCCAGTTCTACAGAATTGGCCTTGTTATTTTCAACATTGTTTTTGACGTGAGGCGAAAAATAAAGCCTCTGATTTTTGGTAAATCGAGAGGCTTCAACATAATCAAATGGATCGATTACTTTATAAAATAGGTATATTTTTTTCAGCATAAAGAATGTACATTCGATAACTTATCTAAACGATGCATCTAAAATTCATTTTCCATAAAAGCTATTCTAAATTCACATTCTTTTTGAGCGATTCAACCCGTCGTCGCTACCATTTAGCGTAAGTGTCATTACTGATTTATGCTTCAAATATAAAAAACTAGTTTAATAGCTTCCGAGCGGAGATAATTGCTTGTGTCTAATTTTCGTTGAAATAGCGATTCAGTACGATGAAATTAAAGAGCGAAGTAAGGCGATATATCTCGATAATAAAATTATATTTGCAAAAAACAATTAACCTAGCAATGAATAATAAATGTCTTAATTGCAATTGTGTGATAGAAACCAATTTTTGCGGCTATTATGGACAAAAAGCTGCAACGCACAGAACACGATATTAATGCCGTAATCAATACCATTGGATTACGCAATCTAAGTTATATTGGAATTAACATATAAGTATACACGAATCACTAGCCAATAAGGTCTTATGCTACAACAACGATCAAGTTTTTTTCTACAATTTGGTATTCTATTAAATTTAATTACATGTAATTTTTGTTTTGCACAAAAACACAAATACGATAATAGACGAATAGATAGTGCAACATTTGTTGAAACTAGAACAATATTAAGCCAGTTAAGCACGGATCAATATGAGAAAAGGATATTCACCAATGAGTTCGTTACAATACCTTACCGGCTTCTCTTACCAAAAAATTTCAATTCAAAAAGAAAATATCCTGTTGTCATTACATTTCATAATTCATCTAGAATGGGTAGCGACAATGAAAACCAATTAGAGCATTTGGCAAGAACCTGGATTAGAGAAGATATTTATACAACGTTCAACTGTTTCGTTGTTGCCCCACAGTTTGAAAAGCGTTCATCAATCTACGAATTGAATAAGAATGGTATACTTGAAGCAAGACCTTCAAGAGATGCGCGGCAAATTTTAGAATTGATAGAAAATATTGAAGACGAGTTTAAAAATATCGATAAAAATCGAATTTATCTCGTCGGTTATTCTATGGGAGCGTCAACAGCACAAAACCTCATGAGCCTGGCCCCAGAAAAATTCGCAGCAATGATTTCTATCGCCGCTGTACCAGATCTATCTAATATCAACGCACTTGTCCATAAAAACATTTGGCTTATCCATGGTGAAAAAGATATAGAGAACCCTTATATCGGAAGCGAAGTTTTGTACAAAAAGCTGCACGGAAATCGTAAACTCAATTTCACAACTTTTAAAAATTTACAGCATAATAATATTGTCATTCCATTCCTACTAACAGACGAACTCCAAAAATGGTTATTCACTAAGCATAATTAACTTAATTGGACTAGTACCGAGTCTTCAGGGCAATAGGTTGTAATTCCTCATTCGGTATCTGAGGAACATATACGGTCTGTCCTCCCCTTTCGTCGATCAACAAGGCCAATAAACTACTGATGTCGTCGATCGTGTCCAATCCTATAGGGCTGTCTACTATCGCTATATCCCGATCCGAAAGAATCTTTACGGCCTGATGGAAGCTTTCTTGCACCACCAAGATATCCCCGCGGCCATCCTGACAGGCGCGATAGATTTCTTGAAGATCAGTGATCACTAAGCCCTTGCCCACAGCTGTTTCCAATTCTTTAAAGTAGTCCTCATTTTTTCGTACAAGCTCCTGTTTCATAAAATTCCAGGCACGGCTCTCCAACTGATGTGTTTCAATGTTGTTATAATCAATAGGCAGGTATCCATAATAGACCGAGGGGCGATCTGCAACCTGTAAGAGCTTACTATAGTTATCTTCTGTACAGAAAACGAGCGTGACAATCCTCTCCTCACCAATAAATCGTAAAAGGGCTTTATCAACCCGATTAAGATATTCCCTGAGAAGATCATCAAGATGTTTCGCATCACTACTCTTATCCGGAAATGTGTTATGGAATTGATTTTCCGGAATCGGGAACTCTTCGCTACTGATATCCTCAACAATGCGACCGTTGATGGCTCGAAAAAGGTGGACACCGCTTTGCGAAAGGAGCATCACAAGATAACTGGTTTGACGGCCAATCTCCTTCACCAACGGGCGTACTGCAAATGTATTGCTGATATGGACTCCTTCTTGGTTTGTCTCCCAAGAGGACTTGAAAACTTCACTGATGGTATCAGAAACGAAAATATGTAGACTTTCAAGATTATAATTGATATCGAGCTCCTGCTCTATTTTTTCCAATTTTTCAATCAGACCAACAACATCTTTCTGATCATGTTTATCCAACAACCTATCGATCGCTTCCCTTTTAAAGTTTTTGATTTTTATGCGATCATTGAGATTATCAGGATGTGTTCGATGGGTATTAACAGAAATGGTTAAACATAATTCATCCTGAACCCGAATAAGCGTTTGCAGAAGTTGTTTTTCGAACATTACCATAAAGAAATACGTTAAGAAGTAAATACAGTTATATGTAACAACAATTGCAGGAAGCTTCTTGTTTGGATAAAATTGAAGTGAAACAGTTTCCGAGAACTAATCTTCAAAAAACAATACATCCCCTTGACAGTTATGCTAGGTAAAAAAGCATCTACATGAAAAATAATTTTATCGCGGAGCGACAGGTTGGGTCTATCTCCAACACTCCTGTAGATACGATAAAAAGCCATTGAGGATGTTGATTTTGATATTCTGATTGACTTTACCACAGCGTTTATCGCAAAGTAAAATGTCCTCTTTCGAGGAATAAAAGCTAGACAATTTAAGCCTAGCTTTTATTTATAGTCGTCGAAACAGTTAATTTAAGCGGTAAACTTTGAGCTGTTTTTGCAGCTTTTTACGTACCATGTGAATTCTGGTCTTTATAGTGCCTTCTGGCATATTAAAATAGGAAGCGATTTCATGGTATTTATAACCATCTAAAAATAGACGGAAAATTTCATAATTTTCGGGCGTAAGACTGGTCATCGCTTTTTCGATGTCTTCGGCCATAAACTTATTGATCCCTTTATTGAGTTCAGACGTGTTGGTACTTTCTAAGGCAATATAATTATCCTGAATTTCCGTTACGCGCTTGGCTTTTCTATACTTATTAATATACGTATGCTTCATAATCACATATAGCCAGCTCATTAACTTCGGATGCTGCACAAAGTTGTCTATGGACTTCAATGCCCTTATCCAGGTTTCTTGGATCAAATCTTCCTTTTCATCCGGATCAGCTGTAAATTTAGCAGCAAAATGATTAAGCAAACTTCTTTTTTCGTTGATGAGTACATTTAAATTGTAGTTGTTCATAACTTATCCTCTTTCTTTTTTCAACTGATTGTTTAAAATGGTTTTACATGAACAGAGGTAACAAGAAGGATGCTAGGTTTGAAGCTCCCTTTGCGCTCAAAAATAAATAGCAGCATTGAGGGTAGAAATACGTTTTCCTATTTTATAAAGCTAATTAAGCAAAGTTTAATAGCTTTTTGACATTTATTTTAAATAATGATCAAAAAATAAGCAACTAATAAAAAAAGATAATAAGGTATTTATTTACTGCTGAAATGTTAGAAATACGTTTATTCTGCGTTCTAGCAATTTATACTCAGATGAACATTGTATACAGTTGTTGAAAAAACTGAACACACAATTGATCGAAATACAATATCAAAGCAAACTATCACTCTTCGAATGCTGTTCTAATAAAAAAATCAAATTATGGGAAATCTATTGTACATCATCGCCGTTATATTGGTCATCATTTGGGCGATAAGTTTTTTTGGAGGTTATGCTACGGGAAATATCATCCACGTGTTATTGGTCATTGCCATTATTGTCGTTTTGTTACGTGTCATTCGTGGCGCTGCTTAAACCAAACTCAAACGATGAACAAAGCCGAACGTAAAATACGTTCGGCTTTGTTTGTTTTAAAGATTTACAGACTCGCTATTCAATCCATGGCAGAAAGAATAGTCTGATGCTGTCGCTAACTTTATGTTCTTCATCAGTAGCTGAGGTAAGAAAATTACCTTGACATTTTAATTAAGCTTTTCAAAACGTTGAATGAGCGCAAACGTTTCAGTCCTCAGCTTTGTTCAAATTAAAAAGGAACGCCAGGAAGCATTTTTGCCGATCCCATTTTACGCTTTTTACGATATAAACTGAACCACTATGACACAAAACTCAGAAATCATGATTCATGCCGCCCGATTGGGCAATCTCGAAGTCTTACGTGAATTGATCGATCAAAACACCGATGTAAATACACGGGATGGCAAAGGCTATACGCCATTGATCATTGCTTGTTATAACAATAAGCTGGCTGCGGCCCAATTGCTATTGGAAGCTGGTGCCGATGTAAATGCACAGGATAATGGTGGAAACACAGCCCTCATGGGTGTAGCTTTTAAAGGTTATCATGATATTGCCAAATTGTTAATCGGTTATGGCGCGAATTTAAACCTACAACATGGTAACGGTGGGACAGCTCTGATGTTTGCAGCCATGTTTGGCAGAAATGAAGTACTTAAGCTTTTACTTGATAATGGTGCAAATACCAGGCTACTCGATACACGTGGCTTGTCGGTGTTAGATCTTGCAGCGCAGCAGGGGAATGATACCGCCCTCACACTGCTACAGCATTAGTGTTTATTTAAATAGGATGGCACCATAAATATGCCCCAAATAGTACAAAACTTTTTGGGGTATATTTATTTCTACGTTGGCTATCATTTATAAACTAGGCAGGCACTCTGCGCGATTTTTCCCGCTCCCAAAACCGGTGTTGGGCTATTGCTTTAATGAATTTATCCACTAAGGACTTTGGATCCTCATCAACAATAATTCCATCATCAAGTACAGTCTCTGCTGAAAGTTCTTGGTATACCTTGCTAAAAAAATAGGTCGCTTCCAAAACCGGACTTGCCTCGACATCCGCGGCAATTGCTTTACAGTGTTTAAATGCTTCATTTAAAAAATGAACAGCATCGGCATTGGACTGCAGTGTAGCCACGCTATCCTTTCCTCCAGGTATATATATGGCGTCATACAGCACCGATGCTCCCGTTAAAAAGCTCTCTTCAACAGGGATCTTCTTTTTGTCCGTGCCCGTAACCTGCCCGAGCTTAGGTGCGATAACATCGACAATTCCACCTTCAGCACGGATCGCATCTGCCACGGCCTGAAATGATTTCGTATCTACTCCATCGGCAGCAAGCACGGCGATCTTTCGACTCTTGATCGTATCTTTTATCGTATTTTGCATACTTAAAGCCGCCGATTTTTTTAATTGCTCCTTGACTTGAATAGGCTCATAATCGGAAGGATCAGCATCTGCTGGGAGGCTTTTATTAATCGGCTTTTCAAGTTCTTCTTGCACCTGCAATCCCAGGGCAAACGCAACTTCAGCTGCCAACCCCTGATCGACCAACGATAGTATACCGATCATGCGCTGCCTTACCGAAACGGCCTTCACTTTACCCAGCTCAAAACTGAACGCATCGACAAGATGATTTTTTTCCGGCTCAGACTGGCTATTATAAAACAGCCTTGCTTGACTAAAATGGTCGCGGAAGCTATCGCTCCTAGCTCGCACTTTTCTGGCATCAATACGTTCTTGATAGCTTTTAAAACCACCATCTGCCTCGCCAACCTGCGCAGGATCATTATTCCCCAATGAATTTGGTCCATAGCTCGTTTTACCTCGATCAATCCTTTGTCGCATAAATCCGTCACGCTGGTTGTTGTGCGAAGGACAGATGGGCCTATTAATCGGAATTTCATGAAAATTAGGTCCGCCTAAACGAATAAGTTGGGTATCTGTGTAAGAGAACAATCGGCCTTGCAACAACGGATCGTTTGTAAAATCAATTCCTGGCACAATATTGCCAATATGAAAGGCAACCTGTTCCGTTTCGGCAAAGAAATTATCTGGATTGCGATTTAAGGTCATTTTTCCAATAGGCTGAACAGGCACCAACTCTTCAGGAACAATTTTCGTTGGATCTAGTAGGTCGAAATCATACTTAAATTCGTCTGATTCGGGAATGACCTGTACGCCAAGTTCCCATTCCGGAAAGGCACCGCTTTCAATGGCGTCCCAGAGATCCCTTCGATGAAAATCTGGGTCTTTACCGGATATATTTTGGGCTTCATCCCATGCGACTGAATGCACACCAAGCAGTGGTTTCCAATGAAACTTAACAAAGTGCGATTCACCATTGGCATTGATCAACCGAAAAGTATGAACACCAAACCCCTCCATCATGCGGTAACTACGCGGTATTGCTCGATCACTCATCAGCCACATAATCATGTGCGTCGACTCGGGCATTAAAGAAATGAAGTCCCAAAATGTATCATGGGCAGAAGCCGCTTGTGGAATTTCATTGTCGGGTTCGGGCTTGACAGCGTGAACAAGATCGGGGAACTTCATTGCATCCTGAATAAAGAATACAGGCATATTATTACCCACCAGATCGAAATTACCTTCTTGTGTATAAAATTTGACGGCAAAACCACGAACGTCGCGGGCAAGATCCGTCGACCCCCTCGAACCAGCAACCGTAGAGAAACGCACAAACACTGGGGTTTCAGTTTCGATATCATTAAGAAAACCCGCTTTTGTCCATTCAGCTAAGGGCTTGTATAGTTTGAATACGCCATGCGCGCCCGAACCTCTTGCGTGTACAACACGTTCGGGAATGCGCTCGTGGTCAAAATGTGTGATCTTCTCTCGGAGAATAAAATCTTCCAAAAGCGTAGCGCCCCGGTCTCCAGCACGCAGCGAATTTTGGTCATCATTGATCTTGACTCCCTGATCAGTGGTCATTTGCTGTCCTGTGGCGTCCGCCGTATGTGGTCTTAGGGCGTTGACCTTTTTATTTTCCACTGGATCAACTTGTTCAGTCTTCAATTCTTTTTTTTTCATTATAATCGATTTTTGGGTTTAAACATCGTTTGTTGTATAAACTTTGAAGAAAATTCAGCTATAACTTTTGCATATCCATCTGGACGGGCAATATTCACCATTTCATATAGGAACTTTTCCAATCGACTAATCGTTTGTTTTAATTCTAAAAGTGTTCTTAAATTTTCTCTCCAAGAAGATCGGATGGCCCATTAATAAGGGAAAGTATAGACTGGATGAACCTTGTTTAAAGTAGGTAGGGCGGATAGCAACTCTACCGCTGTTAAAGGTTGCTGCTACGTTCAAACAAAAAAAGGAGCTTTAGGGCTCCTTTTTTTGTTTATCGAATTTTTATATGTCTATCAGACTTTAAATGTTATACAAAAAGTTGTACCTATATTAAGCTCGCTATCGACGGTGACTTTTGCCTCGAGACGATCTACGATGCGTTTTACAATAGAGAGCCCAATTCCCGAACCTTCAAATCCCTGCGAGTTCGGCAAGCGTTTAAAAATATCGAATATATTACTATCATCCTTAATATCCATTCCGATACCATTGTCTTTAATATAGTAGTTAACGAAATGTCCCTGCTTTTCACTATATACCTCGACTCTCGGGCGATCTTTTTTACTGCTATATTTTATGGCATTGCTGATCAGATTTAAGAACAACTGGTATAACAGTGTTCTTTCCCCTAAAATCGGCAAAGTTTCTCCCAAAACAAACTCAAGATGGGCGCTTTCAAACTGCTGCTTACAGCTTTCGAGAATGTTAAGGATTTTATTCCGTGGATCGATCAATTCCGTTTTAAAGGCAACATAATTCGATTGCGTTAGCTGATACACCTTGTCCATCATTTCAGTGATCAGCGCGGTAGCATCCATAATATTTAGTGCCATTTTGCGTAACATATCCTTCGGAAGATCATCTTTCATCAACATCATCTGGGCAGCAAGCTTTATCGATGAAAGTGGATTTTTAAGATCATGGGTTAATGTATAGCCAAATGTATCCAAGGCATTGTTGGACCTGACAAGTTCTTTATTGAGCTGAGCAATCTCTCCGCCGCGCTGGGCAATAGCTTGTTGGGTTATTTGTGCGACTTTCTCCATAAAAGAAAGCTCGGCACTTTTCCACTGGATAGACTTGCCTTTCATCTTTTCACGCCAAGCTTCAAAAGATGTCCGTGGAGATGGAAATTCAACTTTCTTTTCAGGATCGTAATGATATATTTTTTCGGGTTTTCCAGCCCATACATCTTCGTAAACATGTTCTCTGCGGAATAAATAGATGTGCCATTTATTGCTGGGAAGGATATTTATCCGCAAAATGCCAGGCAATATAACCGCTTGCGGGGGTTCACTGTCACCATAGACAAAGTTTGATGTAAAAAATAAATCATTTTGCCCCTCTTCTTCTATAAAGCGATCGATCTCACGCAACTGCAATTCAGTGGGTACATCGCCCCAACTTTTAGAACCCCGGTCGTGCTTGATCATTAGTCCATCTGCGCCCGCAATTTCTAGAATTTGTGGTGCAAAGCGTTCAAGCACAATTCCAATATCGCTATTAACTAATAACTCAGACTTCAGATCACGTTCCATAACACCCATAATGGTTTGTGCTACCAGGTTTTCTTTTTGATGTTCTGAAAGATAGTAGTTTATAGCGTATTGCGTTAAAAAAGCGCATAAATGACGTTGGGCGAGATCAACATTCAAAGGCTCGCTATTCTGGCACGCCACCAAGCCCCAAAGTTTTCCTTCGATAACGATAGAAAAACTGGCACTGGCCCGTGCTCCTGCGTTTTTAAGATATTGTAAATGTACTGGAGATAATGCTCTGAGGCTACAGCGTGTCAAGTCTACCTCAGCAGCCTCCAAACCCTGTATACCAATAGTCGGACCATCAACATCAGCTACGTGGCGCGCAAGAAACTTCACATAGAGTTCGCGTGCTTGCGCCGGAATATCAAATTCCGGATACCGGTAGCCCATCAATGGGGTCATTCCATCTGCGATGGACTCTGCAATGACCTGTCCGCTATTGTCCTCCTCGAAACGGTATACCATAACTCGGTCAAAACCAATGATCTGACGGATCAGTACAGTCAATGATTGCCAAGCATTGCCATGACGTTCTTCAAGGTACTTCGCATAATAAAATAATCGCGTCGCTTTTAAATGATTTTCATTACAGATTTCTATTTCAAGGTATGTCCGCTCGTCGTACTGGTAAATACTCAGGTAATAGTCTACATTTTTAATGCGGATACGCTCCACAAAACGTGTAAAGATCTCTCCTCTAATTTGCGTTTCAATCTCTTTAAGATTCAACTCCTTTTCGGACGATAGCAATGGTAATAGCTGAGCAATAGAGCGTCCGAGGATTTCCTTCATGGGAATATCAAGGACGATAGTTAAGTTTTCACTTGCGGCAATACATCCGCTCTCATCAAAAATACAAAGGAAACCGAAAGACTGGATCTTACCGCATAGGTGGATTTTCTCTTCGTGACACTCCAGTTGACGCATAGTTTGCTAGTTTTTAATCATTTAATTCGCTAATAATAGGAAATTCTCGAAAGAGATAATTTGCCATACATCATAAATCTAGCACCCCTCTTCAAACATGTCATATCTTAGGCTAAGATAAAAAAAAATTGCGACGAATAACAGAACAAACGTTTGTTTAAAATTTATTCTGAATAGCTGATCGTTCAAACCACTGGTATTCAAAACCATAAGCAATTGTTCCTTTTAAAAATAAAAAAGCTAGGTTGGAAAGGACCTAGCTTTTAAAACTTTCTTCACGACTGGACAAGCCGTATTTAAATAAGGAACAATACTTTTAACGAAGTTGTTTGAATAATTTGTTTTTATCTTTTAATAGCTTTCATTCCTGAAGATCAACTCACTTAAATCTTTCCAAAACGATCTATTTCGAAGTGTAAGCATACCCTGACCATGGTAATAAGGAACAGCCCTGCACTGCAACAGCGTCAGTCTCTGCCAAAAGGTCGGCGTCCGGTACACTGGTATCAAATGACAAGGTCCATTGCACAGCTGCTGGTAGATTGACATGTTGTAAATGAGCTGAAAAGTTCATCAGGATAATCATTTGCCTCTCCTTTTGTTCCACATAGATACTAAGTACCTTCTTATCACAGAGGCACTCAGTCCTGATATCACTTCGTTGCATATTTTTTAACAACGGATTGCTTTTCCGAAATGCGATCAACGATTTATAATAGGACAACTGTTGCTGATATGGTTGCCTGTTCAATTCGTCCCAATCCAACACAGCTTGCCTAAATATTGTTTCATCCTGTGGATCGGGAACCTCGTGATCTGTGAGAAAATCTTCAAACTCCCGCTTGCGGCCCTGCCGCACCAGCTCTACCAGCTCTGGATCACTGTGACTGATAAAATACGGAAAAGGTCGCGCTGTCCCCCATTCTTCGCCCATAAATAGTAGAGGAAGATAGGGTGACATGAATACAGCAAAAGTCATAAGACGTGTTATTTCTCTGGCGTAAAGCGAGGCCGCACGATCACCCAGCATCCTATTGCCGACCTGATCATGATTCTGACTGAAAACAATGAAGCGATCGCCTGGAATACCCGCCGTATCTGTTCCAAAAAATTTCTCGCGATGAAAAGAATAGTTCCCATCAAAAACATAGGCCTTCTCGTAGGCTTTTGCGAGATCTTCCACGCCATTAAACTCCCGATAATAACCTTTCTTCGGCTCACCTACGGCTACGCGTAAGGCATGGTGAAACTCATCTAGCCACTGCGCATCCATCGCAAAGCCATTTTTTGCCAAGGGGTCTAAAAATCTTCTGTCGTTAAGATCGCACTCAACAAAGAGATATCGATTTTTCCCTGTTTTAGCGATCACATTATCCGTTTCCGCACGGATTTCCTGAAGGATGTGAATTGGACTAAAATCCTTGATCGCATGTACTGCATCCATGCGCAGCGCATCAATGTGAAAGTCTTCAAACCACATCCGTACATTGTTGATTACCAAATCCCGCTGTCCGTGACAGAAACGGTCGTCATAATTGAGTGCATCGCCCCAGGGCGTTCGATATTTCTCAGTGAAATAAGGACCATACTGCGCAAAATAATTTCCTTCGGGGCCTACATGATTATAGACCACATCGAGAATTACAGCTATACCAGCCTCATGACAGGCATTAACTAGCCGTTGTAATTCGGAAGCGCCACCATAAGAATGCTGTACCGCGAATGGAAATACGCCATCATAACCCCAATTTCTTTCTCCGGGAAATTGAGCGACCGGCATGATTTCTATAGCAGTTATTCCCAAATTTTTCAGATAAGGAATCTTTTTGATAACTCCATCAAAGTCATGGGACGACGAGAATGTACCTACATGAAGCTCATAGATGATAAAATCTGATTGTTGCGGCGGCTGATAGTCTTGATCGGTCCATGAAAAAGTGAGGTCTACAGCTTGAGACGGTCCATGAACACCTTCCGGTTGTGAACGAGAAAGCGGATCAGGGTATTCGTTGTCGTCTACCCGTATTTCATACAAATCGCCCGCACGAATTAAATCACTTTCGGCATACCAATAACCGTAGGCTTGCTGCTCTAGCGGTATTTCGACACCCATATTATAAAGCATGCAATAGACATTCTTTGCATTTGGCGCCCATACGCGAATCTCCCATAGCGCACCATTGTATTGAACTCCTAATTGTCTAATTCCTGTTTTGCTCATAATCCAGTGGTCGCTCTATTGTGATTGAAATAAAAGAATCGAGCGCGAGGGAACTAAAACCGTATCCCCAGCTGGAAACTCCCCAAAATTACCTATCCTATCGCTATTCGTATCTATGATCTTATTCCAGGAAGCCCCATAGATTTCACTAGGGAGTTTATAGGCGACATCTTCCCAATGAGCATTAAATAAGAGGTAAAAATTGGCATCCACTATTTTATTACCAGCGATGTCTACCGATCGAATTCCCTGACCATTGAGAAATACAGCAAGGGAACGGGCATAATCCTCCTGCCAATGATGATCGTCCATCTCAGATGCATCTGGGAGAAACCATACGATATCCTCGACACCCGTACCACGAATAGGTATACCTTGAAACCATTTGCGGCGGCAGAATACAGGGTGTTCACGGCGAAAATGAATTAATTTTTTAGTAAAATCCAATAAAGTTCCATCCACGCTGGTCCAGTCCAGCCAAGAGATCTCATTGTCCTGGCAATACGCATTATTGTTGCCTTGCTGTGTTCTGCCCAGTTCATCGCCAGCAACGAGCATAGGCACACCTTGCGACAGGAACAAGGTCACCAGCATATTTCGTTTTTGTTTTTGTCTTAGCCTATTTACTGTAGCATCATCTGTCGGTCCTTCGGCCCCGCAGTTCCAGGAGCGATTGTGACTTTCACCATCTTGATTATCCTCGCCATTGGCTTCGTTGTGCTTATCGTTATACGATACGAGGTCATGAAGTGTAAATCCATCGTGGGCCGTAATAAAATTAACGCTGGCCGAAGGTGTTCGATTATCCCCCCTATACAAATCGGAGGATCCTGTAAGGCGATTGGCAAATTCAGCAATCATGCTGTCTGCCCCGATCCAATAATCGCGGATACAATCACGGTATTTTCCATTCCATTCGGCCCAGCCGGCAGGAAATTCGCCAACTTGGTAGCCCCCTTCTCCGATATCCCAAGGTTCCGCAATGAGTTTAACCTGTGAAATTATGGGATCTTGATGAATAACGTCAAAGAATGAACTTAATTTATCGACCTCGTGTAACTCCCGTGCCAATGCTGATGCCAAATCAAAGCGGAACCCGTCAACATGCATTTCCTCAACCCAATAGCGCAGACTGTCCATAATCAGACGTAATACATTGGGTTGACGTGTATTTAAGGTATTGCCAGTTCCGGTAAAATCCATATAATACCGTGGATCTTCCGCCAAGCGATAATAAGAAGCATTATCAATCCCTCTAAAAGACAGTGTTGGCCCCATTTCGTTACCTTCGCCGGTATGGTTGTAGACAACATCGAGGATCACTTCGATACCGGCATCATGTAAGGCCTTGACCATTTTTTTAAATTCCATAACCTGCTCACCATGTGTACCTGAAGCGGAATAGCGCACATCGGGAGCAAAAAAACCGATGCTATTGTATCCCCAATAGTTATTGAGTCCTTTGTCCTTTAAATGACGGTCAGTCAAAAAATGATGGATCGGCAACAATTCGACGGCAGTAATACCCAGTTCTTTCAGGTAATTTATAGCAACAGGATGTGCCAAAGCAGCATAGGTTCCTCTTATTTCTTCGGGAATGTCAGGATGTGTCGCTGTAAAACCTTTTACGTGGGTTTCATAAATCACACTCTGATGCATCGGTACCCGCGGCGGCCTGTCGTTCCCCCAATCAAATTTGTTATCAATAACAACAGCTTTGGGGACAAAAGGAGCGCTGTCCGTTGTATCGAAGCTCATATCGTCCTCCCCTATAGTGTACGCGAATAAAGCATCATCCCATTGTACAGTACCTGATATTGCTTTTGCATACGGATCAATCAACAATTTATGGGGGTTAAAACGGTGTCCCTGCGATGGATCGTGCGGACCATATACCCGATAGCCGTAGCGTTGTCCTGGCTTAATTCCCGAGAGATAGATATGCCACACTTGGTGCGTCTTCTCGGTTATTTTAAATTTTGCGACTTCCTCCTCATCGGAACTAGTATAGAGGCAAAGTTCAACAGCTTCAGCATGTTCGGAGAAAAGGGCAAAGTTAACCCCTTCCCCATCGTAAGTAGCTCCTAATGGATAAGGGCTTCCGGTATAAATTTTTGTTTCCATCTGTATGTTTAACGGTTGTATAATTTCGTGTAGTAAGCTAATTTCTCCTGGTGGTTTGCTGCAAATGCCCCTTTTTGCATACGCCATACCCAATTGCCAGCTGTGCTAGCGGGACGGTTCATGCGGCAAGATCCATCAAGATTCAGGATATCTTGCATCGCGATAATGACGCTGTCTGCAACGGATGCGTAGAGTGAACGTATGAGGACATCATTTAGATTTGTATTTTCAACGATTTGCCCATAGTAATTATTGATCCTTTCTTTGCCCGCTCCATCGAGATCTTGATTAAACCAAGACAGCGAAGTATTATTGTCGTGGGTGCCCGTATAGGCGACAGTATTGCGGTTATATTGATGCGGGATATGAGGTGAATGGGGCATATCGTTGCCAAAAGCAAATTGTAATACAGCCATTCCCGGAAAATTATATTCGTTACGTAGCTGATATACCTTAGCGTCTATGTCACCAAGATCTTCGGCGATAAAAGGCATATGATCCAACGTAGTTTTCACATGATCAAAAAAATCCGACCCTGGCCCTACAACCCAGCTTCCATTTTTTGCGGAAGTTTCTTCGTGGGGCACTTCCCAATAGGAAGAAAATGCTCGGAAATGGTCAAGCCGTAATGTATCGAACAGCGTACAGTTGTGTGACAAACGTTCCACCCACCATTGATAACCATCTTTTTGAAGTGAGCTCCAATTATAGGTTGGCATCCCCCATAATTGGCCGTCGGCGTTGAAGTAATCGGGTGGTACCCCCGCAACATGATTTATAGTACCGTCTGCTTTTAAAGAAAAGTACTGCGGATTGACCCATACATCGGCAGAATCATAGGCAACATAAAATGGGATATCGCCTATAAACCTAATCCCATAATCACGCGCAAAGTTTCTTAACGCACTCCATTGCCTAAAAAACAGGAACTGAAACCATTTTTCCTGTTGCAATTCATCTGCAAATCGAGTGGCGAAATCTTCCAGCGCTGCGCTATCGCGAAGCTTATAAAGCGCTGGCCATTGATACCATGGAAGATCGTCATGTCTATTTTTCAAAACTTTGAAGAGTGCATAATCATCAAGCCAGGAAGATTCTCGATCTATAAACTCGGAAAATTCATGCGTAGGCTGCGCTGGAAGACGATGGAATGCCTTTTCAAGGAGCCGATATTTTGAGCTGTTTATTTCCGCGAAATCTATTGTTTGCAAGCTCTTCTTTTTCAAGATCTTCAATTCATCCTTATTCAGCAAGCCAAATTTTAATAATTCCTTTAAATCGATGAGTAAGGGATTTCCAGCCCTGCTGCTTAAGGTGCTATAAGGCGAATAACATTGTGCTAAGTCTGTAGGCCCCAATGGGAGGATCTGCCACCAGCTTTGGCCACCACGTTGGAGCTGTTTAACAAAACGGCGAGCTTCATTCCCGAGATCTCCGATCCCATAAGATGACGGTAATGAGCTTATATGCAACAATACACCGGAACTCCTTTTCTGAGTGGAATCTTTATATTTTAAGATCGCCATGGGAAGATCCTTAAAAATAGCATTGATGGAAACTTCTGTGCCTTCGCCACTGCTATCCATCAAAATATGCTGCCAAGTCACTGAACGATGAGTTAAGAGCTGAACTTTTGTATCGGACCAATCAAATGAACAGGGCACAAATTTTGAGATTTTACCAATAGCGGCAAGATGTAGCGGTAAAATCACCACTAACCACTCATCCCCTGACCTACGTGCGAAAGCCAATATATGTTTCCGATATCGACCAGTCACCTTCAGTGGAATATAGCTGCTATCCGGTGCAAGTGTATGATCGTCCTTTCTCAGTTTCACCAATTCCTTTACCAACCAAAGTTTTATTCTTCCATCGTATCTATTTCGCCATAAAAATGGAATTCGCTCTTCTTTGGCTGTCTCTTCGATAGTGTCGAGGAGACTTTTACTTAATTCATAAGCTATAGGTCGTCGGTTGTCGGGATCAACAAAGCTATAGTTCCAAAGTTCTGATCCCTGATAGATATCGGGTATACCAGGACAAGTAAACTTTAAAATTTGCTGAATAAGTGAATTCAATATCCCATAATCAGCGACTGCCTCAATAAATTGATAAAAGCTCGTAAAAAAAGGACGGTCTTTGTCCAGCAAAAAAGAAGCGAAGTCCCGAACTGAAGCTTCATAAACTAAATTTGGATTCTCCCAGCTTGAGCGTTCTTTACCTTCGCGAAGGTATTTAACCAAGTAGTCCAAAAAACGTTCTTCAAATGATGCTGTATTTGCCTTCGCATCCTGTTTCTCCATTGGATAAGAGGAGACCAAAGACTGGTAGATGAAATATTCATCATTTGGGTGCGGAAGGTCCTTTCGATATTCATTCCAGACCACATCCTGCCAAATGCGCAGTTGTTTTACCCACTTTTGCGCCATAGCAGTCAGGACCAAAAGACGGCTCCGTGAATCCTCCCCCCGCTTGGTGTCGTGTGTTGAACTGGCGTTGATTGACAGTCGCCAATCTTTTTGCCGATCCTGCATAAATCGGTGAAATTGCTTGATACTAAGCCCTAAATTCTGTGGATGGTCACCCACTTCATTATGTCCAATAAACCGGTTGTAGGTGTACATCAAGGTATCTTCCACCCCTTTTGCCATTACCGGCCCTGTCAATTGCATGCAGCGGAGAAAGAAATCCACCAAAGCAGTTTGGTTCGGCGATTGATAAGCTACCTGCGCTTGCTGAAACAGATTTCGGAATTGATCGACCAGCTCTTGGTCGAGCTCGGGGTTCTTCATCAACTTGTCAAAAAGTGAAGACACAAGTTCGAAGTTCGTTATTGACAATGGAAAGCAGTCGTCATAAAGCCGATAGACCGGAAAAAGTGCAATAAAGGACTTTAAAATGTCCTTTAGCGCATCCCGCTTCTCTTGGTCAGCAACACCTAGAAGCGATGCTAACGATTTGGCAAGATTGTCGACCTCTCCCTGCATCTGATCTGTAAGAATCTTACATTTTTTTGCATATTGATCTTTTTTAATTGATAAGTTTTCGCCAGTAACTTTGCGATAATAGTTATTCAATATTTTCTTTCCTGACTGGCAGGAACATACATTATTACAAACTGATAAAAAATCATAGCCCGTTGTTCCCTGTATGGGCCATTCGAGCGGGAGCTTCTCTCCTTTCTCCAGTATCTTTTCAGCGACGATATACGTTTTCGGACCGATATATTTTCTCAAATTGTAGAGGTAGGCTGTGGGATTATAAAGTCCATCGATATGATCAATGCGGAGTCCATCAATCAGCCCCTCGTCAACGAGTGTTTTGATTAGCTCATGAGACTGCTTGAATACTTCTTCGTCCTGCACATTTAAACAAATTAGTTCGTTGACCGTAAAAAAACGTCTATAATTTATTCGTTGATGTGTATGCCACCAAGGACAAAGCTCATAATTCTGACTAGTTACCAATGCAAGAATACGATCCGGGTCAGCATTAAAGCGTTGTAGCATAGACGTAAGTATATCATCCGAAAGATCTTTAAAGAGGTGGACACGCAATTGCTTCCACTCTTCGTTATCTCCATTGGCTTGAGCGGTATTTATCTGAACCAAAAGGCCGCTAAAATCGGCTTGTGTGTCCCGTAAATAATCGCCCAATATAAAGCCATAGGATTCTGGTGAAATTGGATAAACATTTCCTAGATAAGAAAGTCGAAGACTATCATCGGAAGAAACGACTGTAATTTCATTGTCTGATATTGCTTCATCCAAAGTCTTTGCTAATACAGGTACCATTAATTTTCCCTGCTCAAATAAATTCGAACTATAGCAGGTATCAAAAAAACGGCTAAATGTTGATGACTGTCCAAATTCCAGCAAATCCATGAGCCATTCGTTCGCTGGATGAAATGCCATGTGATTTGGAACGATATCCTGAATCCATTTGATATTGGATTCTCTTAATTGTTTCTTAATAGCCCTGAGCTCGTCGAGTGTGCCTAATTCTGGATTTATCTGATGCATATTAACACCGTCATAGCCATGGACACTCCCCGGCGTTGATTGTAAAATAGGTGCAGCATAAATCGTATCTATACCTAGATTAAGCAGGTAAGGAATTATGGCTTTAAAATCAGCAAAGTTAAACGCTTTATGAAATTGAATTCTGTAGGTTGTATTTGGCTTATTAATGGATACATTTCTATTCGTCTGCATAGCGCTGGATTTCATTTTAGTTCAGAACGCCAGCCAGCCATTTTAGTTCAATCGTTTTTCAAAAAAGGGAAGTTGAAATGAGATGGAAGGGTGTTGAAAATAATAAGGCAAAAAAATAATTTAAAATTAAAACGAATCTTTCTGAGCTGCGTTCTACCTGTACTTCTTCAATAATTGCAGTTTAAATTATTATAATATGAAAAAAATAGGAATTACGTTTTCCGCTTTTGATCTGCTTCATGCAGGTCACATTAAGATGCTCGAAGATGCCAAAGAACAGTGCGACTTTCTGATTTGCGGTCTGCAGACAGATCCAACTCTGGATCGTCCAGAAAAAAACAAGCCGACACAATCGGTATTTGAACGCTATATGCAATTAAAGGCATGTAAACATGTGGATATGATTATCCCTTACGCTACTGAGCAGGACCTAGAAGATGTTTTACGTTCATACAAAATACATGTTCGCATTTTGGGTGATGAATATATGGATAAGGCTTTTACAGGCAGACAGTATTGCGAAGAAAAAGGGATACGACTTTATTTCAATAGACGGGAAAACAGGTTCTCGAGTTCGTCTTTGCGAAGAATAATTGCATCGAAGGAAAACACTAGTAAGGGCGCCGTAGTCAGTATAAACGATGGGGCTAATTACGCGTTAAAGCGCATAAACGCATAAACTAATAGTAAAAATATGATTATAGGTATTATTTTCGGCGTATTTGACATGTTGCATGTAGGCCATATCGTTGCGCTACAGGAAGCGAAGAGTCAGTGTGATTATCTCATTGTGGGACTTAAAACTGATTCAAATGTACAGGAAGCTGATGGCCAGGACACGGCTCAGACCATGGTCGAAAGATTCATCAAATTGGAAGGCTGTCAGTTTGTTGATGAAATCATCCCTTTTGAATCGGATCACGACATTACAGATATGCTTCAGTCACTACCTGTCCACAAATTCTTTATAGGTGAAGACTATAAGATGGTTGATTTTTCAGGCAGAGATTATTGTATTTCAGAGGGAATTGAAATTTGTTATACCAAGAACAAAAACCGATTTTCAAGTCAGTCGCTTCGAAAAATTGTGAGTGAAAAAGAAATTGAGAAGGCGGAAAGGAGTTTTGGTGCAAGTTTAAAATGCCATTCCGCAAATATTATTTCAACTACACCCCAATAAAGGAGCAATGAATTATAGATACTGCAGGCTTGTAAACAACAACAATATCGTTCGTTATGGAAAAAATCAATATCGGTATTATTACGAGTTTGAGAAAGCAGTTGTTCGCCTATCGCATCCTTTTTTCTGAACATATACAAAGTCCCGCAAGGGTTGTCCTGGAAGCAGCATCTCTTGAATCTATTAGCAGCAATTCTCTCATTCATGAAAAGCCTGAATTGCTGCTGCTCGATTATCATTTGGTATTTAAAGATACCGCCCTTTTCTTTTCGCTTCTAAATAATCGCTATCCAAACCTGATCGTTATTGTTCTTGTGGATCAAACTCAGCTAAAAGAAGCGAAGCGATGTCAACGGTTTGTTGATGCCTATGTAGCCCCAAACATAGAGATTCTCCAGCTTTTTACACAGATTAGGAATCTAACAGTACGCTCTCCCTTCATGAACGCACATTAGTATAACAAGTGATGGCTTCGTTTTTTAATGAAACTACCTGAGATAAACGTATAAATAACGTGTACTTTGGGGCATTACCGAGAAAATTCCAATCGCAAAAATTTAATACGGTTTTAAATCCTTAGCTGATTATGTGGGTGCGACTCACACAGTGAATATAACATACTGATAATGAGCAATCATAACCAATGTTGAGTATAAATTACATCTTCCGTAATATTTACCTAAAGATCGTCTCAGCGTTCCAACACGCAGCATTTTGACTAAAATCTGCACTGTTGTTGTTCTATGATAGCCGTAACATTTAGAAAATAACAACATGCAGCACATCGAGATAAACTCATTTTTTAAAGAAAAAAGAAGCCTACTCAAAAATTTCGCTTCGCAATTTACTTCAGATCCGGAGATTAAAAATGATCTTATACAGGACACCATGGTTAATGCATTAAAATCCATCGAAAAGCTTATACATAATCCTAAGGTGGGCTCATGGTTGTATGTGATTATGCGCAACATTTATATTAACCATTACAGAAAAACAAAACGTACCGAGAACTATCACCATGAGTATGCAGCTTTAGCCAGTGCGGATTCTGTTTCAACAAATTTAAGCAGCAGCAAATTTATCCAGGATGATATCCAAAAAGCATTGCGTCAGCTTTCCGAAGATAATTATGAAATTTTCAACATGTTTCTAGAAGGTTATAAATATCATGAAATCGCTGAATATATGCAGATGCCTGAAGGTACTATTAAAACACGCATTCATTTTATTCGAAAGACCATGCAAAAGCAGTTAGCAATATATCATTAATATAGGGGATATATTAAACTATAAAAAAATAAAAATTAAAACTATTTACAAATAAATCTTGTTATTTAAATATTATCACTAAATAAATAAATATTATGATTTCAAACAAAACATTACTTGCTTCACTAGCTACCGCAGCGATTTTAGTTTCGTGTAATAATCAAACACCGCAGGAAAAGGCGGCTGAGAAGATGGAGCATGCGGAGGAAAAAGCAGCCGACGCCAATGAAGAGGCAATGAAAACTTCCGAAGATGCTGCGACGAAAGATGCAGAAGCTGTTGTTTATTCCGATAAAGCGGCGGCTAATGCAGCCATTGCTTCAGTGACAGCCCCCGTCCTTTCTAATGATAAAGCCAAGGAGCTTTATACAAAATTAGGTAAGACTTGGGTGGACCGCATCAATGCAGAGTCTGCAGATCAAGCGTTGGATAAAGAGAAATCACTGTTGGATATTAAAAATGAGATCGAAAAAAGTCTTGCTGATGGAAAAATATCTGCTTCGGATAAAGATAACATCATGAAATACCAATCGGATTGTTTAGCCGCTATTAAAGCTGCGCTCTAGAACATACGAGCATAATAATCAATAAATCATAGGATATTTTGCGATTCACTTTCAAATCGTAAGATATCCTATTATTTTTGTTGTTATCCTTGCGACTCCATTCGATTAAAGAAAAATGAAAATTATGAAAACCTATTCGACCAATTATTTTAACACATTGATTGAAGCTGCTGCAGATACCAAAGTAGTTAAAGGTACTATTCCACCATCAAAAAGCAATAAAACCGTTGCTGAACGACAATATGAATTAATCGCCTCTGCACCTTATCAGTATACATCTGACGATATTATTTTCCAGGTGTATGCGGAAAGAAAAGGGCTCAGTCCAGACGAGTATCCCGAAGCGAGAGCAGTTTTTTTCTCTAGAGGCCAAGCTTGCCTGCGAGCCTCTCCACTTACGAAGATATATGGCTATGGGATTCATAGTAATAGTGAAGGCAAGATCGCTCTATATGGAATGGAAACAGCAATTTATCAGAAGTTTGTAGCGGATGATAATACAGCGAAAGTTAAAGCAATGAGGTCTACTAGGTAGCACTTGCACAATAAAATGGTGTTGAAAAAATTAACATTTCTCATGAGCAATCACTTGCTCCAAAAAAGAAATCTGCCGTTCGTTTATTTTCTTCCTAGCTTCCGCAAATGTAAACCAACCTCCGCGATCTACTTCTGGATAAGTTTGCATTTTTCCGGATTTCGGCGGCCATTCCATTTCAAAGGTATTGCTTATCAGATCAGCAGGATCTATATCTCCTTCAATTGCCCAGCACTTAACTATTTTTCCTCCTTTCTGTTGAATAGCATGGAGCGCAATAAAATTTCCGCTGGGAAGATAGCCTGTCTCTTCAATAAATTCTCTTTTGGCCGCTTCAAGTTCATCTTCATACAAATCGATTTCTCCCTTAGGGATTGTCCAAGAGCCTTCATCTTTTTTCGTAAAATAGGGACCACCAGGATGTACTAAGAAAAAATAAATTTCTAGCGCCTCAAATTTATACAATAACAATCCAGCACTGGTATTTATCTTTTTAGCCATTGTTGCTGCTATTCCGTAATCTAATCCATGTAGGGGCATGATCGCTGCTTTTCTCCCAGCCGCGAACATGGCGATCAATACCGCCTTCAATCAAACGATTCTGAATTGAAGGGCTTAATAGGATATGATCTATACGCAAACCGGCATTTCGACTATAAGCCTGACGAAAGTAATCCCAGAACGTATACACCTGCTGATCCGGAAAAAGCTGACGAATCGCATCCTGCCAGCCCGCTTCAAGAAGTTGACTGAAAGCCTCTTTAACCTCCTTTCTGAACAATGCATCATTGACATATTTCTCAGGTTTATAGGTATCCATTTCGGTTGGAATAATGTTAAAATCGCCGATGAGTATCGCTGGAATATCTATGCTAAGCAACGTTTTGGCCCGCTTAGCTAAGCGCTCAATCCACTTCAATTTATACTCAAATTTGGGCCCGGGAAATGGGTTCCCATTGGGCAGATAAAGACAGCAAATCGCGACTTGCTGGATCATAACCTCCAAATAACGGCTTTGAACATCTTCGGTATCACCTGGAAGCGCTCTAGAGACTTCTTCGATCTCATATTTGGAAAGAACCGCAACCCCATTCCAGCTTTTTTGACCGTGCCAAACGGCATGATACCCGATGGCATTAATTTCTTTCAGTGGAAAACGTTCCTGCGGAGATTTCAACTCCTGGAGGCATACAACATCAGGCGATTCTTCGGCCAACCAGCGAAGCAAGACCGGTAGACGCGCATTGATACCATTAATATTATAGGTGGCTATTTTCATGAACTCATTTTTAACTTAAATAAACAACCAAAGGAACCTCTTTATTGTTTGAAACTGCTAAGAAAAATTTAAGCGAGGAAAATTGAACATCTTTAGCAAAACAGCACTTATTTATGAAATTCGTATGGGATTAAATGACTATTTAAGTGATACGACGATAAATTCATTTCTCCAACGCTATAAATACGTATTTAACCTGTATTTTTCGGAAGTTCCTTAGCTACCCTACGCTATTTCTATTCAAAAACTACGGTTAAAGCTTCATAAACATCCTTTAGGTATAAATTTTGTTTCAATTACATCAAAAGAATTTACACTCAAATAGCGTACGGATATGGAAAATATTGAAAAGAAAGCAAAAAAAATAGGTTTGGAAAAAGGCTACTATTTATTGCTAATGGCCATTTTGGATCTTCCAGTTGAAGAAGTACAAAATACAGTAAAGGAGGGTTAAATCATATGAAAAAAATAGCAATCATCAGTACTTGTCCGCCTCAAGAATGTGGGTTAGCAACTTTTACGAAAGACCTTAAACAAGGTATGGAATTCGATCCTACTGTACAAATTGACATCATCGCTTTATCTAAACAGGGGTTAGAGGATTTTAATGAATCTGTACGCTTTGTCATCTTTCGGGATCGACTTGATAGTTATCATCAAGCAGCTCGTATCATCAATGAGGAATATGATTATTGTATTGTGCAACATGAATTTGGAATATTTGGTGGTGCCGACGGTATTTTCATCACACAAATCGCCAACAATCTTACTATACCATTATTAACCGTATTTCATACTATTCTGCAAACCCCTTCATTGCAGCAGAAAGAAATTATGGAATTACTTCTGGAAAAATCTCAGGTGGTTGTCAGCCTATCGCCAAAGGGAGTAGAATTGTTAAAGGAGCAATTTGATTCGGCTCTTACGGATAAAATTAAAGTTATACCGCATGGCGTGCCGCAGTTTGACTATAATCAGGGGTTAGCCAAGTACAGGTTGAATTTACAGCAAAACTTTGTGATGATGACTTTTGGTTTAATCGGAAGAAGTAAAGGGCTTGAATATGCCATAAAATCCCTGTCGGGTATCGATCTTCCTGGATTCAAATACTTGATTGTTGGAAAAACACACCCCAATGTGCTTGCCCATGAAGGTGAATCTTACCGATTCGAACTTCAAAATTTAGTTAATCAACTAGGTTTACAGGATAAAGTTGTTTTTATTGATAAATTCTTAACGGATGAAGAACTTAAAGAGTATCTGACAGCATGCGATATATACTTATCCCCATACCCTCACGAACAACAAATAAGCAGTGGAACCTTATCTTTTGCAGTAGGCGCGGGAGCTGCAGTTATCTCCACTCCTTACTGGCATGCCAAAGATCTATTGAAAGATGATCGTGGCATTCTCACCCCGTTTAACGACATAGAATCCATGCGTGGCAACATCAAATTATTGTATACCTCCCATCGACTACTCGCTTGGCATCGATTCAAAGCACGCAGCTACGGAGAACAAACTGTATGGAAAAACGTAGCAAAAATGTATATCGAACTTCTAAATGGAGTAACAACACCGGTAAGATCTTTAATTGATTATGAAAAATACCTCTCTTTTGATTTGAAAAGAGAAGCTTAAAGTTAAAGGGCTGTCCGAGGAGTCTAACTTTTCAGGGCAGTGATTAACATGGACAGCCCTTCCTTTTTACTATTTTATGTACATCCCATCCAATTCAACAGCCTTTCGGATAATCAATTCTCAAACGGATTGGCTTGACTTTTTACTCTCCCTATTTAGTCGTAATAGCCTATTTAAAGTTTCGAATGCCTTTATGGTATAAATGGCCTGCGCTTCTTCCATTTTGAGGCTCGATTGAAGTTCGATTTTTTCGGTAGATATAATCTTGTCCTTTTCAGCAATTGAAATATAAGCGAACAATTTACCAGCTGATTCGGGCACGGCTGTTGCATATCCCGTTGTGGCAATAGCCCATGTTGTACCAAACAGGTTGCTTACTGCAAGTGCCATTTCTTCGGTAATTTTCGGAGATACGCAGTCGCATCTTTCGGCTTCCTTTGCATCCACCTTTAGTATTTTTATCTTAGCATTAATCGTATAGGTGGTCACTCCCCCAGCGAAAACTTCCATTGCTCCCTCCATCTGTGAACAGGCTAACTGCAACAATCCCGCTGTCACACTTTCAGCAACGGCAATACCATCTTTAGCATCTTTGAGATTTTGAGCGACTTCGCGCAGTAACAATTCTGGAAACTCTATTTTCATTATATATTAATATAAGGTCATTTACATATGAAGGCATTGCCTACGCTATCTTTATGCCACATGGTATATTTTAATCTCAGGATTATTGCTTATTAGTGGCTTTAGTGCAACGAGGATGATATTATTGTATAATTCTGTTGACAAAAAGGCCTCAGCATCTTCATAAGTATCAAAGCCATATAAGAGCTGTATATCCTCATCGCTGAAGAGCAACTCTTGTGTTTTCGCTCCTTTTATTTGTTCTCGAAATAAATCTTTGAACTTATTATATGTACTTGTCAATTCCCCCCTATTGGAAGAATTCATTTTTAATACAATTTGCAAATATGCTGTCGTCATTTGTTCCTTATTTTTATTGTCCATAATGGTTTAAATTTCCCTGACCCGGTACGAATGGATTGGAATTGCCCAATCCAAATCTCTCTAAAAACCAAACAGCTTCTAGCTAAAGATCGTTTGTAATAAATTAATATTCTTTCGTTATCTAAGCGAACTTTAAGTAAGCATAAACATTTTAGATGATATGCATGTTAAGTAAAAGGACGATCTTTGCACACTAACATTGAGATAAAATCTATCAGCACATGATATATTCAAAAATAGCGCTGTCAACTGTTCTTTTCGTATTAATGGTGCTCACTTGTACAGGCCAGAGTTTTGATCGCCAACTGAGGAATCAAAAGGAAAAGACGCAAAAGGAATTTTTGAAGTTTATTACTGAAATAGGAAGTAAAATAACGGATTCGACCTTAACGACCGAACAGCAAAATGCATTATTTAACCCGATCGTTGCATATGCTCATAAAGAACATACTGGCTTAACACGATTGCGCAAAAAATATTTTGAAAGAATACAGGCTCCACCAACAGCACTTAATGCATTTATTTTTGATAGCAAGCCTCCTGAGGAACTGTCAAAAATGTTGGAAACCCCACAATTCACGACAGTAACCTTGCTACAGTGTTATCGACCTATCGAAATAGCGCGACTTATCAGCGGAATTATACAACCTATGATTTACCAACAATCGAACATAGGAACAAACGAATCTACAATAGCTTATGCCTTTGGAAATCAAGTCTTCGCTAAACAATTAAAGGAGGATGTTTGGCAAATTTGGCTAGTAAATAGGCTTTATATGCTTAAGTTCAACCTTAATCTACAAACGATGGTTATCCAAAATTCGGAATATACGCTACCCAATAAAGTGGAATATTTACGACTTGGGATCCCGTTCGTGATTCAGAAACCAGCCAATGAATTAGAGAAACTCTATCAGGCAATGGATGAAATACGCTGGAACAGCTATTCATCAACTTGGATACAACAACTCAGCCCTCAAGAATGGCTAGATACTATTGATAAGCGATTAGGTACATTTTACCTAAAAAATCAGCCCCGCTTCATAAAAGTTCAAAATGAAATACTCAAGGCTCTGGAAAAAGCAAGCGATTTGGATACGAACTGGCAAGAATTGCACTTATCTTCTGATGAAAATATACAATTGACAAAAACCTTAAAAAACCATATTTTGCAACCCGATGAAGTTGCACAGCAACTATTTTCATTTTCAAACGGCATTATCCCCTTTAATCAAGATGTTGAAGAAATTGGAAAAAATGCGATGTCAGGGTTTTTACACTATATCGTTGGACATGAAAAAGACCAAGTTTGGAAAATTAGATCTTTAGGTTATTCCATTGCATTCGAATATAAGTGGGACCTAAAGCAAGGCCGGTTCTCTGAAATAAAAATCTTTCAGAGACCATCCTAGTGTAAATTTCCATTGTGGCTATACTAAACTTTTTTGAATTAGATATCGATAAAAAATCAGTGCTGAAAACAAAGCCGTCTTTATGTTATCATTTTATGCTTGGCGCCCCATTTTTCCAACTGACACCAAATAGGGATAAGTTCTGCCGCAATTTCAGTCAATTGATATTCCACTCGAGGGGGCACTTCCGCGTAAGCAATCCTTTTAACTAGTCCTTGTTTTTCCAGCTCTTTGAGCTGCAAAGTGAGCATGCGATCTGTAATCCCTGTAATCAATTGTTTAATCTCACCAAATCGCAGCTTGCCATGCTGTAATTTAGCAAGTATCAACAGCTTCCATCGGCCACCGATCTTACATACAGCGTACGCTAAATCACATTCAATAATATACTGTTCATTAATCCTATTGGTCGAATTTTCTTTTCGTTTTCCCATAATTTAAAATCTCTTTAATAGCATACAATCTACTGCAAATAGGGACAAATTTAAGACTTCTATTGTACATCTGTGGCACCACAATCGTAAATAATATGACACAAAGCGAAAGGAGGTTATAGCTCCAAAGCTAATAGTCATCAGCTTTGCAAATAATTTAAAACTGAAATTATGATTATGGAGAAAAACAGCTATTTTAGATTTGGTAATCCAATTATTCATTCCAAATATGCCAGATTCAAATTTTAGACTTCGAATATGATCCAACAATTCTATGCCTATCTAAAAATTTTAATGCTATTCATTTTTTTAGATCTTCTAATATTTTTAAGAATACAGACATTATCAACTTGGAAATCCAATCGAAAGCTACTAAACATAGTCTGGTGGTCTATCAGTATACTTTCCTATCTATCCATATTTCTTAATTTATTTTTTAGATGGACTAGTTTTGAATCTGCCTGTTTAGTATTTTTTCCAGTTTCGTTGCTATTGGGTAAGATAATCTGTCTTTTTTTTATTGGTATTGATGCGGTTGTGCATATTTTCAACGTAATAAACAAACGAATAAAAGAAACTAAATCGTTGCCGAAACAAATTGGAAATTTACCCTCCATAAAAAGATCAGACTTTATAGTCAAAAGTGGTCTCCTGTTAGCCAGTGTCCCCATCGTTGCACTTACACGTGGATTTGTCTTCGATTTGTATAAGTACCAGGTCAACCACCTCGATTTAATTTTACCTAATTTACCGAAATCATTTGAAGGAATTACTATAGCCCAAATTTCCGATATACATGCAGGTAGTCTATTTAATTCAACTGCTGTAAAAAGAGGGATTGACCTTTTGTTAGCACAGAACCCTGACATCATCTTTTTTACAGGGGACCTAATCAATGATTTTGCTGCTGAAATGGAAGATTATTTATCCATATTTGATAAAGTGAAGGCTCCATTAGGTACATTCTCTATACTTGGGAATCATGATTATGGAGATTATCATTTTAACCGATATCATTTCTTTGATCAGAAGCATTTGACTAAAGAACAAAACCTTTCAAATCTCAAATCCATTCATCAACGATTGGGCTGGCAATTACTTCTCAATGAATCGAAAGAACTCGTACTGAATAACGAAAAGATTACGATTATAGGCGTCGAAAATTGGGGCGCAAATAATCCACAAAATTATGGGAATATCGATCTGGCCATGTCTAAAGTAGATAAATCCTCGCCTATCAATTTGATGCTTTCACACGATCCCTCCCATTGGCGAGCAGAGATCCTACCCAAATATCCCACAATCGACGTCACTTTCAGCGGGCACACGCATGGGGGACAATTCGGCTATAACAACCCGAATTATCAGTGGAGTCCGGTCAAATATGCTTACCGCGAATGGGCAGGCCTGTACCGTGAAAAGCATCAGGCACTGTACGTAAATGTTGGCTTCGGTTATCTAGATTATCCAAGCCGAGTTGGGATACTACCGGAGATCACCATATTTCACCTGAAGAGTAAAGGTTAAATACTGTCCCTGATGGATTTTTAACCCAGTACATATTTTCGGGTAACTCTTTAAATTCATTACAGATTTCACCACTATTTGAAATCGAATTTCCTATCAGACGGCCTGAAATACCAAGAAGTAGCAATTAGAATAATGTATAATAGTGCCGGAGCCATTAAAGCGAAGGAATCTCCCGATGCAATATGCGAATACAAGGCACCAGTAGCCGTAAAGAAAATACCCGCATATGCCCATTCTTTCCAAAGTGGTCTTTTAGGCCAAAGCAAGGCAACCACAGCTAATAGTTTCCAGATTCCTAGTAAAGGAAGTATATAACTCGGATATCCCAAATGGTCTATATTTTGTATCCCACCTGCTCCTTCCGTTTGAATTTTAAAAATCTGTATGATAGCAGTTGACAATAACCCTACAGCCAACCATATGGTCGCTATCCAATAAATTATCCGATTTCTTTTCATAATGCATTGATTTACTTATTATCCTGTTAATTACTTTACATTCCTAGCCACCTCTCCTATCTTCAACACCCGGTATTATCCTTGCCACCCAAGATAAAGCAGCTCTTTTACTGACCGTCCTTTATTGTGTAGCTATTTGACTACAAATATAAATGTAGTTATGTAACTACGCAATATTATTTTCACTTTTTTAAAGCGAGGCATTGAATACAACGGCTATCCTGCGATACCCCAATTAAACCTGCTAATTATTTTTTCATTTATTTGAGTTAAGATCAATCCGACGTCACATAGTAACAACAAAATAACCGTAGTTACTATTCATCGCTGCGGTGGGCCGGAAATTCTGGAAGGATGCCGTAACATTGTGGCTAAACAAGGAGGCTGCAAGGTAGGTGAAGCCGTCATCACAACTGCAGGCAAGCTAGCCGCTAAATATGTAATTCATACAGTTGGACCAGTGTGGAATGGTGTCATTACACCGTTTCTGATGGCCGATACAACACTTAAGCAGATCAAAATAGTATGTTTGACGATGATACCTTTCTACTGATCAATCAAATAGTAGTATAAACCTAGCATAAAACTAAGACTACTCCGCTTCAAATTCCCATCTATATTCATAGGAAGGAACAGGCTTATCAATGTGTGGAAATTGCAGTTTTTTGAGTTCCCTAATATGTTCAAAATCTTTATTTAGAAGTAAATATATACCTGCGTTCTTACCTATTTCTCTTAATATTTCTGGGGTAATCTCTTTTTCTCGACTGTTGGCAGATATGATCATTTTTACAAATTGCTTGCCCGATGAAGTTATATACGGATTCAGCTTATAGGGCCCCGGAATACCATCATTTTCGTGAGATTGTCCTGCCAATACATCATTGATATAGATCGCATAGTCTACATTTTTTATTTCATGGTAGAGAAAGTATGATTTTACGACCGAGGCTATTCCGCTATGAGCAACCTCAGCAACCTCATCATTTTCCCTATCTCCACCGCCATTGTTACACGACATAAACAACACAACACAGTACATAGCAATGACGATAATTTTTTTCATTTCGTATTTTCTCCTTATTTTTAAAACTGTCGCAATATTCCTTTGATAGCGATTCTAAGCCAATACGACCAACAAGTTAACAACCCAATTTAAGGCCTTAAAACAAGAAATTGCGGATGGCTATACAGCTTATTAAGATACAAATTAGTCGGAATAAAATGGGCTATACAGGTTATTTTTTTACAGGAGAAGTAAGAAAAGTGTAACCATATATCAACCTCTTGGCCGTATTTAAAAGAAAGAGAAACGTCCATCTTTTTAAAATTTCTTTGTAAATCACTAGAATTCACGATATTTGGAAAAATAAACACCCTACCAGTATCTGTTTAAAACATTGGTTATCCAATAGCTGGATAACCTTTTTTTGTAAGAAGCTATCCTGAAGTTGCCCCACTCTCAATATAGCATGTCGAACAGTATGCAAACACAGCTTCACGATTGTTCGGCTGTCATCTATCTCGGTAAACTTTCGGGACGGCGCATACGATAAGAAGTCCCTGTGATGGCATGCAAAAAGGCCTCAATATCTTTTATTTCATCTTTTGTCAGATTTAGGGGTTGCATCAATGGATCAGTTACAGGATAAAGTGGATCTTTTGCTTTCTGTTCAGCAGTAGCGGAATTCATCTGCATACCACTATTGTACATATTCAATAGACCGGTCATATTCCAAAACAATCCGTTGTGCATCCACGGATCGGTATTCATCACGTCACGTAGGGATGGTGTACGGAAACGTCCTACATCAGCAGGATCCTTTGTAATCTCGTATCGTCCCAGGTCCTGATATTTCCGTTTGTAATAGGTGAGACCAATATTGTGATACAGATCATCGGTAAAAAATTGACCATTATGACAATTCATACAGCGCGCTTTGGTGCGAAATAAATGAAGACCGCGAACTTCCTGATCAGACAACACTTTATAATTGCCATCTAAAAACTCGTCAAAACGGCTTCTTCTACTTGTTAATGTCCGTTGAAAAGCACTTAAGGCTTTCAGTACCTCCAGCATCGAATAATCGGCTTCCCCAAAAGCATCCGCAAACAATTTGTTGTATCCGGGGATGGCCTTTAGCTTGGGAATCAGTTTTGTCAATTCCATATCCATTTCATGATGAGCTTCAATAGGACCCAACGCTTGTTCCTCCAATGAACCAGCACGACCGTCCCAAAACAATTCCTTGCGTGCATACACATTGAGCAAAGATGGCGTATTACGCGTGCCTTCAAGATGATCATTACCAACTGGTACGGTAAGCTTGTCAGCCCAGGAAGTCTGGGGGTTGTGGCAGCTACTACAGGATATTTGATTGCTTCCCGATAGAATGGGGTCAAAAAAAAGATATTTCCCCAACTTCACATCAGGCTTTTCCATTAAAGAAAAATAACCGGTATCGATCTTGGGTAGAGACTTAAATTCATTCCAATGAGCCCCGACATCAATTGTTGGTTTTGGCCATTCGCTCACCGGCCGTCGATAATAAAGCTGTATCTCATCATCAAAGGCTTGCTGTTGATCTTTCATAGAAAGCAAACCCACAAAACCAACAATAGTGGCCAATACACAAAACTGCTTTTTCATTCTCTCTTAATTATGCTTATAAACAAGTACGATAACTATTTTAAAATATATAAGAAACCCCCAATTTACCCAGAAACCAATTTTTACCCGGTACACTTGACAACGTATAGTCTATCGGTACCAAATTACCCCTACACTGATAATCCATCTGGAGCTGTATGCTCCAATTGTTCTTTGCATGATGCGTGCCCCATACCCAGGACATATTCCAGCTATTACGTGGAGCGGTGTCGTAAAGATAATCTTGATACAGTATCTGCTTTCCAAAATCCCCTGTATTCAACTCAGATACGTAGAGATTATGGCTTGGTGACCATTGTTTAGTATAGCCGATTGTTCCTATTATATCGGCCGACTGGCCGAGCCGGAATGTTCGATTCAGTCCCAATCCCAGTTTAACTTGATCAAATTCCATTTGGTTACCACTAACACCATCTTTTTTCTCGGTCTTATACATACCAGCATGGCCTTCAAACAAATACTGATGTACGGCTAATTGAGTTTTAAACGAAATTTCGTGCCGACGATAGGTGTAGTTATTTGCTAGATAACTATAATTAAAATCCTGTCCATTTTCAATTTGTCCCTGCAGCGCTACTCTTAGCAATCGCTTACGATGCATCTGCCGGCTCCATAAAAAATCGATTGATCCGATATCTTTTTTATAATCATTTAAGGACAAATAGGTCTGTTTTGAGTTATCATTTCGTCTGAATGATTGTTCTTCATTTAGATAGCGACTATTAAAATAGATCTTATTCCTATCATTGGGTTTCAGCAAGATATGCGCGCCGACGCCTTTACGGTGAATGATATCGTTGTAATTGATCTCTTTTAGTCGCTCACTCGCACTTCCAAAACCGTTCATCATCCAATTGACATACAATGGGTCTTCTGTATTGGTTGTATACTTGTCATTTTTATAGCCCACGTTGACCCGTTCAGAACCATATCCCCAAATACCAGCAATATGGTAAGAAAATGTTGGCAGATTGTGACCAACACTCAATTCAAACTGCAGGTTCATGTCCTTGATATCGCCTCTTGGATCATTATTGGAGTAGTGAGAGCCTAATCGATAATCGATGCCAAGGGAAATCGGGAGCTTAGCATCGAAGAATGCTCTTTGGATTCCCGCATCGAGCTTATAGGTCTCTCGACTGTATTTATTTTTTCGCAACGAACCAAAATACAATGGCGCATCGACATTCCATCGTGACTGATGGCGCAAAGCAGTACTGTCTTCTGCGGAGCGATCATATGAAAATCTCCCCCAAAAGCTAGTTTTACGCCAATCGGTCTTCCCTTCCGTATACAATTGGGATTGAATGAGACCATCAGTTCCTTGCGCCGCCTTAAAGTCTCCTTGCCCCCTGCTGTGCCGAATACCAAATAGAGAAGATCTATTTTTGACTTCCTCAGGAATCCATACCCTATTTCGTATGGCCATATCATGCATTATCACAAATGATGGCTGATACCAATAGGTCAAAGCTGCTGTTGAATCTAAAGAATTAGACGTACTCTGCCCGAAGACAGCGTGGTAGGCTAAGAAAGCCCCCCAAAATAACATGATGTATCTCACACTTTTCATTCAGGTATTTTTTATAAAATACCAGCTTTCCAACGAAAAAGCTGGTATTGGGAATAACCGTTTTTCATTAATCACCAAATCCAAATGGATTTGCTTTTATCGCGATAAAATCTTCTGTGGAATTATTTGTATCTTTTAATTTACGAACTCCATTGTTCGTTTTTTCGGTTTTGCGAATTACAGATTGCGATGAATAGCCACCTAATGGTGCGAAAGTAAAACCTGCATCCTGTGACGCCGTCAATTTTTTAGGAATTCTCGCGTCCTTGGTGTTTGGCTGTACTTCTACGGCATCCATAATCCAACCGACAGGTAACTGTCTGTATTTTTTTGCGGTGGAAGTCGGAACACTGATGGACGGTTCCGCATAGCTCTTCAAATTCTCCACGTCTGAACGATTCGCGTGCTTAAAAATAACATAAGCATCCCGCCCTAAATTATCCAATATCCAGTCATTCCCCGCATAATCCAATATCTCCACATTGGGAACAGCCGGATTGTCAATATCTGTTGCAAAAGGAGTTTTACCAGGGATATCTCCAAAATAAACCTCAAAATTAGCTTTGCTCAGGTCTACTGTAAGATCCGGATTCTTGATGGCTACTTCTTTTCCATTATTACCAACAAACGGTGCTTTATGGTTTAGCGCATTTTGCGCAATTACAATGCTTTTGCCGGGTTCCACTGGATAGGTCTTTCCATTGCCAGGAATCATAAATAAATCTCTTAAGTAAACATAGTCTGTATTTGCTGATTCGTAGCCGCCCATTCCTGAAGATTTACGCCAGTCCAATTGGCCATTGGATTGATAGTAATCGGATTGACTGGTCGGAGATTGCCTTCCCCATAACCGGCCAAAGTAAAGACTATCGGCATATAAAACACGCTCTGTATTATTGTAAACTTCAAAAAACTGATCCCTGAATACCGCTCCTTCTTTATTATCAGAACCTGCATAGTAAATCTGCTTGATGACAAAGTCGCCCAATAGACCTGCAACCAATTCCATATCCAAAGTCGTAGAACTGGTTAAACTGATTTTTTTCAGCGAAGCATTGAATGTCACGTCCTCAATACTTGATTCTCCTGTCAAACTGTTGTATTGTGCTTTGGGTATCGTAATAGAAGCATCAATATCATATTCACCCGGTATAATAGAAGTCAGGTTGACCACACCTTGGGACGAAGAATATGTAGCACTGGTTTTTGTTGCCAGATTGGTTATCTTAACAATAACCTTGCTTAAGTCCAACTTGGTATTAAAATTTTCAGAAGCATATTTTAAATTCAGCTTAATATCCAGCGGTTGTACACCGGGTGTATTATCTTTTTTACAGGAGATAAAAGGTAAAAAGAGAAAAGGAATTAAGTAACGAGTTTTCATTGTGTTTAGTTTTTATGTTAAAATTTATAAGTCAGTTGGGCGCCATAGTTGGGAGATGAATTGGGGGCTTGCACTGAAGAGGCTCCTTCCCTATAAAAGCGCGGTTGGTAATCCAGAAAATTATAGACGTTAAATGACAGGTAAATATTCTTGCCTATTTCCTTGGCCATATTGAGACCAAAGTTCCAGTAGACATAGTTGTTTTCAATATTTGCCAAGTCAGCTTCATTTTTCCTTGCTGTGTATAATTCGAGATGCTTCGCATTGTTTATATCAAATTGATCAATGGTATGATATGTATAATCACGTGTATAATATCCTACAGGAATAATATCTCGGTAATTAGATTTATTGTAGTTTAATAATTCACAGTCTGCACTCAGTTCAATAATCAAACGCAAAGCCGGAAAATGAGTTGAACTTCGTAACTGCGCTCGACTTAAATAGTTCTTGGTAGATTTGGACGGAAAAAATCCAAGGATAACGTCATCTAACGCTGTCTTTTCGGCATTAAAATTCAAACGGCTCAGCGCACTTGAACTAGAATTGGCTAGGGTAAATGCGGCAGTAGCGGAGAAAGTTGTCATAATCTGTTGAATTCTAGGTGTAGAATACATGACTTCCGCACCAATATTGGACGATTTATTACTATTGGCAAAGTACAGATTGGACATTAAATAGCTTCTCGTCCCCGTCTGTTCAACTATTGGTTTACCCCCGGGCACCACAGTAGCCGTATAGGTAGGCAAGTCAATGAGTTGATCAGCCGTAACCGTGTTGATTCCGCGCGTATTTTTCTTATAGAAAAGATTCGTACGTAGCTGATGCCCATTCTTATGCCATGAAAACGATGATTCCAGCGTTTGCCCTACACTACTTTTGAGATTGCTATTATCTTTTTCATAACGCCGCAAGTAAATCAATGCCATACTTTCGTCAACCTTACCATTATAAGAGTTGAGCAATATAATTTCATCAAAAGTAGGCCCGGGATATAGTTGTGCTAATCCAGGAGATTTGAAGGACAAGCCGTATGCTAGCCCAATCTGAGTTGATTTAGAAAGTGAATAATTGATGTTCGTTCTTGGAGAAATAGAATAGTGACCATTCATAAGATCCCAGCGAACGCCCGCCCACATGCTAAGATCCTTTCCCCATACTTTTGTCCGCATAGCATCCTCCGCATACAAGCCCAGATTTTGCAAAGCGTTTGTTAATGAAAAATCATAATACCTATCCGATCTCGCTCCAAGATCCTTTTTGGGAATAGAAGGATCTGCAATTCTCCCCTTTCCACGGTTGATGTCATAACTATAGTTACTTCCAAAGTTTATTTTGTGGATAATATCGCCGGTAATTGCGATGGCATTTCCTTCCAATCGGGCATTTAAATTCAATGGTCTATTATCCACATGATCTAGCGCAGTATACTGACCCGGTGCATATTGTCCCTCTACAATTCCAGTTTGCACAGAATCGGTATAAAGCACGACTGCACCATTATAGTAATACTCCCGATAGGTTTTCTGCAGTGTTGAACTTATTCCTGCATTGAGACTAATGCTTTTAAGGAATTTATGGTCCAATTTGTAACTGGTTCGGCTAGCAGCATTCCAACCCCAGCCGCCAAAAGAAATGGCATTCGAGAGTGGATCATCTGGATCTTTTCGGACCTGATCAATAACTTTATTGTAAGAGCCTGAGAAGGTTTGTTTCAGACGCTTATCTGGACCAAAATAGTTTGTCCATATCAAAGTTCCGTTTACGCGGTCGTATTGTTTCAGCT
Organism: Sphingobacterium sp. Ag1; assembly: GCF_000988325.1. NCBI lineage: Bacteria > Pseudomonadati > Bacteroidota > Sphingobacteriia > Sphingobacteriales > Sphingobacteriaceae > Sphingobacterium > Sphingobacterium sp. Ag1. Next base: position 948,636 of record NZ_LBGU01000044.1, on the reverse strand, counting down.
TATCTCTATTGTCTGCGTAAGACTGCACATAACCTAAATCCACATTAATTGTCCCAAGCTTTTTTCCGAGCTGCATTCCCTTAGACAGACCATATGAAGTTGCATTGCTCCGCACTTGAAGCCTAAAAAAAGCCGGAGTCTTGCCTGCCTGCCTTTCGATAATAACGGCACCATTTGATAAATCGCCATAGCGTGCCGGTGCTACGCCAGAAATAACTTCCAAATGTTCGATATTTTCTATCGGAATCTGACGCAGATCCAGACCGCTAAAAACATTTTCTCCAGAATAGAATTTTCCCGTTGTCGGTCGACCAGTTAAACCATAATCTGAAGGTCTAATTGCATTCGTTGAGGAAGACATACCAAATATTCCAGCATTCCGCCCTTGCATATTTCCATTGTTACCCAAAACCATGTCATCCATTATAATAGCGACACCAAAGGAGTTATTCAGTTCATTCGCGTCTCGCGATCGTCCCGTAGTCTCACTAAAAGCACCTCTCAGCGTCAGATTTTGCATCTCCTGCACAGAAGGGGCTGTATTCTTTCGGTTTGGCAATCGGTTCAGCGGATCGTTTAAACTTAGCGCCGGATAACGTTCAATCATTTCGCGATCAAATACGAGTGATGAGTTGCTCAACTCCCCTCTCTTCGCCTGTACCCCAACTTCTTCAAGAGCAAGACTCATATCTTGCAACAAAAAATTTTCAATCTTTTGCATCGAATCTAACAGGACTGTCCTTTCAACCTTTTTCTTACCAATGTAGGAAACCGATAGCGTAACAAGTTTGCCATACTGCTCTTTAGGGATGGTTAAACGATATTCACCACGGCCATCGCTCATACTGGAGAGTCCTAGTTGATCCAAAATAACAGTACTTCCCAATAGGACTTTCTTATTACTATCAGTGATCTTTCCCCGGATGTATATCGACTGTGCATGCGCAACTGCAATTGTGTAAAGTAAAATAAAACTAGTCCAATAGAGCTTTTTCATAAGTGAGAATAAAAGCGCACAAAAAGGCACATCTATTTAAAATGATTCTAAACAGATGCAAATGTAACGTATTTTACCGCAGTATTTCAAATTATTTTTAATAATTCTAAATAAACTACTGCATAAAAAATTAAATATGAACTAGAAAGACGCAAAAAACAGAATACTGACACGGATAATTTTTACTTCGAAATTGTGCGTAATGCTTTTCGAATGATGTAGTGTGTTTCCTTGGTATTACTTTCTTCTTCCCAACGATGACAAAGTGCTCTAACAAAACCAGGTTGGCTTTTGCTTGCGTCATTCAGCCAATTTGCGACGCTATCCCGAACATATTTTGAAGGATCGGATTTTAGGGGTTCTAAAATAGGCAAGGCTAGACTTGGTTCCTGCTTCAACCGATCGATGTGCTTACACCATACGCCCCTCGGTCGGGTCGACTCCGAAGCAAAACGCCTCACATTTTCATCCTTCTCCATCGCCCATAGGTTCAGATAGGTAATGCTCCTGTCCAAATCAAAAGCTATCCTATTACGGATGGCCATCCAGCTGATTTCTCGTACACCAAAATGTGTATCTGCAGCAAAAGGACGTATTGATGAAAGCAGTTCCTCAATTTCAAGCTGTTTATCATTTCCAATCGCGTAGGTCGCCCAGCAACGCACGAGATCTGCAGGATGATTGGATAATATTGTCAGGAAGGTATTATCACGATTTTGTGTGATCATGTCGAACAGCGCACGTCCGATCGTTTCATTGATGGAATTTACCGTCGGTTTCTGTAACTGCTCCAACAGCAACAAGATTGGCTTTAAGTAGTGAATGCGCGCATTCTGCTGAAGAATGTGCGCAAGTAAAAGCCGTTGGTCAACAGCTAGCCACTCTACAAGATTTGCAGTTTCAATTTCACCGCGGTTCAGACTGGCTAGGCAGTCTATTGAAATATCAGCTGTCCGCCTTGCCCCTTTACGTTGTACTTTGCTCATAGCTGTATGATTAACGCATCAATATTAGTCTTAGCTCGAGATTACAGTAAGGACACCAGTTGCCGCGGAAAAAGGCCACGCTAACCTTTCCATTCTCCAGAAGTTTTCCGAGCTCAATTTCGCTATGCAGCGAATTCATCAAACTAAAATTCGGGACCTTGTCCCCGATCTGCAGGCTCTTTTCGGTTAGATCGCCAGACTGAAGATCCTGAATGGATCTGCCAAATATTTCCTTTATTTCAAGACGAAGATTAGCTAAATTCGCATTTAATTTAGCAATTTTGTGTTCTAAATTTTTCATGATGCTGTACGTTATTTCTGCAAAGTTTTAAAAGTAAATGCACAATCACAATACCGCATATTATTATCCCTATGGGGCAAAAAAGTCAATTTTATGAGTATAACAGAGAAAGCAATAAAACAAAAAATATGTCCATTGGAATTTGCCGTCAATGCAATTAGTGGGAAATGGAAAATTCCGATTGTCTGGCGTATCAATGAAGGGGAAAAACGCCCAAGTGAAATGCTTCGTGGTATTGCAACAGTTGATAGACGGGTGCTAAACCAACAATTGGCCGAAATGGTCAATGATGGTATTTTAAGTAAACACTCTTTCCATGAGCTTCCTCCCAGAGTAGAGTATTCATTGACACCCTTAGGGAAAAGTTTAGTGGAAGTACTCTGGAAATTAAATGCCTGGGGAGAACTTTTATTGGAAAATTCCAATAAAAATTAGCACAAAGGGGCAGATTCGATTCACACACCGATGCGCTATTTGTACGAAATGCGTTCACCCCTGCTATGACATCTATTTACGAAAACTGCAAAACACAAAATGCTGTTTCGTGTCGAAGGGTGTTATATGGTCAATAGTCATACATTCAATTTTCCTAAAACATGTCTGGAATAAATCGCTTATTGATTGTGCTGAATACTGTTTAATAGTAATGCCACTACATTTCTTTGGCCCCTGTTCAGAAAAAGTTCCAACAACTAAAATACCTCCCACCGCAATTGATTGATCTGCGATTTTGATGTAACGATCAATCTCCTGGCGAACAGTCAAAAAATGAAAGGTGGCCCGATCATGCCAAAAATCATAGGTTGCGTCGGGAACGAAATCCAAGATATCCGAAACAATCCATTTGACTTTAGTCGCCTCATCCCCTAATCGCTTCTTCGCTCGTTCAACTGCCGCGTTGGATATGTCCAATACAGTAATATCTTCAAATCCTGCTTTCAGCAAGAAATCAACCAGGAAACTGTCACCACCACCTATATCGATGATTTTCGCCTTTTTTGGGAGGTTAGCTTGCTCTATAAAATGTAGCGATGCTTCTGGATTGGGCTGATACCAGCTCACTGATTCCAGCGGCTTGTTTTCGTATATGTCTTCCCAATGCTTCTTTCGATTAAAATTTTCCATCTGTCTATTGTCCTGGTAAAATTTGATGATTGATATCTAATGCCTAAGGTTTAGGGCAAAATTTTTAGCTCCTTAAAGACTTTCCGCGTATCTCTTTGCGGCAGCGCGAGAAATCAGGACGATTGAACTTGCGGTCCTGAATAAGCCGCGTTGCATAGAAATAAATCTTTTCTTTTTGCTCAACATAACCTATCCACCATTCGGTGTTGATCTGATTGGCCATAGTCCAGCCCGTTTTAGACCAAACTGTACCCAGCAGTCCTGTCTATTCGAAAATATCCATATTTTCATCATAAATAGGGCTTTTCATATCCAGAAATTTCAACACACTGTGAAATACGTGATTTTGGGTCAACGTTTTATTTGGTTTCAACTGTTTTGAATGATCAGACACCCAAACAATAAAGGGAATCTCGTATTGCTCTTTTGGTGCAATGCTCATCGGCAATCCGTGCATATACAGGTTATTTTCACCCAGCGATTCGCCATGGTCCGAGACGAACAACATGGCACTCTTATATTCCTTCAATTGTTTTAGATCCTCAATCAGATTATGTAAAATATAATCTGTATAAACCACGGTGTTATCATAAGCATTGATCAACTCTTCTTTAGAACAGTTCCCGAGTTCAACACTATTGCATACAGGTTTAAACAGTTCGAATTGAGCGGGATATTTTTTGCTATATGTTGGCCCATGGCTTGTACTTGTGTGGAGCACAACAAAAATTTTATCTTTTTTACTGGAGGATATTCGCTCCTTTAGACCTGTTAAAAGTACCTCATCGTAAGCACATCCTTCACCCTTACAATTTGTGGCAAGTTGATCATTTGTTTCATATTCTTTAATATGTACAGGTGGCTCCCCCCAATTACTTGTTCGCCAGATCACATCGACATCATTTCTATAGAGATAGTTCGGCAGGATTTCGTACAAATCATCTGTATTTTTATGTTCCAATATACATTTTACCCCTGCCGTCGTATAGGTAGAGCAAGAAGTTGCGTCAAAATGATAAAGGTTGGGTGTTTTGGAAAGTAGCGGATTTGTATTCTTTTGATAGCCATATAAGGAAAAGTTATCCCTTCGAGCAGATTCACCAATAACAAGGACAACCACTGTCTTTTTGTGGTCAGTTATCGTCGCATCTGGCAATAAAATCTCTTTTTTATTTTTTTGATGTTCGTGAATGTAAAAACGCGAAATATTGACGGTATAAGACCACGGCATGGCAAGTGCGCCCAAAGTCTTCGAATTCTTGTCGATCCATAACCAATTAGTCGCATTGGCGAATATTAAAATAACGATAAATAATAGCGAAAGTGACGAAGTGATAAAGAACTTCTTTGGTTTATCCTTTATTATTTTTGCTTTAATAATGAAGATACTGGGAATAATACCGAGAAAAACGAGATAAACGATCAATTTCAGGGAAAAGAAACCGCTGGACTCGGAATAACGGGTATTCAAGATATTGCCGATCATGGTTTCATCCAAAATAACGCTATAGGTATTTACAAAATAAACGGCTACTGAATTGATCAGAAAGAACAACACAAGTATCGATTTTCCGAAGCGACGCGAGGCTGAAAAAAATAGATAAAGTACAAAAGCATTCATCACCAGCATCAAAATCATTAGACTGCCGATCAGAACAATGCCCCCAAAACTCTTATAATCAACATTTTTAAAAACAAAAGTATAAAATGGAAAATGGAAGAATATAAAATTCAACACACTCATGAAAAGGACAAAATGAACTAGTTTTAAGCTATTTTTTAGCATAAACGGTAATGATTTTATAAAGTGTACTAATTAAGCAGATAAATGTAAAATAAAATATTAGCAAATTATCATTAATTATTCTATTGACCAATACTATACTGAAAACGAGGAATAATAAAATGAAAATTGGATAATACCGTTGGTCGTTGACCCAATTCCATAATTTAAATTCCCTGCTAAAAAAAATTCCGAGCAGCCCCGAAACATATCCTATAATACAGCCACTAACTACATCTAATGGATAATGTGCCCCCAACGCGACGCGAGATAAAGCAAGCATTAACCCAATACATGTTAAACCAAAAAACCACATTATTTTATAACTCAATCGTTGCGGCATAAAAGCATACATGATAACGGTCAGCGTTGTAAATATCGTAATGGAATGGCCCGAAGGCAAGCTATTGTTACCAAGAAGCATCTTACCAGTAATCAAAAAACTCGTTTGATTAAACACCGCTGCAGGTCGTGGTACAGCAAATGCCACTTTTAAAACAATGGAAAAAAAAGCTGAAATTAGCGATGCTGATATCAATGCTTCCCATAATTTAGGCGCATATAATACAAAAACACTCAATAGTGACAGGCTAATTAAACAATCTCCAAACTGTGTAAAATTAGACTCAAGATTTGGATATTGTCCGAGGTAAGCATTTATTGTGAAAAAGCTATTCTTCTGAATGACCGTATAGCCATATACATTCAATGCATGATTAAAATAGAGAAATAGCATGAGCAGAACTAATAGAAGTATAGGTAGAAAGAACAAAGGTTTTCTAAGCCTAGCATAATTATGGGTTATCGTCGAATTCATATTCATCGTCTACTCGTCTTTTAATCGAGTAAAGAACGGTTCGAATTCTGTAGAAATTTAGAATTTTAAGCTTGAACATATTTTGTTTAATCTATTGGATCCCTTTGCCGTTAGGTCAGGAACGTCCTATATATTGATAAATGCCAAATCGGTCCATACGCATGGCATATTTTGACGGGTGCGTTTTTTCCATTTGCCGGTATCCGTCGCTTGATATTGTTATTACGGATGTTGCCATGGACTGCGATACCCTCTCTGCAATAATTGAGTTGCTTCAGGGTCATTAATACATATTTTTTGCGTAGGATCATAAACCAGGGGCCGATTCAACTGCATCGACAAATTGGCTAATATGCAACTTGCGGTGGAGATATAGCCTTCTTCAATATCGGCTACAGGTAGGTGATTATTTTCAATTGCTGATAAAAGATCAAGCATATGTCGTCGCGTTGCCGGAGCTGTATGCAGTTCTATTCGATGCTCTTCCAGATCTTTAGGAAACGTCTCTTTTTCTAAGATAACATCCTTTCGGATAGTCTCACCTTCTCCGATGGGAATGAACTCATATTTCATCACACTTCCCTTTAAAGTACCTTTGTCACCGTATATAACAAATGCCCAAGGATATTCAGGGTCTGTTGCTGCTCCCCATGTCCTATGTTGCCAGACACAGTTAAGATCTTCGTATTCAAATAGAGCGGTCTGCGTATCTGCAATCGTCGATTTGCCTTCTTTTTGGACATAAATACCGCCTTTGGCACTCACGCTTTTGGGCCATTTAAGTTGCAAAAGCCAACGTACCGTATCAAACATATGCATCCCCATATCGCCGGTTATCCCATTTCCATAAGCCATAAAGGTTCGCCACCAGCTGCCATGCGGTAAACCATCGTAAGCTCGTAAAGGTGCCGGTCCTGTCCATAACTCATAATCTAAGAACTCTGGAACTTGTTGTGTAGGCGGGTTACCATTTTTCCGCATATGATAGTAGCAGCACATCTCCACATGCGAAACCTTACCAAGCAGGCCGCTATCGACCACCCGCTTCTTAGCGTCGATGAGATGCGCCGTACTCCGCCGTTGGGTCCCTACCTGCACTTTCCGGTTGTATTTTCTTGCCGCGCGCCATATGGCATCGCCCTCAAGTACATCCACACTGATGGGTTTCTGCAAATAAAGGTGAGCCCCCGAACGCATCGCGTCTATAGCCTGTCTTGCATGCCAGTGATCCGGTGTGCCAATAAGGATAAGATCGAATTTATGGTTAGCGAGCATCTCCCTATAATCTCTATAAAGCTTTGGAACCTTTTTTGAAACCTGGCGCTCAGCAGTTAATCGCCCCGCCTCCTGCAAATGGTTGTCGTCAACATCACATATGGCGATAACATCAACATCCCGAACCTGCATTAAACGGAACAAATCACTCTTCCCATACCAACCCGCACCGATCAATCCGACCCGAAAATTTTTAATCGCATCTTTAAACGACAGACCTTTAACTTGCAAAGCGGATAAAGTTAAGACTGCTCCCGCTCCTTGAATAAATTTTCTCCGATTTAGATTGAACATAGACACAATTTGCTGGTTTATTACCTAATATAAGAAAAATAAGCAATAAACAATAAAATATTGCATCAACAAGCGCAGCTATAGAGCGGATAATCTGGGAAATTACGGAAAGAAAGGCTCGGAAGATATAGATATTTAACGACTATTAGCAGTCGGGGAATGGATTAAATCCGTTTGATGGACTGAGTCCCGGCTTTGATTAAAGGTTCCGGGACTGTGCCAATTTTCTTATAGACTAAAACTATTCAAAAAACTCTCTAATTCTTCAATTGCTACATTATTTGCTGAAGAGACAGTTGCAAATCGATTTGATTCGAGATATTGAATGCTAGTCAAACCATCATTTTCAAACATGCTCCAGTCAAAAGACGCCAGCCAACCTTTATAAGGCTTAACCTGCATTTTGGTTCCTAGGTCTTCAATTGATTTTAGGTCGATATAGTTCATCAAATTTAACTTTACCTGATCCGAACCTGGACCGGCTCCGTCGGTAACCATCAAATAAATATTTTGCTCTCCCTTCACATAGTTTGCCGTTGCGTAAGATCCTGTCTCCGCATCCTCGAAAGCCGTCACCTCTGTGAGCTTAAATCCGTTGATTTCCGGTTTGAACTTTGCCTTAAAATCAGCCGAACTGATAGGCTTCACCTTTCTCAGCGCTGTTGCTAATTGTTCAACCTTCAATGAGTCTGAATTTACCTGCACATATTCAATGTGTTGAACAGCTAATTGCTCTCCGGCAAATACAGCCCTTGAATTGGCCATGCTCGCTAGGGTCGCACATACCATACTAATTCCTAAATAAGGATACTTCATATTATTATTTCTCTAATCTTTCTCCCCTATAAACAAAAAGCACACCACTCTTTCAGATAACCTTCACTATTTCTTCAAAAATAGTGTAAATTCACGTTTACCAAACAGTTAGGAAATGAAAAGAGAAACCATATACCTAAAAGTAATATTATTTTACGTGGCTTCGCTGGTGTTGTTTGCTTTCGCTGCCGCTGTGACCAAACAGACAGCGTTGCCTGATTTACTTTCACTCTGCCTCGCGACATTCCTTAGCTTGGCTTTAGTTTACCTGTTTAAAGCTTGGGATAAAATTAGTTTTTCTCAAATTGGGTTAGGGTTTAACAAAAAGAGTGTGCTCAATTTTAGCGCTGGCTTATGCTTAGGTTTTGTTATGGTCGGCCTTATGGCTATAATACTAACAAATTTTGCCGAAGTATCTTTTAAAAAACAGGTATTTATCGACCCAAAAATACTGACAATACATATTCTTCTATACTTTTTCGTCGCCTGTCGGGAAGAGTTGGTCTTTAGAACCTATTTCTTATGGCGATTGAAAGATAAACTCGGCACTGTTGTGGCCTTCTCAATTATGGTACTTGTTTTTATTTTAGAACATTTATTTACCGGTTTTACACTAAAGGCGGCAGTACTGGGTTCAGGACTTGGAGCTGTACTTTTTGGTCTCGCAGTACTAAGAACCCGCAATATAGCACTATCTATCGGACTACACTTTGGCTGGAACCTGACCCATTGGGCGTTTGGATTTAAAAACAATACAGGTTTATGGGTAGAAAGTGTTGCAAAGGGTAGCGAAAATCAGTCTGAAAACATCGCGTTTATTGCCTATACGATTGTAATGCTTTTGGGTATTCTCATCGTCTATAGACTATCAAAAAAAACATCGTTTCAAAGGAACAATAGGAACCAGATCCATTAATCCCATAATCGATGCACAAGGCGTCGGCAAAAGCTTTTTCAAACATATCTTCTCTTATTCATATCGACATCTTGTAGATACGAAGCTACAACGATCAGACTTACTGCAAGTTCTAAAAATAAAGGCACGGCTTTTGTAAACTACTAAGTAAAAAAAAGTATTATGAGAAGAACGCCTTACACCACATCTGTTATTATACTGCTCGTCTTATGTGTGATTATACTAATGACCACATGTTCAAAAATTGCCTAATTTATTTCCAGTTTGGGCAAAATTGCAAAACTAGTGATAACGACGAGTTCATCGCTGAAAACAGCATCTAAAAAATAGATTCTTAGGCCCTCCTCATGGCTTTCATTAAGCAGCTAAATTTCGCTTTATTGATCAGGAAAGAACGCGATCCAAACAGATTGTACAAAATTTCGTTATTCCCGGACGTATAATTACAAAAAAGCCCTAGAGCGGGGAACTCTAGGGTCTTAGCCATATATTAACCTATTTTATGAAAAGTATTTGTATCAATAACGTCTTAGTTTCCTATTTATTTCGTAAAACATAGAAATTTCTCAAATTTTCTTTTTTCGTACAAAGATTCAATTCCTATCACTTGCCTTGTACCTATTCCTATAGGTGTCTTTTACCAGATCTATCAATTACCTTATAGCGGTTGTGCTAAACCAATCAATAATCCCTCTACTCCCCTTAGATAACAGAGACGATACGCATTTTCATATTGTACAACCTCCCCGACCAGCACAGCTCCATGATTGTCAGTTAGCCGCCGCAGTACATCATCTATATCTTCAACGGTAAACATTGCCCGCAAATAACCCAAGGCATTGACCGGAGCGTTTCTATGATCTGCAATTATCGCTGGATCAATAAATCTTGAAAGCTCCAATCGGCTATGCCCATCTGGTGTCACCATCATGGCGATCTCCACATGCTGAGCACCGAGACCTGTTATTCGACCTGCCCATTCCCCTTTAATCTGTCCCCTTCCCTCCAAATGTAAACCAAGTTCTGAAAAAAACGAAATCGCGTTGTCCAACGACTCCACCACGATACCCATATTATCCATTCGAAGTAACTTACTCTTTTCCATAATACATTATTTATAAGGACTTATAATTCCTATTAAAGATACAAAGGAAAATTTTAAGGCGACCACTTTACCCAGTCTTTAGAATTTATAGGACAGGCCAGCTTTTACCATAAAAGGTGTTCCAGGGGTGAAATGCAATTCAGAAACGGGCTGTTGTTCATTTCTTAATCGAGTCTCGGTCTCAAACTGTGCTTCATTCCATTTGGTGTCAAATACGTTTTGGACCTGCAACAAAAAATTCCATTTTCCCACTTCATAGTTCAGCAGGAGATCGTTGACCAAATAACCTTTAGCACGTACCGAATTATCTTCTATCGCTGGTTTTGTATTCATATAACGATAGCGCAAGTTGGCCGAAATGCCGAGCGGTAGCTTCACAGATACTCCCCCTGTACTTGTTAAAGAAGGTACCAGCGGGATATAGTTTCCGCCTTTTGGTTGGTCAATTGCCCGCGCGTAAGCATAGTTGATGTCGCCATCAAAATACAACCATGGAGTAGCTTGATAGCGTAGACTCAAATCAGCCCCCAGACGTTTCGTTTTGCCTGAAGGCTCTACAACAGCTTCATCCCCGACGTACACAAATTCTTGCTGCAGGTATACCCCCCATAAAGCAGGCTGAATAAAGAGGTTATCAGTTGGCTTCCAGATCAAGCCAAGATCTGCACCAAAGGAAATGGGCATAATATCTTTTCCCTGTTGTTCCATCACCACCCTGATATCGTTGGAATGAAATCCCATACCCGTTTTCAAATAGATTTGGGCGCTATGATTGAACGTATATCCAAAGTTCAGCTTTGGGCTGATTCTTGTTGCAGAAGCCTCTTGCCCTGCAGGATCACTTTTCAGCTTATCATGCAAGTTGAAAATCAAGTGATCGACACGTAATGCAGGATTAATCGTCCATTTTCCAATACGCCAATCCAGATTGCTATAGGCATGAAGATTCATTTCTACACCCGAAATATGCGAAAGCCGATCCAATAATTCGTCGCGCTGATAGACATGGTTCAGTTGAAGATCTTTGATATCATCCACTCGGAGCCCAAACCCCGATGTCCAAGAAAGCTGACTATGATCAAAATGAAATTGGCGATTGTATTTGTTTTCGATACCGTACAAGTATCGATTATCAACCTGCTCTATTTCATCGCCATGAATGGGGTCTTTCAGAAAGAAAGTAAAATCCGAAAATAACTGAAAGTTATAGCGCGAGAAGTAAACATTGCTTTCCCAGCTTTCCTGATCACTGATCAGCGCACGGTATTGCATCGCCAAATTCATGCGGGATGTATTCCCGCCTTCTGTAGAATCAATCGACCCCCAACGGCTAATCAGTCCCTGACGAACAGCCCGCTCTGGAATCTGACCCGATGCATTCCAACCCGAACTGAATATGGACCCCTGGAGATTGATATAATGTTTCTCATCGATCCACTGATTATATTTCGCAAATAGATTGACACGGCTAAAATTTTGCTTGATGTCAAAAGGACCATTCGAATAATTGAACTCTCCTGCGGCATAGGCATATTTATTCTGCTCATGGTTATTCAGCAGATTAAGCATAGCCACCGTGCGCCAGGAATCAAAAGAACCGCCTTCAACCTTAAAAAGATTATGATCCAAATGATCCAAGGTCGTAAAATTAACATAACCCGATGTGTTCAAATCGCCTTTGTCTGCATAATAAGCACCCTTGCCAAAATCAATGTCTTTTACCGTTTCAGGAATAATAAAATGGAGATCTGCGTATCCTTGACCGTGCGCATGAGAGACCATATTAACGGGAATGCCATCTGCAGTAATGGCAATATCTGTACCGTGATCATTATCAAATCCACGCAAAAATATTTGCTCAGCCTTTCCACCACCGGCATGCTGTGCTATAAAGAGCCCAGGAACTTTTCGTAACAGATCTTGCGCCGAATTAACCGGAATCTTACTTAAATCAACTTTGCTCAATGTTTTACTGCTAACGAATGCATCCACCTGAATTTGACTCAACTGCACTTCATTTTTTTGCATCTCGATTTCAATCGGAGACCTCGCTTCTTTTAGGATGTATACCTGATCGAGATAGCCAATCCGGCTCAACAATAGAGTATCCGGAAATGTTCCCGGCTGTACGGAAAAAGTACCATTCGATGCTGTATGGCTATGTTTTATTCCACGTTGGTAACGTATATTGACTTCTTCTAATCTCTGTTTACTATCCTTATCTTTCACAGTTCCCTGAATTACATGTTGCTGGGCATAACTGTGTGTAGTAGCCATTAGGCTTATAAAAAAGGTGATTTGATGTTTGTTCATATCCTATTTAAAAAATTACCATCCCAGAAATAACATCCCCGCACCGCAAATTGACAGGACAGCACCACTAATAGCGTGTACATAGCGATCAAGTTTTTCGGTGTTGAGCAAATTATAACCATAAATTCCCAACAAGACCATCCCGACCATGGTTGCCACTGTTGTGATGGTAAAAGTGCTGATCAGTGTAATCACCTCTGGCATTGAGCGGTGAGCACCTGAAAAAAATAAAAGTGGAATCAATGGTTCCGATGGTCCCATGACGAAAATTGCAAATAATACCAAAGGCGTTACCTTCGTTTTTTGATGATGGTGATGATGCCCTGATGTGCTTTTCCCATGCGTGTGTTCATGCACATACACCTCATCACCCATCACATCAAAATGCTTATGAGAATGCTTCTTTGACATTTTCCAGATCCCGTAAATCAAATATCCAAGTCCAAAAATAAATAGTGCCCAACTCGAAACATTGCCACGCACGTCTTGTAACCAGCTAATCTTATTGAGCTGCCATCCAAGATAAACGCCAATAATCCCTAGTATGACCGAACTGAAAACATGCCCAAGCCCACATATAATGGTCCATAATATGGTTTTCCCCAACGACCATTTTTTCGATTTGGACAATACAATAAATGGCAGATAATGGTCTGGCCCCGATGCAGTATGAAAAAAACTGATCGTAATAGCTGTAATAGCTAATGCGTAAAGTGTTGTGTTCATATAAATGATTTAATAGCAAAGCAGCTGATTAAGCCGCTTTCTTCAAGCAATGATTTATTAAATCGGTTTTATAGCCGTCTGTCGACCCAACCGATGATATTCACGAAAAGGAAAAGGGATTTAACCGAAAATTTTAAAGGAATGGTATAGGATACACCTGTCTGGCAGCCTGTTCGATAGATATTTATTTTGGAGTTCATAAAAACTATGCCATGACTTCTTATCCGCAAATAGCAAGAAAATTGGTAGAATCAGTCCCAAGGTACAGAGCCGAACGGCATATGCTAAATGTTGATCATAACGCCATTCGAACGAGCATTCTTCGATCGATCCGACATAAAAATCGAAATGGGATTGTGAAGAAGTTATTGCCGTTTTTGACGTGTTTTTATAGGCCGTATGTGAAAAGACATCCTTGTTTATTTTACCTGTAAAAAACATACAGAAAAAAACAATGGGCAAAACCATTAAAAGTTGTCTTAAATACCTATACATAGCATGTAACATCCCTATGGGATTGATAGATCAAATGTATTATAAGTTTGATCGTGTAGAGTAGCACAAATCTTGAATTTTATAGCCTTTTTCTAACCTACTAAAAAATGTATATCTAAAAAAAACAATGCAAAAACTTTACTTATACAAATAAAACGCAATAAAACGGTAGAAAAACAAAATATCCCAGCATAAACCAACAGAGTTAAATTAGCACAAATCACGATTTACAAGCGATCAAGTCGTTCCTATATTTTCGGCTATCGACCGGCTTGCCATACCGCTTATAATTGCAGTCTATCACATTATTTTCCCTCTTGCATCTCCAGCGCCACTTGCTTCCGGATAAACATAGGATCATTAGAAAATTAAGCCATAAAATAATCCTAATTTTCTAATGATCACGCTAAAGCTGACGCAGGATTTAAAGTATAATTTTAAAGGTTTTGTCTGTGGCCAACAGCACAATACTAAGTACACACATCAGCAAGGAGTTGTAGAAATGATGATACTCTTGATGCGCCATATGTGCCGTAAACGCCGCAACCGCAAATGGAAACAACAGCAGTACTGCAGCATTCTTAAATTGTGGGTTATACAAACCTATTAAGAGCAATACTACCCCCATTAGTTCCCCTATTCCGATAATGATCGTCCAAGTCTTATTAAAACCCAGGGACTGCATGCTTTGCATCATGGCGCTCTTTTGAAAAACTTTGAATAATGATGCATATCCAAATACATAAAGGTAGTACGCATAGCTCAACCAATGAGCGACTGATTTAATCGTTTCCATGTTATACTTTTTGTTTTCCTACAAATTTCTTTATTAATTTGCAGGAATAACAGTACATACTAGATTGTATGATACCAACAAAAAAGTTTGTATGAACCCACGAAAAGAGAATTCAACCAATCACATTAATGAGCTATACTGGAAAGACCGTTGTGGTATTGCATTTACCTTAGCCGCCATAGGCGGTAGATGGAAAATCAATATCCTTTCCTATTTGCTAAATGAAGGTAAACTCCGCTATAGTGAGTTGCGGAAAAGACTCGTGGGAATATCTGAACGTATGCTGATTGCTAAACTAAAGGAGCTGGAGCATGACAAGCTGATTAATAGACTTGTATATCAGCAAGTTCCACCAAAGGTTGAATACGAATTAACAGCGCTCGGACGGTCGCTCGAGGAAATATTAACCCTCATGGATAAATGGGGAGAAGATAATCTCCCCGAATCAATGCTTTGATAGTGCATAGAGTGCAAATGTACCTAACCAATGCGACCCCATGTAGTCGTCCTTGGTTGTGATATTGGGCAAAGAATACTTTAAATGTTTATTTGCCAACCTATGCAAGTAACTTAACTCAGGCAGCGCTTTGGCGATACCGTTTAAACAGTTTGCGCGACTAAAATTAAGTCCATCCAGATGGACCAAATGTCCGTCTGTTCGATCTTTCACGATACCCGGTTCTAAATTGAACTCGGGATTAAACAGATCTGGCATAAAATCCTTTAACCATTTACGGTAATCCTCCTGTTGCAACACCAAACTCATACAGAGGGCTTCTTCAAGACAAGGAGAAAGAAAGTCGCTTCCACTTGGCTCAAAAGAAATGTTGCAGCTCTTATCCTGACTGTATAAACGAGAAGCATTCGTCATTAATGATTTTTCAAACGTCACATTTCCCGTGCTTCTTGCATAGTCCAGGGACAGCGAAAGGCCGAAGGCCGAATTATCATGATAGCCTGTCCTGATCGGATAGACCAATTTGGGCAAATATTCCTGATACGATTTCACCACATGTTTCACCAACGGTTCAAGATTCGATGCCCAGCGTTTTGCATCGGCATCTTCCCAAGTTAATAATTCCTTCTGCAGTTGCAACAACCAGGCCCAGCCATACGTACGCTCAAAGTTCTTATTGTTCTTATCTTGAAAGAAATCTAATTCAACAGCCACATTTTCGGCTGTGATATTTCGGTTCAATTGGCGCCGAATTTCACCCGAACTGTCCAGATTCGGAAATTCCTTCAAAATATGCACAATTGACCAATACCCATGTACAGAAGAATGCCAGTCAAAACAACCGTAAAAAATTGGATGCAATGTACGCGGTGCTTTTAGATCACCATCACTACCGAGTACCTGTCCCAACTTATTGGGATATTCCACTTCGATGCAATGCAGTGGCAAACTGAGCAGATGCTTGGCCTGAACGCTATCCAAGGTTAAAGGCTGGTCATTTGAACTCGTATTTACTTTGATCGCTGAATTATTTTGACATGCAACAAAAGCAACTGACATGTAAAGAAGCCCTATTATTTTCTTCATAAAACCTTATTTTATAAACGACTATATAACATTTAATTAAGTAATTGTTCTACCAGTTCAGGAACAGCTATGGTCGCCGATTCTTCAAAACACTGTATATTACGTAAAGCGTTGTCATGAGGAATCTTTTTGTCAATTAAAAACGATTTACAGTGACTAGGCGCAAATTCTTTAAGTCCCGCAGCGGGATAAACCTGTAGGGAGGTTCCCACAATAATCAAAATATCGGCCTTCGAAACCAGGCTTATCGCTTCCTCAATGGCCGGCACAGCCTCTCCAAACCAGACTATATTTGGCCTCAGCTGACTACCCTTCTCACAAAGATCGCCCATCTTGATCTCATCACCAACAATGGGATATACCAAACGGTCATCGACAGATGACTTCGACTGGTCCAAGCGTCCGTGCAAATGAACGATATGGGAGGATCCTGCCTGTTCATGCAGTAGATCAACATTCTGCGTCACAATACTCACCCGGTATGCTGATTCCAATTTTACCAGCGCATAATGAGCCGCATTTGCCTGTGCGACCAAAGCGGCTTTCCGTCTTAGATTATAAAACTCCTGCACCAAGGCTGGATTTTTATGCCAACCTTCAATGGAAGCAACTTCCATGACGTCATGTCCTTCCCACAATCCATTGGCATCCCTAAAGGTAGGTATACCGCTTTCAGCCGAAATACCGGCCCCCGTCAATACAACGATATTTTTCTTTTCCATCTTAAATGTATTTGTTACACCATTGTATAGTTAAGATTGACTTTTGATATGACCTTCATCATGTCTGTAGACCTGATCTAGCTCATTCGTTAATCAACAAAGATGCATAATTATCCGGCAGCTCGAGTCGGATCGAGTCTCTACTCAAGGCAGCCTTGCGGTTCATATCATCAAAAGAACGTTGGTAATACACAAAAGCGCTATTTGGTATATGTAGTTCACTGGCTTTCTGTACGTTGAACACGTAGCGATTATTTTTCAGTCTGACATGCTGATAAATCCGATAAGTAACAACTTGAATCTGTACCTTATCAAATTTCGGAATGACCTTTAAATCTGCCGGTTCATGAAAGTATTTATCATTGAAATACATAAATTCATTTAACTCTGCTAATGTTGCTAGAGCTAACCTTCCATTGACCACTTCATTCACTAACGAATCTGCCCGCAATCGCTCGGATTTACTTCCGTCACCGGAAGAACAACAAACACAAAGAAGAGCAAAAATTGGGATCAAAACAGCTTTGATTGGATTCATAGGCCTAAGTTATAATAAAAAATGCTTTTGCGCCACAATTCAGGAGAAAATGCACCGAATACCGAAAGAAAATGGATCAGAATTAATAAATCAGCATAGTTTATATCTCGCAAAAAAGCCCAGGATATTTTGTTATCCCAGGCTTTTTTTCAACGCTAATTGCTATCCGACCTCTTAAAGGTTATTTTCGATAGCCCCCACTTTCTCGCGATATAGTTGTATTGGCGCATCCAACAAAACAGCAATAACTGTCATATTTTTATCCAAGCGCTCTGCTGGTGCCTGAATGTAGATAATACCCGGGATGCTACTCCAATAAAGCTTATTGAAAATCTCATGATTTATCATGGAGCCCTCACCGACCACGCGGATCCTAGCGACTCCATTTTTAACACCTTTTAATGCAATTGGACCCGTAGGTTTTCCCTCGACAAACAGATACAATGTCTGGCGATCTTTAGAGAGCGCGCTTAGTCCTTCATAATGTCCTTCAGGTAAGCCTTTTCCAGTCTCATAAAGTGCTTCGGCATGATCCTTAATCCACTTTAATACCGTTGGATTAGTCGCATTACTACTAGGCAATTTGGTCTCTAAGCCATCCACAGTCAATCCGGAATTATCAAAGATATTTTTTCCGGCATGCAGTGTTGAAGCGATCTGACCTAAAGCACGACCTGTCAACTTATTATCCAGTACAGATTTCAACGTAACTTCAGTATCTTGCGGTGCAGTCCAACGAAGCGCCTCCGCAAAGTTAAGTGCAATCACAGTGACGTCCTGATCAAAGTTTACTTTCGTTAAATCGACTTGAACGGTTCCATTTTCCGACTTAACATTCACTTTCGCAGATGCGTCGCCGACAACTGAGACTCCTTTAATGGCCGTATGATTAACCAAACCTCTGAGCTGCAATTCGGGTTTCTGTTCATACACGTACAGATAAAGTGTCTTTCCGTCCTTTGATAAAGCAGATTTCCCGCCGTAGTTCACAAATGGAATACCGGCTCTTGTACCGTAGATCGCAGCCGCATGCTTATGTGTCCATCGCCCCAGCTGTTTCAAAATATTTAATTGTTCCTCAGGGATTGTTCCATCTGCCTTTGGACCGATATCCAACAATAAGTTTCCGCCCATGGAAATACAATCTACCAACGTTCGAATGATCATATTGGGAGATTTGTACTTTTTATCAAAGGGTTGATAACCCCAAGAATCATTCATGGTATAACAGAGTTCCCAAAATTTAGCATCAGGACGGGTTACTGGAATCCCTTGCTCAGGTGTATCGTAATCTCCATGATGATTCAATCGCGAGTTTATAATAATATTCGGATTATATTTCCGCAAAAGATTCAAGGTCTCTTTAGCTTTCCACTCCTCGGCACTATGCTCCCAATCCCCGTCAAACCAAAGTAATTCCGGCTTATACTGTTCGGATAGCTCAGTCAATTGCCTCTGGTAATATTTTACATAATTATCCCAACGAGAAGGCTCACTTTTCAATTCATAACGCTTTCGATTGCGCGTAAAAACATCGTAATAAGGATGGCTCCAATCGGGCAAAGAATAATACAGTCCAGTATGCAAGCCTTCTTCTTGTATGGCTTTCACAAATGGTGTGATTACATCCTGTTTGGCAGCTGCGTCTTGTAATGTCGTGATCGCTTTATCAGCCTTCGTATTCCACATCGAGATCCCGTCATGGTGTTTGGTTGTAATCACCGTGTATTTCGCACCAGCTTCTTTGATCAATTTGGCCCATTCCTTCGGTCTATAATCCTTTGCTGTAAAACCATTCAGTTGCTTGATATAATTGTCATGATTGATGTAATTATTGAAGAATGACCAAGATTCTGATATTCCATCGACAGAATAAATCCCCCAGTGAATAAAAATACCCAGTTTGGCATCTTCAAACCAATCCATTTTTTGCGGTGATACATTGTTCTGCGCTGAAACGTTTAAGCACGCGGACGCCAAAAGAACAAAAAGAGAAATCTTTCGAAACTTCATAAGCTATTTTATCGATTACATAACGAGTTTAAGCCGGCAAAATACACATAAATCAGCACAATCCAACTATGTAAGGGATAAATTACGTTGGAGAGCAATTGAAATCTAACATTGTATTTTCTCTCGCTCAAACTAAAAACACGCAGGGAATAGTCGTATTACTTAAACGGACCTCATAGGGACTTTATAGGGACCTCATTCGGATAAAGCTGTGTGAAGTCCCTTTTAAATCCCTGTTAAATCAGTTGTGGGTACCTATTAAATTTGATGCCTATAGCGGTGTGCCATATCGTTCAATTTATTGAAGGTGCAACGGTACAAATTCTTCTACCTCGAGCATCAAAATATGCACTAGTCTGGATCATTTTTATCCGTTTGTATGTGCTTACAAAAACTTCATGTATATTTGGCCGGTATGATCGAATTATATACAGATGGGGCTTCAAGTGGAAATCCGGGCCCTGGAGGTTACGGAACCATCTTAAGAACTATTTATACAGGCGATAATGAAGCCTTTAAAGGTAAACTGATCGAAAAAGAGTTTTCGGGCGGTTACCGCAAAACGACTAACAACAGGATGGAATTGATGGCTGTGATCGTCGGCCTCGAGGCACTGAAAAATCTACAGCAACATGTTACCGTGTATTCTGACTCCAAATACGTCATTGACGCCATTGATAAGAAATGGGTATATGGTTGGATACAAAAAGGTTTTGCGGGAAAAAAGAATAAAGATCTTTGGTTGCGGTTAATGAGCGTCTATAAGCTCCATACCGTACGCCTTGTATGGGTAAAAGGCCATGCTGGGCATCCCTTAAATGAGCGCTGTGATCGTTTGGCTGTCGCGGCATCCAAAGATAAGGCAAATTGGAAAATCGACAGTGTTTTTGAAATGGAAGAAGGCAAATAAAAACGGGGCATTGTACAATGCCCCGTTTTTATTATTTCCATGCGATTATTCGCCGCTTTCTTTAGCTGCTAAGTATCTTTCAGCTTCCAAAGCTGCCATACAACCTGTACCTGCAGCAGTGATTGCCTGACGGAAGATGTTATCCTGAACATCACCACAAGCAAAAACACCCGGGATATTTGTTGCAGTACTATCTGGTTTTGTAATTAAATAACCTGTTTCATCCATATCCAATACACCTGTGAAAAGCTCCGTATTAGGCTTATGCCCAATAGCAACGAAGAAACCTGTTACTTCGAGATCTTTTTCAGACTGGTCTTTATTGTTAACAACGCGGATTCCGGTCACTACCTGACCATCTCCTAGGACCTCTTTTGCCTCAGAATTGTAGTGAACTTCGATATTTGGTGTATTCATAACACGATGTACCATTGCTTTAGAAGCACGAAACTCGTCACGGCGAACCAACATATGTACTTTTGAGCATAATTTTGCAAGATATGTTGCTTCTTCTGCCGCTGTATCCCCAGCACCTACAATAGCAACCTCTTGGTTTTTAAAGAAGAACCCATCACATACAGCACATGCTGAAACACCAAAACCATTGTATTTTTGTTCAGATTCCAAGCCTAACCATTTTGCTGTGGCTCCTGTCGCAATAATCACTGTATCTGCGGTAACTTGTACTGTTCCATCGATCTCAACACGGTGTACCTCACCTGTAAAATCCACTTTAGTCACATATCCAAAACGCACTGAAGTTCCGAAGCGTTCAGCTTGCTCGCGCAAATCTTCCATCATCACTGGTCCAGTGATACCTTTTGGATAACCAGGGAAATTGTCCACCTCAGTTGTTTGAGTCAACTGTCCCCCTGGCACAATACCGGTATAAACGACTGGTTTCATATCCGCACGGGCTGCATAAATCGCGGCAGTATAACCTGCTGGTCCCGAACCAATAATCAAACACTGTACATGTTCCACTTCTTGTTTGAATTCCATAATCCTTTTTCTAAGCTATTAATTAACGTTATTTTTTAAATTTATCTTGCAATCCTTTCAGCATATCCAAAGAAATGTTCTGCGGCGCTTCTTCTTTTTGTTGATTGAATTCCTTTTTCGCAAGTTTTTTATCTTCTACAGAATGGGTGGCTGCAGCTGCTTTTGCTTTTTGCTCACTCTTTTCCTTTTTATACCGATTCCAGATATTCTCCAAGACCTTCTTGGTATACAATGGAAAATCACCATTCTGCATCCATGCGTAGTAACTGGGCTCTTGCTCAAATACTTCTATAACAGGTCTTCCTTTATGTTTACCAAAATTGATCGTTTCCAATCCCTCGGCATTATAGACGAGACGTCCGGCAAAATCTACAGGCTTACTTAGGTTGGTAAACGTATGTAGCGCCTCAACATCGTTTACGACAGGATAGGACACTGTCCCATGTTTATCTTCGAATGCTGCGCCTTCATATTTTGTCAGCTGTGCTTTCAAGACCTCATATGTGGCACGAACATCCGCTTCCGCTGTATGCGCATTTTCAAGATTTTCATTGCAATAAAACTTGTATGCAGCTTTCAGCGTACGTTGTTCCATCTGATGGAAGATATTTTGAACATCAACAAATGCTCTACCCTCCAATGAAAAATCAACACCTGCCCGTAAAAACTCTTCCATAAGCATTGGAACATCGAATTTATTGGAATTATATCCCGCGAGATCTCCATCGGCAATAAACGCCGCAAGTTCCACTGCGATTGCTCTAAAATTAGGAGCATCCTTCACATCTTCATCATAAATGCCGTGAAAAAAAGAGGATTCCGCAGGAATAGGCACTTCTGGATTGATCTTCTTTGTATAGACTGTTTCTTCACCACTGGGCATCACTTTCAGAAATGATACTTCCACAATACGATCGGTCGCCACATTAACACCTGTAGTTTCCAAATCGAAAAACACCAATGGTCTTTTTAATTTTAATTCCATGCTGGATAATACACTTTTTTATCAAAAACCAAAAATACAAAGTAGTATTCGATTTTTGTAGTCTAAGAAATTTAATTTACAACCGCTTGATGAACTGGTTCTACTTGACTGATTTTCCCAACAACAACCTTCACCATGGCATCGTAGTCCAAGTATTTATTGGCAAGATACTGCACCTTCTCGGGCGACATATTTCTGATCTGTTCCATATAATAGGAATAATAGTTCAATGTCATCCCATTTAACAAAACACTTTTGAACTTGTCGGCATGCGAAAAGATACTTTCCAACGAACCCAACATAGAACCTTCCATATAGGTCTTCACAAGATTGACCTCATCCTCGGAGGCCAATGTAGTTTTCAACAAATTGATCTCCTTTTCTATTTCAGTCAACGTGGCCTGTGTTACATCTACCCCAACTTCAGTTACAATGGTCATAAAACCAGTATGTTTCAAGGTAGCAACAGCCGAACCAATGCTATAGGTATACCCTTTTTCTTCTCGGATATTGCGCATTAGACGGGAACCGAAAAAACCACCTAATAATGTGTTGACAAATTGTAATGCCGGATAATCGGGATGTTCCCTTCCAATCGTCTGACAGCCCAACCGAATGGCAGACTGCAAGGCATTATCTTTTTCCTCATAAGCCAGGTTATTTGAACCTTGCACCAAAACAGGGATTTCCGAAGGAGAGACAGCAGCTGCTCCTTGCCACTCGACACCGAAGATTTGCTCCAACTCCTGCAAAAGCTCTTCAGAAACATTACCCGAAACAATTAATGTACAATTGGCAGGAACAATTTCCCTACGGTACAATTCGATCAGCTGCGCACGAGTAATTGCATCGTAATCTGCTAGTTTTGGTGTACGCCCATAACGATTATTCTCACCAAAGATCAAATTGTAAAATTTGCGTCTCGCCAGATAATCATTTTTCTGAATAGAGACTTGAAACTTTTGTTTGTTATTGCGCAAATAGGTATCCAATTCCTGTTGTGGAATCGATGCTTCCGTTAGAATATCTTTTACCAGCGGCAAGAGTACTTGACTATGTCTATTCAATGTGTAAAGCGACAGAGACGTTACGTCAAAAGAATATTCAGGAACAAGAAATGCTCCGTAGAAATCCACTTTATCTGCAATCTCTGCACTCGACATGGTCTTTGTCCCCTCCTTAAGCAATGCACTTAGGGTACTATTTAACAACGGATTTTCAGCCGATCCGTCAAGATAGGTATTCTCAAAGATCCATTCTATCCGTACCAGCTCCTGCTCGGGCGACTGGAATACATAGACAGGCAATCCGTTTGCAAACTGCTTCTTGATCGGTTCTTTCAAACTTATATTTCCAATTTCACGGAACTTGGGTGCTTTTGTCCTATCCAACATGTACAGCCTCCTCTTGTTTTGATTTATACATTAATATAGAAGCATTCTCCGGTCTAAAAATGAGCTGAGCTTGCTGTTGAACTTCCTCAGCACTCACCGACAAATATTTTGAGACCTCTGTGTTGATGCCGTCTGCATCACCCAGCAACTCATGGAAAGCCAAATTCATGGCTTTATCCAAAATAGATAGTTCTGCAAAAACATTTGTCGATTCGATCTTATTCTTCACTTTTTCCAATTCAGCTGCAGGTACCAACTCGGATTTTATGACCTCCAATTCTGCCCACACCGCGCGTTCAGCTTCCTCTAGCGAGATGCCTTCCGACGGTTTTCCTTCAATAACAAAGAGGTTATTGTCGATACTTCCCATCACATAAGCATTTATTTCACTAAATAACTGCCCCTCTTTTACCAATCGACGATACAAACGTGAAGAAGAGCCCCTCGATAAAATGTCCGACAGAAGATCCATTGCAAAATACCCCTCTTCCAATCGAGCAGGGCCATGAAATGCCATATAAAGCGCATCCAAAGGCACCTCTGCCCAAGTCGTTTCACGCCTAATCTTATCTTGCGCGGGTTCTTTAGGCAATTGGCGATTGTATTTCTCGCCCGCCTCGATATCGCCAAACCATTTTTCAGTCAAAGCTTTTACTTCCTCAAAATGAACATCTCCAGAAACAACCATAATTGCACTCTGCGGATTATAATGTAATTTGAAAAATGCTTTAACATCTTCCATTGTAGCCTCTTCAATATGGCTCAGTTCTTTTCCGATGGTTGCCCAACGATATGGATGTACCTGATAGGCCAATGGACGTAATTTTAGCCAAGCGTCACCATAAGGCTGATTCAAATAACGCTGCTTGAATTCTTCACTCACGACATTCCGCTGCACTTCGAGGCTTTGTTCGGAAAAAGCCAAACTTAACATCCGGTCCGACTCCAACCACAATGCCGTTTCTAGATTTGAAGAGGGTAAAGTGATGTAATAATTTGTAATATCGTTGCTGGTGAATGCATTATTCTCGCCACCCACTTTTTGTAATTCGGTATCGAAATTAGGAATATTGATACTTCCACCAAACATCAGGTGCTCAAATAAGTGCGCAAATCCGGTCTGTTCCGGAGATTCATCCCTTGCCCCCACATCGTACAAGATATTGACGCAGGCCATGGCTGTATTATGATCCTCGTGTACCAATACACGTAGGCCGTTTTCCAACGTAAATTTTCGATAAGAAACCATCTATTTTTTCTTCGATGTTTTTAAATCCAGTTAATACCTTTTCGCAATAAAGATAAGGTTTTGGCTTCTTCGGAGCCTTCTTCAGGACGATAATCATATGCCCAATTGGCTTGGGCTGGTAGACTCATCAATATCGACTCAATCCGACCATTCGTTTCAAGTCCAAATTTAGTCCCCGAGTCCCATACGAGGTTAAATTCGACATAGCGTCCGCGACGGATCAATTGCCAATTTTTTTGTTGATCAGTAAAGTTTTTATGTCGATTTTTCTCCACCAAAGCAATGTATGTTGGTGCAAACGTGCGTCCAAGGTCACAGGAAAAAGCAAAAATATCTTCCATGCTCACCCCTGTTTTTTCAGTATTCAACTTATCGTAAAATACACCTCCTATGCCGCGTGTTTCCTGGCGATGTCTGATATAAAAATAATCATCCGCCCAATTTTTAAATTTTTCATAATAGGATGAATCATGTCTATCACAGACATCTTTCAGCTGCTGATGAAAATAACGGGCATCCTCTTCATCGATATAATGCGGCGTTAAATCAATACCGCCGCCAAACCAACGAATCTGATCGTTCAGTTCAAAATAGCGGATATTCATGTGTATAATAGGTACGAAGGGATTGTTTGGATGGATTACAATGGAAACTCCTGTCGCAAAAAAATCATCTTCTTCCACCGCAAATGACTTTTTGATCGCTTCAGGTAATTTGCCATACACAGACGAAAAGTTAACGCCTCCTTTTTCAAAAATCTGACCATTTTGAATGATCCTGGTGCGACCGCCACCACCGCCTTCACGCTCCCACAATTCTTCTTCAAAGCGTGCCGATCCGTCTAATTTCTCCAGCGCCTGACATATTTCGTCCTGAATTTCTTTATAAGCTAAAGCAATCGCTTCTTTTGTTATCATCTACTCTATTGCTACTTTATTATGTTAATTTTTCGCTCAATGCTTGAATAATTTTAGATGCAGGGAGGTGTTCATACAAAATTTGATGCACGGCATCGCATATAGGCAATTCCACTGCATATTTTTTCGCATACTCTTGAATACATGCCGATGCGTAATACCCTTCAGCCACCATATTCATTTCCAATTGCGCAGATTGTACACTATAGCCCTTTCCGATCATATTACCAAAGGTTCTATTTCGGCTAAATTGGGAATAGGCTGTTACCAAAAGATCCCCTAAATAAGCCGAAGTATTCACATCCCTTGACGTATCACCATCTACTTTACCTACAAACCGGCGCATTTCGCGAATTGCATTGGAGACCAGCACAGCCTGAAAATTATCACCGTAACCTAAGCCGTGACAGATACCTCCAGCTAACGCATAGATGTTTTTCAATACTGCACCAAATTCTATTCCGAGTACATCTTCCGACAGAATCGTCTTGATAACCCTTGACGACAGAAAGGAAGCAACCAATGCTGCACTATCCAGGTTCTTACAGCCGAAAGTTAAATAAGACAATTTGCCTAAGGCAACTTCCTCCGCATGGCAGGGACCACCAACCACACAGATCTGTTCAATATCGACCTCATACCGTTGCTCCAAAAACTCACCGATAATCAAATTATCTTTGGGAATAATCCCCTTGATGGCGGAAACAACAATTTTATTTCTAAAATCTTCCTTCGTCACATTGGCCAGTGCATCCTTCAAATAGGCCGCAGGCGTATTTAAAATGACAATATCTGAATTAGTAATTACGTTTTTAGCATCGGTATCAATCGTCGTAATACTAAGATCAACCGAAACACTGCTCAGGTAAGTCGGGTTATGTTTGAATTTTTGAATATATCCTGCATCCTCTTCCTTTCTTACCCACCAAAAAATATGCTTGTCTTGGTCATTTTCACATAGCATCTTGATCATAGCAGTAGCCCAACTTCCGCTACCAATTATACCAATCTTTTTCCCCTGCATGTCTTTAATTTGTTTTCGACAGCAAATATACTTATTTACTAACGAGATATACGATTCACGCAGTGAGATATGATACTTTCGTTACTTTTTAAGCAAATAAACGCTCCCAGAATCCTAATTCCAAGCCAACATAATAATCGTTGTTTTCGAATTTTATAGGGTAAACGCGAATAAAATCATGCTGTTCCGGATTACCTCTTCCCGACACCAGATCGAATTCATGGCGATGAAAAGGACAGATTACTTTTCCACGTTCACACCAGCCATTTTTCAATGGTGCCCCAGCATGTGGACATTTAGGCGAGAAAGCATAGAGTTGGTCTTCGTACCAGGTAATACAAATAATTTTTCTACCGAATTTATGTTCGCTGATGCCCTGATTTTTAAGAAAATCGGCATGTTCAATTTTGTACCAATGAACCATTCGACAAGATAGCTAAAAATTACAGTGAATTTTCTATCTTTGTGCAATTTCAAAAATTTGCACTATATATGGCTTTACAATGCGGTATCGTAGGTTTACCAAACGTCGGTAAATCAACATTATTTAACTGTTTGTCGAACGCGAAAGCGCAAGCGGCTAACTTTCCATTTTGTACAATTGAACCAAATGTTGGGGTAATTACCGTACCGGATGCCCGTCTCAATAAATTAGCTGAATTAGTCAACCCGCAACGAATTGTTCCAAACACCATCGAGATTGTCGACATCGCCGGTCTTGTGAAAGGAGCTTCAAAAGGTGAAGGCTTAGGCAATCAATTCTTAGGAAATATTCGTACAACAAATGCTATTATTCACGTTTTAAGATGTTTTGACGATGGGAACGTGATCCACGTCGATGGTTCGGTAGACCCAATCAGAGATAAAGAAATCATTGACACCGAATTGCAGCTTAAAGATTTGGACACTGTTGTAAAACGTATCCAGAAGGTAGAAAAAATGGCTAAAACAGGCGGCGATAAAGATGCAAAAAGAACGTTTGACATCCTATCAATCGTCAAAGATCATCTTGAAGCTGGAAAATCTGCACGTACAGCAGCGATTGAAGCGGAAGATTTTGAGTTCATCCAGGATTTAGCCTTGTTAACAGCCAAACCAGTACTTTATGTATGTAATGTAGACGAAGGTTCTGTTAATACAGGTAACGCTTACGTAGAACGTGTTAAGGAAGCTGTAAAGGATGAAAAAGCCGAGGTATTGATTATCTCAGCACAGATCGAATCTGAAATTGCCCAACTGGAAAGCTACGATGAGCGCAAAATGTTTTTGGATGACCTTGGCCTTGAAGAATCTGGCGTACACAAGCTGATCCGCGCTGCATATTCGCTTTTAAATTTGGCGACTTATTTTACCGCTGGTGTACAAGAAGTTCGCGCTTGGACGATTGAGAATGGATTTACAGCACCTCAGGCTGCAGGTGTAATTCACACAGATTTCGAAAAAGGATTTATCCGCGCTGAAGTAATTAAGTATGACGATTTCGTCACGTTTGGCTCCGAAAATGCAGTAAAAGAAGCTGGAAAATTATCAGTGGAAGGAAAAACATATATTGTCCAAGATGGCGATATCATGCACTTCCGTTTTAACGTATAACCATCCCGCCTGTTCAAACAGGTAAGCATAAAAAAGAGGCGAACACTTTTGAAGTATTCGCCTCTTTTTTATGCTTTATCATCTCCTTTTTTATTGTCAAAACTATGCCCCACCTAGCGGACGGGCTATTATCAAATTCGCCTTGTAAGCACAGTGAGTCCACCATGAGTCCACGTTGAGTCCACTTTTTTATTGTACAGTCACCGTGCTCTCACCGTGGTCGAACCTCACTCACAGGGCGAAGTAAATACTGCATTGTTGTCAGGCAGACCTGTAGAAGCCTCTACTAAAAATACTTTTACATTAAGCTAGGGATACAAGGCTTGCTATTTAACAAAATAGCGATGCTCAATCACCTCTACTTTTTTGATATCCTTATCTTCCAATACTTTCTTAACATCACAATGGCCGGTTACGCCACGATAGATCAAGGCTCCACCAAGGGTTAGTCCAGACAATCCAGTAAGTGGGGACTTAAACAGTTTTTTAACACCCAAGCCCAATATGAATCCGCCGGCAATCACCGACAGAACACGCTCAGAGGTGCCAATATTTTCTTCGATACAATCGTCTTCGATCTTTGTTTTTATCTTATCAAATGCAAAGTTTAGTAGGTTACTCATAATTATCTCTATTTTATTTATCGTACATGTTATAAACAAATGGTGTCCTAAAAAAGTTTAGGAATAGAATAATAGTTTTTTATGTTGTTTCTCCGACGACATCTCTTATATTCGTATTTAACAAATTAGAAATACATGCAAATCAAAAAATATTCTGGTGAATTGGTACCCTTTAATGGTGAATCGCTACGCCATTCGCTTTCTCGTTCCGGTGCCAATGCTGACCAGGTCAATCAGGTCTACGATAAGGTACTCAACGAAATATATGATGGGATTTCAACAAGAGAACTCTATCAGCTGGCCTTTGATACGTTAAAAACAGTACGAAATTCTTACGCCGCTCGCTACAGCCTTAAGAAAGCCCTGCGTGAACTTGGCCCCGAAGGTTTCTACTTCGAAAAATACATTGCCCACCTTCTGCGATCCATCGGATATGAAAGCACCACGGGACAGACCGTACAGGGACATGCCGTTTCGCATGAATTGGACGTAGTAGCCTATAAGGACGGTAAACTGATCACCGCCGAATGCAAATTTCGAAACGATATTGACGCGAAAATATCCGTAACGACGCCCATGTATTATCTTTCAAGATTCAAAGATATCAGCAATATCAATTATCAGTTTTTTGGAAAACAGCTGCAATTTCAGGAAGGTTGGCTGATCACCAATGCATACTTCACCTCCGACTCGATTGATTTTGCCAAATACTATCATATCAACCTGCTCTCGTGGGATTATCCCAAAGAAAATAGCATTAAAAAAAGAGTAGATAAAGCAGTTTTTTACCCAGTAACCTGCCTAACAACTCTTTCAGACCTTGAGGAACAACAACTGCTCAAAAATCAGCTTATTTTAGTGAAAGATATCGTCAGTAATCCCGAAAAATTGGATCTCCTAAACTTAACAAAAGAACGGAAAGAAAAGGTCTTAAACGAGGCTCGCGAACTCATCAACTATCAGGTGGAAGAAGAGTATTAATTATATACTAAAAAAGGTGTTATGTATTGCTGTTCGAACAGCTATACATAACACCTTTTTCTCAGTAGTCGATATTACATCTAAAGCTTGGTCGGATAATAGATCCTGCCATATTTTGCAAGCTCGCTTAAATCCGTCTTTTCCCAAAATATACCATAAATGGCTGCTCCGGACCCCGACATAGATGCGTAAATTGCTCCTTTTTGGTATAAAGTTTCTTTGATTTCTTTCAACAAGGGATAACTTTCGAAAATACCATCCTCAAAATCATTTCGAATATGAAATTTCCACTCTTGGATAGGCAAACGAATCGCTTCTTCCAAACTAACTTCGGGTGCCTTAGGTTGCACAGCAGCAAAAGCTTCAGCCGTAGAAATATGAATATTAGGCATAATTACCACAAGATGGTAGCCATCCAGATTTAGATCTAAGTCTTTAAAATCTGTCCCAATACCTGTTGCAAAAACAGGATTATTTGCGATAAAAAAAGGACAATCGGCACCTAGCTTTTCGGCGTATCCCGCCAGCTGCTCTTCAGTAAGATTCAATTGAAAGAGCGTATTGAGTCCTTTCAAAACAAAAGACGCGTCCGCAGAACCGCCGCCTAATCCTGCTCCAATCGGAATTTGTTTGATCAAATCAATGGAAACGGGTGGAATGCCATAATCTTTTTTCAACAATTCAAAGGCTCTTATACAAAGGTTATCATGGAGATTCCCTGGGATACGTTCCCCTTGAATGTTTAGTGTTGTCTCCGCAGCAGTCGTTTCCAATAATTCGATAATATCGTAAATCGGAAGTGGATAGAAAACGCTATTCAGTTCATGATAACCATCCGTACGCTTGGCAATGACTTGCAGCCCAATATTTAGTTTAGCGTTTGCAAAAAGTATCATGTGAATTGCTCTAAATCGTATATTTCAAAATTAATAACTTACCAATGAAAAGATATTATCACTGAACCTAGATAACCGTCCTTTCGCTTTAAGGAAATCCAAAGAGATAATAAAACTGTAGGCGACAATCTCCCCACCAAGTCGTTCAATAAGTTTACTGGCGGCAACGACGGTACCCCCTGTCGCTAAAAGGTCGTCGTGAACCAATATACGGCTTCCTTTTTCAAAAGCATCTTCATGGATTTCAATGGTTGCCTGGCCGTATTCCAGTGCATAGGATTCAGATACGGTTTTAAAAGGCAATTTACCTTGTTTTCGGATTGGAATAAAAGGCAAGCCCAGCCTATTGGCAAGTAAAAATCCAAATAGAAAACCCCGACTCTCAATTCCAGCAATAGCATCTATCTCTATGCCTTGCAATTGATCAATAATCGCATCAACCATTTCGCTACACAATGCCGCATCTTTCAACAAAGGGGTAATGTCTTTAAAGACAATACCAGGTTTAGGAAAATCCACAATATCCCGGATTTCCAGTTTCAATTTATCTTGAATCATTCTCAAATATTAAATAAGGCGCAATCTTCGCAATCGCAAGATCTGAAAGTGTTCCTATTTTTGTCAAGTCCTCAATATTGACATAACTTCCATGCTGATCCCTATAATTGACGATTAGTTTCGCATCTTTAGGGCTAAGATACGGATGTTTGGCCAATGAATTTGCATCAAGCTTATTAATATTGATTTTTTTGATTCCATCTAAATTGGCTACAACAATATAGTCTTTAATCTGGTCATAGGTCTCGGCTGTAACTCCATAAACCTCCTTTAATTGTTCTATGCGGTAGAACCCACCAAGAACCTCTTTATATTTCAAAATGCGTTTGGATAGAACCGAACCTATCCCTTTAAGACTGATTAATGCTGTCGTATCACAGGTATTAATATCGATAAGCTCGGCTTTATTTCTTTCAAACTTATCGTAAAGCAAAGGCGCTTTATTTTGTTGTTTTGTTCGCGCTGAATCAGGCATTGTTTTGATTTGAATGTAGGGCTCTAATCTGTTGTAAAGTCGGCCATTGATCGAGTAAATTTTCTTCAGATCGGTTTTTACTCTAAACCTTCCACCTTTTTTTTCATAGTTTTTCACGACCGTAATCTGTTTATCAGAAAGCCCCAACTTATGCCAATCAGCGTGTGGTAAATTGTTTGGATCAAAATAGAATAGTTTGGTCTCTTCCAAAACCGAATGTTCAGATATTGCCCCCACGCTTTTGTCTTTAGTCGAATAGGTTGCCTCGACCTCCTGTTTGTTTACCGGACCAGAGACCTCAAGAGAGTCATGAAAGGATTGTTCAAATAATTTGGCCTGATTGGGAATTGGATCGCGCGTATTGCTTTTAATCAAAGCATAGATCGTCACAAACAGCATAATGATTACCAAAATAATGAAAAACCCATTTTGTTCTGTTTTATTAAATTTAAAATAAGCCAATAGCCTCTTCATAAGCCGCTAATAGTTGGAATATCTAAATTTAATAAATTATAAGGAAAATAAAAAGGGAATTATTAAAAACAATTCCCTTTTTATTAATTATTATCTACAAAGAGATTTATAATTTCGACTTATCCACTTTTTCAACTTGGCTACCATCCTTTAAAGTTTTTGAAATAGCATCAAATGGCCGAGAGACCACTTCATCCCCTTTTTTCAGCCCTGAGGTAACGATGATATTTTTATCATCCTGAATACCGGTCTTTACCAACACTTGCTTAACAGTTTTATCTTTTAGGACAAATACATACTCATCTACTTTCTTATTTGTATTGGTAGAATCTTTATCATCAGAACGCACAGTTACCGATTGAATCGGAACCACCAGCCCTTTATCATGTTTTGTAAATATCTGTACGGTTGCTGAAAGTCCCGGCTTAAATGGCGATGCCACATTCTCTTTCATCAAGTCCTGATACGATTCTGCACTGATTCGAACTTTTACATTAAAATTTGTTACCTGATCTGTCGATGATGTCGTCGTCGTTGTTGTTGCTATATTTTTAGACGAGCTAGCAATTTCCGTCACAACACCTTTAAACTTCCTATCCTTAAAAGCATCGACTTCGATCTCAGCTTGATTCCCTACCCTTACATTATTAATATCATTTTCATTTACATCGACATTAACCTCCATCGAGCTCATGTTGGCTATACGCATAATTTCTGTACCCGCCATCTGAGCCGTTCCAACTACACGTTCACCCTTTTCGATAGACAAGAGCGAGATGATACCATCTGAGGGCGCGTAGATTGTCGTCCGATTCAAATTATCCTGTGCTTCTTTTACTGACGCTTGTGATTGGTCAATGCCATATTTTGTCGAACGTACCGTTTCCCTTTGTGCTTGGATAGAAGCCTGTGCAGCAAAATATTCGGCAGAACTTTTATCCATTTCTGAAGCAGAAATAACACGTTTTTCGAAAAGCTCCTGATTCCGTTTATAGGTAGCTGCAACATTTTTGAAGTTTTCTTCTTGTTGTTTTAATTGCTGTTGTGCAGCTGCGAGATTGGCCCGCTGTGAATTCATTGCCGCAACCGAACGATCATAACCCGACTGCAAAATATCTGGTTTGATGCGACAGAGTACCTGTCCTTTTTTAACAAAATCACCTTCTTTAATGTTAAGCTCAACAACCTCTCCAGATACCTCCGAACTCAACTTAACCTCCACCTCAGGCTGAATCTTCCCACTCGCAGAAACTAATTCATCGACATCAGTCTCCTTTACGACATCCACAGCGACTTTAGTAATCTCTCCCTTTCCAAACCAGCCAGCTTTAAAACCTATGAAGCCAAGGACCACCAAGAGCACTACGATGATCAGTATAATTTTTCCAATGCTACGTTTTTTCTTTGCCATTTCTTTTGTTAGTTCAAATAGATTAATTGTTATCGAATTGAATTGGATTTCCAAGGTAATAATCGATGATCTTCGATCTGAATATTACGTTATATTTTGCTTGAATAAGGTCAAATTCGGCCTTATTTCGTTCTGTTTGAGCTGTAAACAATTCCAGTGAATTCGCCATACCAATATCATAACGCTCCTTTGTTGCCTTAAATGCTGTTTCAGCACTTTCAAATGCTACAGTAGCCGAGCTATAGCGTTGTTTGGCCGCATTCACATCCAATACAGCCTGATTAACGGCCTTGTTTAAGTTATTTTTTGCCAACTGCTCGGATGCTTCCGCCTGTTTCAAACCAATCTTTGCCTTCGCCACATTCACTTTATTCTGATTTCTCGAAAAAATTGGAATGGCCAGTGATAAACCGGTAAAAAAGGACTTATTATCGGAGATTTGTTGGCCAAACGGCACTCTAAAAAGAGTTGTAGGATCTAAGGGATCGGTTTGTCTTGTCGTTGCGGAGGAGTAATTCGTTCCATAGCTCACATTCAGATTAAGCGTGGGATAATAGCCTCCCTTCGCGATATCGATTTGTTTCAAAGCCACCTCTTTATCCAATGCAGATTTGTGAATATCGGGCTGTAAGGTGAGCGCTTTTTGGTAAACATCCACGGCATTCTTATCCACTGCATAAACCAATATGGCTTCCAGACTCGGGCGTTCCAAAGAAATAACGGTTTCAGGAGGCATTTCCATCAACTGCTTCAAGGTTAACAAAGACATTTCGTATGAATTTTTTAGATTAACTTTATTCAGCTCATTTGTGGCAACCTGATTTTTTGATTTGGCAAGATCGGCAATTGTTTTATTACCAACTGCAAATTGGATGGAGTCTAAAGAAAATTGTTGCTTTGATAAAGCAATCTGATCTTCACTGGCAACCATCATCTCATGATTGGTAATTGCTTCCAAATAATTCACCAACACATTGAGCACG
The DNA here is from genome assembly GCF_000988325.1 of Sphingobacterium sp. Ag1. Classification (NCBI taxonomy): domain Bacteria; kingdom Pseudomonadati; phylum Bacteroidota; class Sphingobacteriia; order Sphingobacteriales; family Sphingobacteriaceae; genus Sphingobacterium; species Sphingobacterium sp. Ag1. Next base: position 913,600 of record NZ_LBGU01000044.1, on the reverse strand, counting down.
AGATCATTCTTGATCTTATCTACCTGAGTCGCTGTGGACTCCAGTTGCAATTTATTCGCTTTGATCTGATTGACCTGCTGAAAACCCTGAAATAAGTTGACACTAGATCCCACGGAGCCACTGGTTCCTTTTGTCCAAGTGTTATTAACGATTCGTCCAGAAGTTAAATCGAAACCAAAACCATAACGGAAACTTTGATCCACAGTAGCACTGAGGTTTGGCAACAAATTACTTTTTGCCTGAAACAGGTCCTGCTCAGCAAGATCTTTGTTCAGGGCCGCTTGCTTTATCTGTACGTTCCGTTCCAATGTCATACGAATGGCCTCGGCCACCCCCACAACCTGTTGGGCTTGAACCAAAACATTAGTTCCAAGAAATAACCCAGTAAATACTACTGCAGAATAATAAAATCTTTTCATGTCCATATGTAGAACCATACATTTTTTTTTAGATTTGAACTTCATTTATCGGTTATGTATTTTGTCAAATCTCCATTTTTCCTTAGATGGCTATATCCCAAATCAATATGGAACATGCCACGTCATGAAAAAAAAGTCTATCTTACTTTTGACGATGGTCCAATTCCTGAAATTACACCTTTTATACTCGATATCCTAAAAAAATATCAGGTGAAGGCAACATTTTTTTGTGTTGGTGAAAATATTAAAAAAAATCCACATTTGTTTCAACGAATTTTAGCGGAAGGACATCAGGTGGGCAACCATACTTACAATCACCTCAAAGGCTGGGAGACAAATGATGAGCAGTATTTGGCAAATGTTGCAAAATGCCAGGAACTGACCCATACCGACCTTTTTCGCCCGCCTTATGCCCGAGCAACAAAATCCCAACTCCGTCAACTCTATAAAAAATACCGTGTGATCATGTGGGATATTATGTCGGGTGATTTTGATCCGAATTTAAGTCCCCAGAAATGCCTCGAAAACGTTTTGCCCAATATTAAAAATGGCTCTGTTATTATTTTTCATGATAATATCAAAGCCATTCCCCGTGTCGAATATGTTCTCCCTAAAACAATAGAATTTCTATTAAAAAATAACTATCAGCTTTCGAGAATAGATTAAGGTTTACTTCTAGCAAACGTCACCTCAGATTCATAATATTTACCTACACTGACACTGAAATACCCCAATGCATTGTTGCTTAAATTTGAAATCGGATTAGATGGCGAAGCCGAACCAGGATTAATCATTTGAAAACTATTCCAGTAATTGTAGGCGCCTACATCGATACATTGACGTAGGATACGCACACGATCACCAACTTTCAAATCTCTATCGCGGTCGACAATATCATGCTGCACCTCTAAGCCATTGTTATACTTATCATTAAAGACATCGATAAAACGTAATTTACCTCCATTCACCGACATCTTATACTTATAATAATTACCTTTTTCCGGGGGGTCAACAAATACGAGAGTTGGATAGTAAATGGTATCAGTAAAAATAATGCGCTGTGAAAGCCCTATAGAATCCACATCCACATAGCTGGGAACCTTTGATACCCCTTGAATCTCCCTCCCATCAGCGGTCTTTACCTGTAACTGATAAGTGGCCTTCTCCTGTAAGTGTAATGTCTTATTGGTATACAGCCCGTCAGCCCCCGCTTGAAACGTATAAGTGCGATTATTTTGCATATTCTTAACGATCACCTCTGCATCTGTTATCGGAGAAAACAGCGAGTCTTTAATACTTACAACCTGCTGTATACTAATCTCATGTTGTTGATCCGAAACCATCAAATCTGCGGTGATAACCAATTGACCTGTATTTTCGGGCAGTTCCAAATCTATTTTGTCTTCGCAGCTCCCTAAAGTAAATAATGCAACAGCTATAACTCCTAATATCTTCTTCATTCTTTGCTAAAATTTAAAATTCCACGTAATCGATGGTATCGCCCCAAATAATGCTATCCGATAAATCTCGGTTACATTGGATTGTCCTTCTTTTTCTCTAAAGTCTATCAAATACGCATTTTTTCGGTTATAGGCATTATAGAGACCAAACGACAAGCTCGAGTAGCTATTCTTTGTTCGCTTAATATCATAAGTTGCTGCCAAATCCAGGCGGTGATAAGCAGGCATCCGCTGCCCATTTCTTTTATCGTAATAGAAGATCGTACGATCGTCAACAAAATATTTCCCCGCGGGCATCGTTACAGCATCTCCTGTATAGTAGACAAAATTGGCACTTAAATTCCACTTCGGATTTAACTGATACTGCGCTACGATGGCTATATTATGGGTTTTGTCCTGCCGTGCACTAAACCACGCACCATCATTGATTTGTTCAAATTGCCGCTCACTTTTGGACAAAGTATAACTCAACCAGCCGCTAAATCGCCCAAGTCTCTTTTTTAGAAACCATTCAATTCCGTATGCCCTACCTTTCCCAAACAGCAATTCCCCTTCCAGTAATTCATTTGCCTGTAGATCGGCACCATTCCTATAATCAATCTGGTTCTTTAAGTCCCGATAATAACCTTCGACTGAAAATTCGTACCTATTAGATGCAAAATTTCGAAAGTAGCCCAGCGAATACTGATTGGATAACTGCGGCTTAATTGTATTATTGCTCAATACATATTGATCGGTAGGAAGACTGCTGGTCGTATTACTCAGTTGATGCAAATACTGAACATTGGTATTAAACGAAGCCTTTACCGTTGTCAAATCATTGATCGCGTAGTTTAAGGAAACGCGAGGCTCCAGATAGACGTACTTTTTACCCAACTTGCCATTTCCTACATAGGTAGAATCCACGGCCTCGCCAGCAGGATCGAAAGTATAAAATGTTCCCGGTCCCAATGCTGCGTAAGCGGATGCTCTCAGTCCATAGTTTAATTTTAAACGGTCGGTAACAGACCAGTCATCGGTTAGATATGCAGCAACATCAGCACCCTTACGATGTTGAATTTGCAATGAATTCACCTTCGAATCTTCCCCCGCTTCGATACTTGCCGGTCGGATTTCCTGCAGGGCTGCCTGCAATCCAAATTTTAGATTGTGACGGTCCGAAAGATTGTACTGAAAATCTTGTTTAAAATTGTAATTAAAGATATCTGAGCGGATCTTAAAGTTATTATCATCCTCAATCTTAACCTGATAATTGAATTTACTAAAAATTAACGTTGTATTGCTAAACAACCTATTGCTCCAGACATGGTTCCAACGCATGGTTCCAGTCGCATTTCCCCAATTGAAATCAAACAGATCATGATAAGCCATTGCATCCTTACCGAAATATCCAGACAAGTAAAGTGTATTCTTATCATTGATACGATAATTTAACTTTGCATTGAGGTCATAAAAAAAGAGCGCACTCTTCTTAATATTCTCATCACTTGAAAGCTTTAAGAAAAGATCGGCATAGGTACGTCTGCCGGAGATCATAAATGAGCTCTTGCCTTTTTGAATAGGTCCTTCCAATTTAAGACGCGAGGCGATAAGTCCCAAGCCACCTTCTACGTTGAAATGCTGATTGTTTCCGTCCAAGGTGGTTATTTCCATAACCGACGAAATTTTACCCCCATATTGAGCCGGAACCCCACCCTTGTAGAAATTCACGTCTTTGATCGCATCGGAATTAAAGGTCGAGAAAAAACCGAACAGATGGGAACTGTTATAGACAGGAGCCTCATCCAGCAAAATCAGGTTTTGGTCGCCACCACCACCACGCACATAAAAATTGCTGCTTCCTTCCCCACCACTGGTTACTCCTGGAAATAGCTGTATGGTCTTGAGAATATCCTTTTCTCCAAATAGTACAGGGACTTTTTCGATTTCTTTAGGGCTAAACTGCGTAAGCCCAGGCGTTAGATCCTTTATTGATTTGCGCCTATTTCCGGTCACCGTCACCTCGGCGAGCTGATTTTCCTCAGGTACCAACTGAATAATATAAGTGGAGTCCTTATCCAAATGGACAGAAAATCCTTTTGTTCGATAGCCTACCGACGATACTTCTATCCCTTTGCTGCCATCACGGACAGACAAGCTAAAAAAACCATATTTATTTGACGCAGTGGATTTTTTCTCCGCATCGTTTCGTATCACGGCACCAATAATATTCTCACCGCTGATACTGTCCCTAACAAACCCCGAAATAGATTTAGACTGTTGACTATACGCTTGCTGCGCGCAGAACAAAATGGAAGAAAGACAAAAAACAACCTTTATAGGTTTAAACATAATCAAGTGAAGTCAAAATTTTGCTGAAAATAATAAAAAAGCCTTACAATTTGTAAGGCTTAATAATAAGTTTATAATTTGTTAGTTAAGGTCTCTGTTTAACAAAAATAGCATTTTATTCATTTATGCCAAATATTTATCCATTTTTCTTTTCACTTTTCTTCGCTTGATCAAAATATCCCTTAAAAAAAGCCATTTGATAAACAATTGACCGAGACCAGTACTCCCAATTGTGCCCACCTTCACTTGTAACAAAGGTATGATTTATATTATGGTACATCAATTTATCATGCAGCGCAACATTCACCGTGTAGAAAAAATCTTCCTTACCACAATCGATGATTAAGCGAAGTTTATTATTGATTAATTTGGGAACCATATTCATAACAACACGATTATCCCATTCTTGCGGTACATCAGCATAATTCCCTATGCGATCTTTAATTTCCCAATTTAGGGGGAAAGGTCTAAAATCTACCCCACCGGCTGTACTTCCTGCAGCGCCATAGCTATCTTGATGTTTTATGGCCAGCGAGAGCGCGCCATGCCCACCCATACTTAAACCCGTAATAGCCCTTCCGCTCCGATCTTTGATCGTTGAATAATGCTGATCTACATAATCGATCAGCTCTTTGGACACAAAGGTTTCATATTGGTAGTTTTTATCGTTCGCGATGTCCCAATACCAGCTTCCAAAACCGCCATCGGGACAAACCACCATATAACCATACTGATCTGCCAATGCGCTTACACTTGAATTTTTAACCCAATTGCTATAATTACCAGAATATCCATGCAATAGGTAAAGGACGGGATAATTGATTTTGCTCGAGTAATTTTGCGGAAGAATTACGACTGTCTTAATTGCTTTACCCATAGACGGGCTCTGAATGGACAGGGTATCCACTTTGGCAGCATAGGAGTTCGTGAGGGTGCATAAAAATAAAGTGAATGCAATTAACAGCTGTCTAATACCGGCCAAACAAAATAGGCCGCTTTTGATAGGATCGGTTTGATGAGAATTATGCATCGAATAACTGAAAATAGGTCTAGTGTTTATCATAAATGTATTGATTTCTTTCAAAGAAATAAAGATAGGATTTTAAACCAAATGGACGCTCGCTAATTGTATAAAATCCAGTTCCATTGCTATCGAAAGCTATTGCTTCCCCCTGTGGCTCTACCTGATAAGGCAGAATAGCTGGCTTTCGTTGCAATACCTGCTTCCAGGATTCACTTCGGTTTCTCTGCCAATAGAAAATATGGGTAATATTCTTTACAAGCAGTTGTGTACCTGTCTGATCTATAGCAGAAGCCGTAGCAAAAGTAAATGGCAGCTCTGCTATCCTATTTAAGGTAAAATATTGCTGTTTAACATTTGTAAATACAGCGGCACTATAAACAGTCGATCGAAATTCACGTTTAGATATAACATACAACATGTTGTCAATTGGATCAATCATAATCGATTCGGCATCTAACCGTTGCTGGCCAGGAAATTTAAGAAAGATAGCCCGAATGGACTTCTTCGAAATAAGCCCAGGATCATCGGCCTGAGGCTCAGGAAATACATACAGGCATGTCCAGGTTCTTTTCCCGGCGTTGTTTCCGATGTCCGCGAGGACGAGAAAATAGGTATCTCCAATTTTCACCCGATCGATATCCTCACAGTCGACGACAGAGACCCCTTCAAGTGAAAATTTTTTCAGTAGTTTGGCCTGACGATCAATTAAATAAATAGTTGCACCGTCACCACTATCATTGTGTACCCAAAAATTACCCTCCTGATATGCCGGTGTAATACCCGACACTTCCTTCAATTGTGGATCAGTCAGTTCCCCAAGAGCAATTTGCGTTTTAAAATAATCCTTCCTATTTTGGCTGTACACCTGCAAACTTAACAGAGAAAATGTAAACAGCAGGCACAGATTCAATCGTGCAATATTCATGTTTAAAGATACGTTTTTATTGATATTTACATTCCAATTATGAAGAAGCTTTCCACATACAGTTCATTACTCCTTCTTTTAAAACTCTTATTTCCTTGTCACAGCCTACTCGCGCAGAATTCTTCATTTCGTGTAAAAGTAAAATCAGGTCTTCGACAAACACCCCCCTATCTTGTCAAGTACTACAACAGCAAAGATTGGGAGAAATTCAATACCGAGATACGCCAATTTGATTATGATCCCAAATTTGAATATGACATCAAGATCCTCAAACGTCAAAACGGTTCGCGTCCAACATACAGCTTAGCCAAAACGATCACAAAATCATTATCGGAAGAGACGGCCGTGGACACATGGGAAGTTGGAGAAAACTACGTAAATGCTCAGAACCTTGGTAAATTGAAGTGTCTGCAGATAAAATCTGATAAAAAAAATAAATGGGAATACCTCACTGCAACCATTCAGGGTTTCGATTACCAAGAGGGCTACCGTTACCGCATTCGGGTAAAACAAACGAAACAAAAAAATACAGACACCATCAGGTACAGCTTAATTGAAGTTGTCTCAAAAGAACGTACAAATGAACTGCCCAGTGTGGCCGCATTTCTGGCTCGTTTTAAATGGAATTTACTTCAGTTAAATGGAAAGGATGTCACCGACAGCAAAGCAAGCATTGGGTTCGATGCCCGAAATGGCACGATTACCGGAACAACAGGATGCAACAATCTTTGGGGAAATTTCACTATTAAAGGGGACAAAATCAGCTTTATACACCTAGCAAGCACCATGCGTGCCTGCAATGGCCAAAATATCGAAAATGACTTTTTCCAAATTTTTGAACAAAAACAAATTCAATTTGACATAGCCGAGCAAACCTTAAATTTATACAACGACAGAAAACTAGTCATGATTTTTGGGTTGGAGCGGGAATAAAAAACACCCAAAGTCTGGGAGACTTTGGGTATCTTAGCCATATTATTAACCTATTTTATGAAAAGTATTTATGCCATTTGGAAATGACATAAACAAATATGTGAAATAAATCGGAAACAATCGAAAGCACAATAATATTTTAACAAAATTTTAACATTTCAAAAAATAATGAGATAAATGAGCATAAAAATGATTCATTTTGACTCATCCCGATCCATATTTATCCTGTATCTTACAGGTTTAAACCGATACAATGATTAAAACATTTTTAACATCAACAGCCTTACTTTTAACCGCGACACTTTTTGCCCAGAAGAACCCTGTCATCAAGGGAAACTATGCCGATCCTGAAGGTATTATCTATGGCAATAAATACTGGATATTCCCGACCTATTCGGCACCTTATGAAGAGCAGATATTCTTCGACGCGTTTTCATCTTCCGACTTGGCCACCTGGACAAAACACAGCCGCATCTTGGAAAACAGCAATGTCAAATGGGCGAAAAAAGCTATGTGGGCACCAGCGGTATTGGAAAACAAAGGCAAATATTACCTATTTTTTGGTGCCAATGATGTACATCAAGGCGAGATCGGAGGCATCGGGGTGGCTGTGGCCGACAAGCCAGAAGGTCCCTATAGCGACCTATTGGGCAAACCCTTAATCAACGATATTATCAATGGCGCTCAACCGATAGATCAGTTTGTTTTTAAAGATAAAGACGGAACTTTCTATATGTATTACGGCGGTTGGAAGCATTGCAATATGGTGAAGCTCAAGCCAGATTTCACCGGCTTGCTCCCTTTTGATGATGGTAGCTTTTACAAAGAAATCACCCCTAAAGATTACGTTGAAGGACCATTTATGTTTATAAAAGATGGAAAATATTATTTCATGTGGTCGGAAGGCGGCTGGACAGGCCCCGACTACAAAGTCGCTTATGCCATCGCCGATTCACCATTTGGGCCTTTTGAGCGCATCGGGACAATATTAGAACGAGATCCGGAAGTCGCTGTTGGCGCCGGACATCATTCAGTCATCAAAGTGCCCAACAAAGACAAGTATTTTATCGTCTACCACCGTAGACCGCTTGGCAAAGATGGAGCCAATGAGCGCGTCACCTGTGTCGAGGAAATGAAATTTGACAAAAATGGACATATCATACCTGTTAAGATGACCTTTACAGGTGTAAAATATCCATTAAAATAGCAAAATACTCGTTTTTGTAAACAACAAAAAAAGCCCAGATCAATCGAACTGGGCTTCTTTTTTTATGAAAACAATTACCGCTTAAATGCTAGAAATTGCATTATTTAATGTTTCAGATGGACGCATTGCCTTAGCTGCTAATTCATCATTCGGGAAATAGTAACCGCCGATGTTTTGTGCATGCCCCTGTGCAGCGATCAGTTCTTCATTGATTTTCGCTTCATTATCTGTCAACACCGTTGCAACAGTTGCAAATTTCTCTGCCAATTCAGCATCTTTTGTCTGTGCCGCCAAAGCCTGAGTCCAGTATAGTGTCAAATAGAAATGTGATCCGCGATTATCAATCTGACCAACTCGACGTGCCGGAGATTTATCGTTCGCTAAGAATTTTTCTGTTGCTTCATCCAAGGTCTCCGCCAATACAAGCGCTTTTGGATTATTCTGTGTTTGAGACAAGTGTTCCAAAGAAGCACCAAGCGCCAAGAATTCACCCAATGAATCCCAACGCAAGTAACCCTCTTGAAGGAATTGTTCTACGTGTTTCGGAGCCGAACCACCAGCACCTGTTTCAAATAAACCACCACCATTCATCAATGGAACAATAGACAACATTTTAGCTGATGTACCCACTTCTAAGATCGGGAATAAATCCGTCAAATAATCACGCAACACGTTACCAGTTACTGAAATGGTATCTTCGCCCTTACGAATACGTTCCAAAGAGAATTTCGTCGCATCAATCGGAGATAAAATACGAATATCCAAACCAGTTGTATCAAAGTTTGGCAGGTATTTTTCTACTTTTTTGATGATTTCTCTATCATGTGCACGGTTTTCATCTAACCAGAATATAGCTGGAGTTTCAGATAAACGAGCACGATTCACAGCCAATTTCACCCAATCTTGAATTGGTGCATCTTTCGTTTGACACATACGGAAGATATCACCTGTCTCCACTTTTTGCTCCATGAAGACATTTCCTGCAGCATCCACCACGCGAATAACGCCGTTTCCTGCAGCTTGAAAAGTTTTATCATGGGATCCGTATTCCTCAGCTTTTTGCGCCATCAAACCTACGTTTGGCACAGAACCCATGGTTTTAGGATCTAAGGCACCATGCTCCTTACAGTCTTCAATTGTTGCTTCGTAAACGCCAGCGTAACAACGATCAGGAACCATCGCGATAGTATCTTCTTCTTGACCGTCTTTATTCCACATTTTACCACCAATACGGATCATTGCTGGCATAGAAGCGTCAATAATAACATCAGAAGGCACGTGGAAATTTGTAATGCCTTTATCCGAATTTACCATCGCTAAAGCAGGGCCGTTTGCGATAGCAGCGTCGATAGCAGCTTTCACTTCAGCCTCTTTCGCATGGCCTGCTATTTTAGCATAAACCTCACCTAAGCCGTTATTTTTATTGATACCCAGCTCTTTGAATAAATCGCCATATTGCGCAAAAACATCTGCAAAATAAGTTTCAACAACAGCACCAAAGATAATCGGATCAGAAACTTTCATCATTGTTGCCTTTAAATGTGCAGACAACAATACACCTGCCGCTTTCGCTTCAGCGATAGCATCTGCTACAAAAGCTTTCAATGCTGTTAAACTCAACGTTGAAGAATCAATAACTTCACCCGCTTTCAATGGCGAAAGTCCTTTTAATTCTGTTACTGCACCTTGCTCATCAACAAACTCAATTTTAAATTGGCCTTCATTTTCTACGGTTACAGACTGCTCTGAGCCATAGAAATCACCTGAAGTCATTGAAGCAACCTTTGTTTTAGAATCTTTCGCCCAAGCACCCATTTTATGTGGGTTTGCTTTTGCATAGTTCTTCACCGCTTTAGGCGCACGACGATCTGAATTTCCTTCACGTAATACAGGATTTACCGCAGAACCCAATACTTTGGCATATTTCGCTTTAGCTGACTTTTCCTCTTCTGTTGTCGCTTCATCAGGATAGTTTGGAACAGCGTAGCCTGCTTGCTGTAATTCAGCGATAGCACCTTTTAACTGCGGAATCGACGCGGAGATATTCGGTAATTTAATGATGTTTGCTTCAGGAGTTGTTGCCAACTGACCCAACTCAGCCAATGCATCAGCAATTTTTTGATCTTCTTTTAAAAATTCTGGAAAGCTAGCAAGAATACGGCCTGCTAAAGAGATATCTCTCAATTCAACATCGATATCAGCTGTAGCTGTAATCGCTTGAACGATAGGCAAAAACGAATAAGTCGCTAATAAAGGAGCTTCATCTGTTTTTGTCCAAACAATTTTTGATTTGTTTGACATAGTAATCTATTAGAAATATGTTTAATTTTTAATGCTATGTGAAATCATTGAAAAATCTGAATTTCTCAAAAATTCGCCTAAAGATAAGAATAAATGCCATAATTAACGAGGAATTGCACCCCTTTTGACAATAAAATTGTGAAAATAAATATATTTTGGCAATACAGAATAAGTCGCCCCTCCTCTACCCAAAAGTATTTCCTCTTGACATTTCAGTGACCAGATACTACAGGCGAAATCCTATTTTAGCTCAACATAAAAACACGACTTACAATGAAAACATTCAAATTGAACAATGGAGTTGAAATTCCGGCAATTGGATTTGGAACCTGGCAAATTCCTGAGGGCGACGAAGCTTATCAGGCAGTTAAAGAAGCACTTGCCGCTGGATATACACATATTGATACTGCGGCCATATATGGCAACGAAAAGAGTGTTGGAAAAGCGATAAAAGACAGTGGTATCGATCGTAATTCGCTATTTATCACAACAAAACTCTGGAATACCGAGCGTGGATACGATAAGACAATTGCTGCATTCGAAAAATCACTCAGCGATCTACAATTGGATTACCTCGATCTTTACCTGATTCATTGGCCTGCCAACGAAACGCAATTTGCAAACTGGTCTGACATCAACGCCGATACCTGGCGGGCTTTTGAGCAGCTGTACAAAGAGGGGAAAGTTAGAGCGATCGGCGTGAGTAATTTCCCCAAAGACTACCTCGCCAAATTACTGGAGTCAGCGACAATCATCCCTGCAGTGAACCAAATTGAATTTCATCCGGGTTACCTTCAGCAAGATACTGTGGCACTCTGCCAATCCAATGACATCCTTGTTCAGGCTTGGTCACCCCTGGGTTCGGGCAGAATATTACAGGATGAAACACTCGTTGCGCTGGCTAAGGAAAAGAATACTAGTGTTGGACAACTCTGTATCAAATTTGCTTTATCTCAGGGTATCTTGCCGCTGCCAAAATCAACCAATCCCGATAATATTAAAAGAAATTTAGCGATCGACGATTTTGAGCTGACAGCAAGCGATATCAAAACTATCCTCGATTTACCTGAAATGGGCTTTTCTGGTTCTGACCCTAAAAAAGTTGCTTTTTAAAGGCGATAATATAGGATTGATGGAGTCGCTCTTGGGCTGCTCCTCCAATCTTATATTGTTGAGCTTCCAGTACCAAAGAAACTGATTCTCGTTTCCTGAATACATTTAACATATTTTACTACCGTAGTGACCAAGTTGCCTAAAATATTCCGTACCTTTTCATTGAAAAAATGAATGAAATAGAACTTATAGATCAATCGGAATTTCCTGCGAAGGGAGAAGACTACTACTATCACCCCTTATGGACGACTTGTATACTGCTGTATAGAGGCTCTATGCAGGTCAATAGCAATGGTACGCCCACCGACCTTCAAGCCGGTAACATCCTGTTTATCGGATACAATAAGTACTATAGCTTTACGACAATCAGTACCAATGCTGTTTTTAAAATACTCCATTATGACCGGAATTTTTCCAACCGAATACGCTTGTCAATCAGTCGGTACGATGCTTATCGATTAATTAATTCCAACCGCTCCACACCCTTTACTCCTGCCGCCAACGATTTTGAAGCTATTTGGACATTGTTAACCACTTTACATAGCAACCGTAAAAAACCAATCGATCCGAAGAAGGATTTCCTCCAAAAAGCCAATATCAATATTTTTATGGCGATTATCTACCTTTTGGCCGATGTGATCTATACCGCTGGTGAAAGCTCCGGAAAGGCACGCAACAAGAGAAAGGAAGAAATTACCGTCCATTTTTTACAGCTTATCGCCGATCACTACAAAACGCAGCGCGATCTCGCATTCTACGCCGACCGCCTCCACATCTCCATCAAATACCTTTCGATCAGCGTCAAGGAGATTACACAAGAATCGCCCTCGGAAATTATCAGTAACTGGCTAGTCACAGAAGCTAGAGCGCAGCTCACCATTTCCACCAAAACAATCAACCAGATCTCACAAGAGTTTAATTTTTCAGATCAATATGCTTTTAGCAAGTTTTTCAAAAAACATGTCGGCATAACACCTAAGCTATTTCGTGAACAACAGGCAAATCTTGTTACCAATTGAACATCATAAAGCAGTAATCAAACATTTCTTGTCACCCCAGGGCATACTAACTTTGTATCACATATATAAACAAAGTTAAATACCATGAATACAAAGTCAAGAGCCCGAAAAATAGGTTTTTACTTGACGTTATGCTTCTTTACATTATTTTGCAATCAAACATACGGTCAAGACAGCATAAACAGCCGAAAAATATCAATTGAAAAACTGTTCGAACTTGCTATCCATAACCACCCAAATCTTATTGTTTCGGCGTCGGCCGTAAGTATCGCCCAACAAAAAACGGAAGTTGCAAAATTAAGAAGGCTTCCCGAAATTAGTGCTTCAGCATCGGCTTTTTACCTCGGCAACGCTGCGTTGATCGACAAAGACCTTTCGGGGTCGGAAAAAGTCCCCTTACCCCATTTCGGTAACAACTATGCATTGGAAGCGAAAGAACTTATCTGGAAGGGCGGTGTCGTAAAAAATAGCATCAAAGCATCCTCGCTGGGCGAAGAACTGGCTGAATTGGACCATAAAAATGAAGAACAGAACATTAAAATTTTGGTTTTAGGCTATTACCTTGATCTATTTAAACTGAAAAATCAAGAAGCTGTCTACAATCAAAATATTGAGCTTGCGCACAAGAGACTGGACCTGACGGAAAAATTATATAAACAGGGCATGATCACCAAAAATGATGTTATCCGCAACCAATTGCAAATATCCGAGTTGGAGTTAGCCAAAGAGGTGATTCAGAACAATCGGAAAATCCTGAATGACGAGCTTATAGTCGCATTAGGGCTACCGGAGGGCACAGTAATTGAGCCGGATGACAAACTATTAAACAGCAGTTTTCAGCTGACAGACCTCGCGAGCTTAAAACAAGACGCGTATGTATTCAGCCCGGGCCTTCAGCTCGCGGCCAAGGAAGCCGAACTTTTGCAGACAGAAAAAGCTATTACAAAATCAGAGCGATCCCCTGCCCTCAGCCTATTCGCGGGAAACAGTCTTGTGAAACCTATCACCAATGTGATGCCGGTCATCGACAAGTATATGAATACCTGGAATACCGGTATCTCCCTGAATTATACGATTTCTTCACTCTACACGACAGGAAAAAAGCTTAAACTAAATGATCTACAAATTGAAAAGAACGAAAAATACACAAGTGCTCTGAAACAAAAAACCAGCGTCGCTGTTAATACTGCATACATTAAATACAATGAGGCCTACTCACAACGCAAGACGCTGGAATACAATAAAGCCCTTGCAGATGAGAACTATCGTATTATTGAGAAAAAGTATTTGAACCAATTGGCGTTGATCGTCGATATCATGGATGCTTCAAACTCAAAACTTGAAGCGGAATTGAAATACACAAATGCTGAAATCAATATTGTGTATGCATATTACAAACTTTTAAAAGAGACTGGAAAGATCTAGTACATTTTCCTTTTGCCTAATTTAATCAGTTTTATATATGTAAGGCCTCATTAAGTAATTAATGGGGCTTTTTTATCGGCAATACTGCATTATCTTAACTCATTATTATGGCAAATTCATTTTTTAAAACGATCAGATCATCCATCAAGCACTGGTATATTCCATTGATTATCGGCATTCTATTAATTCTTTTGGGGTTCTATACCATTTACACACCTGTTGCCGCATTTCTCACATTAGCGATTCTATTTTCATGGTCATTTATTATTTCCGGTATTTTGGAAATTATCTTTGCCGTGCAGAACAAAGATGAAGTGGACGGTTGGGGTTGGTACCTCACCGGAGGGATTCTTTATACCCTATTCGGCATATTACTGATTGCCAACCCGTTGCTTTCAGCCAGCACGTTGGCGTTTATTGTAGGCTTTTATGCGCTCTTTAAATCCTTTCAGTTGCTATCCTTTTCTTTTGACCTCAAAAATTACGGCAGTAAATCTTGGGGCTGGAATTTATTATTTGCCATTTTAGGCATTATTTTCAGCTTTATCTTACTTTGGAATCCGCTATTTGCAGGTTTTTCGCTGGTCATATGGACCGGAATGGCCATAAGTACAGTGGGCTTTGCAGCCTGTGTCTTTGCATTTCAGCTGAAAAGTCTCAAAGACATCCCGAGCAAGCTGCCAGACGAGTGGAAAGAGCGTTATCAGAAGCTTAAAGAAGAATTTGATCAACACCGCAAATAAAAAAAGGGCTTAGTTGCCCTTTTTTTATCAATATTGCTCCGACTGTTAAGTTTATTTACTTATTTCGACAATCTTAAAAGGCACATTATGAAGTGGAAAATCTTGTTTATCCGTCTTTACCCGACTGATTTTCATGATCACCTCTAATCCCTCATAAATCTCGCCAAAAACGGTAAAATCGTGATCAAGTCTTGGCTGTCCGCCACGAGCCAAGTACTCCTGACGTTGAGCTGCAGTATATTTTATCCCTTTCTTCAATTCCAGACTATCCAGTTCTGCTACCGTGATTTTCTTTCCGACCACGAAATAGATCTGATTTAAAAAAGATGCTTTTGCGGGGTTTCCATCCCGTCCTGCACCCAAGGCACCTATTTTATGATACGCCCGGTCATCGAACTCTGCCGCCAATCGCGGTTTTCTATGAAGAGGATCTGCCGCCTCACGTTTTTCAATATCGATATCATGCTCTCCGCCCTGCACAACAAAATTTTCGATAATGCGATTAAACAATGCTCCTTGATAGACCGTATCCCGAATAGATCGCAACATCAAATCGCGATGATTGGGGGTATAATCATAAAGTACAACTTTAAAATCGCCAAAATCAGTCTTGAAAAGTAAATGTTTTGATTGGGCATAACAATTCCCCAATACAATAAAAACAAAGCTTAGGATGGTTAGAATTTTCCTCATCGTATGAATTAATCGGTTTCTTAGATTTCATATAAAAATACATTAAATTTCGATTTTTGAAAGACATTGAGCGGTAGTTTTCCAAATGCGCTTGAAGAATATCTGTACAGGATACTTCCAAAACTTTTCCTGCACTAAAAAATTACAGCCATCGTATGGAATTAAAACTTGCAAATAAGCGTAAATTTATCTTAGTTTGGATTAAAACTATTCAAGACTATGCAGTATACAGCAAATCCAGACCGATATCAAGATATGATCTATAATCGTTGTGGTCAATCCGGTCTTCTATTGCCTGCCATCTCATTGGGAATGTGGCATAATTTCGGTGACGACACAGCCCATCAAACGAAAGTTGATATTTGCACAACAGCGTTTGACCTGGGAATTACCCATTTCGATCTCGCAAACAATTATGGTCCGCCTGCCGGAAGTGCCGAAAAGGCCTTCGGACAAATATTAAAAGAACAATTTTACGGTTTACGCGATGAGATGATTATTTCATCAAAAGCGGGATATCACATGTGGGACGGGCCTTACGGAGAATGGGGAAGCCGTAAATATGTGATATCAAGCTGTGAGCAATCACTTAAACGCCTGGGTATCGATTACGTCGATATTTTCTATTCACATCGTTTCGACCCCAATACCCCCTTGGAGGAGACCATGCTGGCGCTAGATCAGCTTGTCCGTAGCGGAAAAGCGCTTTATGTCGGTATTTCATCCTATAATTCGCAACGCACAAAAGAAGCCCATGCAATCCTGAAATCATTGGGCACACCTTTTATTATTCATCAGCCTAGCTATTCTATGCTAAACAGATGGGTAGAAACCGATGGCTTGCTCGATACCTTGGATGAGATAGGCATTGGTTCTATCGTCTTCTCTCCTTTGGCACAGGGCATGCTCACCGATAAATATTTAAAGCATATCCCCGAGAATAGCCGTGCGGCGCAATCCAAATCACTTCAGACAAAATTTCTGAATGAAGAAAATCAAAAGAACATCCAGGCCTTACATGCAATTGCACAGCGTAGAGGGCAATCACTGGCACAAATGGCTATAGCATGGGTTTTACGCAAGAAGCAAGTTACATCGGCGCTAATTGGCGCCTCAAGACCACAACAGGTCATTGATTGCGTGGGTGCGCTGAAGAATCTGACGTTTAGCCCGGAAGAAGTTCACGAAATTGATCTTTATGCAAAAGACGGCCATATTAATATCTGGGCTAAATCGGCTGAGATTGATTAAGATCAATGCCATAAAAGTTTTCATCCAAGTAACTACTTTGCGCATGGCTGAATTCCATAAACTAAAAATGAGCCTGGATAATACCGGGCTCATTCCGATAATTAACCCATTTTTTTCAATATCTTTTCAAAGGTGTTGATATTCCGGCTTGTCATCTTATCTTTTAGATTCTTTTTCCCCAACACCTTTCCGAAGCTGGAATCCAAGGTATTGCCCTTGGGTACTCGCCAATAAAAGACCGTATCGACAATTTCTCCCGTCTCTCCCGGCACATGTGTCGAATTGCTGAATTCATCCATCAGTATTGTTTCGACACCTGTTGTCCCTACAAAAGCATAGACATGGAAGTCCGTATGTATTTCAAAAGGAATATTTGCCTGCAGCAATTCCACTTCTTCCTGTGATCGGATGAACAAAAAAGCTTCATAAGAAAAATATGCCGACATGGAATCCTCCAGTAACTGCTTGAGCGAGGCGGGCGCTTTGTCCGACGAAAAAACAATATTTCCAGAAGCCAGTACCGAAGTAACGTCCGTTACACCGGCGTCCTTAAAAACCTGACAGACATCTGACATCTTCATATTGGTTCCCTTCACATTGACGCCGCGTAGAAAAGCACAGTATTTCATAGTATTACATTAATCGATTATTTCGTCCATCGGATCCCAAAACAGCTTTCTAAAGTCCTTGATCCGTAAATTATTGACAACAAGCCCCTCGGCTTCAAGCCGTTCTTGAAATTCAGGCACTGCAAGCGTGCCGCCACTGGAAACAACACGGTGGGCGGGTACATCGCTGGGACATCCTCCCATAGCCTTTCCGACATGTCGCGAATGATTTGGATAGCCCAAGGCTTTTGCTATCGACCCATAGGTCGTCACTCTACCATTCGGAATCAGTTTGGCCAACTCATATATCTGCTGTTTGAATTGCTCATCCATGTTAATTTATATTTTATTTATGGTGTTTATTTATGTCAAAAAATTTTCTTTCCCTTTTCCACAGCAAAAAATGGAAAGCAATCTAAGTTACAAAAAGCTATTATAAGCGGTACGGTCTTTAATAGATTCACTTATCTAACTTTTTGTTTCCGTATGATTGTGGGGGAAAATATTCTTCCAATTGTCTATATACACGATTCCAGCTAGGGTTATCGTCAGCATTCAGTTTTACATATTGCCCCATTTTTGTTGTAATGCTTATTTTTATATCTATTCCGTCGTATGGCTGACGCGATTCCTCTTCTTTAGCGGCAATAAATTTTTCCAAATCAATTTTATCCAATAACAAGTTCCATTTATCTTCTGTGTTGACATATGATTTTAGGGTACTCTGCGCTGTATCAATTGCAGAAAACAGACAATAAATACTATCTCTTGTTATCTTCATCGTATAGCCTTTTGAAGGTGTTACTGTAAATCCGCCAACCATAGAAATTGACACTGCTGTAATCTCATTTTTAGTATTTTCTGCCGTCACCCGATGTGAGTTATGGGTACAGCTTTCTCCTAAGAATAGCTGTCCGACCAAAAGTGAGAACTGTAGGATCAATTTTCCGCCCATATCTTGTTCCTTTAAACGTTAATAAGTAAATAATCAAACAAAAAAAGCGTTATCTGTTGTCAACAGACAACGTCTTTTGCTGCTTTCCTAATTTACAAAAGTTATTAGGATTTCGTGCTCCCAATCGCTATATTCCTTACGTATCAAATCGATCCCTCGAAATATACTCTCAGCGTAAAACCCACCAATAAGCAAAGCCGCAACTATCGCCATGACCAGCCTTGCCAGACTAAAGGCAACACAGACTATTGCAGTAACAGCTCCTAGGAAAAATACATTAGCGGTTAATTTTTCTTCATTCTCTTCGCTCTTTTCGTCGGGCTGTAATTGCAGCATCTGATTGCTGTATATTCAATTTTATATTCAGACAAAAGCTGTCCAATTATTTCGTTGGTTTCGTTTTCGTTCAATCCTATTTTTTCTCCGAGATCAATTTCGTTTAGTTGACCATCATTGTCTATTAGTGCCCAGTAATATTTGTCTTTATTTTCCATGGTTATATGTTTTTTGTACCGCTATCATCATATGTGGACTGAATGGAAGAAGGTAGCTATCATTTTCAGTAATTTGAATAAGCTCCATGAGTACTCTCCGCCGTTGGTAGTTCTGCATATTGGCAAAAAAGTCTTTGTCCAACCATGCCATACCTTCAACTGCATACGTATTTAAATAGGTTAATTGTTGATTTAAAAATTCATTCTTTAATTGTTCGGGCCTATGATAAAATGCTTCTGCTAAAAGCCAAGGGAAATCAGGGGGCGGATTATGTTTGCCAAGTGTTAGTTCTTCCTTACACATTTCAAAAAATGACTTTTTGTGGATTAACCCATTTAAAAGACCTACCAAAGTGGATGCAGTATAATTAATGGCAAACCCCAATATAACGCCGTTGTTTTTGAAAACTCGTTTGGCTTCACAAATGGTTAAATCCCGGTCCTCTTTCTCTTGAAGATGATAAAGTGGACCGTGTAGTATAATAAGGTCGGCATAATTATTTGAGAACTCTAATTTTCGAGATTCTCCTTTGTGCACAGCAAATTTGTTTTTCAATTTATTAGCTCTGTCGCGGGCTATTTTTAAATGTTTTGTAACGGGCTCTACCAAATGAACTCGATGTCCTTTCTTTGCAAGCCATTCCGAATACTTCCCTGTGCCACCACCGATATCAATTATGGTTAATGGTGAAGCGATGATGTATTTTTCAATAAGTGATTTTATTCTTTCAAACTCAAATACTCCCATTCCCTTATCAAGTCTGGTTTCTTCCGATACTTTATCGTAGAACAACTCTATTTCTCTACTTATTAATTGTTTACTATTCATTATATTCCTTGTATAATAAGCATTTTAAATGCTATAACATCGTAAAATGATAAACCAATCGATTTGATAATCAATTTTTCGGTTGTGATTTAATAAAATAAGGGGATACAATTATCTGTGCACTGAAAGTCAAAAGATTTCACGCAGTTATAGCTCTTTTTCGAGCATGTCTTTTTTAGTTAAGACGCAGATAATATGTTAGATATAGTATAACAGACTACAAAGATAGATTTTTTTTTCTACCTATTCATTTCTTTAAATGAAATTTCTATGATGCCCTTTGCTCCTGACGTACAATCAATATTTTTACATTTAATCGAACCAAAGATTCTCTAATTCAAGTCGTTAAGCAGATTTACATATTGATTATCAATAGTTTACACCAAATTCTGTAGCAAGATTTTTAAAATACAAATATTGCCACGAATTTGCCACAAACTTTTAGCGTGTTTTTGAAAATTTTAGCAATTCCCATAACAAAAAAATCCTGCCAATCATTGATTTTGGATGATTTATCTTTTTTTTACCCCTATTATCCTTCGTTGAAAGTATAAAATAAAAACCTTATTTTGGCGTAAAGTAACTTTAAACATAGTGTTTTACTTTGTACCCCCGTATTCGCCAAAACCTGTCATTATTTTATGATTCCAAGTATTTCGGTTTCAAAAATCATTGTCGCACCGCTTTTTATTGCCTCGGAACTAATAAGTTTGGCTGGAATAAATAATTTATAATTACTTCCTACATTCATTAGAGTAATCCCTTCGATCAAACCCTTCATTAGATTTCGAACTTCATAGGTATTCGGAGGACTATATCCTCCCTGTTCTTTTACTTCCTTTCCGAACATTAATATTTTTTTATGGATAACTTGGATTTTATCCGATGCCGAAACTCTGGGGCCATTTCCTTGCTTCAATATTTCGTATTGTAAACCACTTGCAGTTGTTATAATGCCTGGTTTTTTTCTATTTTCTTCAAAAAATAGATCAGCCTCTTCTGGGGCAGTGAGTATCTTTGCTGTATTTGGTGTAAGTGTTTTTTGCGGCTGTATATTAACTTCAGATTCTACACGACTTTCTCTTTTACTTACTGTAGATTGTTTTGGTGGATTACTTCTATTTCCCGTAGAATTAATCGTGATACATCTTGCAACAAAGGTATTATCATTAGGTAGAATACGTTCTCCATTTTTCCAGCATTGCCCATTATTTGTAAATCCATCATACCCTACAACATAAACATCATTTCCATGAACCGCGATATGATAGGGCTCAGGAATAGATGAATTAGAATACCCCTTTTCACTAACGATCGTTTCTACTCCATTTTTAAGGTAAAACGGCTGATATTTCGAATTATACCCCATGACATACACATCATCACCTGAGACTGCAATATCTGTTGCCTTATCATGATCATCAGTATAGGGAAAAGAGGTGAGTCCTTTTCCACTTTCCCAATAACCAACTCTCGTTTTAGGGCCTACCCCGGAGATATAGAGTTTTTGTCCGACAGCGAGCATACGTGTGGGGCTAATCTCTCCTGCTGAAGCGTCAAATGGAGCTACCAACTGTCCATTTTTCCAATATTTCGTCTTCCAATCATAATAACCAGAAACATACACATCGCCATTATCATCTATTGCAACACCTGTTGCACCGCCGTCATTAGAGCCATCAGTAAGTTCCGTAGGTTGACCATTTTTCCAATAAATGGCCACATATCTTGAAGCGGCTGGTAATGGCTTATACTTTAAAAATATTCCGGCAAGAGCAATATTACCATTTTTTACAGCTATTGCGTTGATTTGTACCACTTCCGAATGACTATTTAATGCATATTCCTTACCATCTTTCCAATAAACAGATTTCTTATTATGAAATTCTGCCATAACGACGTCCTCACCATCAGAAGCGACAACCTGAACTTCAGCAGCATATCGCCCATCCGTTAGTTCAACAAGAACGCCATTTTTATAATAGGCAGCTATCCTTTCGCTTCCAAGCAAAAGATCGTTGAATGTTGCTTTGAAGCAGAATGCTTAGAGTTTTGAGCATAGGTGGTAAAACTAAATAGAAAACTAAGGAGCGCACAGCATCGTAATGCTAGCAAAATAGGGCTTTTCATGGTGTATCATTTTTCAATTTCAAATGTTTCAATATCATAAATAAATACTTGATATGGTGGAATATCTTTTGCTCCTTCTTTTCCATACACAAGATTATACGGGATAATAAACCTATAAACTCCTCTGGCTCGCATTAATTGAACGGCTTCCTGCATTCCTTTGGTTATAAAAGTACTGGCAGACATATTCCCACCATTTCCACCTCGATAGTGCCCTCTTTCGATACCGTCAGGAAAACTTATTCTATAGTTCACTGCAATTCTTTGATCAAAAGTTACTTTCGGTCCGGCCCCTTCTCTAAACACTTGATATAATAAACCACTTGGAGTTTCGATGATACCGGGAACTTTTCTCATCTGTGCAAGGTATTGATCAGCTTTCTCTTTCAAAGTTAAATCCGAAGTATTATTTGCAGAAACATTGTTTAATGTTGAATTAGGTACATTCCCACCCCCTTTCGATACCACCATAGAGCTTATTTCAGCACAATCAGTAAGATTGGTTTCCTGCCCATTTTTCCAGTACACTTTTCTATTAGAATTCTCCCCAGCAACATATACATCACTTCCTGAGACTGCTATGGCCAATGCCTGTGTAAAAGTTGGACCCTTAGCTAAAACAACTTCCTGCCCGTTCTTCCAATAGACGGCCATGGATTCACCTGTGTTAGGATCCCTGCTCATTCCGGCAACATAAACATCATTTCCCGACACGAAGATAGAACTGGTTAATCTCGTTGCATAGCGGCCGGTACCCGTAGAGAGTATAATTTCCTGTCCGTTTTTCCAATAGAGGGCCATCTGCTTATTTGTATTATCTGCTCCTTTGGACGCATAAGATTTATAACCTGACACATAAACATCATTTCCTGAGACAAATATAGACGAAACCTGCACACTGTTGGGATGATGCAATGTATTATCCAATGTAACTTTAGCACCGTTTTTCCAATAAGCCGCCTCGTCTGTAGCATTTGCCACATAAACATCATTTCCCGACACGAAATGCACACGATCATTTATCACACTAGATGGGACTTCATTTGGAAAGTTTGTTTCCTGACCATTTTTAAAATAATAGTATTCATTTAAAGTACCGGGTTGATATGGAAACATAAAAATATTTCCGTTAGAAATATCAATTCCGTTTAAATACGATGTTTGTTTATTCCCATATTGATCAATCTTAATCGGTATTGGCTGAAACTGTTCATTTTTCCAATAAGCAGCTAAACTATGGCCGTCAGCGTCCAGTATATTCCCGGCAACATAAATATCATTGTTATTTATGACTATAGATCTACCTAATGAAACAGTTGAAAATTGGGTTGGTCCCTGCCCTTGTTTAAGAACTACAGGTTTGCCATTTTTATAGTAAGCAGCAAAGGTCTGCCCTGTTTTTCTGTCATACCAGCTTCCAGTTATGTAAACATCCGTTTGACTGATCGATGAACTAGATTTTGGAGCGTTAGTTTTATCGTTTTGGGCGTAAGAAACAAAACTGAATAGAAAACTAAGGAGCGCACAGCATCGTAATGCTAGCAAAATAGGGTTTTTCACGGCGTAGTTTTTATACTATTAAACTTAATCTAAGCTATTCTCTTGTAGATACTGATTAATTAAAGCATTATTTCACAATTTCCAAAAGTTCATTTTCTATGATAAGTATTACTGCCTTATTTGTTTGTTTAGGGTGGCCAAGTTTGGCAGGGATATAGAATTTATATATGCTTCCTACATTCATTTGTAAGAGACCTTGTGCCTGACCTTGTATAAGGTCAGCAACGCGAACGATACCTGCTGATTCACCTTTGATCACTCCCTTAATTTCTTTTCCTTCCATAACCGTTCTTGTATGCGTTATTTTCACTTGATCCGATAAGTTAGGTTTAGGTCCTGTACCCTGACGAATAACTTCATACTGTAAACCACTCGGTAGCGTAATAACGCCGGGTTTCTTTTTATTTTCTTCAAAAAAATCATTAGCTTCCTTTTCTTTAGGACTTAAATCATCCTTTTCAAGGTTTGGGGGAACATTGGTACTCTCATTTTTTGCGACAACTCTATTTTGCTTCGAAATTCTATTATCACCTGCCTCACTAGATATCACGAAATTTGTTTCAGACCATGAACTGCCTTCAATTTTAGGTAATTTTATGATTTGACCATTCTTCATTAATTTAGGGGGCGCTATATCATGGCCATTACCAGCATTTCCCACAATATACACGTCATTACCCGACACCGCCATGGAAAGCGGTTTATAGATGAAAAATTCTCCATCTTTGAGATTCGCCAATAATTGTCCATTTTTCCAACATTTACCCACATCGGTTTCATCTGCATAGATGGTTCCACTGTTCGCATATCCGTTTCCATTACTGTCGTCAACACCAGCTACATATACATCATTGCCCGACACAGCAACACAGGTGGCCAGACCAAGTATATTGGATAGACTTTCGGTGTGACCGTTTGTCCAGTATCCAGGTTGCCGGCTTTGCATTTGGCCCACAGCATAAACCTTTCCTTGAAGTTGGGAAATGCCAGAGACCTCTTTTAAGTCACTGATTGTCTCTTGTATTTGGCCGTTCTTCCAATACAGCACCTCATGAGATGTATTACTCCCGATAATATATATATCATCATCTACTGCAGCGATGAAATGTGCAGAGCTAGAAGTACGGTTACTAAGGGGCAGTTCCACAGGCAGGCCATTTTTCCAGTACATCGCTAAATCACTGGGTGTCCTACTACGATCCCTGTGACACCCGGCCACGTATACGTCGCCATCTTTAACGATAATAGAATAAGCGTAATTCCAATCTTTTTTATCTTTTGTTAACCTTGTCTCCTGCCCATTTTTCCAATATACGCCCTGTCCACCAATATTGCCCGCTACATAGATATCATTCCCCGAAATAGCGATTGATGTTGCTTCTGCGTCAATTTGCCCAT
Source organism: Sphingobacterium sp. Ag1 (assembly GCF_000988325.1). Taxonomy (NCBI): domain Bacteria; kingdom Pseudomonadati; phylum Bacteroidota; class Sphingobacteriia; order Sphingobacteriales; family Sphingobacteriaceae; genus Sphingobacterium; species Sphingobacterium sp. Ag1. Next base: position 888,782 of record NZ_LBGU01000044.1, on the reverse strand, counting down.
CAGTCAGCGTTACTGGCTGGCCGTTTTTCCAGTATACAGCAGTATGGCGCATTGTAGCTTCGTTGTAACAGGAACCTGCAACATAGATATCGACCTGTTTTGGGCTGCTCTTCGCGTTCCCTGCATGCTGTTTCGGCGCAGAAGCTCTAGAATTTTGAGCATAAGAAGTAAAACTAAAAAGAAAACTTAGGAGCGCACAGCACCGTAATGCGTGCAAAATAGGGTTTTTCATGGCGTAGTTTTTATACTATTAAATTTACGGAAATTTTGAATCAATATTCCAAATAAATTTTGTAGTTATATAAGCATAAAATCAATTCTCAAAGGAAGTTCAATTGATTAATACACAATTTATTTTCCTAAATTTATATGCAGAATAATGAGTTTTAAGAAATATAATTATGACCAATAATTCCAATGACTTGAAAGATGGAGATCGATGTAAGGTAATTTCTGGTACACATAAAGGCAAATCAGGTTTTGTAACTGATCTAAACATCAGCAAGACTGGTCATTTGACAATAACAGTAGTACAAGAAAGCGGCATCAGATTCAAAACACTTGCAAAAAATGTTGATGTGTTATTAAACAATTAGAATGGTATTTCTTCCTCAAATGGGGAAGTAAAAGAAGTTCATAATCTTCCAAACAGAGACGTATCACCTTACCTAAATAAAACCATCAAAATAGTTTAAATATTAGAGAATAAATCTCGCTGCAATAAAATAACCTCCACCAATTACTATTAATGGAAGAGCTATTGAAAGAAGTACCAATGTCCATATAAACACTCTGAAATAGCTATATAAACTTACTTTCGACGGATCGGCGGGATCATAGATAACAGTTGTTGTCTCCCCTATTTCCCAAGCCGGTGGATCAGTTCCTTCGGCTAGTTCGTATGTAATTAACTGGTTATCTTTTGTCCGAAAAGTGAAGATTGGGGCAAAAACCTCGCCATCAGATTCGTATCTATGAAAGTCAATAACAGTTGCAGTAACTTTATTACCATTTTTTAGAAATACCATTGTATTACGGAAGCTGTAGATTCCCAACACAAGGAAGACGAGCCCTAGTCCTAGGATCCAATAATATTGCCACATAGATTTATTTTTAGTTAGTTCCACTTCAAATTACATTTATATATCTACTTGATATACAATCACTAACGAATATAATACAATTTTCAAAAGCCGATGCAAATTATTGTCTTACTAACAATTCAAATTTGAATCTATTATTCAAAAAAAATCACGGTTTCTCAAAGTATCCTTATTAAGACATTTCATTGTGGATAGTAATTTAATGTTCGATATGGATAGATATTTTCAGCAATCAATAGGAGAAAACTCCAAACATCCCCTTATAAATAAGGATAAGCGTAATCGTATCAAATAACGCATGGGAAGCTATTGCAACCCAAAGATTGCCAGATTTTTTATATAACATAGACCAATATAATCCTCCCATCACGGCGGCAATAACAGCAAAGATGTCTTGTTGCAAATGGTAAAAACCAAAAAGTATACTTACTACAAATATGCTAACCATAGGACTGTATCCTTTAAAAATTCTCTTTTCTAGCACATTTTGAATGTAGCCTCGAAATACGATCTCTTCGTAAAGCCCACCAATAACCAAAGCTGCGATTATTGTAACTACCAGCTTCGCCAAGCTACTTTTGATAAAATTGTATTCTGTGTAATCCGGGACTTGAAAGAAGTATTTTATGCTAGGTATGTAAACTAATTGCATAAAAGCGATCCATGCTATCGCAGTAATAGCCCCTAAGAAAAAAGCTTTAACAGTTAACTTTTCTTTAAAAAGTCCGATATCCCGAAAAGTTCTTCCTTCCCTTCGAAGCATCAGATAAATTGCTAGCATGCAAACAAGAGAATAAGAATAAAAAGGTAAAGGCACAAAGTGGGGAAAAATCAAAAGGAATACAATAAAACCTATAATCCCCATTTTTGAAACTATCTTTTTTTCCATAAGCTGGTAAAATAAATGGTTTGTTAAACTTAAAGATATTTAAACAGCTATCAAATTTGATGCAATAAAATTATTCAAATTGTATATCATACCAGTCAATATGCAACCCTAGATTAAAAAAATCAAATGCATTGACTGGTTTGCCGACCTTCCGTTTGAATTCGATCCAACTTTGGTGATGCCCTCGCATTATATTGATTTCATGAGTCATCCTAATCCCTATCCCGGAAGAATTATTTTTCAAGACATCTATAATCAAAAATATAATAAAGTTCTGTAACTGGCATTTCATTACGCTAAGTTCTGGAAAAATCTTACTCCGAAATTGAGGAAAACCGTCGGTACTTTGACTATTGACACAAAATAGGCGTATTATCTACCTTAAAATTAAACTTTAGTATTTATAATCTATAAAGCACCAATCCGTTTCCGAAATAATTTTATCCTTATTTAGTGCCTGTATTTTAATGCGATGAACTTGTGCACCCGCACCGTCAAAAGTTACGGCCTTGGCTTTTGTTTTACCTTTTATATATGGATAGAAATTAATAGCCTCGTTGAAACTATGATGACCCGGTCCATCTGCGTAAGAGTATTCAATAATTATTTCATATTCTGTAGCTTGCGCTACTGGGGTCCATTCAATTTTCGTAGTTCGAGGAAATTGATCCAAAACAGCATAGTTTTTCGGTTCAAGAATTTGAGGAACATCGGCATTGCCATTCTCATCTTCTGAGACACCTTTATTTTGCTTCGAACTTCTATTCTCACCTTCCTCCCCCGCTACGACGAAATTTGTTCACACCATGAACTGCCTTCAATCTTAGCTAATTTTATGGTTTGACCATTCTTCATTAATTTAGGGGGCGCTATATTATGGCCATCGGTGGCATATCCTACAATATATACATCATTACCGGACACAGCCATGTAAAGCGGTTTATAGATCGTATATTCTGTATCTTTGAGATTCGCCAGTAATTGTCCATTTTTCCAACATTTACCGACATCACCTTCATCTATATAACCTCTTCCATCAAGTGTATAGCCGTTTCCATTACTGTCGTCAACACCGGCTACATATACATCATTGCCCGATACAGTAACGCAAGTGGAGATACCAAGTATCGCGGACAGGCTTTCGGCGCGGCCATTTTTCCAGTACGCAGGTTGTCTGCTTTGCGTTTCGCCTACTGCATAAACATTGCCATGTAGCTGGGAAATTCCAGTTACATGTTTTAATTCATTGATTGTTTCTTGTATTTGGCCGTTCTTCCAATATAACACATCGTGGTGGTCTGTAGCACTCCCGATAATATATAGGTCATCATCTACGGCTGCGATGGAAGTGGCATAGCTAAAATTATTACTGCCAACGGGTAGTTCAACAAGCTGGCCGTTTTTCCAGTACCTCGCTAAGTCATGCCATCTCCCGTCAGAGGACATATATCTATAAAAACCAGATACATATACGTCGCCATTTTTAACCATAATGGAATAAGCATGATTAGAAGCTGCTTCATCTTTTTCCAACTTTATCTCCTGTCCATTTTTCCAATATACGGCATGCCCAAGACTATTGCCCGCTACATAAACATCATTCCCTGAAATAGGCTTTCACTTCCTTTTGGTTCCATCTTGTAACATCCAACTGTCGTTTTGTGGAACATTCTTTTGAAATTCCATCCACCGTAATTCGAACATAGACTAGGCGGATATTTCGGCTTTTTTCTCTTGGGCTCTTCAGAAAGAAGGTTAGCCCATAACTTTGTTCTAACATAATCAAACTTTTTAAGGGTTATAAATGTCGAACCAAAGATTTTTTCAGTTTTCAATGTGGCATTTTGTGGCACATTTTTGCAGAAACTCAATGTGCCACGAATGTGCCACAAATATTATGAGTGTTTTTGAAAATTTTAGCAATTCCCATAAACAAAAAAAATCCTGCAAATCATTGATTTTGCAGGATTTATCTATTTTTTAGTGCTTTTTAAAAACTTTAAATTTGCACCTGGCGGAGAGTGAGGGATTGCCACCTAACCTTATATCAACTTATAAACCAATTAGTTACAAATTGAAAATCGAAAGATGCCACATATGGGCCACACACTCGTCTATCTTGTTAATTCTCTTAAAATCTTAATTACAATAAACTAAGTTCATTATACAAATATAAGTATTTTTAGATCAAAAACTTTTCAATATCAGACATTTGTACTTTATTTTTATAATCCCCCACACTGGGGATGGTGGGCTTCCAGTCGAAAACTTGATTCCACTATTATCCTTCTTTGAAAGCATTAAATAAGATAAATCTACTAGAGGACTCGCTAAGTGATTCAGGGCCATTTACTGGAACTTTGGCAGCCAGGTCAAAGGTCTATTGGGTCCTTTCATGCGCAAGGTCAATCATATCAAGCTCACAATGTCCCTAGAAACATTCAACTTCGCAGCCCAGTATTTACGTAATCAGAAAATGACAAAATTGATGAAATTTTTCAAACATGGCTAAGGCTTTTTCCTTTTCATTCATTGCTGCGTAAACGTAGATCATTTTGTAAAAAGAACCATGGCCGCCGTTATTAATCAGAAAAGATTCCATCTGGTCTTTTGTATTCGGATTTTCCAGACAACATGCCACCCCCAGCTCGAAATATTTTGAATTGGAAATTCCCCAGAAACCGGATGTTAAGAATTGTTGTTTATCCGTCAAAGCCATAAACAAATCAATATTCCCGTCGATGGATACCATTTTTTCGATCCACCTTCGCCATATCTCTTTATCTTTGATTTCGATTTTATTATGATAATTACCGTACATGGAACATAAGTCCTGAAGACCATTATGATCCACGGCCTTCTCTATGAGCGCCGAAAATTCACCTTGGCTGATGTCCTTATCGCTTCCATAGCTATCTGTTTTGGTAACTAATATATTTTTCTTTCCATAGAGTGTACAGTAAAAATCATATAACTCAAAGTAATTGTCCAATACCCCGTCCTGATAATCAAACTTACCCTTTACCATATCAACAATATTATATGCTTTATCAAAGGAGAGCTTTTTGACCTGATCATCATAAAAATCAGTGCTAAGGACTTCCATTTCGACGTTAAATAAGGACTGTTTATACTTATTACGGAATCTCCAACTATTTAGGATGTCACCCACTTTATGATAAGGAATTGCGTTGTTTTTAATGTCCTGTATCAAAAGGGCTATGATTGACAGGTTCTCGACGTGTTTCTCGAGATTCTTTTCTTTAAACTTTTCCAGATATTTATAAGAAAGTTTTAGATCATACGGGGCCATAGCTGCCAGAAAATTTAAAATTCCATAGCGCGTATGATCCCGGTCTGTAATTTCATATAACCGTAAGTTCATTGTATAAACCGATGCAGCATATTTCTTTAGTTCGTTCTTAGTTAACCAGTTTTTCGACAGGATTTTAGCAAAGGACTCATTAAAAAATTCAGAAATAAAGATATCTTTCCTCCACCCGTGGCGAAGTTTACTATTGAGAAAAGCTTCTTTTACATAGCTTATGGATTTCTCCATATTGAACTGCGAATACATTCCACTCAGGATAAAGCAACGGTCAATATATTCCGAATAGTCATTCTTCCAATTTTTTAGGGAATCTTCATAGGGTAAAAGTTCAGTTTCTGTGACAATATTGGCAAAGTTCTCCGCATCTATTTTGTTGAGCCAGGTCAAAAAAGCCAGCTCGTCAAAATCGAAAGCAAGTCCGCCGGCCAATTGCAGGTATTCCGTCCTGTTTCCTTTAGAGAAATAAAAAATATAAGCCCACAGCTCCGAAAGCAGCGTTTTTACCCTTGGCGTACTGTGATAAAAATGTTTAAACCTGTCTCTATAGGAGACCAGATTTTTGGAAAAGGATATTGGTTGCTCTAGAGCCTTGCAATAGAAATCATACAGTACGGAGTATTTAACAACATCATCCGATGCAGGGAAATTTGTCGATAAATCCACTTCCTGGATAAACCTATCGTCACCAGCTATAAAATAGCTCAGGGCAAACGGATGGATAAGCCTCTTGAAACTAAATTCCCGAACATGACCCTGGCTTGGTCTAAGAAGCGCAAATATTTCATCTACCTGCTTCTCTGTAACTGTTTTTTTCAGAACTGTCCTAAAGAAAAAAACGGATAGATTGTCAAGAATGGGCCTTCTCCTGTAGCTGGCAAGCTGGTCTGAAATAGCCTCCTGTAATGCTTTGTTATCAAAAAACAGAGGCAAAAACTCCACGGTCGACAACAGGTCCAGTAAAAAGCAGAGTTCGACACCCGTTAGCTCCCTAACCAGTGTGGTCATTTGCTCTTTAAAATGCTTTAAGCCTACCTTAAAATAAGATTTTATCGCATATTCCATGGGGGACTGATTATCAAGCAGTGAATTGGAGTATGTATCAAAGTCCTTGTAGGATTTGCGATAATTTTTTAAGAAGAATCCAACATAGGTTTTAGATCCCTCCTCCTGAATAGCGAATTTGTAGTACAGTTGCCCCTCAAGATCTTTCATTTCAGTGGTATTTTCAAATCTCCCGAATTTTCCACTGCACTTCTCAATGACGCTTAAAGCCGCATCCTTTTTTCCTTTTTCAAAGAACTTGAGCGCATTTTGATATGTTCCATAGATGTAACTCTTGGTATTCAGTATATCGTCATTTAACAAAAACTCCAGCGTTCTTGGTTTCTGACAAGCTAAGGCATTCATAAACTGCAATGACTCACTGATATACCATTGATCACCGTTTTTCTGATAAAACCTGATACTTGCCAGCAAAGCCAGGGCAGTAAAGTCATTTGTTTTTGTATACTCTTTCTGCAGGTACTTCATAAAGATATCATCAAAGAAATCTGGGCTAAGGACAATGCCAGTCTTGCGGATAATCCCCATATCCCTTTCAAACTTTTTCTTAAGTCTTCTGGCAAAGAAATACTCCTGATACCTTCGGTGCTGATAGATATACGTATCATTGTTCTGATCCCCTGCGCTCTTATCAAAAAATGTATTTAAAGTGTAGCTTGCAATCCTGTTGATATCCTTGAAGTCCAGCTGCGGGAACTCCTTACTCAAAAATTTGCCGATAGAGGAATGTTTAAATCTATACTGGTATTTTTTAGAGAAACGGTAGGATAATTTTTCGTTGATCCTGATGATTTCCTTTTCCTTCGGAACCAGTAAGTTAAGCTCCTCAAGGTCCTGACGGTGGTGTACTGTTTTCAGTAGCCCGTTTATTTTCAATTCCAACAGATCAATGATCGTCGTATTTTCTGTAATATCATTAATAGTATCCCATAGCAGTTTAACCAGGAAAATGTCCGTGATTCCATCAATAAGCTGACTGTTCCTTTCTCTTAGCAGGTACAGTTTATCTGTTTTTTCCTGTTTATCTTTCTGCTGGAAGTACCGTTCGAGGTCCACAAAAGTCAGGTCACTGATATCATAACTGTCAAATGAACCAAAGTAATCATTGACTGTAAGCTTATTAAGGCTTCCCCTGCGACAGGAGATCATAATTTTATCCGTACTGTGTACTTCTGAAAGCCTTTTTACAAACCGCAGCGTGAGGTCCGCATGCTGGCTGTTTAGTTCGTCCAGCCCATCAAGGATATAGATAAAGCGGATATTTTGATTCCGAATCCGGTAATCTTTCTGGCGTTGCCTGATCAGGTTTTCCAGGCTGTCGGAATAACAATCCTTAAGATTGACCAGCATGGGCAAAATATGATTCTTATCAAATACGCTTCTTGTCCCGAACAATTTAGCATACTTGAAAAACAAATATTTGATCAGAACGCTCTTTCCGGAACCGGCATTTCCTGTGAGCATGGAGAGCTTTGCCATAAGCTTTAATTCAGTCAGTTCTTTGCCGGGAAGCCTCACAATCGGCAGATCCAGGAACCCTGAAGATTGTATAAAATTGGAGTCCGCTATTGAAATATTGCTTTTGATGAAGTTCCCCTCATCGCCAGTACCAAAGTAAAGCTGGGCAAGATCCAAATTATGGGGCTGATTCAGGGCAATCTCAAAATTACTTTGAGTAAACCAATTAATGATAACATTTTGTCTACCAGACAGATAAACGATTTCCTTTGCTCCGTCTGAGGTTAATTTAGCGTTTGAGTTCAGAAAAATCGTGATCTCATCCAGTTTGTCCCCGAATAAATTCAGTGCTTTTACAATTGATTTTTTAATCTGGACGTAATCGGTCTGTCTATCAAAAAACTTGGACTGAAAGCCGACGATTTTTTTTGTTGATACAGATTTCTTTGGATAGGTTTCCAGCCCCGCCTGATTGAAATCGGCCATAATGCCTTCCGCAAATTTATGCTTTCTGCAAAAAATCTGGTAGCATAATTCTTCAAACGCTTTGGTGTAATTCTCATTTTTAACTCTAAAGGAATTCCAGTCTATCTTATTCATCAAAAGTATTTTTATAGGGATCTGAAAACAAATACAATGGCTATTATGCTATTAGTTGCAAATTAATTATTTTTGACGACAATTCGGGCCCTGATTGGGTAATATCCCAATATGAAGAATGCATGTTGCTCAGAACGTAATCAGGGACATTGAATCGCCATTCAGTTCGCTTCTTACCCTTTTTAACGATGTAACAACGAGAACATTTTATTTTTCAGATGGACGTGCCTGATGGCTGACCGCGCTTTCCGCTCCAAGTCCCCGCTGCGCTGCGTGATTTTCCCTTCAATCGCTCACGTAGTATTTTATACATTTCTGTTCTTATCCCAAAGCACATTGACCACCCTACATATTCCGCTCTTTAAAAAACCTTAGGTCAATTTAAGCAGCTTGCAGCGAAATGAGAATATTCTAAACAACTATATCGATAAAATGGAAAAGTCAAATTGAATTCTATTGTCCTAACTTCGTAGTAACTCAAAAGAAAATTTTGATATCTAACTCACTAAACATCATAATTTTTAAAAACCTTCTCCATATCATCTTCAAGTAACCTGTACGTCCAGTTTCTTAAAACACAGAATTTATCGACCTCAGGAGTTCTGAAGTCATAAAAAGTATGTCTATGGTTCAAAACATTATCATTATAAATAAATTGACCAAATGAAAATCCCCTGAGAACAGATATGTCGGCCTCTTTATGAGCCAGTTCCGATCTAAAAACTTCATCTGCAGGAATTTTACTGATATGAACGCCTACCCGACCCTGCTTTGAAGGTCTATAGCCAAAAAATCCACGACCGCGAAAGCCATCTTTATCACAATAAAAGAAGTATTCGTGCGGACAATTGTTATAAAACTGGAACTCTTTTTTATAAGCTGGAAAATTTTCTTCCACAAAACTTTTATAACACAATTCAACATGATTGAAAAAGGATTCAGTATATAATTCAGCCTGTGTTTGACTAAATTGATAAGCTCTCAACTGATTTAAATTTCTCCCCTTAGTGCTTTGTTCAAACTCCTTTGCCTCACAAACAGATTTGTCCGGCAAAGGCAGATGGTGATTTTCTATTATTGTATATCCCCTTTCTAATAAAACATCTACGATCTTATCGAGTTCTTCAAATGGCGGAAAATCTCCTACTGTATTTAGATCTGGTACGATAAAGTTTTCCGCTAAAGCCTTTTCCACAGCAATGTCCAAATCTTCTGAGAAGAGTCCTTCCCTATTTCTAAAATGATGGAAGACTTTAAACAGATAAATTTTATCTTTAAGTTCTTTGAGGTTTATAGGATATATTCGTTCAAACCTTGGAATATAGTAATCGTCTATTTTATAATTATAATTAAGTTTTTTATGATAATAGTATAATAGCAATGATACCTGTTCTAACAGCAATAAATCGGAACTATAATTCGGTAACCGGCCTTTTTTCATCAGTTCCCTTAATTGTTTAAGTACATTTTGCTTCACGATCTTTTGCGTGTCAGCAACTAAAAATTCCTGATTACTTCCATGTACACAACTTACTCCCAGATTCAGAAAGTAACAATAGTTATCTTCTGAAAAAGGATCTTTAAGATCCTCAAGTCTAATTTTATCCGAAGAATTCGCTTGTATTTGGTAGAGCGCATAGCCATTTTCATGTAATTCATCATTAGAAAGGATTATTCCTATTTCTCCATTTGTCTTTGGGTCAAACAGAGCTTTTGTATTCTTAAAATGTTTATCTAAATATTTATTGTACTTTCTAACATACTTGACCGCTTTGTCTTTTTTAAATTGTGATAATGTTCTTCTATGGGAAAAAGATGCATTTTCCATATAAAAAGCGAGCGCGCTCTGACCGATATAATTCTGATAAAATTTTTCAAGTATATCGTAGAACTTATCATCGCTTAATTTATTCAATTTATAACTATGAAAACAAATAACATAATCGCGAATTTTTGAGAAGTAAAATGATATGTTGAATGAATCTTCCTTGTTTGATCTAATCAAAATATTTCTTGAGAATAAATCCTCAGACAGACTTTCGTTGACACTAAGCTTAAGACCTTTCAGAATATTGTTTATATCGATCCCATTGTCATCACGCGATTCATGGGAAGTGTATTTACTGTTCAGCAACACTTTTCCTATTTTTGAAAGTATTCTTAACGCAGGTTGTATACCAATTTCTGTTTTTTCCAGTGATTCCTGCAAATAAGTTCGTATTAACTTTATATCGTTAATTTTTTCAGGAACCTCTTTACCCTTATACACTTGACTGAAGATTTTTAAAAAGAATCCATTTTTCAATTCATTCAACAGACTCTTTGAGATAGGGCCTTTAAATCCAAAAATACTTTCATACTTGGGAATGATCTTTATCAGATCCGATTCCGTAAAGTCCTCCAACAAAAACCCTGTTTTATCTAGTGGAAGATTGGTAATCTCAGGATATTTCTCTAGTTCTTCATGGAGGTGTGATTTTGTTCCATTTATCTTTAAAATGCCGTCCCAAATGGTTAATTTACAGCTGATACAAATTTTAATATTGTCAAAATTTCTACAGGATAGTGCTATTTCACTTAATTCATATGAGATATTTTGATTTGTACTTTCATCTACTGCATCAATAAAAATAAGAACTGTTTTGTTGATGCTTCTGCCTAACTCGTTAAGCTTCTTAAGTACCAGACCACTGTCGCTCTTTCCCGAAAAAACAACATTTAAATCTTGTGCAATATGCTCAAGGGGAGATTTGTGTAACAATGCCGCATTATAGAAAAACACGAATTTGTCTTCCAGACTTTGTAGAGCGAGTGAGCACATAGAATTTGTTTTTCCAACTCCAGCCGCACCCACAATCGCATAAATCTTTGCGTCGGAATTCAGGAAATTATCAAAATGTGCAAAAAGGTCTTCCCTCTCACTATAAAGTTCTCTTATGAATTTAGCAGAGGGCGAATGTATCGATCCCATAATAGGGCCCATCCTATCTTGGACCTGAGCTTTACAAAACAATCTTAAATTTTCGGAAGAAAAGGATATAAACTTAGCTAAAGCCTCATATCTTATTCGAAGATCTTCGTCCATCGATAAAGAATAGCCATTTTTAAAAAATTCAGAGTGTTCTGCTATATTTTTACCAGTCAGCTCTTCTTTTGACACTGAATCGAAAACCTTTGTATCCTTTCCATTGGTAATTATTGTGAAAGGGGCAATATTTCCTTCCAGGGCCCTAGCATATGATATTCCCTGCTCTATATCATTTTGATCAATTAAAATTGAATCATTCTTCAACTCTACAATAAATAGATTTGTTCCGTTTCTTTTACAAAGGATATCAGACCTACCGTTAATAGGACGAACCTTTTTGCCTAGTCTAATTTTAAACTTATATTCTAAAGAAATTTCGGACAGGTTAAACCCCAGATCCTCTATATAAGGTAGCAACAACTTTCCTCTTATTTCCTCTTCGTTCATCACTAAATTAATATTTATATCAGGCCTCCACTATACATTAAATGTACAAATCTATTGCGCAACGTATTTCGTTTCATCATAGAAAAGATTTACACAACTCAGTTCGTCACTGTAAATAAAGCACTTTTCTCTAAAATCCTTACCATAAGGACATTTTTCAACCTTTAAACTTTTTACGGAATAGAATTCAATTTTATTAACTACCTCATCCGTTGAAAGATCATAACCATCTAATGATTCTAAAAAACTATAATTTAAGATGTGACTATTAATATGGTGTGTACCGGTGTAAAAAAGAGAGATAACAAAAATTTTGTCTACCTTTTGAAAAAAATCATCTTGTCTCTTTCTAATTAACTTTCGTATTGTTCTGCCATCGTTTACTACGTCGGTGACAATAAGCACGTTCTTATACAAGCCATTATTCTCAAAATTTAGTAACCGTTCAGACTCATGATGCTCATCATGCCTGTAAGAATATGGCAAAAAAGTGTATGGCTTATTATATTTTATAGCAGCTTTTGTTGAAATTACATTTCCTTCATAGCCCAAACCAATTATCATGTCAACATTATTTTCTCCGATTTTTTTCTCCAAAACATCTACGATTGCATTCTTTATAAAATTTAAATTGTTTCTATTTTCAATTAGTTTCGATACATCGATCCAATTATGGGTTCGTGAAGTTTCACTATAATGATAATGCCCCGTATGGAAAATTTTAAGCTCTTTTACTTTATCATATAAAATATCTGTGAATTCTGGATTATAATAAATAAGATCACTAACACTTTCTGCTGAAGATATTTGTAATTCCAAACTGTCATCTAGAGATAGAATATCTTCCCCCATAATCTCAATTATTTCTGCTTCCATTGCTGGAGGATCTTTCTGGAAAATTATGTATTCCTCTTTTTGATGAATTGAGCTGTTCCTCCTAATATCCCACTCGTCACCAAAATCATTATCTTTTATTTTTAAAAGTCCATATATTTTATTCTTTAAAATTATGTCATCATTAATTTCGATAGGATAAATCTTAAAAGTTGCATCGTCGTCTAATGCTGTCAAACAACCAGAATCACTCACAGTTATTTCCGCACTTGATATTGGCCTTGAACTACATATATGCTCATTTCCACAGAAGATGTAATTGATGTCATATTGCGTTAACTTGCTGACAACCCTTTTCCTATTTTCTAAAAGCCATTGCCCCCCATGCCTATTATCAAATGCAGAAGTCATATTATGGTGGGTACAAGCAATAACTTTTTTACCCTCAATAGGAATGCTTTTATATTCTTCTTCAAAATCAGCAATAGAGATACTGCCGTCCAATTGCTGTAAATCAATATCAATACAAGAATTTAGGCCTAGAAGCAAAATTTTGTCCTCAACAACAAGGGTATCGAAAATTACTTTATTGGGATCAAAATTTTTATCAAGTAACTCTTTATAAAATTTGGCAAAATTTGCATATTTTGCGTTATTGACTGATTCTTTTGATGGAGTATCATGCTCTGCATAAAAACTTTGTAATTCTCTTCTATTCAAGTCATGATCACCTGGTATCAATAAAATATTATTTTTATCAATATTTAAATCTTCAATAATTCTTAAAATATACTTCGTTGCGAATTCAAATTCTTTTACTTCTCCGGCGTTGGTGATATCGCCAGTAATTAGAAGATAAATCTTTGCATCCAAATAGTCATTCTTGATGATTTTTGTGAATTTTTCGATATATCCAAAGGCAGATTCCGTTTCTGAAGATGTAGTTAAGCTATAATTCACTTTAGCTGCACCTCCACCTAAAACCTTGTTTAATGATACATGTAAATCTGAAATATGTAAAACTATTCTATTCATCTAATGGCTTTAAATTGGTATAAATATAGTATCCTAAGTCTTTGTTATTACTTTCAGAAACTGAAAATATGGCAATCGTCCTGTCAATATTATCCAGATTTAAATCCTCTCTTGTCAATGTCTCTATCTTGACCAATGAAACATTTCCCAAATATTTTCCTCCAGAAAATTCTATAAGATTTTTTGTTATTTTAACCTCCGTTCCTAAACATACAAGATCAGATACTATAATGTATTTTTTGTTTTCAAAATTGTGTTTTTCAAGTTTATTGTACAGTTTATTAATTGGCCCTATCTTGTCAAAAATAAGAATATCCAACTTTAATAATTTCGACAAAACTGACACTATGAAAGTACTCGTTAAACTTTGTCCAACCAAGATAGGACCACTATTAATTTTGTCAGACCATTTACTGTATATTTTCACTGCTAGCTTGTATAAAGCAAAATAAATAAATGGTCTTTCAAGACTAATTAACTTCTTTAGATCGATGAATGAATGTAGGTAGACAAAGGATGAAGCATGTTTTTTATCATAGGTCTGAATGTAGTTGTCTTTTAAAAGCTTTTTAAAATAGTTTTTAAATATGGAATTGGCGTTTAGCTCAACTTCATAAATTTCATCAAGTTCCCCATGAAAAAAGTAGCATATGTCATAACCATTGTTACCATTCAGTATATTTTTAGGGTTATCAATCGCCTCCAAGGAAAGTGCCTTAATTAAATCAGCAATTATATTTTTAAATATCAGTTTATAATCCAATCTTCTGATCTCAATGATTTTTTCTAAAATATTATTTTGAATATGGACGATGTGTCTAAAGTCAAGTATTATATATTTTATTTCTGGATCTTGTTCTTTCTGTAGGTGCGTTAAAAGTCTACAAATCGTTTCATACTGCAGGCTGCCAACAAAAATCCCTTCGTCATTATCTTTGATGTAATTAGAGGTAAAGACCTCTTCTGCATGCAAACTAAAATATAAATAGTTTGCATCTTTTATTTGCGAAACTATCATATTTAATTGTTTGGAATTTCTACTTCGATATGCACACCTCGAAATTTAACATTGAAAAATCTGACCGAAGAAAATTTGTGGTCATCATTATATTTATTGCAGATTCTTTGATAGAGCAAAACGAAATGATCTAAAATAGATTCTTTTAATGCTGTCATTTGAGGCATTTCTGATACAACTGAATCACCATTGATTAATAATTTCCGATGAATATCGAACAACTGATTTCGAAGGTGATCTAAATCAATTAACTCCTTTTGCATTCTGCTAGAAATAATGATCTGGGCATTGTCGCAATGCAGCCTAAAATATCCATTGGATTTTAGTACAACTGATAACATTAGATCAAATAATCCTCTCCGATCTTTAAGTGAGGAATAATATAAGGTTTCAATAATATAATTGAAATTCTCTAGAATTTTTGTATTGATTTTGAGTATGGTAAATTCTTGTAATCTTTTAATCAATTCCAATGGTTCATAAAGAAAATCCGGCGATTTTGATTTTAATGATTCAACCAATCCTATACCATTATCAGAAATTGAAAATTTTGTTGCAAATTTATTCACAAACATTAATGCAAAAGTATTTGATCTCGAGTGCAATACCCCATTAGTAATTAATTCAGACAAAATTTCAATATATAAATCTATCTTGTCTGCTGTATTAGCATTATCAAATAGCAAATCTTGGAAATGATCCCTAACAATATAGCTATACTCGGAAATTAAAAAGTCCCTTTTGTCATCTTCGGCTGTATATTCTTCTAATTTTTGAGCTAGATTATTTTCTGATAAAGAGTAAAAACGAACTCTATGGTCAGACCGTGGTCGGTTTGCAATAAAATCTCCTAAATATTCTTGCTTAAAATTAAGAATTTTCCTACCATGTGGATGATATGGATTTGTATTATCACCTGCAATATAGAAGAAATCACTTTTATATAAAAAATTAAGAACATGTTTAGTAGCTTGATTATTATATAAAGATAGATTTATAGGTTTTTTATAGAATTTACTTAATTGTTCTGTTAAGCTCAGCAACAAAGGAATAGTAATAGGTTCAATATTATAATTTGAATCAAATATTTGCGAATCTCCATTTTCGACCAACTTGAAAGAAATTCCACCCTCTGTTATTATAGAATTGGCAACATCCTTAAGAAATCTAGTATAAAAGAAATATGGAGTAAGCTTTTCATTATTTTTTAAAATACTTACCATAGATTTTCACGGCTATTAGTAATATAGATTTATACTACCTGGTTTTAGACAAATTTAACAAAATAAAACAATAGCTACATCATTATCTTATTTTATGCGCAAATTTTTACACTACCTTAAAATGTCAATATTTTAAAAGCTGCATATGTTCTATCTAACTAAGGAGACAGTCACTATTTAAATTATTTCTTATGTCAAGTAACACCGTGTAATAAGTAAAAGGTCAATCATGCGCGAAATCACTCGTAACCCTCGTTAATATTTTTCCTATTTTATAGTTTTATTAAATTTCTACTTTCCGAACCATAATTTTGTAAATTAGACATACAGAGCTAAAAACCTTATTTTATGAAAAATCTATTAAGTCCTTGGCAATGACGGTGCTCATTGGCCGGGCAGTCGCGAGGGACCCATCTGCAAGTTCTACTAAACTTAATCATACGGATGACCTAAAAACACGCGTCGCTGCCCTCGAAAAATCGGTGGAGGACACGAGATTCGCAGAAATGAGACTTCAGGATAAAAATGCAACCGAACGGTTCAGAAGCAGTATGACCCTCATTCGATCCGGTCTGGAAAATGGAACACAGATCGAAAGCACTCTTCTAAATTCCATAAAATTACTTACCCTAGCGGACATCACAATAATCCCTACCGACATTAACAACCCAACATCCAACTCTCTTGGCACTTCTTTTCCGACATGGCGATCGCATCGGCATCA
The DNA here is from genome assembly GCF_000988325.1 of Sphingobacterium sp. Ag1. Lineage (NCBI taxonomy): Bacteria > Pseudomonadati > Bacteroidota > Sphingobacteriia > Sphingobacteriales > Sphingobacteriaceae > Sphingobacterium > Sphingobacterium sp. Ag1. The sequence continues at coordinate 872,030 of NZ_LBGU01000044.1, read as the reverse complement.
AAAAACCTTTTGCCAAAATATTCTGGAAATACAACAGAAAACACAGCTTTCGAAAGGAGATTTAAAAGCATAATGAGCGCTATAATTAATAACCCTATTGTGCAGACGCTGGCCAATAGTAATCCGATATCCGGAACCATCAATACTATAATCCAACAGGCAGGACTCTTCCAGAACCGAACTTCACTGGTTAACATGTCATCACAACGGATCAAGGACAAAAAAGACGTCTCCCTGGCCGTCAATTTTCAGAGTCCTAACGGTCCCCATTTCGAAGCGGAACAGCTAAAGAAGTTCTATGAGGAAATCAAGGTAAGAGTCGACTTTTATCGCCAGTTAAATGAGCTGAACATGAAGCATGCAGATGCCATCAAGCTACTCCAACCCAAGGCTAAAGTAATCAAAAGAGGTATTAAGGTGAGTAAAACCGAAATATGTAAATTACTGCAAATACCCCTTCTAAATTCTCATCGGTATTTGATGCTAAGTACGACACACAGGATGTAAGAAAAATGAAAGATATCCTTATGGATGCAAAATTTGCAGATGCAGTTCCATCCTCGATAAGGCTACACAACAGCTACGTGATTTACTGGAATTCAAGACTATAGTGGATACAGAAGTTTATAATTATATAAAGGGATATATCGGTATTTTGAAGGCATTTAGGGATAACAACGGTGCCAGCTTATCCCCTGCAAAAGTGGATGCTACGATCAATACCCTAGAAGAAAAATTCAAATCCTTCGCCCAAAGCCTGCTGTATAGCATGGGTAAACATATAATCAATTCTTACTCTCTGCCGAGACACTAAACTTTTCACATTGCCTTAAAAGTTTATTGGCCGTGCCGACCTCCGATACCTCGGTCGTATGCGCTTTCCGCTTTATCTTTTGCAAAAACATAAGGTTGCCGCTTCAATTGCTCACGCAAAAGTACCGGCGCCACTTGTGCATCCGGATATCAAATACTGCTCGAAAACCGTAAGCAGATTGAGAATCAACATCATCACAAAACCCATCTAAATAGCAATTTATAGTAAAATCCCCTATGCTAAAAAAATTCCTTGTCCTAAATCTGGAAAGATTGTACCGAAAAGCCCAATCGTTTTACCGATATGAAAATGAAAATGTAATATTTAAATCATGTTTCACTATATTTTAAAACAATCTTGATTTGTAAACGTTTTGTTACAATAGGGCTTTTTTAGATCATTTTGATGTTGTAGAGATTCTTTGCAGAAGTGATTTTAATAACCTTAAAAACATAGCGTTATGAACGGAATCATCTTTCAAGCGAAAAGCCTACATGTCGGTTGTACTGCAAAATTTTTATTTGAACCTGCTATAAATTCAGCAAGCAGTCCAGCAGTAGTTGAGCTTAGTACCGGCGAAAAAGCATACGCTAAAATATTGAGAACAGTTACACCTGTAGTTACAATCATGGTAGGTGAATATCTGAATGAAAAAGGAAAACGAATGGGGGAATCCTCTTGGCTCATGTCCTACAATTATGAATTGAAATCATGGCAGATCATTGAAAATCTAAACTAACAAATCTGTTCTGTTTCTCCAAGGGATAATGATAAGTCGCGTATTGTGTAAATCTGCTTTGTAACCTGTGCAGCATTTATTACCCGATAAAAAGAATTTATCAAGGTCTAAGTCGATAATACAATATGTAGAAAAGTCCCGGTTGTATAACTGTACTGTTCCAGTCGTTCATCTCAATAGATCCCAGATTGGCTCTAGAGCAATGTAGCCTCGTCTTTTGCGACGAGTTTATATTTTACATAATGATATACGACCGTTTCTTAAGTTAGGCGGCAAATAGCAAAACTAAATAGAAAACTGAAGAGAGCATAGTACCGTAGTGCGTGCAAACTAGGTTTTTTCATGGCGTAGTTTTTATACAAATAAATTTAGGCAGATATTGAATCCTTAATGCAAAAAATTATCGCTGCATTTCAAATTTCATATCACCCATCGATTTCAGACTACCTATTACTAACAAACCAACAAAGAACTACTAATTAATAGATCACAAATTAAAAACCACATAATGTATTATACATAATAAATGAGATATAGTTCAACAATAACTGTAATTTTTGCTCATTTTCAAAGTAGTTATTCTCGAATAAACATAGAGTTTAAGAAAACATTGCACTATTTTTGTTACATTATTGTTACATTATATGTTTTAGGCACATATAGATGGGTCGTAGGTTAGAATGCATACAAATGCTATTTAATTCTATTGCCATTATCGGCGCTCATACACTAAGGGAGAAATATAGTCTTCGGCTTTGGGAATAAGATAAAATCATGGAATCTTTAAAAAGCAGCACTTACTACTGCCAATTCGAATGACTTCTATACATCAGATATTATGAGCTTGATCTTGCAACCAAAATATGTATCCAAAACACATTAGAGCTACACACCAAATTGACTGACATATCTTTGTTGAAGGCAAACAAACTTAACTTAAGAGTTTAAAAGGATTTATTGGCATCCATCCAGTGAATCTTACATCACCTTTGTTGAAAAATAGTAAAATAGAAGTACAAATACTTAGTCCAAAATTACCAAAAGCATTATACGATGTATATGCTTACTCATTAAAATATGAATAGAAAGAATTACTGGTTAGCAACAGGATTAGAATTAAATAAATTGATATGTGACGGACAAAAATACAATATAGACTATGATATCATGGTGGAAATTGAAGTCACAGCACTAGGATTCAAACGATTTCGCCAAATAGCACAAATTATTGAACCGCCAGTTCTAAAAACTGACCAGGTGAACATTGACAGATCCTATTTTTTTTTCAATAAAACACTACTCCCCGATCCGATCATTAGAGTCTTGTTCGAAGAGAGAATTCAGAACAACTATGAGTTTGAATTCAATGAAAATGAAATTAAATATTTATCCCAGCTTTTTTTTATTGTTAAAAATTACCAAGAGCACGAAGACCATGAGTTAAGTGATAAATTTGTTGCCTCTATTCTTTGCCAAATGGTAATTTTCTATAAAATGGTCATGGAAAAGATGGTTGCAAACCAACCACAGTTCAATTTCAATACGTACACGCAGAGAACGGCAAATGAATTCCTCAATCTCATTGCCACTAACTTTAGAAAGGAAAAAAAACTGACTTTTTATGTTAATCAATTGCTAATTAGCAAGAGAACGCTTTCCAATATAACCAGAACTGTATTTAACAAGAGCCCTAAGCAGCTTCTCGACGATCATATTATCGAAGCTGCTAAAATGCTTTTACACAGAACAGATATGAACCTAAAACAAGTAAGCTCTGACCTAGGCTTTTTAGATGTAAATTACTTTTATGTGTTTTTTAAGAAGTGTACAAATATGACCCCTAATGAGTATAGGAGCAAAAAGATCCCAAGTCAATCTGAACAATAATTTTAACTGATAAAGTGACCAGTTGGTTGTAACAGCAAAAAATCAAAAGCACATTTTACGATAAAAAGTGAGAGCATCCGCATTGAGCAGACACTCTCTTCATAAAACAGCTAAATATGGGCTTACTCATATTTTTTTATTGCCGGGCCAAAGGAAAAAAAACGAATTCAACGTACATGGCGCAATAAAGTTGGAACTTTGGTAATACCTAGCTTAATTTGTTATTTGCCTATATAAGTCAATGTACTCGTTTGCCGGTTTATCCCAGGAAAAATCCAAAGACATTCCCCGGTTCCTTAACGTCTTTACTTTGTCTGCATTTCCGATGGTGTTTAATGCCCGACGGATAGCATTAACGGCATCTGAAGGCTGAGAATCCCGAAAAACAAATCCAGATCCATCTATGGACCGGTCAACATCCGTCACGGTGTCCCACAATCCGCCGGTTCCTCTTACAACCGGGATTGCACCATATTTCATAGCGTAAAGCTGATTCAGCCCGCAAGGTTCAACCTTTGAAGGCATTAACAATAGGTCCGCTGCAGCGTAAACTTCATGGGCAAGGCCTTCATCGTAACCAAAAAAAACTGCCAATCTCTTCGGATATTTTGCCAAAAGAACTTCCAACCTATCCTCAATCACTTCGTTTCCGGAACCAAGGATGTACACACATAGATTGTTTGACGGCGACGCAAAAAGCTCCTCGATAATCTCTGGTAAGAGATCCGCTCCTTTCTCTTCCACAAACCGGCCAATGTAGGCCAGCAGATGCGGCATAGTGTACAGACTTTCCTTCTCACAGAGAGATTTCTTATTTGCCTTTTTACCGGAGGTCACAGAAGATCTACTATAATTTTTAAAAATTAGCGGATCGCTACTTGGGTTCCAGTAGTGCTCATCTATTCCATTGAGTATGCCAAACCCCTTCAAGGACTCCAAGCGGAATAGACTTTCAAGTCCGTTTGCACGCTGTTGTAATTCGCTAAAATATCCAGGGCTAACAGTTGTAAATGCATCACAGCACTTTATTGCGCTAGCAAGAGGGTTGATTACACCATCCCAATCCAACAACCCCGATTTCCACCGTTCAAATTCGGGCAATAATGCACTTTTATCCCAATTTAAACATCCCTGGGATTGAGTATTGTGTACTGTGATAACAGATTTTATCAAAGCAAGCGATCGGAACTCCGAAGTCCATTTCATCAAGAAAGGGATCAATCCAACGTGGTGGTCATGACAATGCACGACCTCAGGATATTTCGCCAGGCTTCTTAGCCAGGTAAGAAAAGCAAGCTGAAATGCAATCCACTGCTCAGCTTCATCAGGATAACAATAAACCTTTTCACGGTCCAATATATTGGGGATATGTACCAGATTAATGGGAAAACCAAGGACGTCCGACTTTTCCTTAAGTACGGTAAATGGAATCTGGTCACCTCCCTGCCTAAACGCACCTTCAAAGATAACCTCGAAGTCATGCTCCTTGGTAAAAGGAGTTATATAATATGGACAGACAACTTCTGAACTAATACCAAATTTCCGTTGATAACGGGGTAATGCGCCAACTACATCAGCGAGACCTCCTACTTTAGCTACTGGAAAACATTCGACACTTACATGAATAACTTTCATAGAATTATTATTAAATAGCTCAAATAAAAACGAGATCATTAAACATATGGATAAACTGCGCTCAGCCCAGATTACTTTTATATATATACCACATTCTAGGGAATACCTCTTTCACCCTTTTGCATATTATTGTAACTATTGTTAGAATATTCTTCATTATTTTGGTTACTGGAAAGAATTTAGCAATAAAATATAGCTGGCAGAAATTTTCCCGAAATTTTGCCCGAATACAAATGATTAATGCCCAAAAACAAAATTCTTAAGCCATAAACTACACTTAATTTTGCTATTTAAACAAAACTTAAATAAGTAAACAAATTAGTCTGGATCAAAACTATCGGTCTAGCTAGCTCAAAGTTTATTTTCATAGCGGTTGATTGCCAGCGGGAAATTATTTTTTTAAAATACAGCCAGCTAAATCAAAAAGGATATAAAAATCAGTGAATTGCTATTTGAGTTATCATTAAACCCATATCTCAAATGGTGAATTTTATAATATGGATTACACAGGTATGAAAATATAGGCCCCTAACGATGGACGAAATAATTTATATTGACCAGGAACCAACTATTTTAACAGTGCTTAATGCAAGTTTTAGTTCCGATGTCTACATACATACGCTGTCATCTACCGTTGAAGCTGAGAAACTGCTGCAGAGCAATCCACACATCAAAATTATATTTTGCGATCAGCAACCACAAGGTGAGCAAGGCATTGATTTTTTTCAACGAATAAAAGAATTATATCCAAAACCTATCCGGATACTTATGATGGCGACCATGGAAACGAACACCGTTATCGACGCCATAAACAGGGCCAATATATTCAGAATTCTAAGCAAACCCTGGATCGAAGATGAAGTCATATCCGCAATTTCAGAAGCAAATAAGTTTTACACGGCAAACACAATGCTCGAACTAAAAAACCAGCAGCTCCAAAAAGCTTACGCCGAACTTGATAAATTTGCGTACACGGTAAGCCACGATCTCAGGGAACCAATTTTAAGTGTCCGTGCCGCGCTGAGTCTGGGTAAAGAAATCCATGATATTGAAAAGGTCTATGAATTATTGAACGTAATGGATGCTTCCCTGACGTCACTGGGAAAATATATAAAAAGCTTGGGCGAATATTATGTAATGCGAAAAGGGGAACTGCTTATAACACATATTGATTTTCATGAAATTGCACAAAATATCAGAGAATTTTATAAGATCTCCATCCAAAATCTAAATCTCTCCCTCAGTATTTCCATAAAACAGGAAGAAATGTTCCATTGTGACAGAACGCTGATCGAGTTGATCCTGCATAACCTTCTTTCAAATGCATTTAAATATCAAAAGAAAGAAAATCCAAACAAAAACATCGAGATGCTAATAACCGCGAATAGCAAGGAAGCGGTAATTTCAATCGGCGACAATGGGATCGGAATCCCGCCTGACAGCATTGAAAATATCTTCACTTCATTCTGTAATGCCAGTAATCAGGCGCAAGGCACAGGACTTGGACTATACAGTGTACGTAGGGCGCTGTTAAAGCTAAATGGAAAAATTGAGATAAACTCAGAAATCAATAAAGGAACAACCGTTATTGCTCACATTCCCAGCGAAAAAGCCAGCGTTTTCTAAAGCTTGGCCAGCCCACAAAATGATGCTCGGTGAGCCGGGAGATTGATATCATACATACTTTCTTTCTATCAAAAGATAAATATGCGTTCAATTGCCCAAAGCAACAGTAATCATGCCCAAATTCACTGTAACGAAACCATATACATTGCGTAAATTTAACTCTGCAACACTCCCTAAGCTGAAAACATAACAATTTAAACTGACCAGCATAGTGAAAAACTGCGGGAGCATTGCTGCAGTAGATCAGGAAACTCCCTTTTCAAATTTTAAATTTAAATAGCTTGCCTATGCACCAGCACACATTAATAGTTGACGATAACAGATTAAATCATTTCATCCTCGATTTTCTATTGCGGAACAGTAATTCTGAAATCCAGCCCATCTCCTACTATAATGGATTTGAAGTAATTGAAAAGCTAAAACAATCGGATGGTCCCCAGGAGAAATTCCTTATTTTTCTAGATATAAACATGCCTGTAATTAACGGCTGGCAGGTACTGGAATTCATTGAAGAATCTGACCTCCTTGAAAACATCAAGGTAATCATATTAACCTCCGAAGTCACCCCTCAAATTAAAAACAGGGCCTTTTCTTATAATAGCGTCATCAATTTTGTGGAAAAGCCTATCAATAAAGAAAAGATTATGGAGCTGATCGATTGCGAGTAATAAGTATGTCTTTTATGATCCATCGCAAGCTCAACTGACAACCGCCTCATTACTTCACTTTCCAAGACGTGCAATTGTTACTTCTATACTTACAGACATGTCGTGCGACACAGCAAACAAGTACATCCCATCCTTTTGGCACTGCAGTTCCTATACCGCTCAAAGTTATCATTTCGGGGTACAACGCAGCAAATATATCATAGGGCGCTTATGTCCTTTTTAGAAACGTATGCATGACGGATAACAGCCGGGGCTAAGAACTGAATGAAATTAAAAAGCCCAGCGTATGCCAGGCCTAAAAACAAATTTAGTATGTTAATAATGGGATAATGTTCTAAGATAGGATATTTTTGAACTCTTTTAAACAGAAAATAGCCAGATTGCCCATATCCACACACTTATTACCTATTATCAAAGTTCTATCCAGCCGCTGCGCACATCACAAAGATAAACGAGGTGGAATAGCGCTATCAAAACATGAAGATATGATTTTAAATGCAATTGCTTTTGATTATCAAGATGCAGGCCCAATTGGTATGTACGCTCAAGACAAATTGATTGACAACTATTTTAGATCAGGTAGTTATCAATGATAAAGATATTTCCGGTAAACCAGGATAATATTAGTAGAATAAATTTAGAAAGTGAAAACGGTCATCCATCTTTAGTGATGAAAAATATAAATCAGGTGCGTTAATATCGAATTATTCGGCCCATTCCAGATGTCTAATACATATACTGATATATATACATTAGATAACTGAATATAAACCAAACAGTGATAGATAGATAGATAGATAGATAGATAGATAGATAGATAGATAAATAAATGAAACAGAACCTCTGCTTTGTCACAAACGTAACTGGATTAAAAAATAAAATATCAAAAACAAACATATTCACCAAAGAAGCAGTAGCAACTTTCTGTATAAGTTCTTAACTAGATTGAATTGGTGGTTATAAATAAAGATTCTGCTGCATAACAGCAAATGAATGTCAAAAATGAAAATGACAGCTCACACAAAATGGAGCTAGTAGTTTCGCTCTCTGTATACGAACAGAACAAAAACGGTAAAATTGGTAAGTATGTCCTAAATAATAACCTTGAACATGATATTATTACGTATTGTTGCTTCCTCATCGAGAAATTAACGGATTATAATTGGACACCGGTATCGTTGAGCGAAATGCTGGCCTTTGAAGATATTACATATAATACCATCAAAACAGTCAAAAGAATTTCCCTTGGTTCTCTCAAGTATTCTAAAGTACAAAGCGACCGTACCAGGACGCTACAGACTTGTCAAAGAAGCGTGGCTGCTTGGACAGGAGAAGGATAAAAAGCAACTGACAGCCGAGTTTGAAATCAGATAACAGCAAGAGGTCCAAGCAAAATACTAGAGGTCGTTCCGTCCGGAAGAACAACCTTTAGCATTCCTGATTTGCTACATTATGAATAAGACCTATTTCTTATTTCCCCTGCTCCACTTGTTTCAGTGCTTCATTATTTCTTGCTTTAAATTTGAAGGATTGAAAATCTTTATCTTTCGGTATATCTAACTCAATCCTTCCCAGTTCAGCGATTTCTATTTTAAAATTTTGACCTTTGAAGTCCAAAACGTGTCCGCCTTGTTGGCTACTCGAAGAAAGATAATGAAAATGAAAGCCGCTAATTTGTATACCGTTAAGATATTCCGGTAAATGATAGCCAACCAATGTTCCCCCAGTATTCCGGATATCAAAAAACTTCTGCCTGTCTAAGATGTTTGAAAGTAGAGGAAAGGGCTCTTCTTTTACTGCAGGGAAAGCTCTTGTCCTCACAATGCCAAAATCTCCGGAAACCCGGATGGCATACATTCCATTTTTATTGGCCAGTTTATTTTCGATAATTTCCAAAATTTCTTTCTGTTGCATTGAATCGGCAATTATAAATGTAGTATCTGCCTTAAAAAAGGTAACCGAAGCAAAGGAGGACTTGTGATCATTATCCAGAACAACGGTTTCTCCTGTGGATTTCGTTTGATAGGCCACTCCATTGAGCACAGTCAATTCTCCGTCCAGCATATCAGGTGCACCCAAACCGAAATCGCCTTTTAACTTCATATCCTTAACAGCCAATGAACCTTTATAGAGACCGCCAATAAAACCATCAATTACTCCGTAGTTATAAAGTACATTATTGTGCGGATGTGCTTCAGCTATAAGTTTGTTCATTTCGGCAATGATTACTTTGTTGTGAAACATTTGTGGCATGTAAATTTTTTGGCTCACTGGATTGTAATAAATATCAGCAATACTTTCACCAGTCAGATAGGATTGTCCTTTGTTTTCCGACAAATCATAAATCCACATTTTCCCGAAGCCTTTTACCGGGAATGTGACCCAATCGGAGATTAGCAAATGCCTGTTATCGATCCATTCTATACCATCAAAGAATCCGCCTGCAATATTGGGAACTTGGGTAAAAGCACTGTTTCCGGTTTTGATGTAGACAGAACCATCTCCATAATTTTTGCCATTCGTACAGACTACCAGTTGCTTGGTTATTCTATTGTAGTTAATTCCATTTGCGGTAGGTATATTTCCGATAATTTCAACGGATTTTGTTTTGGTAGCTATCTTATAGATATTGCCCGAAACGGTCTCCGTAACAGCAATAAAACCATTTTCTAACCCGCAAATATCGTTGAGCACAGTAGCCTGGGGTATAGACAATTCAAACACTGTTTTCCGTGTATTAATGTCAAAGCCTACAATACGCTCTATATCGGCAACATACAAAATACCGTTTTCAATCGTCATCCCTTTGGGGGCATTCAATACACCATTTGCAGGTAGAAATTTGAGTTCGATCATTTTTCCGTCCTCAGAAATCTCACTGATAAACCCGTCACCGTCCTTACTGAAAACATCTTGTCCTTGGTTAGACACAAAGAAACGTTTACCGTCAGTAGTAACGCTTTCAGGGGTTGCAAAACCATTGATTATCTGTTGTGAAAAGCTATTTGCCCCAATACAGATAAGGGCTGCTGTGCATATGTGTTTTAATTTCATTCCATTTCTTTTTAAAATTCAATAATGATCTTGCCGAAAGCATTACCCGATTTCAGTTTTTTGAACGCTTCCTGTGTTTGTTCTATCGTATAAACGCTGTCTATAACTGGTTTTAGGTTATTCTTTTCAATGGCATTTACCAGATCAGCCAGTTCCTGCGCATTGCCCACAGAATAGCCCTGCAAACGGATATAGTTCATAATAAGCGGAAACACATCAAATGATAATTTGCTGCCCGACATAAAGCCGACCAGACCCACAAAACCATGTTCTTTTACAGAAAGAATACTTTGCTCAATACTTTCATTGCCTGCAACATCTAGCGTTACATCAACACCGACACCATTGTTTCGCCGCTGTATTTCGTTGCTCCACTCCGGAAACTCCTTGTAGTTGATAACTTCATCTGCCCCCAATGCTTTGAGTTTGTCCTCCTTTTCTTTGTTTCCCGTAGTAGCAATAATTTTCAGTCCTGCCATTTTTGCAATCTGCAAAGCAAATAGAGATACCCCTCCACTTCCTTGTATCAGGACGGTCTGTCCGGCTCTGATATTCGCCTGCGTTACAAGCATTGCCCAGGCGGTCAGTCCCGCCACGGGTAATGATGTTGCTTCCGCATCTGTCAGGTTCTCGGGCGTACGCACGAGTGTATTTTCAGGCTGGACCGTAAACTCAGCCAATGTACCAGATACCTGCAGGCCGGCTCTTTGTATATTATGGTATGGTGTCATTTTTCCAGCCTCCCAACGGGTGATGAAAGGAATAAGCACACGGTCGCCCATCTTCCATCTTGTTACGTTCTTTCCGATACTTTCTACGACCCCCACACCTTCTGAAACTGGAATAAATGGAAGCGGAATATTAAAGCCCGTCGTATTTTCTACAGTGAGAAGGTCCAGATACTGAAGTGAAACGGCTGTCGTCCTGACCAGTACTTCGTTCTCTCCAATTTTGGGTATGGGAAGTTCAGTCACTTTTAAATGTTCCACACCGTAATTGTCTAATTGTATTGCTCGCATAATTTCAACCTATTTTTTACACAGCAAAGTTCACACTTCCTTTTTTTTGAAAATTATGCAAATCAAACAGATGGTTATGGAGTTTAAACGACCTCGACAAACATAATCAGCGATACCATTTAAAAAGTAAGCTTTTCACCTGTCCAACCTGTAGTGCGAAGGAACTGTTCCCAATTGAGCGTACTGGGATTTATACCCCTGCTCCACTCCAGGTTTCGGTCCTTTTTGAAATACCCATATTCAACAGCATATTCGGTCATTCCCAAAATCTCGCTTACCAAATCCTCATTAGCACGTAATTCTGGGAAGTGTTCAAGTATTTCCTCCCTTGAATAGGCGGAAGAATATTCAGCCTTTTTCCCGGTTACTTTTGTGAAGGTTTCCACCATTTCCTGTGGCGAGATGATATCCCCGAGCACTGGCAGCGATCTGCCGGAATATTTTTCCGGATGGGAAAAAATTTCCAGTACAGCAGGTCCGGTCGCTGTAAGTGGATCAACAAAGGGAGCCCGGAAATTCCTAGGCAAATAAATCGGAAATACAAGTTTATCACCTTTCACTTTTGGTGTATAAAATTCAATCAGATTGGTAAAAAAGAATGCCATGTATATAAACGAACTTGTTACCGGTAGTGTACGGATATATTCTTCAACTTTGGCCTTGTCTGTAAAATGAGGAGCAAATAATTTCCCTTCGGAAATTTTATCTACATTTTCCAGACTGCTGAAAACAATGTGCTGCACCCCAGCATCTACAGCGGCATCTGCCATCTGCTTACCTAATTCAAATTCATGTGTAAATGGTGGAGCAATATTTGGGGTGATAAGAAAAACGCCAGCACAACCTTGGAATGCTTCTATAAATTCTTTTTTATAGCCAAGATCAAGTGGTAGACTCACAAGTTCTGCACCTTGTTCTACTAGCTTACTTGCCTCTGCTGAATTACTTCTACGCGTAATGCCGCGTACACGATAACGCCCGCTGTCTAATAGTGAATTGGCTACACTAAAGCCCTGTTTGCCTAAAATGCCAGTGATAGCAATGAGCGGTCTTGCATCGTTCTGCCTCGAACCTTGTTCATTTAATTTTGATGTCATTGTGTTCGTATTTATTTAACTATAAATATTATAGTTGCAAAACTAATTTTAGCTTTCTAAATTTGCAATATCTATCAAAATGGATAGGTGCAAAAAAGTTACGCAATGAAAACAGAATGTATTGGCGATTACGTAAAGTTAAACGATAAAAAGTATCCTTGTACAGTAAGCCTCACAATGGACCTGATAGGCGGCAAGTGGAAAACGGTTATCCTGTATCATCTAAAGGATGAACCGAAAAGATATAATGAACTTCGTAAAGAAATGCCATCTGTTACAGAGATGACATTGAGCCTCCAATTAAAACAATTGGAAAAAGATGGCTTGGTATCAAGAAAAGTATATGGCAAAAAGCCGCCTATTAAAGTTATTTATGGCTTAACTGACTTTGGCAAATCATTGCTTCCGGTTTTAAAAGCCATCACAGAATGGGGTAATCAGGTCGTTGCTGAAAAAGGCGAATTCATTTACGCCGAAGAAAACTGACAAGCGATTATTAATAACAACTAGATGGCTTCTTTTGCTTTTGTAACACTACTGGAACTATGTTCCTTTCGATATTGCAATGGTGTGATCTCTGTTTGTTTTTTAAAGAAAATGATAAAGTTGGATGAATGTTCAAAGCCTAAACTATAAGCTATTTCAGCTATGTCCCAATTGCTGAACTGCAACAGCGCCTTGGCTTCCTTCACCATTCTTTCGGCAATCCATACCGAAGTTGTTTTACCGGTACATTCCTTTAAAGCCCTATTTAATGTATTGGTATGGATGTTAAGCTGTACAGCAAATTCATTGGCCGTGGTGAGTTTAAGGATTTGACTGGGCGCATCAATGGGATATTGACGTTCCAGTAGTTCGAAAAATAGCGTACTGATGCGTTCAGAAGCATTGCCCGGGCGGTAAAACGTTTCAGGGGGCTGTATCTTCAACGCCTCATGCATAACAATTTGCACATAACTTCTCAATAAATCATATTTATGATGGTAGTCCGAGCCAATTTCGCTAAACATGTTTTCAAAAATTCCCGTCAGTAACAAAATGCTTTCTTCATTAGGAAAAAACACGTGGTTGCCTCCGACCTTAAATAATGGTGACCGGGATAGGCTCTCATTTTTCAGGTCACGATTAACGAAATCTTCCGTGAAAAGACAGAAATAACCAGCTTGGTCCTGGGACGTCGGAGACCACGAATAAGGAATTAAAGGGTTAAGAAAAGTAATAGATGGTTTATCAATGCTTATCGCTTTATCGGCATAACTAATCACACCTGTTCCTTTCGTGATAATTGAAATTTTATAAAAGTCCCTACGGTTGGGTGGAAGAGCCGTACTATCGCACGCAAACTCTTCCCTGCGATATACATTGAACTGTCCAAATTTTGAATATTCCTGGTCATGTCTTCTGTAAAAATCTGCTATGTTCTCTTTGTTATTCATTGTATAAAGTTATTAAATTCAAATATTTCGGAACAGAGAATAACTTTTCTTTTAAATTTTAAGCTTTAAAAAAGGGATATTATAAAATAGCGTCTTCAAATGCACTAAACAACTGATAGGTATTACTTCACAATTTCAAATAGCTCAATTTCAAATATACGTAAAGTTCAAGAATCCTTATTTTTAGCATATTTATGAGTAGCATTCTATAAATGCTACCACCATTTATTAACATTATCCTAGTTCTTGATTAGTAATCCGATTATATTGTGACTTCCATCTGATGTGAGACCTCATTTCTTTCTAATTTCTGTACCCACCAAGGTACTATTGCCCTTCACATTCACTTTATCCGAAGTAGTAACCTTAAAACCGGTTCCCTGTTTCAGAACCTCAGATAGAATACCATTTAGTAAACTTATATCTTAAGGTTTATGTGGCTGAACTATGCGACGAAATATCCTTTGGTCCGTTAGCACTGAATCAGAATGGAGCCTATTTCCCTCTTTATTCCAAAGTACCCGCTTTACCCTCAAAATAAGCTTTCTATCAATTACTTCCAACTCTATATCATCATTCTGATTTTGGATTGCCGTAATTACGAGCAGTTTTCCTTTAACGGCTGCTCGTAGGATTTTGGCTGGTGCCTCACCTGAACCGATGTCCATAAAAAGGGCGTAATCTTTCCCTTGTTCAAACCGTATTTTTACTGTATTGGTTTGAAACCTGGTTTTATACTGCCAAGTCCCTTCAAATACAGACGTTATGGAAACAGGAATAACAGCATTTTGGGCATAAGATAGTTTTATACCTGATATTAAAAATATACCTATAAATAGCTTTTTGATGTGGCGGGATAGTAATTTCAATTTAGTTACTCTTTAAATTTTACCTTCTAAAGATCGTTAATTTTTTATTGTCATTAACTCATTTTATGACATATCATTTTATTATGTTTTAAGTACAAGGTTCTTAGGCTCAGGTAAGGTTTTCCCCCCTAGCTCGCGGTTCGACCGAATCGACCTAAACATTGTCCGGATATTTGAAACGTATTTTAAGGATTTGTCAGCATTTCTGTGAACCATCCTCATGGTCCATCAGACCCTGGTTACTGTTTAAAAATTGCCTATAGTGCTTAACGACGTGGGCATTGATTCTCTAGAAAAATGCCTTTTGCGCTTTCTCATACTATTTGTTCCTGATCACATATTATTTAGTGCGTAATATCGTAAAAACAAAAAAATATCTGATTTATATTTGCCTCACAAAACAAAAAAAGTTCTTGAAAACCTGTTTGCCCTTGCAATGTGAGCATACAAACGACTGTTAACATTGAAAATCTAATTATTCGCGCATAAAAGCTTAGCGAATAGCCAAAATGCAGAAAGTTTCATCTTAACAGCACTCAATACTTATAAGCACATCTACAACAAGAGCGTGGGACCATCGGGAATGCAATCAAATTAATTAAAGGGTTCAATCAAATATGGGAAAGATTAAAAACGATGAATTAGCCAAATTTATTTCAGCTAGAATTAAAGAAATCATGTATGTCTGCGGGCTCTCCATAGCAGAACTTGCTCTTTACACTGATCTTTCAGTTACTTCTATCAGACATTCTTTAAATATGAAACTTATTACTTCTGCTGAAACGATACTGCGAATCTGCCGGCCATTTTCAATTACCCTAGCTGACTTTTTTGATCAGGAAACCCCCATCATAATCGACACTAAAGCTCGGGCTGAACTCACAAAATTTAAAGCTAAACATCAAAAAAGTGAACAGGTCCCTTCGTACAAGCGTCAAACAAGCGATGTGCTCAAACAACAACGCGACTTTATGGTATGGATCATTCACTCTTCTGATTATTTCGCCAAACCAAAAACGATCGAACAAATGGTAACAGACTTCGCCAAGGATTACAACATGGTCTTTACCGCCTCAAGAATCTATGCATTACTCCGCAAACATTTAGCAGAACATGCCCTGGGGAAAAAGCTGCTTCCTCGTAAATCAATTCAAGGAAAAATTTCGGAAAGACCTTATGAATATTTTAAATTCACCAAATAAAAAACTAGCCGCTAAATTGGAACGGCCAAGATCCAGCATCAGCTGATTGAAATGGTTATTTTCTGTTACTGCAATGGGGCAATAAAAATATATGCTGAATATGAAAAAGCCAAGGCCAGTCTGGCCTTGGTTCTACTTAAATAAACATTTGAAATATATCACGACATTTCATTTATGAAACTAACTATTCTCATATTCTTTGCGTAGATGATCCAAAACCAACAAATTTACCTACCGTTAGCTTTATGCGTATTCCTTTTTCAGATTTTGCATTCCCATTGAAAAGGGGGCGGTAATCATTATGAGTTCTGCATATGCTATGACAATGCATTTTGCTTAATAATCTTATACCTTTCTTCCTAAAGGCTGAATTTTAAATATTATTTTCAGGTTCCTTTAAGCATTTACGACTTCAATACGATGTGTGCCATCTGATACACACATCGTATTTAATTCAATCTACATTGGATTCTGTTTGACTACGCCCAAAGTTCTGTCAATCTCTCCTTGAGGAATCAGAAATTCCCATTGTTTATCACCGGCTGGTACATCAAATGTAACTGCCAAGGTCGTATTATGATTTGCACCATTTCTATCCAGAGCCAGATTCAGGCGCTTTAGGTCATAAAACCGAAATCCTTCACCCCAAAGCTCTATTCTACGTTGCGTCAGAACTTCATCAAGTAAAGTCGCTCCACTATTGCTAGACAATGTGTAGGAAGGATCTCTGCTGATTGCAAGATCAAACAGTACTTTGCGTGCATCACTGTCTCTTCCGCCTATATGTACCAATGCCTCAGCTTCAATCAAATACATCTCCGCAGCACGCATAAACATCAAGTCCCCATTACTGTTTGCTGGATTGGGCAGTGTAAACTTTCGGGTCATATAAGCCTTCCTTACTCCGCCAGAAGCAATAGGAAAGTCAACTTCCTTGGCCGTCGGATCCCATAGCTTTTTCCGGATATCTGTTTTCGAAATTTTATTGTATAACTGGGAATTAATAGCCTTTGGATTTCCCCGGGTATTTGTGGAACTATAATTTCCGATAAAAGCATAAAATGAAAAGAAAAATGTGGGTTGGTCTTCCCGGTGCTGAATTCCCCAGATCCATTCAGGATTACCAAAATTGACAAAGGATGTTAAATACTGGTTACCTGTCATTAATGTAAAACCAGTCCTTGCTTCCTTTGCCATCTGCGCGGCAACAGGATAATTTTGTTGTGTCAGGGCTACCCTAGCCTTGATTCCTTTAGCTACGTTAATATTTAAATGCGAAATATCAGGACGTGGGACAGCATTTCCAAATAAGACGATAGCTTCGTCCAAATCTTTATTTATCTGTGTATAAACCTCTTCAACAGTATTTCTTGGCACAGCACCCTCTGTTTTCTGAAGAATTAACGACATACCCATCGATGAGTTATCTCCTCCCTTACTATAACGCTTTCCAAAAAGTTGAACCATCTGATAATAACTCCAGGCACGGTAGCTTAAGGCCTGTGCCTTCAAAAAGTTTTTCTCTTCTTGTGGGCCAACAGCGGCATCAATATTACTGATAATCTCATTAGCATTACCAATGAGCGCATAATAAAATCCATAGTTGAAACTTAAAATACCCTCATTCACATTTCGATGTGCCAACCATTTGTACTCAACATTAAAAAATCCGTTTGCCGCCCCGGTCATTACCATATCTTCCCCCAATACTTCCATATATAGCATATTTCCGGATTGCCCACCGGCTTCCTGATTGCTGTACCATTGACTATACAACATCCTATGCATACCATTTATAGCAGCATAAGCATTTTTTGTTGTCGCAAAAACTGTAGAAGGCGATATTCTAGATGTTGGGTCCTTTTGTAAAAAGTCCTTTTTGCACCCAGAAAATAATAGCGCGGTCAATAAAATAACCATACAGTTTGTCTTATTAATCATATTTCGTATCATATCTTAAAATCCAAAATTTACACCAAAATTAATAGTTCTAGCATGTGTATACGCTGCATTACCTGTCGGCCCTGTCAACCCGCCAACTGGATTGAACCCCTTCCTGGCTGACCAATAAAATAAATTCTCCGCGCTGGCAAAAACACGGGCTTTTTTTAGCCCAATTCTGTTTATAACGGCTGCAGGGAGACGGTAAGCTAAATTAACAGCACTAATATTCAGATAGGAGGCCTTCTGTAACCAGCGGGACGAAGTTGCGCCATTCTGCGACGTGCGATTTAAATCCATGAGCGGAATATCGCTATTATCTCCAGGGCTTTTCCAGGCATTCAATAGATCCCGGTGTAGATTACTTCCGTTAGACGGTCCCGAGCTCATTAGTCCTGCATACTGTCCTTCATAAAAATAGCCTCCCAGACTATAGGTCATTACAAATCCAAAATCAAAATCCTTATAGGAGAAGTTATTCACGATACTGCCGTACAATGGCGGTAAGGCAGATTTGTTCAGCCATCCCTGACGGGCAGAGTTATGGTTAAAAGTAACTGTATCTGTCACACCGTTTCCTTTATCGATTAACTTGAAGTCCGCATTCTCCGGATCGTAGGTCACCCCGTCGGCCAATCCCAAATAAAGGGCTCTTCCCGTTTCAGCATCCACACCATAATATTCTCTGGTAAAGTAATCATAAATCGATCTACCGACCACGCGTTTATACGGTGAGGATACAATCTCAGGAGTTTCCTCAGGCATTTTTGTGATCTTATTTTTGACGGTTGTCAGATTGACCGTCAAATTCCAATTAAAATCGGTCTTCCGGACAATATTGCCCGTCAACGAGATTTCGATCCCTTTATTGGTGACTGCTCCCACATTTTTTTGGATAGAATATGAATTACTCGTCGTACCACCGTTGTGGTAGGGCTGATTGACATTGAATAATAAGCCGTCTGAATTACGATAATAGTACTCAAAAGAACCAGTTAATCGTCCTTTCAGAAATGAAAAATCAACACCAATATCCAGTGGTTTTTGCGATTCCCAGGTTAAATCTGGACTTCCCAGCGATGTCAATATAGCTCCTGCGGCAGAAGCATTGTTGTAACCGATGGAATAACCGGGCTGATAAGGATAGTAGCTGCCCACATCAGCATTTCCTAACTTTCCATAAGATGCTCTGATTTTTAAAAGATCGGTAAATTCATTTTTAAAAAATCCTTCTTTATCCAGGCGCCAGGCCGCTCCCAGTGACCAGAAGTTTTTCCAACGCAAATTAGATATAAACCGCGAGTTCCCGTCGCGACGAATCATTGCACTCAGATAATATTTAGTATCAAAATTATAGTTTGCGCGTGCAAAATAACTTTCAATAGCTCCCTCCGTAAGCCCCGATGTCAGCGAACTGATATCAGCAAAATTTGAAAAAGTATACAGGCCCTCAAACCCCTGGCCCGTGCGCCGACCTGAAATTTCGTCGAGCTTGTAATCATAATTTTCATGTCCTAAAACACCCTCTAAATTATGTTTGCCAAACACATTATTCGAACGTAACAATTGATTAAAAGTATAGTTAAACTCCCTATACCAATACTGATTATAGCGTCCCGCTGGAGCTCCGTCACCCACCTCTGTATTCTGGTAACCTTCCTCCCGGTAATTCGTTATATCCGGGCTAAAGGTTGTACTAAAGGTCAGCCAAGGCAAGATATTTACATCAATATATGCCCGGGCAGAAACAAAATCCCGGCTTGACTTACTTCGGTTTTTAAGTGTTTCAGCGAGAGCATGACGTCCACTGTTAAAAGGCCTGGACAAGCCAAATTCCGAAACCAAATTTCCATAATCATAACGAGGTTTACCTAAGTCGTCATAGACAATTTCCCCTGTGCTGGGATCATGAACATATACAGGATAAATTGGTGCTATCGCCCTCGAAAAATAAAATGGGTTGCTGATATTTCCATCATCTGTATCCGCATAATCGTATTTACTGCTTGCTCCAGACAGATTAACCCCCGATTTTAGCCAAGGAGTTATCGCTGTATTTACATTGACCCGTCCCTGAAATCGGTCCAGAGAAGACCTTAATCCCCAGCCGTTATCATCCAGATAGCTTAGAGATGCGTACAGATCAGTATTCTTTATCCCTCTTGAGTAGTTAACTCCATATTCATTGCGCTTTCCAGATCTCGTTGACGCATCTTCCCAGGAAGGAGCATTTTTATATTTTAACAGTGCATTTGGATTTATTTTACCGTTAACGTCCACTAATTCATTGTTCGCTACATTAAAAGCATTGTATCCCCCAAGTAATTGTACAATATCGTTATATGTTTTTCCATTATACACCTGTTGACCGGCCTGATTTCGGGGCAATAGACCTGAACCGATTTGTCGTGCGATATCCAGAGGTATCCGATTACTTGCCGAGGAGGCATACGCTAAGCTGTTGGTATAGGCTTGCCACATCAATTCATAATATTCGCCGGGAGATACGGTACTATAATTGGGTACCGCATTCTTATTATAGCCCATCTGAACCAGCGCATTAAAATCCGCCTTTCCTTCCTTCCCTCTTTTTGTGGTAACCATAATGACACCATTTGCACCCCGTGAACCATACATAGCGATCGTCGCTGCATCTTTTAACACTGTGACCGTCTCAACATCTGCCGGGTTAATGTTCGCCATACCTCCGTCAAATGGAGCACCGTCCACAACAACCAGTGCGCTGTTGCCCGCTGAATATGATCCAACTCCCCGGATCCGTATCGTGGGTGAAGAACCCGGAGCACCAGAAGGCGCCGAAGTCTGCAATCCGGGGCCAGCTCCCTGCAGTGCTGTAAGGACATTTGAAATAGATCGTTTATCGATCTCTTTGGAGCCAATTTGTGCGGCCGATCCTGTAAAATCGGACTTTTTAACAGTTCCATAGGCAACAACGATAACCTCATCCAATTCCTTTTCCGAGTTCAATAGCGAAACATTAACCTGACCACTGTTACTGACTGCCCTGGTCACTTCCTGATAGCCGACGGCCGAAAAAATTAAAATCGATTTGACTGAATTCACCTCAATCGTATAGTTTCCGTTTCCATCTGTTTGCGTGGCTTTATTTTCCCCTTCAACTCGGATAGTGACACCTACTAGGCCAATTCCTTTATCTGAAGAGATCACTCTTCCACTAATTTTACGATTCTGCGCATATGCAATGCCTATCAGGCATATGGACGCAAGAAAAAAGCTCAGCAATTTCTGTTTCATGTGTTAGATTAATTAAAATTTAGTATTGGTATAAATTCGTCTCAATTAAAAATAGAACTCTAGAAATAACTATTCTAAACTAGACGACAAGTATTAAATAATATATAAATCCCCTGTATTTGTGCTTCCAACTACGACGAACAAGAAAAACAAAGAAACTCTCAGGCGGTGCTAACAGATCAAAATCCACTGCCATATTGACAAATAAAAACGAACAAAAAATTAAGGAGATATAGTGAATAAATTTTGGTTAGACTTGTTTAAGTTGTTAAAAATTGCTGAACTAAAATCTCCTATTGGATCACAATTAATACATTACAAACATAATATATAATATTGTTGTTTTATAATAAAAATCAAATTTTTAATAAAAAAACATCAAATTATTTAAATTATTGCAAAATATTAATTCCAAAAGCCATGTTATTTATCAAATCAATAAAAAAAAGTAAGACATAAATCTCGTAGCTGGAATTGAGAGAGGGTGTATAGATAGATCTCAAAAGCAGAGCTGCACATCTCCTAAACGACACATTAAATAACTATGGCGTCAAGAAACGCGGTATGCTGTGGCGCGAGAGCAGATTAGTTATTCTCCGTATTTTCCATTTCCTTGATGACCAACCCAAGCACGTGAATATATTTCCCTCTGATAACGGTGCCTTTCGTTTGCTCTACCTTCTCAAGCTCCATTAAGATCTCATTCTGAGAGCTCCCTGAATCCACCATTTTGGAGATCCTAAGAATGTCGGTTTTATAAAGCTCGTACAAACAGCTATATAGATCTATAACATTCGCTTTTATTATTCTGGCCTTTTGTTCAACCTTCATATTTTTTAACGTCTCAAGATCTTTATCGATTACTTTTATGTAATGACTTTTAACATATCCCGCCATAGAAACACACGGCTTATTGCCTCCAGAATCATTATGCATAGGCACTTCTATTCTAAATTCTCTGCTGATATCATAAAAATGCTCTTCCAAGCTACCTGGAACCTTTTTATCGTTTATAAAATTGGTATAAATTATCTTAACAGATGCATCTCGCACAGAACATGCAATAGTCAAAAGCGATAAAAAGAATAAATACCGGAGATAAAGCAGATTCATAAAATTTATTGGGATTCCTTGGTAATATTATACACACAAGTTTTATCTTTAACTTGTCAATTTCAAAACTAACTCAGGCTTATCTAGGTCTGCCGAAATCTCCAATATAGGATCGCAGCTATAAGAACAACGATATAGCAGATATAAAAAACGAACGTGAAAAAGAACCGCTGTTTAAGCGATAATACATTCCAATAACAGTCAATTGAATTGATGGCCTTAATAAGCCAATTTTTAAATGCCTTCATACTTTTACTCAGGTTCAAGTTCTTTCAAATAAGGAAATCATACTACCCCAAAATCCCAATGACCAGACAGGCATTGAAAAAAGATCTTTGTTTTTGTTTTTCAAGTTTACAGAACTAATTCAAAATTTTACAGGGCCTATTACCACCCGAAATGAACCAGATTAGGGCAAAAAAAACCGAAAGCAACAAAAACACTGAGAAACAGCTAATTACCGACAAACAACACAATACAAAGAAAATCAACGTTGAATAAATTTTCGCTTATTATGAAAACTTTTAGGCAGATTCGATTCTTTCTAAACCTCCTAATTTATGATTTACATAATTACGTCCCACAAGCGAAGCCATGATCCCAAATTCAACACTAAAGTCTGGGCGGTCATCAAAAATGATCACGCAGGCATTATACTCAAAAGATATAGAAGATGGACTTAAAACCGCCATGAGCCCGCGTTTACATCATTTGCATTGATAACCAATGCAAAAAAATCAGCTGCCGATTCCAGGAACATATGCTTGAATGAACTGGATCAGAAATGAAAATATAACAAAGGTGATCATTAAACGCCTAGACATTTCATCTGCAATATAATTTACGAAATGAGAAGTTCTATCGTAATGAAAATCGCTATTGTCTTGCCTGAGGCGCTTAAAAGATACCTATTTCTAAACTCCGTTGGGGTAAGTTTGGTCATTTTCTTAAAAAAGGTCATAAAGTTGCTCGTTTCAGTAAAACCTAAATTTGCGCTAACCATTTTTAATGGAATATTAGGCTGCTTCAGATACGCTTTAGCCATTTCTACGATATAATTATCCAGAATGCATTTAGGGCTCTTTCCAAATACCTCCTTGGTTATTTTAGATAGCGTTCTTTTGCTTACCAAGATATTTTGCGCATAAAATGACAGATTTTTATTGACGTTATGATAGGTAACAACATCTTCAAAGAACCGATGGGCACGCTCCTTATATAATTTATTGTCTATATATGCTTCCAGTTTCGCTGAACTCCGCTCCCGTAGAATTTTATAGTACATCACAAAATGCCCCAGAACATTAGCGATGAACTTTTCACAGAGCTCATGGTCTTCCGTCAACTGGAAATTTTTGATGATACTGCTTAAATGTTTGATATGGGCTACTTCATTTTCTTCGAATATAAATTCATAGTCATCACTTTTCCGAAAATCGAATATCACCCTAACCGTTGGATCGGTAAGCAATGTTTTATTGAAAAAGAACAGATCCATATTCCCGTAAACCTGGATATCAGCCCGCTTTTTTAGATCAATAATTTTTGTGGTGTACAGATATTGATGCCGATCAACAGCTGTAATACTTGAAATGGACAGAATATCATAGCTGCCCATACACCGATTTCCTGTAGCTACATCTTTTAAATAGTCAG
Source organism: Sphingobacterium sp. Ag1 (assembly GCF_000988325.1). Lineage (NCBI taxonomy): Bacteria > Pseudomonadati > Bacteroidota > Sphingobacteriia > Sphingobacteriales > Sphingobacteriaceae > Sphingobacterium > Sphingobacterium sp. Ag1. The sequence goes on along the minus strand of NZ_LBGU01000044.1, from coordinate 847,998 downwards.
CTCCACTTATCATTAAATAATTATGTGCTCTCATAATCTTTTATTCACGTTAATGCCGATAATCCTGTCTCTAGAAACAGTCTCGCGGTTCATGCCCTTAACCTGAAAATCATACTATCAGCTCTTGAATCCATAACAAAAAATACAATAGTTTGCCTATCCGCCAAACAGACAGATTCAGTCAAAAAAAAGGAGATCCACAAAATCTCCTTGTACTCCATTATTGAAAACGGTCCAGATCTAAGATCCAGAAATGCTGATAGATAATTATTCCAGATCTATCTAAAAAAGAATGTTTATAGGTTTTTGCAGAAGTTGTCGATGACTTTTACCCTATTGCGGAGAAACGTTTTCAGCTTGGCTTTATTTTCTGCAAATTTATTATCTCCGATCCCCCATTTTTTATAATCCTTCTTCTGGGAGTCCCGGATCTGTGCGGCGTAGACCTCGATAAACTGCATCAGCTCTTCAAATTTTTCGTTCTTATAATTATTCCATGAACCAACAAATAATTTTTTGACCTCCGGATCTTTTAAAATCCGCTGATAAAACTGGGAACCGATCCGCTCATCGGTCTCCCTTATTAGATCCATGTCCTTGTAATTGAAATAGGTGTTATCGTGATCCTCGCTAAATCCAAATGCGAAATCAAAATCCCATATTGGACCCATCGTATATTTTCCACCCATTTTTTTATGCATATATACGCTCTTTGGATGATTTATCTCATTATTCCAGGCAAGCATATTTACAATCAAAAAGTTCACAAACTGCTGTTTATCGAAGAGCTGGCCATAATCATTATTCGGGAAATTCTTCTCATAGACTTTGTCCTCAAAAGACTGAAATTCTGCTTTCCACTGATCAAATTGTGCATCCGACTCAACGTCCGGATCCTTTAACATCACGGGAAGATTAGCATGTTTGCTCCTGAACTTATAGTCCTCATCGAAATAGTTATCGAGCTCCCAGAGCACACCGCCCTCCCCTAGATCAACACGATTCTCTTTTATCTCGACCTGTTGGGTCAGATTATAATTCCCTCTATATTCACCATTGACAGTAAGATCAACAGCAATAATATCGTGGGTATAAGGCATCTCCAACTGTCTACCCATCTTCATTGCTACTGCATTGGTCATCAATGTATAATCATTATAGTTGGCAAGTAGTACCCAATCCTTTGCCTCGGGCAAACCTAAAATAACGGATTTCTTATCCAACTTCAATCGATAAGGCTTTTTTGGATTTGTCCAGGAATTGTTTCCGCGTCCCTTAATCTTTGTTTTTGACTTTGGCAGATCCGCAAACCGACCATTTCCGGCTATTTCGATTTCCGCATTGAGATAGATTTCCTTGTCCGTGACCTCTTTATTCTCTTCAATATTAACGTAAATATGGGGGATATTTGCCTCAATGCTATTATCTAAAACGGGAAGTTCTTCCACATCCTCAATTTTTGGTTCTATTATCGGTTTTTTGGTACAACCAATAACAGCCAGTATGCAGAGTATCCCCGTGATACAAATTTTAATATTCATTTTATATACTTTCTTAAAAATTTCCTTTATATTTTAATTTTCATCTCCCAGTTTAGCCTCAAGATTACTGATACGCTCTTTCAAGGAGGACTTTTCGATCTCGTAATTCAAGCGCTCCTTTTCCAGTTTCTCTATCCTTTCGAACATCCGTATTCCTATGTTTTCAAGGTCGCTCCTTTTCGTTACCGCTTGGTCAATCCTGGCGTTCTCCATGCGTTCTCTTGCCTCAGTCAAAAGTGTTTTAATCCAACTGATAATTGTACTTTTTTTTGCCACATGATATTTTTCCATTGCTTCCTGTATCAACAGGTTGCCAGAGGCAATTGCGCATACAATTGCTATTTTACTTTCTTTACTTAATCTTTTATTTTTCATTGGTAGAAATCGCTAGTGAATAGTATGGAAAAAATCCATCTCACACACTCAAAACTAACAGGTCCTTTTTTCTTTTCATGATTTGTCTGACAAAAATAACATTAACAAACCGCCTAGAACAAGTTAAAAGCTAAGGTTTTCGTCTATTTAAAAGACTTTTGCATTTAAAAAGAAGTGATCGTAGCTTTTGAAGAAAAGCATAGCAGTCCTTATAACCGTTTTTTAGGACGATCAGCTAATCTCTTTAAATTTCATGTTGATTTATAGCTGAGATTCCAGATCTTTTTTGGTAAAGTGAACAAATGCGGATGGCGGAAGACCGGTTTGGTTTTTAAAAGCCGTAGAAAAGGTACTTAAAGAAGCAAAACCACACATTTCCGCTAAATGAGCAAGTTTAAAATCTAAAAGCGTCGGGTCCTTTTTGATACGTCCAATAATATAGTTAATCCGGTTAGACTGCAAATAGGTATAGAAATCCGTATTCCGGTATTTTTGAATTATATAGCTCGCGTAGCGCTGGTTGGTCCCCATATTCCCAGCCAGTTTGTTCAAGGAAGTCGTTTTGTCCAGATAAAACTGCTCCATCTCCTCTCTTAAAAAATTCGCATATAATCGGTCCTCGGTTTCCTTTGAAATATTGATATCCTTGGCTTCTTTCTTTAAGTCCTGCTCCTTTTTCACCGAAAATAACGCTGATTCAGTGATAATCTGGTCAGTATCCACAACAGGTTCCGTACTTTCAAGCTCTTTTAGTTTAAGATAACGCTTCTTGTAGGAACGCTTTAACAAAAGTAAATAGCCTGCAATGGCAATTGAAAATAATATCACCAACAAAATCCCACCCACTGCCATTATATACCGGGAATAATAGACTTCTCTCGTTGAGCCGGCCTCTTCAAGAAGACTGTCACTGATCTGTTGAGCTATTTTTACGTCCTTGTCCTTGATATTGTTAGCACGCACCAGGTAGTCATTCGCCCTGGATGGCTCGCCGATCAACGTGTAATAGGTCGACCAGGTCTGATTTGTCAGCATCTCCAGCTCCTCCACATTTTTACCTTCCAAGTAAGGATCGATCAATTTCAACTTTTCATAAGCCTTGGCCGGATTCTTCCTGGCCAGAGCTACTTCGGCCATGATCCGAAAGATATAGGGCTTCAAGTTTGTATCCATATTCCCCAGCTTATTTAGGGAAGCCTGTAATAAAGTATCTGCAGCATCAAGATTACCCAGATGGAGCTCACATATTGCGCGCAGCTGATCATTTGTGGCCTTGATCAATACCGCACGTTTGTCATCGTCACTTTCAATACGAATCACCGAGGCGGCTTCCGATACATATTTCTTTGCCTTTTGGTAATCATTTTCCGCTGCTGCATGGAAAAACCACTCATGCGCAATATTGATTTTCGTGAGAATCTGGCGCTCTTTATCCTTCTGCTTTTCATTTGCTTCAGCGGCCTCCTTCAGATAGCGCTCCGAGACTTTCATAAGGCCTAGTCGGCGAAATGTGGTTGATAGAAGTCCTGAAGTAGATGCCTGCCAAGAATAATTGAGCGTCATTTCTGCAAGGGAATTTGCCTTAACAGCACATTTTATGGAACTACTCATATCCCCCTTATTTTCATAAAGCTTCGCTAGGAGCATATAGGATTTTATCTTTTGTTCATCAGTTTGCGCAGCTCTAAGCAGGGAATCTGCAACACGTTCCGCCTCAACCACATTTGTTGCCAATAAGGAGACATTCACCTCAATATAGCGCTTATCAAATTCCTTTTCTTGAACCGATTGCCCATAGATCTCTGGTAAGATAATTAGCAGCGAGAGGCAGATAAATAAAAGCTTTTTCATAACGTCTTAAGTTGTTCTTTATTTCCCGTTGTGCTATTTCCTGTAAAACAAATTTTCAGATCAGGTAAAAGAGAAAAATAACTGTTAAAAGGATTCCCAGCAAAATTGCACACAACAACTTTAACTTTGAATTACCCTTTTTATTTTCAATTCCTTTTTTCTTATGGTTGTCATTAAACGAAACAAAATCATAATAAGCCCGGAGCTGATTGGAATCGATAAGAACTTCTATCGCTTTCTCCACCTCCCGTTTCATATGCAGCAATGCCAGTTGGGTAGAAAGATATCCGACTTCATTCCCCAGGAGCTCTTTACTTTGAAAGAAATCATTAAAAGCATTGTCAAGATCGTCGGATACCATAAAATCCGGATCAGAAAAATGGAATTCAATCGCAATCGAAAGCTCCTTTTCAATTTTCATCAGCTGCACTAACAGCGCCTTTGGATTGTAAGTCTGTAAGTTCATTCAGGGAGAAGCATTTATGTACCAAGTGGCTTAAAGTACTAAATATCTCATTTATGACAAACTACATTTTCTTACAGAAAGAAACACAAAGAAATAAAACCGTAATAATCAATAATTTAATTATAAAAGAAAATCACTCTTAATTGATGGATTTCAAAACTATTTGTTGTTATGAATACTCTTCCCCATATCTTCATCCATGTAATAGCCTTTGTTGTTCTCATCTCCATCAACAAAACGCTTAAATCCTCCCTCAGCATTCATTTCCTCCGTATATAGCTCTTCATAATCCTTTGTATACATGGCGTTTGGCACAACATTAATATCAAATACTATTTCCTTAAAATCAGCTCCCTCAAAATTACCATACAGTGTTACATAATGCTTGACATAACCTATATTCTTTGCACTGTTATAGCTCAATGTCAGCAGCCGATCCTTACCCGGGGGAACAGAAAAGTGATCTGAATCATCATTTACCTTTAAACAGCCGCATGAAGTAATGATATCGGATATCATCAATGGATTCTTTCCGGTATTTTTGATTTTAAAAGATAGATCCTTTTGCTGCCCTGCTACCAGTGGATAATAATGGCGCTGGTTATCCTCAATCTCCATGGTCGTCTTTCTATCTTTGATGTTCAGGCAGCCCGAAAATAATACGGCTATCGTAAACACCAAGCAAGAATTAAAATATCCGTATCTCATCGCAGGCAATAACCGCATTTTTAATTTCCCTATTTTTATAGATTCTAATTTGTAATTTTTCATTTTCTTTTAGTTCTAAACTTTTATTTAATATTGCATATCGGTCGCCCAACATCAGATCCGCCTTGCCAAAACTCGCTATCCGATTGCCATTTTTGTATAATACTATTGCATGGGGTATCAGCATCCTATGCCGTTCATTTACAAGAAATCGAATCTGCAATTTTGTCGGTTTGACTCCATCTATGAGTTTCATATCGGAAATTGTTATATCCCGACCTGTAAGAAACCATCCCTGATTAAAATCTGTCAGGAATCCTGGAACATTATCGTAGAGAAAATCGCTATTTTCAGATGACTGCAGCCCCTGCAGTGAGAAAACTGTTAAAGAACTGATTCCATTTCTGGTTAACTTAGCTTCTTTTAAGTCTTTCCATGCCTTACAATAATCTAATAATTGGCCGTCCGTTTCTTTATAATTCTTTAGGAAGGGATAGCTCTCAAATTCAGACAGCTGGTTCAACACCGGATCAATATCTGATTGCAGCACAATACCATCATTCTCGATACGGAAAAATCCCCCCCGCTTCCCTCCCATCTGATAGGCTATCTGTAGGCTTGTATAAGCTAATGCAGTAATTAATTTATGTACTCTTTTTCTTTCATCCCCGTTCGTTTCGCGCGCGAGTACTTTTAACTTCTCATACATTTCCCGAAAACTCTTTTGGTCAAAATATGATCGTGATGCCGAAGTAAAGCTGGTGTATATACCTGAATCCAGGTTTTGTGAGCTCATCAAATTTTCTATTTGCAGATAATATCTTGTCAGTAAATCTCCCGTTACGGGATAAAAGCGCTTAAAATAATCAGATATCAATTTATCTACGGACAGTGTGGGATCGATCATTAGCGCACTCAATACATAAGTCTTCACATCATCGAAAGTAGAATAATCATATCCGCTGCCATTCAGAAATATTCCCCGGCAATGCAATGATTCAAAAAAACGCAGCTGCGACTGAACCCTTTTTAACACAGGATATGGTGTAAGGTAATCGTCAAAATTCGATACATAATCCCATAGGTAAACGTTAGTGGTCTTCTCATTCCAACCTTGTATCAACTCAATAAACTCACTGACATGTTTATTTTTGGGATCTAGCTGCCCTCTTTTCGCAAGATCGACCGTACTAATAAAAACGCCCGCGTTACTTTTCAATTTCATATCAGGCACAGTCTTCGTCGTCCCATAAGCCAATGTATAAAAATGATGCTCTGGAAATCGTTCTGCCAGCCTGTTTAATAAAGAAACTGTTGCCCCCGTCGCTTCTCCCGGTTTATTTCCCAGCTTTTGGCAACGGGAACACGTGCAAGCTAAATCATTATCGTTGGGCGCTATCATAAACCACCTACTCACTTTCTCCCCAAATTCATCGATAATGTAATTTTCCACTGCGAGGAATGTATTCTCAGAAGAAAAGCAGAACTGCTGCTGATCTCTTTTACCATGCACCAGCGCATAAGAATCCGGAGGAACAGCTCCGCGGAACATTTTGCCAAAATGATGCCCCCAGATCCCCCAGTCCTCATCCGTATTATGTGTATGCAGTATATCAGCATATTCTCCGGTAAGATTAGGAGAGAAATGTGGTTCCCGATATTGAAAAGCAAAAACACCCTTTTTATCGCTAAAATCAATATAAGCTGGTGGCAGATCGGAGACATCCAAAGACTGAAACTTAGCAAAATGATCAATTAACATGTAGCTCAGCCACTTTAATGTAACTTTGTCCCTTCCATAAATGGATATCCGGTTCTCTCCATTCTCAATGACATAATCGTATTTCAGATCCGGTACAATTTCCAGATAAATAATCCCGCCGATAAATCCAGCTTGAACGCTATCTGAACGCAGGATTTCGAATCCCTGATCAGCTTTTCTGCGTTGAAAAATGTGCTGATATAGATAATCGGCGCTTGTACTACTTTCCTTGTCGCCATTTGATGTAATAAGCAACCTCCGTTGGGCGAAATCGAACTGCCTATCCTTGCAGCTGAGGATCATCGGAAACAGTACCAAAAAAAACAAGAATTTAAAATGATACATGCACCTGAAAATATAGGTTATATAAATTTTTATAATTTCCCGAATTTACCGTACCGCCCGTCTGGAAATTATACCAACTTCCCATCACACTTGCACTGACATTTTTGGTAAAAGACCGACCGACACCGGCTCCCACCATCGCGTTGAAAACATCGAAACTATTATAGAGCTGATTGTTCAGAAGATCAGCATCCGGAGCATTACCTATACTGGCAGTCCCAAGCAGATAATTTCTTCTGCTATTCATGAAATATTGAACCTTTCCGGCAATACTATATAGATAAATCCGCTCGCCCTCATAGTCCAATAGATAATTGTTCATTTTCAGTCCCAGTCTTACATCCTCAAGTTCCTTGGTTAACCCCAGGTTGATATTGAACAGATTTTGACCACTGAAGAATCGTCTGTAGCCTAGTCCCATTTCCCCTTCCCAGCTCGGCTTCCACTCGTAAAATCCTGTCGCATTGACAGCAATCTTTGCAAAATATCTATTCGCAAGAGCAATATCGAACCTGGTGGAAAATTTTGTGGTCCACGGTTTTGTCCACTCAAACTGTCCCTGGATTCCCTTACCTTCCTCCCTTCCGGTATAATGGATCCGCCCGATATAAGATGAACCATCGTATGCAAGCCTACCATAATCCAGTGAAGAAATAGAAGATATCCTGTTGTCATCCCCAAACCTTGCGCGGAGATGTGAGATCGCAACATAATTCTTTAACGCCCGATGTCCCAGATAATTTAAATGATCCCTAAAATCGGCATATTCCATCAACGTAGGCTCATAAAACTTCTGATAGTAATATGCGGAATCAAATTCCCTTAATCCTTCGAAGGCTAAACCCTTCAAATGCTTCAGGGTTTTATTGTCCTTATAATTCAAGGCCGTATCTACAACTGCCAAAGCTGTCTTATGCTCCTTTTGTTTCAACAGCTGGCCGGCATAGATTTCTGTAGTATGGCTAAACGTATTGACCAATGGCTCATGATAGGGGCTTTTTTGAACCTGTCCATGCAATAAATTCCATGATGAACGCACCTGCGTTGAATCATGGTTCAATGCTTCTGCTAGTTTGATCTTAAAGGTTATATCGTCCCCATAATGCTGCTCAGCAATCTTTGCATAACGGAGCATCTCTTTTTGATCTTTCAGCTGATAACTTACATTGATCATGCACAACAATGCTTCCTGATTTTGGGGGGCCACCGCAAGCCAGCGCTTGATTAGCTGCTGGGCTTCGGGCAACCGATAATCTTCGCGTAACTCTTTCACAATGGGTGAAATAATTTCAGAATATCCCTCGATATATCGTTCCCTGTCCTCTGAGACCGAATTTGCCAGCACTTTTTCAAAAACGTCCAGGGAAAGCTCATATGACCCCTGCTTGAGGTAAATATCAGACTTTTTCAATAGTAAGTCCGGATCATTGGGATTATCCAACAATATATCATCCAATGTCTCCATTGCCTCCTTATATCTCCCAATCGACATATAGGCATTAAAAAGTCCACGTTGTGCGGCCCGTACGCTTTCGGTATCGCCAAATTGTATCGCCTGTTTCCAGTCCAGGATTGCTTCGGCAACGTTATTATCAACCATATTTTCCCTGGCTTCCCGAAGACTGATATTCACAAATGACTCCTTAAGATCTGTATCACCGGGATACTTATTAAAAAATACCTTGGTCAGCTCATTAACTTTCGCCTCGTTCCCCATCTTTTTAAATGCTGTAAGTTCCAATAGATCGAGCTTCTTGCTCTGTCCTGCACTTCGCCTGTGCTTATTTAAAACCAGGAGGGCTTCCTCTCCCTGTCCCTTGGACAGCAGGTCATTGAAAACATAACTGAACGCTTCCCTGTTATTAGGGCTACCATCGAAAATTTTACCATAAAAAACAGCTGGATCATTATTTCTTGCATTTCTCGCAGCTTCCTTGAGAAAATAACCGCGCTGACGGATTAACCGCTGATCTCCATAACCGTTATTTATCTGCTGATCGATCAAAGTTAAAATTTCAGGATATCTCAGCTCATGGTCCAAAATCGATATCTTTTTCTGGATCAAGGCCCCGCTGCCGGGAAACTGATTCAATCCTCGATCGCAATACATCAGCGCACTGTTGTAATCCCCTGATTTAATATAACTGTCTATGAGGGGTAGATAGTTGGCGAAATTCGTAGGTTGCTCATCAACCATTTTCCTTGACAACTCAATGGATTGATCAATCTTTCCCTCCTTTTTGATCAGTAATTGTCGTTGCTGACTGAGGTAGGCCTGATCACTTTTTAGCTCAGTATCCTCAGGGTATATCTGGGAAATCCGTTTCAATAAACGGTCCGCCTCCACATGATTTCCCATAGCGCGGTACAAGGCGATCTTTTTTCGCCAGAGACCTTTCCAATATGGATTCACTTCCAACAATTCGTTGACATAACAGATAGCACTTGAATAACGTTTTGTTTCAGTTTCAACTGTAACCAGCATATGTTTTGACTCCACATTTGCTGGTGCATACTCCAATGACTTAACCAGCTCATATCGTGCACGGCTATAATCTTTGCGGTGGATGTAATACTTTCCGATCAGCATGCGCATATCCGAGTCCTTCGGATTTTTCTTAAGCACCTCGTCAGCAATTTTTCTTCCTTCATCCCATTTACCCTGTTTATAGAGTTCATTGATCTCGTGTGCATCCTTATTTCTTTCAATGCTCGTAATTGCCCGCTGGGCGACAGCAGCCTGAGAAAAACATATCGATAATGAAAGGGCTATAAATAGTTTTGTTGTCTTAATTTTTTTAAACATCATCAATTTTTTTAAGCGTTTTTGGGGTGAGAAAATCCTTTACGGGTCATTTTACCCCATTTGATATCACGTCTGGTCAAATATTGAATGTATCCCCTGAGTGTAAAAATCACTATGAAAGGATGATACAGAATAGGCTCCAAAGCAGAAAATAGAACGAGTTTCAGGTATTCCCAAAAATTCCTGTACAGTTTGTCGAGCGTCAGATCATAAAGTACCGTGATCACCGAGACTGAGAAACCAATGAGATAGGCATACAATAACATCATCCAGAAAGTATCAAAGTTAATCTGATGAGTTATCAGTAGAAAGATCATAAACAACAACCCTACAAATTCAATTATCGGCGCCAAAAATTCGAAGAAAATTGTATAAGGCAATACTATAAATCCCAAACGGCCATAATCTTTATTAAAAATTAGCTTTCTGTGATCGACCAGAAATTGAAAAAGACCCCTGCCCCAGCGGCTTCGCTGACGGCTTAAAACCTTTAAATTAGGTGGACCTTCTGTCCAGCAAAGACTATACGGACACTGCGCGATTCGATAAGGTCTCTCATTCTCGAGCATATAGGCCGCAATACGAGCTGTCATATCCATATCCTCAGCATGGGAAGACGAATCAAAACCGCCAACGGCAATGATAATTTGAGTGTCGAAAAGACCATATCCTCCAGAAACATTTGGGATAGCATTGATCACATCCCATCCCATCTTACCAACGAGATAGGATCTCAGGTATTCCGTTTCCTGAAACAAAGGAATCAAGCTGCTTGGGGCCTTAACACGCGTAATACGCCCATTGTCTACCGTACATCCATTTGCCATCCGCATGGTTGCTCCCACCGCGATTACATGTTTGTCAGAATCAAGAATAGGGAGTACAATTTTACCCAGGCTGTCCTTTGAAAGAATACAGTCAACATCCGTATTGATAAAATAATCATACTGCGCTATATTTATTCCCGCATTAATCGCATCAGCCTTGGTTCCCCCATTTTCCTTATCGATCACGATCAATCTATTGAATTCCGGATTTGTAGAACGGAATAAACGTTTGATAGGCTTACAATGAACCTTATAAATTACATAATATGGGACCTCCTCCAGTTCAAACTCCTTGATTAGAATATCCAAAGTCTTATCCTTACTTCCATCATTCACAACGACAACTTCGAAATTCGGATAATCAAGATTCAACAGGGAATGCACGCTGTCAGAAATAATAACTTCTTCGTTAAATGCGGGTGCAACAATAGATACCGCAGGAGCCTTTTCCGGAAAATCCCTTAAATAATTCTCTTCCCGTTGGGTATATCTATATCGATAACGCACGGTATTATAATAGCTCATAATCATCAGGGCCAAATAGGACAACCCGAGAAAAGTAGCATAGAAATAGATTAGATATGTAAAAAAATAAACCATGATATTGTGAACTTTTAAGCAGTAATGAATAGTTTTTCAGAGAAAATCTGACTCAACAGAAGACGTTCCTTCTCTCTAGATTGCAATACTGCCTCCTCCTGCAAGTGAAGAAGCAGTAAATCTCCCTCCTTACCTTGAGAACGAATCGAACGTGCAACCAACATTTTAAGATTTTCATCTTCAGTCAGACAATATGCATCAGTAAGGAAATTTAATGCTTGCTCACCTTTCAGCTTTCCCATCGTTTTGATTATCGATTCACGGACCGATGTGGATTCTAAATAAAACCTCCCGATCAGCGTGGAAATACATTCCTGATAACCCAGATCCCCCAAAGTCAAAATGATCTGTGATCTAATGTCCCTGTTCTCTTGAACATCGAGCATGGTAATTAATGTCGGACATGCATCCTTTTGATTAAAAAATCCTATCTCCTGAATGATGAACTTGATATATTGGACATTCTTAGAATTGTTGACCCATCTGAGTAAGTTTGGAAGAGGAACTTCCTTGGATTTTTTCACTAATGTCGCGTGCAACCTCAGCTTATCCAGTTGCGTAAAAGCGACATCAAAATTCTCCTCCATAAAACGGAAGGGTGTATAACTATCCTGGCTGGCATACAGATTTCGGGCCGTCTTTCTTAGGTCCTTGTCTTTGTGGAACATTGATTTTGATAATATACCGCTGTTCACGCCATTGTCTATCTCACCAACGACCTGCAAAGCCTCTCTTCGCTTGGATAAGCTGGGTGTACGCATTCTCTTTTCCCAGAATCCCATTAACCGCAGCGCCTCCAAACAATACTTATAATTCATCTCATTGAGGTTTCCGCTTTTCGCTGACTCATTTTTCACCGACAGCACTAGATCGGTCAGTACATCAGTTTTCCATTTTCGGGATTTGGCAACATCATATCTTAATAACTCCTGAATTTCCCCGATCTCATAGTTCTTTTCCGATTTAAGTACAAAAGCTAACCTTTCTTCAAAATGCTCCCGGGTTTTCTTTCTTTGGCGCTCTACTTTGTTGATCTTGTATCCGATAAATAATAATCGCACAATACCAAAAAGAATGACCGCAAATAATACCATGACAAGTACAACTGTCATTCGAATAACCAATGGATATCCATTGTACAAAGCTCCTAAGTAGCTTACATAATAGAGATAATAATCATAATACATAATGTTCATATTTTAAGGTGTTTTTTATTCAATTAATACCGTTTCCTAAATAAGCAAATACGTTTTGCCTACTTGCTGGGACAAAATTGAAGATCTCTAAAAAAAAAAATGTCTCAGATTCTAACCTGAGACGTTTTCAATTAAAAACAAGTCATCATATAAACAAAAATAAAATTGTAAAATATTGTAAATGAGCTAATTAAACAATATTACAACGTATAAAACGAAATCTTTAAAAAGACAGATTTTCAACCATTTAAAAACTTTTTTTAGCAAAAATTTTCAATTAAGTTGAAAAAAAGACAGCACCTGAAGACCCGATAAATATGGAATCGCAAACTCGTTTTCAGGAACATAAAATTCCAACGATCTCCTAACGTTTTACCCGTAAAATCAATAAATACGGCAAAAATATATCCGATCAAATTCTTTGCTCACTAGATCTGTTTGATACAGACCAAATCTTCCCATAAGAAAACAAAACAATTATATTTCTGAGCTACCTGAAATATGGATATTCAATATAAAACACGAAATTAACGTAATGTGACAAACTGATAGGCTGCGGAATTTACATAAACGTCCTAAAAAATGTCGGTGGAGCGACCTGCAGCTTTCTTACATAAAAAAGACTGATGTTGATCTTATGAAAAGTTCTTTGCAAATGTTATTGAATATGGGATAGGCAACAATTGGACTAACACATTAGAAAAAAACACCTAATTATATTTCCGATGTAGCATAGAGAAGCTTACAAATGAACTACGCGAAGAAAAACGCTGTTAATAAATATGGAGAAAAGCTCGAAAAAGCGACAAATGTGGTCAGGAGATATTATTTTTATGAAATAGATGTCCAAAAATTGTAGGATACTTTAGCAATAGGATTAGCCCCCCCCCCGATTTAAGCGAGACATCTCTTACCATACTGAATGGGAGTGCAGCCAAATTCAAACTGAAAACTTCTATAAAAGGAAGCGCGGGAATTAAAGCCACACACAAAACTTAGATCGTCAACAGTTGACGTGAGTTGAGAGGCTGCGAGCTGCTGGGCAGCATAATTTACCCGAAGCTGATTGATAAAACTATTAAAGCCCTTACCGAATTCCTTTTTTAAAAATGGAGAGACATCATTCATAGGAATACCGATTTGTTTACAGAATTTTTCTTTGTTAAGTTCTGTATCCAGATAAACCCTGTCTTCAATAAACCATTCCAGCCTACGTTTGTACGATAATTCCCTCTCTCTTAAGTTTGAAATACGTGAAAATTCGACCTCACAATTTATCTGAACTCCTGGAAATTCATTTTCTATCCGGCTTTCCCCTATATACCCCCTATCGATATTTATTATTCGATGGGATATGAGATATAATTTTACTAGTAACGAAAAAAATGCCAAGTAAAATGTCTGAACAAAAAGCTCATGGATTTCCGACCTGCTCCGCAGTTCGACCATAACAAAAAGCTCCGCGATCAAAAACATAAACAATGTCGCATATATATATACTTTATAGCTATTTTTTTTCAATAGCCCAAGTATATAATTGGCAACCTTCATATCGTCCCTGAACACAATGTAGGTAACATAACCGAAAAAATGCAGCAAGCTGAAAAAATGTACAGATAAAGAATTCTCTACTTCAAAATCAAATAAAATAGAACGTCTGGTTCCAACTATTAAAAAAAGCAGTAGTCCAAATAGAAAGGGCAAGAAATGAACGACTGATTTTTTCAATGAACGATCCCTCTTTAAACCACCAATTAGTAATAATATTGCTGGACCATAAAGTAAACCAAAAGGAAGTGATAGGACAAGATATAATTCGTCCGTAAACAGATAATTCACCATCAAAATAGATGTCTGGTGCAACATAGCCAATATTAAAAACACGAGCAAATAGGCATTTATCCTTCTTTTTCTTTTTGACAGGTTCAAAAAGAAAAAGTAGAGCGAACTTATTAAGACCAATATCGTTAAAAAGGTTAGAAACATACTTCCATAGTTTTCGAATTCGAGGTTGCCGTCGAAATCGGAAACTAAAATAGAAAAACAAAATGCAGGTTTATGCGGGTTTGTAGAACACTTGTTTTATTTGTAGCTACACAGCTACAAAGCCCAGTACAGGTAAGAAATTTAAGGAATAAATAAGACCGGTCTGGAATGATCTGAAAACTGAAATCGCAACTTTGCGACAAAATACAACAATTGAATCTATAAAAAACGTCACTTGATCAGGTGACGCTTTTGTAGCATTTGTCTTCGAAGAATCAATTCTCCTGCGAACGCGGTTTAGAATATATAATCACGATCTCATTATTTCGACAAATCTATAGTACGCGACTTAGGCGGATACCAAAAATACGAGCCGCAACATTGGGAAGCATTTTGTCCCCGTTTTTCGCAGTATAAATTATTGTACCTGAAGGCAATTTACCAATCGTCTTAAGTCATCTCCGGATACTTCTGAACCGGTCATCAAAGAGTGAAAGCGATCGTGTAAGCTACAATTAATATTTTTTGCGAAAGATGCAAACTTCCCATCTTATTAAAAAAACTGCGCCTTCTAGGTCGCCCCCCTTTTATTAAATGGCTCTACCCGCTCATCCTTGCATTGCAAAATAGAGTCAATTAACAGAGAAAATCACTGCTTCCTTCCATGTAACCGTTTCAACTGGTCGTTTAGCCCCATTAAAAGTACTTGTTGCTTCTCCTGTGATGTTAAAATAGAGTTCTTGTGCTACGGCGAATTTTGAAAGCAAAAAGGCTTCAACATCAACAGTCCATTTTTGTTTGGTTCGGTCATCCCGGAGTTCTATTTCTCCCTTAGGAATTTCTATCATTTGATCATTTACACTTTTTTAATCTGACTTTCATTCTTTTACCTGCTGTTTGTGTTTTAAATTGAAATGAATAACGTGCAAAGCTCTAATTTACAAAAAAAGCAAGTTGTTTTTTAGCGTAGGTTTCGAATGTCATTTAGATTGCTTTTTCGTTGCCCTCATCGGCATATAAACTCGATGTTTTATTCCAACTTCAGGCAATTCATGAATTGCCTGAAGTTGGGAGGTTGACGAAAATACTTTATTCTATATCTTAATAACGTAATTCGTTTAACGTAGTTGACTACTTCGCTTTCACTACTTTTTATCAGTAAAATAAATTTCCAGACCCTGATCCGCAGATTTTAAATTGATGAGATAACCAGCCTGCTCCGTTATTTTAACAGGAACACCTTCCGATTCAAAAGCACTGTTGTCCAATTGCTCTTTGGGCTTGCTGATCTTGCTCATGATCTTGGATTTAGCAATGTAATAGGTGTCACCCTCCACTTTTAGGACCTTGAACCAACCAAAGCCCAGGCGGTCGTCAGCCCCCTGCGGTGCTTCGAAATGGCCAAAAAAGATATCACCTACAGCAGGCTTCTGTTCCATGGCGATTGTTTCGGACCGCTTTGCCAGCGGCGGCTTCACGCCATCGTAAACGATCATGCACAATACGGCTACAACCAGCAGCGAGGCCATCCAACCCAAAATGGTCATCTTGAACACAAAGGGTGGCCTAGGGACTTCACTGCTCTTTTCCTGATAAAAAACCTTCATTTCGGCTGTCCACAGACGCCTTGGGATAACCGCTCCGGTAGGTAGATCCCTAAATTCGCCAGCCTCTTTTTTAGAATTTACTGTACATACCGCCAAGTGCATCTTAGTTCGCAAGAACACCAGAACCATGGCCTGTTCTGCTGCCAGAGGATTTTGCAAATGGCCGGCGGCAAAACGCGTTACTTCATATTGTTGGAGTAGGAAAAACATAAGTTTAGAGTTTATAGTTATTTTATGTTGGGATTAGATGACACACTTTCCAGAAAGGACGTTAATCACTTTGCTTACTATAGCGATTATCGGCGACGACCTGCAAATAGTTATCTATATCCGCTAGTATATCAGGAGCGATCTGTGCAGACTTGGTAAACGGATGAAGTAATGCCTGTCCATACTGAATTTGGACAAAGGCCATCACAGATTCACCACCCCACATCCAATTATAAATTAAAGCATGTCCCTCTTCAGAAAATTTGGCAAGCTGCTTTATAAAAGCGAGCATAGGTAATATTTCATGATAGTTTTCACTAAAATTGAGAGCCATAAAAGTCCAGCATTGTTTGTCCTCGTCGTAATGCTCCGCTGCTGCGAAAAAGCGGTCATGGAGCAGTTCATCAACAACATCACGGTAGGATTGCTTCGCATACGCAGGGATAGTTTCCAATGCTGTTTTACTATACATTTCGCGGCTGTGCCACCATTCTCGCCAATTTTCATCAGGCTCTTCGGGGCTGGGCTTCGCCAAAAAGAACGTAGCTAAATTTTTCTTTGTGATTTGTACCCGAATATAAAGCGTATTTAGTTCCATAAGATTGTTTGTTAAATGATTCCTGCTTTAAATAGAAAATAACCAACGCTGATCAAGACCATCGGCAAGGCCATAGCCAATAAGATATTGCTGGCCAAATACACCCCCCAATAAGAGCGGATTCGTATATCGTTGCTATTATTCGGATCATAGATCAGACTTATTTTTTCACCGACGGCATAAGCCGGCGGATTGGCACTAGCTGTAGGCGAAAAACTTCTTACACTACCATCGATGCTATATTCCATCAGAGGCGTGTACATGGTACCACCATCACTGCCACGAGAGGGAATATTTTCGACGACGGTCGCCTGTACGCGCGAACCAGTGGCCATCAGTCTTCTTGCGCGGCTAAAAGAGACGATACTTAGCATAAGGAGTGCCAGTCCAATAATGAGCAGTATCATATGAATTGCTGTTGCCATTTTCATTTTTTAGAGTTGAAGTTTGGTTTCCTTTTTATTTATAGTGAATAGTGATTCCATGCCCCATATATTGATAAGCTTTTCAACCATTTCTAATTGTTCTAAATTTTCACTAGCGTTAATCTACTTTAAGGCACGGAACATTGTTTCAGTAATAAAACTCTCTTTTTCAGGCCGGATAAAGCCTTTAATCTTTTAAAATCTTGCCCCACATCAACATACCGAATTCGTATATCAGCTTTCCTTCCCGACACCGCGATTTTACCTTCACGCAATACAGTGGTAAGGTGGATATAATGCTCAAAGAGCACCAAAAGCGACCTGCTATTCGCTCAGCTTGCAAGCAACCCGTTGCGCAAAACTGTTTCGCTGCTCGGAAGAACAAGCATGCCCAGTTCTTTCGGAAGCCCCATTCTGTGACCATGATGAATGTCATTTTCATAAATCCGTATAGCTTTTATCGTTCGGGACTTCCTCGCGTTTTGATTTTAAGTTACCACCACCGAGCCTCAGGTAGCGCGTAAAATACGGTATCTGCTTTTGGTTGCCATGGAGCCTGATGAAAATACCAGCTCGCCTCCACCTTATCCATAAATTTCGCTATATCCATAGTCCCCCACTGATAGGCCGTCCCGTACCTTTTACCTCCATGTTGGATCTTGCCAAAAACAAATGGTGTCGAACTGCCCGAGACACCACCAGTAAACTGGACGGCTTTCTCGATGTGAAAGCTAGTACCCGCCGGAAACCTTTCCACCAGTGCATAGTCACCCAGCTGAATACGTTCTTCAATATAGGGCCAATCCGGATGCAGACTGTCCAAAAGCAGATAGGGATAACCATTTTCTGGGTACAGTTTAACCTTTTCACTGATTAGCACCGTCTGTTTATCCAGTATGACCGTTTTGCCCGCCCACTGCTTAAACGGTGGATATTGGCTGATACGCGTAGACTTAGTCTTGATGGTGGCATACAGAAAAAATCCGAAGGCCAGCATGGCCACCAATCCTATTGTGATGATTATTCCCATAATTTTCTTTACCGACATATTTCAGTTGATTTGTTTGCCTCGACCAATTCAGCCTTTCCGCTCCTATTTTTTGAACTCCCTTCAATTTCATACCGCAAAGAGCTAATGATGGCGACCATTTACTGCCGAGCTCTTTTTCCATATAAATAGCTGTATTCCCCATCAAATGCATACCCCAGCTCATCCCGCACTTCAAATCGGAATAGCTTTACATTTTTTGTTTTGATGGTTTTAATGGATTTTGCGATACTGTTAATGTAAAATGCCCACCGTTTGTCCGTAGCGTAAAAGGTATGATCACATTCCCGGTAATATCTTCCGTCCACGCATTCCGCTATAATGCTAAAACTGTCCGCATCCGCATCGCGTACGATTTCATCACGAAAATAGACATGCTTGCTGTCTTTCGCCACATTGCTGACACGATCTCCGTGGAGCACTTCAAAAGACGCAGCATCGGCATCTTCGACTTTTTTAAAATACGCACTATAGATCACATCGCCTACGAGCTGATAGATCCCGGGCAGCTCCCTGACATCAGCAAGGCGGTAGACTAGCTTGTGCTCAAAAACATAATCTTTGCCACCCGATGTTGCCATACCGTTTTCAAAATCAAGGATCTGAAAATCCGCAGGATCCGCATCGGGCAGTATACAGAACCTATTGTTATAACTTTCCAGGTAAACATGGTTTTTATCCTTTAAGTAATGAAAAGTAGAACCGTTGCTTTGAATGATTTCAAAGCTCGGAAAATCTATACAGGAATAAAACTTTCGGTACACCTCGATGTCGAAATGCAAGATATAGTTATTGTCTATGACCACAAAACCATTTCCTAGATCCTTCCTACCCATGATTTGCTTGTTTTAGTCCGTATTGTTTTCCTTATCCAAAAATGGAAATTGCTTATCAAATAATTCGCCGACCAGAGGCAATGGCTTTTTCACGTCATTGGCCGCATTGATGATACCAATGACCATTACAATAAAAAAAAAGATACCAGCATAAGCTAATGTTCCTGCAAGGGGGGCGGACACAATGGAGACGATTTGGACGATCACGCCAAAAAGAAAAGAAAAAAGGAGAAGCCCCAACCCCTGCTTGAGGTGATAGCTACTGAAATCATTTCGCTGCGATTTTCCGCCGAAATAAGCGGCTAGCCATAAGATGCCGATATAGCTAAGAATAGATTGTACTTTCGGGTTCATCATGTTTCATTTTTTTGTTTAAGCAAATATGTCAGAATCTGAATCAAAAATCTATCCTAAGGTGCCGACAAAACATCTACTGACCAAAAAAATGGTATATACAAAACATCTACAAAACCCATACAAACCTGACAAACAACATATTATAACAAGCTAAGATTAGCATCAGTATAAAAATCATTACGGAATTAAATATTAAATTTGCTACGCCGCACGTTTGTTGTTTATATATCATATGTATTTGAAGAACTTCTTTCTCCTGATCTTGATCCTTTCGAAACCTTGCTTTGCAGAAGCACAGTTAAACCCAGCTGCGCAGCAGACATTACGTAAATTGGAAAACCTCCGGATCAACAATCGGGCAAAGGAAGCGCTGGCACTCCTCGAAAAAACAATCGAAAACAAGAAAAATACGGCCGATGAAATGGCCTATTTCTACGCCCAGCAAAGCCTGATCTACGGTACACTCGACAGCCTGTTGTTGAGTAAGAGAAGTCTGGACAATAGCGAGAAATTCGCCCAGCAGGGAATGACAAACGAAGCAAAAGCCATGGCTTACCGTGCCGAGGCCGCACTGAACCGGCAACTGGGTTTACCCGATCAGGTCGTAAAAAGTGCCCTGAAAGGATTGCAGCTCCTTGAGAAAAGCGAAAAAGATCCACAAAATCAATACGCCCTGAATTACCTGCTGTATGGGGTATACAGCCGTTGGAACGAATATGAGAAAATGAACCATTACATTCGTCAATGCGAGCATTATGCACGAAAAGCCGATAATAACAATTCGCTGGTGAATGTCTATAATGGGCTCTCTAGCATGTTTCAGGCCCGGTATGAAAAGCAGAAGCAAAGATCACTGCTGGACAGTAGCTTCCATTACCTCCAAAAATCATTCGGCCGCTACCAGCAAGCTCCAAGTAGCATCAGTCCGAATAGTTTTGTGATCACCTGCATCAACTTGGCAAATTTTTACTTTGAGTTTTCAAATGCACCGCTGCACGAACGAAAAAAACAGGCATTCCATTATTTGGCTCTGGCAGAAACTGAGCTAAAAAAGCATAATGCTGCCGCAGATTACTGGGTTAATGTCTATGGGATAAAGAGTGATTTTGCTTTACTGGAAAACAACCTGTCACTTGCAGAACAGTATTTGTTGCAGTCTATCACCCAGATCAAACAGGACGAAAATACCTTTTATAAAGCAGAATATACGGTATTTAAGCACCTCGCTGAAATTGCGACCAAAAAGAATGATCTGAAAACGGCGCTCAACTACCAGCAGACAGCGGAGCAGCTGCTGAAAAAAACCTTCGATCAGCAGCAGTTATTTAATGTACAAAAGTTGGAGGTCCAGTATGAGACCGAAAAGAAAAACCAGCAATTGCTCTTGCTCGATCAGAAAGCTGAATTTCGGAAACGACAAAATTACCTTTACGGTGGAATTGCCCTTGCACTGCTGCTCGGGCTGGGTTTTATGTTCCGCTCCTATCACTTTAGATTGCGTTATTCCATCGAACGTGAACGGAAGCTTCAACAGGAAAAGCGCGATGGCGAAAAACAGACTGCAATGCAGCTCCAGCTGGAAAAGGAAGAACAGGCACGTTTGCGAGCCGAGCAGGAATTGTTGGAACTCAAGAGCAAGCGGCTTGAAAAAGAAGCATTGGCTAGCAGCTTAATGATCGAACATAAAAACGATATGTTGCAGCAGATCAAAACCCAGCTGAATGAGGGTGACGCCGCCCCTATAAAAAAGCTCCTAAAAGAGGAAAAGCTGATCAGTGCCGATTTTCAGGATGTTATCAATCAGATCCAACTGCTACACCCCGATTTTTTCAGTCAGCTTTCAGCCAAAGCTGTGAAGAAGCTCACTCCGCTCGATTTAAAATACTGTGCCTACATTCACCTGCAGATGAATACCAAACAAATTGCGCAGGTCATGCATGTGGAGGCCCAGAGCGTCAGAATGTTTAGATATCGCCTGAAACAGAAATTCGGTCTGGATAAGGATACAGATCTGGAAGAATTTTTGAGAGGATAATAAGATGAAGGCTTTTTTACAGTATCTTAATCGAAAAAATTAACGATTAAGCTATCTAATAATATTGAAATTATCACTAGCCTATCAAATAGGAGTTTTTTTTTATAATTCCAGAATTGCGCTCAAATCAAGCTTCCAACATACAGCTACCCATTTTATTTTCTAATTGGCACTTGAAGATCTGTTTAACCTTCAATTAAATAAAACTTGTTTTATTCTTCTTTTTCTTGCAACTCTACCTATGCTGAGCGTGATTAATAATTATTTCGATACTCCGTTCTCAAGCAATTTGGGGAACGTGTAGACAATTTGTAGATAGAATAACAGTATAAAGTTTGACTACCTTTACCCCACAGGCTGGAAAGTCAGCCGATCATTTTTTAAAGTAACATATGAAGAAATTAACTATTGGAGAAAATACGCTTTTCCTGAAACTGCTATTGATCAGCAGTAGTTTTATTTTATTGATGGCCTGTGGCAAGGATAGTGAGCCGATCGAGGATATTCAGCCTGAGCCTATCGAGGTCAACGTTTACGTAACAGGAATAAAAAAGGTGAATGGGGTAAACAGGCCATTCTATCTTAAGGACGGAAAGGAAATCATGCTTGCATATAGCGGAAACGTATCTGCTACCGCCAACGATATTTTTGTTTCGGATGGGAATGTCTACGTTGTAGGATTTATAAACTCCGATTTAACTTGGCAATACCACCCTAAGAGTGCCGTGCTATGGAAAAATGGTATAATCCAAAATCTGGAAATGCCCACAGCCACGTTAAAGTCCGAGGCTAGGGCTGTATTCGTTTCCGATAAAGATGTTTATGTAGCCGGGAGACATCAAAAAGCCGGGGGAAATTGGGTTGCTTGCGTTTGGAAAAATGGAAAGGTCATCAATGTGACGGACGGAAGCAATATAGCCAGACTGTATGACATATATGTACGCGGCAATGACCTCTATGTGACCGGATATGAAATAAATGACGAAATAGGAACCCGGGGAACATACTGGAAGAATGGTACTCCAACTGTGCTGGAAAATAAGAATAGCGAAAATATCGTCCCTAATCAGATCACTGTTCTTGGCAGCGACATATATGTTGTCGGTACGGGTTTTGACGGAATTGGACAGAGCGCCCAGTATTGGAAAAACGGAAAACAGTCCATACTACCATCACAACCTGAGCAGCCAGTGAATTATGGTCAGGCAATAACAACGGAAGCAGGTAATGTGCTCATAGGCGGAACCCTAAATAACCAGCCAACGGTATGGAGAAATGCGGTATCACTGAATTGGAATATCAATTCCGATCCTTCGATAGATGCTGAGCTTTCGGACATGAAAGTGCTAAAAGGGAATATTTTTGCAACCGGATGGAGAAAAAGTGGAAAAAGTAGAACACTATGGATATGGAAAAACGGACAGGAATATTTCAGTACTGCACCTGGTAGCCACTATACGCCGAACGGTCTCTTTGTTGTTGAAAGATATTGAGCAAAGTTTTCCATATAAGGTAGAAGTCCTCCCAAAAACCACTTTCTATTTAAAAGGTTCATTTTTACTCGTCTTATTTATCTTCCCATTCATCATCTTCTTCTTCATCCTCATATGACGTGTATGACCAGTCAGCTTCTATTCTGTCTAGGATTTTAGCAAAACGGCTTTGGTCACTTGTTCCGATAAAAACAGCATAACATTTATCATCGTCTTCAAATGAAAGACTTACGACCTCATAAAAATCGTCTGTATATACTTTTTGTTTTTCATAAGAAATTTCAGCGCTTGATCTGATTAAATGTCAAAAATTGTGTTTTGGTAAAATGTATGGCGGCATTTGCAAGACCTTTTAAAACTATTCAAATTGCAGAATGCCGATTAAATAATTGTTCAGTATGACTTAGTTCAAAAAAAATGGCTACCTAGGTAGCCATTTTCACTATTGTTTTTCTTATGATATCTCGATCATTTTAGGAGGTTTCTGCTTTGCATCTTCTTTTTTAGGAATGGTCAACATAAGCAGTCCATTATCATATTTTGCATTAATGTTATCCTGATCCACAACATCTTTTGGAAGCTCGAAACTTCGCTGGAAAGATTGATAACTAAATTCCCGTCTGGTAAAGTTATCTTCTTTAGTTTCTCTGTTATCTTCCTTCATGGATGATATGGTAAGCAGGTTACCATCGAGCTTGATCTGAAAATCATTTTTGTCCATACCAGGTGCTGCAACCTGCACCTCATAGGCGTCTCCAGTTTCCTTAATATTTACAGAAGGTACGGTCGTACTGGTGGATGAGTAATTGTTATTGCCCCAGTTAAAAAGTTCACGACCGAAAAAATCATCAAAGATGCTGGAAAAGCCTACATTGCTATTTCCGTTTCTTCTCATTAGATTATTCATTGTAATCTCCTTTTAAATAAGTTTAACAATCAATTTACTAACACTCCAGCTGGCCAGCTGTACGATATCTAAAACAAAAAAAATGCCATTTGCAGAAAGATGAAATTTTTTCATACCGGCTGTCAAATTTTCAGATTTCTCGCTTTAAACTGGGACTGGACCTATTTTAGGAAACGATATAAATTATCGGCTGGGAGCTTACCATTTATCGCTGCGCCACCAAAATTTAAAAGTGTCATAACATTTCCGGTACGAGCTTTTGCTGAAATTAAAAAAAAACTTTAAGTTTAAATCCGCATTCCAGTTCATTATTATAATTAAATATGGCAAATTACATTGGACTAACAAAAGATGCAGGCTGGCAATTTGGAATCAGAAAAACTGTGCCAACGAACATTGAAAGACTTTGGGAAGTCTTTTTTTCAGACAGGGGATTAGGCTACTGGACTGAAGGTGTTGACCAAAACTTTTCGACTTTTAAAGAATATTCACATATCCGAACTAAATGGAAACACAAAAATTTTGAAGAAAATGCCCATTTACAGATCAGATTTATTCCTTCTAAAAATAAGGATAAGACCACAATTTCAATTCATGTAGATCATTTAAAAAATGAAAGTCAACGTGAAGTATCCAAAAAGTACTGGTCGGTTGTTATTGAAAATCTTAACTTGTTAACAGAACACCTGATTTCAGTCTAAAGGGTTTAGACTACTTTATACCATCTTTAAGGAACTAAAGCCACGGCTAAAAAAAATGTATAAAATAGAATAATAGCAAGATTATTTTATCCCACCGATCTTTGTCGAAACGGATCTTTGTCGAATAAGCCTAAGTGAATCTTATACTTATTCACTTACGAAGATAACCTCAGCTCCCAAACCTTTCAGGTCATTCATGATCGGCCGCAAGCGGAGCTCATAATCTTCGTCAATCACCACGGGTAATGAGTGCGATAGTTCAAGGGCCTCAGGCAATGAAAGCTCCATTAAACCTCGAAGATAACTCAGCACCCTAATTTTATTTGAACCGACACTGGTCAACAATAATTTTCCGGGTGTCCAGGCTGCTGGAACAATTTGTTCAGAAACGGGTTCATTTTCATTCTCCTGACTCAGGACCTCAATGACTTCTTCCCAAAAAAGGTTATCCGGCTCAATTTCCTTGGTAAGCCAATCGACAAGTAATTCAATGTCATTTTGAAATTCTGCAATCTTATCCAAGAGATCAGAAAAGGCTACCAGACTATCCGCTATTTTTACTGCCTCCCATTTCCCTGCGCCATGGGGAGCATAGTATACCGGAAAACCTTCGTTTCCTTCTGTAAAATCAACAAAGAAAGGATCATCAAGACCATTCAATGCCACGACATACCAACCTGGCTGCCATTGTCCTACTGCAACTCCTGTTAGGTTTTCCTCCGTTATTCCATGAAACCTGAACCCGCTCTGCCAACTTTCCAGTTCATCAATTTTTGGGTAATGAAAAGGGAGGTACATATTGCCGCATACATGCTGCTTTGTTATAAACCGTTCGACCGGTAATGGGATTGTCTTCATATCTTGCTCGTAGGATTGTTATCAATTATGATACCGTTTCAGTTCTTCTCGGACCAGCCAGCAGTTTTTATTTTTCTTCCCATTCATCACCTTGTTCTTCATCCTCATATGACGTGTATGACCAGTCAGCTTCTATCCTATCTAGGATTTTATCAAAACGGCTTTGGTCACTTGTTCCGATAAAAACAGCAGAACATTTGTCATCGTCTTCAAATGAAAGACTTACGACCTCATAAAAATCGTCCGTATATACTTTTTGTTTTTCATAAGAAATTTCAGCCACCGGTGTCATGGTTTCCCTGATCAGTTGTACAGTTCTCGGATCAACACTTTCCAGAGAGATCGCATTATATTTCAGTCCTCCTAAAGTACCATTATAGACAGCCATCAATAAAAAGAAATCTGCTAAGCTGTTGGTTTCTAAATACCATTCCGGATCTTCCTCGGTGCCAGAATTTCCCCAAACCGGGGGATTATCCAAACTTAAATCATCTTCTTTTATACCCCAGGAAACGACCATTTGATTTTCTTCAAAGATCATTAGATACCCGTCCATTGAAAAACCACTTTCTTTTTCGGGTTTTAAAAGCTTATTGTAGGAATAGTTGACCTTTTCGTTTTTTCCGAAAGCCCGATAATAGTTTTTGAGTTCTTGGGGCAATTTCACTTGCAATCTCATTTCAAGCGCTAAGATTTCACTTTCAATAAATCCAAAATTCTCCTCCTTAGGTAAGTTGTACAATCTTCTTATTTTCTGTAAGTAATCCATAATGATCTCAACTTTCGATAACAATTTGTCAGAAACTGTATTAAATATCGTTTTCAATTGACGGCCTGCAAAACAGCAACCATAGCAGACAAGATAACCAGCCAATGTACGACAATCAAAATATTCAGTTTCTTTAGCAAGATAAATAAAATTCCGAATGTAATACCCCACGACAGAAACCACCAAATCTGATCAATTGATTTTAAGCCGTGCTGGAAAATGAAAGGAACGGCCGCTATTAAAACAGATATCCATTTATTTAGATGGTTGCTTGCCAGTGCCTTTATTGCAAATCCCCTGTAGACAATTTCTTCTGATATTCCAGCAACTAAACCCATCAGAATAAATATTATCCTTGCCGTTGTCGTTTTGGGCGTCAGAGAAGAAATGGCATTTAACTTCTGAAGGTCTACATTCCCATGACTCAGCGCCATTTCGATCATGATTAAGAGTGCAAATGCAAACAGCAGATATCCGACGGTAAAATAAATCGTTTTCTTCTTCGATAAGGTAAACCCGATTTCCTGCCAGCCCCAACCTTCCGATTTTAAAATTTTTGAAACCAAGAATAGCTGAACCAGGTACCAAACCGTAATAATGATCCAAAAGGTATTGAAAAAATCAAGGCCTAAACTTGTTATTACTCTGCGATTTAATAACAGCAAGGAAATCAGGGTTGATATCACGGGGAAGCCTATAAGTACCGCAAAAATTTTGTTCAGGGGCATTTTGGAAGTAATTGTATTCTGTTGCATCTTTTCGTATTTAATGGGTTTGCGATACAAAAGTAAACAGGGACCATATGAGTGAAGTTACCATATGGTAATTCTTAGATTTTTTGGGACCGCAGTCGACTTAGGCTCTGCGGGGTGATCCCCAGATAGGAAGCCAGATATTTTAGAGGGATTCGTTCAATACCCTTTTTTGTGTCAACGAGTTCCATATATCTTTCTTTCGCTGATTTGAGCAAAAGATCGATCTGTTGCTGTTGTTTTAAAATAAAAGAACTTTCTGCACAGAGCCTCGTGATCTTTTCCCCATAGTTTCCGCTATTAAATGTTTGTTGGAAATTGGCGTGAGATAAACGGAATAGGGTGGAATCTTCGAAAAGCCTTACTTCGATCGGTGTTGGCTTCTGTAATGTAAAGGACATATAGTCATTTATAAAATCATTCTCAAAAGCCATATCTATACAGACAAAGTTGTTCTTGTTCCAGATCAGGTTCCCTCCACTCCCTTTGATTATGATATTTAAATATTTCTCAGTTGTGTTTACCTCTTTTATGATACTGTCTTTTGGATACTCTTTGATCTCCCCCAATTTTTCAAAGTTATTCCAAACCTGGATATCCAAGTTGATAAAAGGATCAAAGATTTGTTTGAGTATACCTGCTGTCATAGTATCAGTTCGTTTAATTGGTGTTAATAGGTCTTGTATTTTCAAATATACAAACATATATAAGATGGTATAGATATCAGAAAAAATAGTATTTTAGTGATTAACAATATCCTATCCAAAACAAATTAAAATAAAATATGGAAGCAATCAACAGATGTCTAGCAAAACTTGACGAAAGGGAACAGAAACGTTATCATTTTGAATTTGCCAAACTGGATGAAGACCAAAAGCAGCAGTTGGAAGCACTGGTTTCCCGTATGGAACTAGCCGGAGCAACAAAGCCTTTGAGCTGGGCATGGAGTGAATTCCAGGAAGGTATCCCACAATGGGCCCGTTTTATGATAATAAAAGGTATGTACCAGTCTGCTACAGATGTCGAAGGAAATGCTGACGCTGCCATTGAATTTAATCGGGATGCGACTGAGATCTTCGAAGAGATGTCGGAAGCTATCGGTGCTAAAAGGTTAAAACAGTTCCTTACTGCTTATGGCAAAGGCATGTTATATAATATGATCGGTATCTTTGATGAGGGGAATCCGGATTATGAGAGCAAAGATAGCTGGCTACTGGTCAGTCAGGATCGTGAAGCGGATACCATAGGGAGGCCTATTGCCGGGCTACATGAAGATTTCCTGGAATTTGAGGGGGAATACAGTACTGAAGAATAACCAATAGTGAAAATGAAAACAACATTGATTTTTATTGGTATAGCCTTGTTGGTCATAATCGCAATAATGATCTTTAACTCCTGTTCCCGAAAGATCACAAGAACTTTGCTGACAGATAATAAGATCTACCACTGGAAAATCTACCATACCACCGAAAATAACTATCCTGCCGGAAAATTTCAGTATTTTGAAGTATTTCTGGGCGAGCAAAAATTGGTTCTGCCCAAAGAGCTAACCGGTGGGGTACGTGACATTTCACAGTTTCATGCTGCCGGTTCATTTGGTAATCATGAGACAGACTACAATGCTGTTCTCATCGTCTTTGAAGGCATTTCAAAAAATGAAAATGGCTTTGAGCAGCGTCATATGGTCAGCATTAAAGTCAGTCCACTAACTATAAATAAATTATTGCTGACCAATATGTGTAGCGGTCAAGCAACTGAAATGATTATAAAAAACGAAGAATAAACACTATGTGCAATGCATTGCTATCTTCCGTTTATATAATCTGTGATACTTGTATAAGAAACTGAGCGCCCCACCCATTCAATCACGAGTTATCTAATTGACATTCTACCAAAAAAATGCAGTTCTTCACCTATTTTTTGCTTTTATCAACCTACTTTTCCCTTTGCTTGCTACTTACCTTTGGATAACAACTTTTTTGGGTTGTTATTTAAGATAATATTAATGGACCGCTGGAACGAAGGGATTCGTTCCAGTATTTTTTTTAGGCCAATTCACTAAATTTTTCCGACTGACCATTCATATTGCAGCCATCTCTATAGCTCCTAAAATTTAAACCGATAGAACATGTCAGCATCATGGGGGTCAATTCAGATGGACCGGACAAAATTAAACGCGACATGTTAAATTAACAATAATTTCACGATCAGGTTCTCAGGATCTAAAAACCTCCTTTACGATATTGTACCGGGCTAATCCCCAAGTGTTTCTTGACAAAATGACGAAAATTGGATTCATCGGAAAACCCCATTTCATAAGAGATCTGTGAAATGGACATATCGGTATTACTGATGTAACGCAACGCCTCTTTCAAAACAATGTCGGTTATCACATTTTTTGCTGTTTTGTTCCAAACGGCCATGCATAGACCGGACAGTTTTCTCGGGGTAATATTCAGTTTAGCTGCATAATACCTGACCTCATGATGTCGTTTATAATGCTTGTGAACAAGAACAGAAAAACGGTTGACAATTCCCTGCGCCGTGAACCCCTGCTCTAAATAATATCTTCGATCAACCTCTTTGTTCCAGACTCCATCAAGTATAAGTGATTCAATAAAATTATGAACAAGCAGCGAGGCCATCGGGTCCTTTCTGGACATATAAACCCGTGTGTGTTCAATCACCTGCTGCCTCAGCACCTCCGGTTTTCTCGGGCTTCTAACTACTGTTAGAATCCGCCCGCAATCGAAGAAAAGCTCAGAATTTATCAGGACTGTATCTATCCTTGATCGCTCATAGAATCTCGCGGTAAATCTAATTAAATAGCCAGACAGCAAGCTCGGACAGCTAACTACAAAATTTTTTGCCGGACCAATAAACACCATAGAACTATCCATAACAGCAAAACTTTCATTTTCGAGGATAAGCTGAATTTCAGTAAAAGTTACCAGGATATTAAACAGATCTTGGCCTTTGTACCAGGGTGGGAATCTACCGGACTGCAGATCCCCCAATGCTACAATTTCAAATTCAAGCCCGCTTCCGTCCATATATCTGCTATTAGGATCATCCCGACCGATATCAAGCAGTCCTTCAGTTTTCATCATCAAGCCAAAATTTAATATCTTCCAAAACCATCTTAAGGTTGGTTTTATTGAATATGAAAAGAGTGCCACTAGCCTTGAAATTCTCAAGCTCATCGATATCCTCTGTTGTCGTATATCCAAAAAGTTTGATTGAAGGAAATTCGTCCCGAAGATGCAAGGCGGTCTGCTGACAATCCATCATAGGCATATGGAGATCCACAAGACACACCTCGGGCAGGTCGGCCATTTCCCCCAATTTCGCCATCAGTTCCACACCATTGCTGCAATTTAAAATGAGCTCAAATTCCCTGCTGTTGCCGACCATAAGCTCGGCCAGGTTTCTCTGGAAAAGACTGTCATCCACAAACGCAATCTTTATTTTTCTACGGGGATTATTTCCCATCTTCTTCCTGTGACAAAGTGTCAAGTAAAGGGACTTCCTGATCGGCATCGTCCCGCCGGACAAAATCAGTGGGGCCGAAACCGTTTTCCATCTCCACCTCAATAACCGCGATTACAGGTGCCTGGTATTCGAGTTTAGGTGATAATCTATTCTTAATCATTTGGTTATTTAGCATATAGAATATGCACAAGCTTTATTAAATTTCAATTAATCTAAAGACCCAACAATTACTAATGCGCCGACAAGTTTTCTTTAATGAGCATGTGCTGAAACTCCGATCTCTTCTGATCGTCATCTTCCGCTTCCGCTTTTAGCCTAGCTAATTTTTTCTTTAATCGAACAATTTCGTCGCTGTACTGCTTATCATGAATGGCATTATGCGTTTCCCTGGGATCCCGCTGCAGATCATAGAATTCCCATGCGGGATCAGTTGGCTTTTTATCAGTTCCCGTCATTTCCAGGGGTTGACCATAGAAATAAATCAACTTATAACGCTCATCACGCACACCGAAATGCGCTGGACGCTTGGGAGCATGTTGCCAATACCGATAATACATTGCGCTGCGCCATCCCCTGGGAGCAGATCCCAAGAGGTTGCTGCGAAAGCTTTTACCCTGTATATACGCCGGCTTTTTGATGCCCGCATAGTCGGCAAAGAGTGCTGCAAAGTCAATATTCAAGACCATATCATGGACTGTGCTGTTTCCCTGAATTTCCCTTGGATAACGAATAACAAAGGGCATCCGCAACGATTCTTCATACATGAGGCGTTTATCCATAAAATTATGCTCTCCTAAAAAGTAACCTTGATCTGAGGTCAAAATAACAACAGTATTTTCATCCAGGTTGGCGGATTTAAGGTAACGTAAAATCTTGCCAAGGTTATCATCAATACCTGCCACGCAACGTAAATAATCCTTAATAAATTTTTGGTAGATCTTTTTACGTGCATCCAAAGCATTTAATCCTTCCGTAGAAAAGGGAAGTTCAGGATACGTGGTCCAAAATGATCCCGTAGAAGCCTGCTCATAGCGATGTCCGAGTTCTTCCAATGGCTGCCCATCAAACGATCGCCCGGTTGTCCTCGCCCCTGAATCCAAAAAGGTGGGTGGATAAGGAAACTCCACATCCTTATAGTAATCCTTAAACCGATCTGCAAAATCAAATGGCTCATGGGTCGCCTTAAAATGGCACATCAGAAAAAAAGGTCGATCAATATCGCGTTTTTTTATCCACTCAAGGCTCATTGCTGTGGTGATATCGTCGACGTATCCCTCATAAGACTTACCCGGCTTTTCATCATCATTCCAATTATCTTTGGATAGATAACTCGGATTATGGTACTGCCCATGGCCGGGCAGTACCTCAAAATCGTCGAATCCGCTCGGCATTTTCTTGAGATGCCATTTTCCGAAAATAGCCGTCTGATAACCTGCCTTTTGGAGATCTTTGGCGATGTTTTCTTTTTCGGGGTCCAGGGCATCCTCTAGGGTATAAACCTGGTTTTTGTTGCTATATTGTCCCGTTAAGATCGTGGCGCGGCTGGGCGTGCAGATCGAGTTGGTGCAAAACACATTATTGAGTAATGCACCTTCCCGTGCCATTTGTTCAATGTTCGGATTTTTGATGATATCTCTGAAAATACCACCATATACGCCCCAGGCCTGTGCTGTGAAATCATCCGTCAGGATGAAAACGATATTTGGACGTTGATGCAGGTTGCTTTTTTGTGCCTGCCCCAACAAGGGCACTGCTCCTGCCAAAATGCAATATAATAAGCTCAATATATTTAACGGCGTTTTCATAGGTATAAGTTTATTGATTATGCACCTCTTGGATCCATTTTTCGTAGAGCTTCCTTAACTCCTGTACAACAACAGGATTATCTTTTGCAAAATTTCGCTTTTCCGAGACATCTTCTTTTAGATTGGCGAGAAAGAATCCCTGTCCGTCAAGTTCCTCTGCTTTGGCAAACATTGGATACCGAAGAAGTTTCCAGTCGCCTTTTCTAACGGCCCATTGCGGTTTGTCTTTGGTACCACCTTGACGCCAATAGAATACTTGATGCTGTGCGGGTGCATCGTTATCCTTAATGATACCGGTTAAGCTCTTACCGTCCAATTTACGGTTGGGCAACTTAATACCGCAGTATTCGGCCAATGTGGGATACCAATCAATATTCGAGGCAAACTGATCGCGCACCTGATTGCCTTTTATTCCTTTTGGCCAGCTGATAATAGCTGGGACGCGTGTACCAGCTTCAAATAAGCTGAATTTTGCACCCCGAAGATTGCCTGCCGTACCGCCGGCCCCAAAGGTCCGGGTTTCCTCAGAAAAACCCTGATCGGGCTGAAAAATGACAATCGTATTTTCGTCAAGTCCGAGTTCCTTTAGCCTATGGAGTACCAGGCCGATCTTCTCATCCATAGTAGAAATAAAGGCGGCATACTTGTCCCTGGGCGATGCCACTCCTTTTTCCTTATAGTATTTCAGCCATTTTTCCTCTCCCTGCAAGGGATAATGTGGGATATTGATGGCAAAATAGATGAAAAAAGGATTATTTCTATTGGCCTGCATAAAGGTATTCGTCTCCCGAACCATGAGATTAGGGAAATAGACCCCATCCTCATGGATCTCTTCACCATTTTTCCAGAGGTCATGTCTATTGGGTCCGTCCCAATAGAAAAAATGGGAATAATTATCTATACATCCGCCCATAAAACCATACGAATAATCAAAACCTTGTGCATTGGGCATCGTTTCTTTGGTATAGCCAATATGCCATTTACCGATATGGGCTGTTTTATATCCGGCGTCCCTAAACAATTCACCCATCGTATACTGGTCATTTGTCATGCCTGCCACCCCTTCGTCCGAGGATGCCATTTCCTGCAAACCTGCGCGCTGTGGATAACGCCCGGTCAGCATCGACGCCCTGGAAGGTGAGCAGATGGGCGAAGCGGAGTAAAACTGGGTAAAACGCACCCCGCTGGCACCCAAGCTGTCCAGTACGGGTGTGTAAAGGTCTTTACCGCCATAAGAATTCAAGTCTGTCCAGCCTTGGTCATCTGCATAAATCACGATGACATTTGGACGTTTATCTTTTGCCTGTGCACTGAGCTTTGAAAAAGATAGGGTGCCAATAAGGCCTATTAAGAGCAATTTATAGTTCATGTGTATATCTATTTTGATTATGGATTAATGCCAGTTCGGATTCTGTTCCAATGCCGGGTTCAATTGTACCTGATCGGCTGGAATCGGCCATAAGTAATCCCTGTTTTTATCAAAGGTCCTGCGGCTGACAACCTCGCCTTTATAATTGAGAACAGGCTGATTATTGGCCGTCTCTGCAGTTTTCCAACGTCTGATATCTGAATAATAAATTCCTTCAAAAGCTAGTTCAACACGGCGCTCCCTCCTAATAACATTACGCATTTCTTCTTTATTCAAACCCTCTTCTACTTTCGGCATATTCACAGATTTCCGCTGACGGAGCTGATTTAAGGCATCATACACTTTTGCATCTGGTCCGCTTGCTTCATTTCGGGCTTCGGCGAAAATTAAAAGTGCTTCTGCATACCGAATCAGAATTGGATTCAGTTCCGATCCATTATTGCCAATTAAAGGGATATTGGTATCATCTTTATAGGATGTGTATTTTTTTAATCCAAATCCCGTATTAACAACCTGACTGGCTTGGGTGATCTGCCCATTGTATCGATATCCGATACAGTTTATGGTCTGCAGCAGACGGGGATCCCGATGTTCATAAGGTTTTGCGGCATCATATTGTCCAGATTGATTCCACGGCTTTCCGTCATCCATGAGATAAGCATCGATAAGGTCTTTTGTCGGGGCCGGTCGGTTAAGCTGAAAACTGACATAGTCGAAGCTATTAAAGAAGCGTGGCATACGGTATTCGACATCGAATATAACCTCGGAATTGAGCTCATTTTCTAAAAGAAAAAGTCCTCTATAGCTGTCAAATAACTTATATGTATTCAGGTCCATCACTTTTTGCGCATCTGCATAGGCTTCTGCCCAGCGCTCATTGTATAAAAGAACACGTGCACGTAGGGTTAAAGCTGCTCCTTTGGTTGCCCGGCCAAGATCCGCACCACCGTATTTAAGGGGCAGGCTTTCGGCGGCTTCCGCTAAGTCCTTTAAGATCTGTTCAACGACTTCGGCTTTACTATTCCTTGGCAATGTGGCCTGTTTTTCGAGATTGGGCTGCTCCAGAATTAGCGGGACACCACCGAACACATCAGTTAAATAAAAGTAATTTAATGCCCTTAAAAATTTAGCTTCGCCTATAGCACGTTTCTTTAGATTTCCATCCATTTCAATGGATTGCACCCTGTCTAAAAAAGTATTTGCTCTCCCTATCCCCTTATAGGCTACCTGCCACCTGTTGGTAACCAAGGCTGTCAATCCATTATGGACACCCCGGGCAATAGCATCGGTACCATTGGCTTCATTATATGCATAACCGTTTGGTGTGATCATGTCCGTTTCGTAAAACCAGTTTGATCCTGCTCCCTCTAGCAGAACACGATAGCATCCCGTCAGTGCAGCCATCGCTTCATCACTGTTTTTCCAATAGGTCGCTTCACTATATTGATCAGCTGGATTTATATCAAGATTATTGTCACATGCAGACAGCCCAGCGAAAGACATCAATAACGCAAGTCGGAGTATTTTTATCGTTCTCATTCGTATCAGTTTAGAAAGTTAGGTTAAGTCCAGCTGTAAAAGTTTTAACAGTTGGATATTCATAAAAAGTCGATCCATTGAGGTTTTTTTCTGGATCAAAATCAGTCATTTTGCTAATCGTCAGGAGATTTTGTGCATTAACGAACACCCGCAATTTGCTGATGCCAACCTGATCTACCCAAGTTTTCGGAAGGTTGTATGCCAGCTGCAGATTTTTAAGGCGCAGGTATGCTGCATTCCTTAGCCAAAAACTGGAGCTCCTAAAATTCTCTGTTGTACTCCCCTCAAATGTTGTCAATATCGGCAACGATGCATTCGGGTTATCTGGCGTCCATGAATCAGTGACCCACTTCTTGGGCACAGATGTACCAAACCAGAATGGCATTGCGCCAATATTTTCAGCATAGGTATATACATTACCCACACCTTGGAAGAAACTTGACAGGGAAAGATCTTTATAACTTAAATTGATATTGAATTGATAAGTCAACCTAGGAATATTGGATCCGACAATCTGCCTGTCGTTTTCGGTAATGAATTTGTCATTGTTGAAATCTTCGTATTTAAGGTAGCCCGGCTTCGTATTATTGGTTTGAAAAGGACTGTTTTTGACTTCTTCTTCACTTTGGAAAATGCCATCCGCTTTGATCAGATAATAGGAATTGATCGGATAACCTTCTTTTAAGATCGTACGTCCGTTGTAGATAGTCCGGCCTTTAAGACTGACGATCTTATTCTTAATATAGGTAATACTACCACTTAGCTGATAGCCAAAGCCATTTATCTTATCTTGATAATTCAAACCCAGTTCTATTCCAGTGTTGTCCACTGTACCTACATTTTGAATAGGTCCTCCCAAAGCACCAACTTGATCGGGCAAGGTGACCATCTGCAGGATATCGGTTGTACGTTTTTTGAAAATCTCTCCTGTAAAACCGAGCCTGTTATTAAACAACTGGGCATCGACACCTATGTTTCCCATCGTAGTTGTTTCCCAGGTAATAT
This sequence comes from Sphingobacterium sp. Ag1, assembly GCF_000988325.1. Classification (NCBI taxonomy): domain Bacteria; kingdom Pseudomonadati; phylum Bacteroidota; class Sphingobacteriia; order Sphingobacteriales; family Sphingobacteriaceae; genus Sphingobacterium; species Sphingobacterium sp. Ag1. The sequence continues at coordinate 811,729 of NZ_LBGU01000044.1, read as the reverse complement.
TGGGATCATTATAATTGAGAACGGCACTACCGGATGCGATTGCCGATCCGAATGGATAGTCCTGTCCTAGGCTGATCAGGTTGACAAATCGGAATAGATCAATACGTTCATTTCCGAGGGAACCATAAGACGCACGTAACTTCAAATCATTTACCCAGGTAATGTCATGCATAAATGATTCTTGTTTCAGACGCCATCCGGCGGAAAATGACGGAAACATTCCCCATTGTTTTCCTTTTGCAAAACGTGAGGAACCGTCATAGCGCATATTTGCTTCAAATAAATACTTTTCTTTATAGCTGTAGTTGGCCCGGCCAAAATAGGACAGCAATTTAGACTTGAACGAAGTTCCACCTACCTGCGCATTGGATGATCCGGCATTCAGTTCATAAAGGTCATTTCCGAGATAACCCTCATTTTGGGCATAAAAATTCTCGTCCGATGCACTTTCCCTACTATGCCCTACGAGCAATTTGATCTGATGATCATCTGCAAATGTTTTTTGCCAGTCCAGGGTTTGGAAGAGCGTAATCGTAGATGCTCCGACGCTCGTTTTTCGCAGTCCTCTGTTAGAAGGACTCGCTCCATCGAAAGGAACACGCTGTGCATCATTTGTTTTAACCTGATAAACATAAACATCAGGAACGAATCGGCTGTTACGATCGTCTGTTTTGTTTATTGCCCCATTGATCTTATAGGTAATATCAAACGGAAGTTTATATTCTGCAAACACGTTTAAAAGCGCACGCTGCTGCCTTGTATTATTTTGCCCCTCATTGGCTAGTACCAACGGATTTCGGTACACATTGTGGCCCGGTGTCCGAATAAAAGTATTGGCATAGCGTCCGTCCGCCAAATAAGTCGGGTGGAAAGCTTGTGCCTTAAAGGTCATTTCCATCAGGTTAGCAACACTTGAAGTAGGCTCATCCAAGTCCTTGTAGCTTACATTTATAATACCGCCAACCTTTAGACGATTGGTAATCTGTGCCTGTGTATTATAGTTGACGCCATATCTGTTTGCAGAAGTTCCCATAACAGCACCATCCTGTTTCAGGTAATTTAACGACAGCGAATGGGTTAGTTTATCCGTACCTCCGGAAAATGAGACATGATGATTCTGGATGGCACCTTTGCCAAAAATAATTTTAAACCAGTCATTATTCGGATAGACAATTGGATCCTCTTTCATTCCTTTGGCATATTCCTCGATCAGTGCATCCGAATAATCAACTTGTGCTTTTCCCTCATTCCGTTGCGCCTGATTCCTGAGCTTCATAAACTCAATCGGATCTTTGACAAAATCCGGTAAATAGTTGGCTTCTTGATAACCAAAATAGTTATCGTATTTCACTTCAAATTTTCCTGCTACACCACTCTTGGTTGTAATCAAGATAACACCGTTCGCAGCTCTTGCTCCATAAATCGCCGACGATGCTGCATCTTTCAATACAGTGATACTGGCAATATCAGCGGGATTGACATTGTCCATGGAATATTCAATCCCATTTACTAGTACAAGTGGATTATTATTGTTCAGCGTGCCCTGCCCCCTGACTCTCACCGTGGCCTCATCCCTACCGGGCTGTCCCCCAGGTTGATTGACATAGACTCCTTGAACCCCCTGAAGCAATTGTGAAGCATTTGAAAGTGGCGCATTTTCTTGTCTTTTGAGGTCCACGGTCGTCACAGCACCTGTTAAATTGCTCTTTTTTGCAGTACCGTAGCCTACAACGACAACTTCCTCGAGCTGGTCAACTTTCGGGGTTAATTTGATCTGATATTTCAACAGTGCAGAGACCACAATTTGCTGATCCTGATAGCTCATAAACCGGATGAGCAATTGATCCCCTTCTTTTGCTTTTAAGCTGAAATTCCCCTGTTCATCTGTAGAGGTCAGGCCCCCTTGAAGATTTTGAATAGTGGCACCGGCAATAGGTTTGCCATCAGTACCCGTAACAGTTCCACTTATTTGCTTTTGCTGTTCAAGAATACCCTGCGTTACAATCAGGTTTTGTTTTTCCTTTTCTATCAGGATCTGTTTCCCACGCATCACATAATGCAGCCCGGTATTTTCCAAGGTTTTCTTTAATGCTTCTGGCAGTGAAACATTTGTCAGGTGGACAGAGATGAGATTTTTATTGATAACATCTTTCTGAAGATAAAGGATATGATATCCCGATTGTTTGCTTATGCTCGCCAAAATCTCCTTGAGGTTTCCATTAGTGACAGAAAGCTTTATCTGCTGAGAATAAACCACAGCATTCACGTAACTACTGCTTAGAAGCAGTATCACTACACTCAACTTTAATTTCATGATAGGTTTAATTAATGTAGGTGTCAGCCAATTGGAAATTGGCACAAATTTTTTATACATTTGACATTAGGTTTTAAATTGTTGCTGAATAGGTCTTTAACATATTGGAACCATGGGTACATATAGTCATGTGCGCATGTCGGCAGAAAATGTTCCTCCGATCTTACGGCTTACAGCGTTCGTCGCATCGATAATTGTCACGTTATACCACCTAGAAACCACTTTCATAAGTTCATTTAACTCGAGGCCATCGCTTGCAAAATATCCGTCTTTCCAAGAAAGCAGCTGCGCAGCGTCAAATTTTTGCTGTACAATACCGCCATGTTTATTTTCAGTCAGTACCTCAATTCCAGGCGTTAATGTATATTGTTTATTTTTAAACTTAAAATCTACTCCGCCTTCTACGAGTGAAGTCCGCACGTAATCTTCCTCAGCAAAAGATTGCACATTGAATTTTGTTCCTGTAACAAGGACCTCCCCCTTGTCTATCATTACTTTAAAAGGTGATTTTTTATTATGAGCAATTTCAAAATAGCCCTCCCCTTCTAAGTAAACAGTACGATGGTCTTTATCAAAAATCTGTGGTAATTTTAATGTGGCCCCAGCATTTAACCACACAATTGAACCATCGCCCAAAATGACTTCTTGCTTTCTTTGTGCCGGGACATTAATTTTAAGGAGTACCGGTTTGGTATCCGAATTACCGTCCTGCTGCATTCGTTTTAAGTCCTCAGCGACATTATATTTACCGTGTAATGTTTTCACTGAACCATTGGGAAAAATCATGGTCACCTCGCTGCTTTCGAAAGTCTTCGATTTGGCGAGAACAATTTCTTTCTTAACAAAAGAAGATTGCTGTCTAGTCGTTAGCAGCCAAAGACCAGAAGCAATCAAAAGAACTGCAACGGCGGCATAGGAAACAATCGTCTTCCAGCTGATTTGTTTTATTTCAGCTTTAGGAAGCATAGGTAATCCCGCCCGGATCCGTGCATCGACGTCCCTTTTATGTGCTTCATTCTTCCACGGTGATGGATTAATGATGGGATATTTAAGGAGATAATGTTCGATTGCCTTTATTTCCTCGGGCGTACACAGATTATTTCTATACCTGTCAAAAAGTTCTTTTGCTTCCTTTTCGTTCATAAAGTATTTGGTTTTATTATTGCCTATATACTATTAAAGAGTGAATCTGAAAAGCAAAGTAGTAGATGGAAGAAAAAAAAAATTAAAAAGTATCCAATAGGATCAATACCATCAGATAAGGTATGTACGCTTTGTCTATTTTAGTTTTTAGGATTTTGATCGCATTACTAATCTGTTTTTTGACCGTTTTATCAGATATATTGAGTTCCTCGGCGATCTCCAGATAAGACAGGTGCGATTTTCGACTCAATAAGAATATTGTCCTCATCTTCTCGGGAAGCAGATCGATATGACTTTGAATCATGGTATTTAATTCCTTAAAATCTAGTTCCTGATCGACAGCCGAATTGTACTTGCAATAGTGGCTGGCATAATCATCCAGGTTCTGCTCATTCTTTAGGATATCTTTGAGCCGTCGAAATGATAGATTTCTGGCCATGATAAAAAGAAAAGCTTTTAAGGATTTGATCTGTGGTAATTTGGCCCTGATTTCCCAAAGATCAGTGAAGGTCTGCTGAACAATGTCAATAGCTTCCTGTTCATCGGGTATTATTCGAATGACCTGTTTATATATTCCTTCCCAATGCTGTTTGTAAATCTGCTCAAAATCAATTTCCTCGGACTCTGATCTCGAAACTTCATGAATATACTGCAGATCGTTTTTCATAAGGCAGACTCTATTTTCTTGGATTGGTTATTCTTTACAAACAATCTTACAAACTTTTCTACACTTTTCAAAAAACAATCACGCTAGCTCAGTCAGAGATCTATGCTTAAATACTGACTTTGAACAATAAACTTATATTTTATTTTTTGCTCCAACAAATAACGCGCAGACACGGATTCCGATTTCACCTATTGCCGGAAGTAATTCCATATACTGGCCTATACCAAACGTTCCATAATTGAGGGATAACGTATTTCCACAAAAGTTTATCAGATACACAAAACAGCCCAACATCAATAATATTCCTAGCACCTTGCGAAGGAAATCTGATTTATGGACCAGATATCCAAAAGGTAAGATCCATCATTCCCAGAAAACAGTCATGATCAAAATTCCATTGTCGTATTGGTCAGCATGACTTTATTATGAGCCTCGGTACCCCCTTGGACTTTCCTTTGTTTCAAACCATCAATTATTGTAAGTATATGATACACTTATTCTGTAGGTTCATCAGTGAAATGGGAACGGTGATAGTTGCCAAGAGAGCCATAGTCCTAGCAACTATTTCATTAGTAGAGCTTAATAAATAATCAAGGGCAATAGCCAGGAAAATAAATGCCAGGTAGCACAGTACACTGCTTGCCAGACTCAGACGAGACATAGTTTCATGGTCAAGGATATTATGAAAGGTTTTAACAGGATCATCCCATGCAAATAACTGTTTAGGAACATACGCCATGCCCAGGTTCATTCGGTAACCATGAAACGGACTACAATGCATGGTAAATAGTGTAAAAAAAACTCCCATAGCAATATTCAGCCATTTTGTAAATTTTGTATTTGACATCAAGGATAGAAAAATCATAAGCGCAGGAATCGCTAATATTAGGGTAGCGAGCAGCAATTTCATCTGACTGTCAAACATATTTTGTCCACTGAGAAGTCCTTCCACTTTTTTAGGGAGGTAAAGCTCAAAGTAATCCCCCTAAATGTAGCAGAACATAATAGCCGTCCATAGAACAGACAGTTTTATCCTGATGTTTACCTTATAATCTTCCAATTTACTTTTCATAATACTTAGTTTATGCTTTATTTTTTGCTCCTATGAATAATAACCATAGACAGGTTCCAATTTCACCTATTGCGGGTAATAATCCCATGTATTGACTAACTCTTAATGCTCCATAATTGCCTGATAACGTATTTCCAAAAAAATTGATCAGATAACCTAAACAGCCAAGCATCAATAATATTCCTAGCACCTTGGGAAGGAAACCGGATTTATAGACCAGATATCCAAAAGGAAAGAGCCATAATCCCCAGAAAATAGTCGCGATCAAAATTCCATTATCATATTGGTTCAGGTATAACATGACTTGATTATGAACCTCAGTACCCGCTTGAACATTCCTTTGTTTCAGACCATCAATTATTGTAAGTATATGATACTTATGCTGTAGGTTCATTAGGGAAATGGGAACGCTGATAATCGCCAACAGAGCCATAATTTTAGCCACCTTATCATTGACAGATCTCAATATATAATAAAGGATAACAGGTAGGAAAATAAATGCCAGGTAGCACAGTACACTGCTTGCAAGACTCAAGCGAAAAATCGTTTCATGGTCCAGGATATTATGAAAGGTTTTTGCCGGATTATCCCACGCAAATAACTGTTTGGGCACATAAGCCAGGCTGAACATTCCTGTGATCACGACCACTAAATACAGTAGTCCTGCGATCCTTGAGAGTTTTCTTTTATTTTCCATCGGTTAGTTTAGTAGATAAGTATCAAACTATCAGCTTTTGTTACAGAAATATATCAACAAAATCCTCCTATTTTCTTAAAAGCTTTAATTTTTATACCGATTTTTTCATGCTCAAAAAGATATAGAATTAATAAATAGGCCACTTGTTAAAGTGGCGCTTTTATCTTCAGCAGCCTTCACAGCAGTGAGGTTATCAAGACGTTAAACAATATATGACTACTATTCTACTATTCCTATAAATCTATAATAGGCTACTAAAGCAGACAGCAGTTATCGACGTTAAGATTGAGGCTATTTTCAAAGTCCAAGGAAATATAATATCTATAAAACAAAGCAGCTCCAGAACACCTAGTATTCGGATCGGCATGATTGATTTGCCATCCTTATCTGTTTGTTGAGCAGTCTAAAGAAATCTCTAAAAAAGGGTCTGCATATAGATAAACAATACAATTTTTTAACAAAATGACATATCCAGATAGTCCTACCGAATTTTATTGGCAATTTCTTCATATCACTGGCAGGCCAATTGATTACCTTTCATGCAAGACAGATACAGAACTGAGATCAACAATGCTCCGCTAAGTTATGGAAGTTTTCGTCATGTCCTAGGACCACTCGAAACAGGCATGCCTTATGCTTGATACACTTATAAAAGATCAATAGAAGACAGATCCATCGACGATTAAGTTTGTTTACACTTTAATTGCTCCTTTTTGAATCGCATCAAAGTTATCTGGCCAGACTGTTTTATCGTCAAAAATTGAATTTTTAAAATTTGCTTTGTCCAAATGGTAACATTTCATTATTGCACCTCTTAAAACAGCTCCTTGAAAATCAGTACCGTCTACATTTGCGTCTATTAAGTTCGCATTTTCTAGGTTAGCCTCATTAAATAATGCGAAATTAGCTAGACATCCTTTCAAATTTGCCTGAACCAAATTAGTCTTCCTTAGATCTGCAGTGATTAGATTTGTACCTTGTAAGTTACACCTTTCTAAGCTTGCGTTGTACAAAAAAGCTCCTCTTAAATTGGAATCAATTAAGCTAGAAGTTGATAAATTTGTGTTTTCTAGCTCTGCTCGATGCAAATTCAAATTATCCAATGACACACCAATTAAATTATCATATGGCACTTCAACATGTTCGTCTGTTAAACAATAAATTATCATATAAAAAAATTAATGACCTCCCCAATCTACTAAATCTACTGTTGTCTGGTTCATAGGTACGATCCTGTTTGTTTGGCTCGAAGACAATGTCCCCGGTATCTCGTGGGTTCAATGCCAAATATTTTTCCTGCCACATAGCGATGATTCCCTTCAGTAATTACTCCGTTTGCAACTTTTATCGGTGGTGGCTTCAATCCCTGTTCTAACATCCTAACATAACGTTGAACCATGGGCAAAGAAACTCTTCCCTGAACTGTTTTGAGCGTCGAGTTTTTTAACGCTTTCTCAATTGTTTTGACAGTTACAAGAAAATATCACAGTCCATTTCTTGGACTGTTGTCATATATACCTATAGCACCCCCATAAAAAACTCCATGCTCTTTTATTTCAAAACAGTTCAATATGTCTTCAAGCCGCACAGACAGAATAGGGCTATCGTCTCCATGCAGTATAATTTTTTCTCATCTTAACTTATTTTCCGCCAGCATTGACGAGGTAAATCCGGAAATCTGAGACCAGTCAATATGGATAATTTGGACCAACAAAAAATCAATCTAAATAAGTTTAACTAGATTTTTTATATCTTTTTGTACATTATCTCTTCTGATCAATTCTCAAAGGAATACAGTCCGAGTTTCAGAAATCTCTACTAAGCCTCCTACATTTATAATAAAATATTATTTAAGAATTTATAACATCCTCATCTAAACGACCAACTATAACCGCTTTTTCCAATTGACCTATGTTTAATGATTTTCGACCTTTTTCCTTATTTCTAAAGAGGTCTTTGATCAGGCTAGAAACATAGTCTTCTTCATTGCCAAAATAGTCTCCTATTTTAAATCCGCTTATATCAACGTTAAATTTTTCAGCAAAGGCAATAAAAAAATCATCTGCATCATCACCTGTTATTTTTAAATCAACCAATAATTTTGTATCCCTATTAATTTCCGTTTTTTTAAACAAAAAAGGAAATGGTAAGGTATAACCCCAACCACCATCATACACGAATGTTCTGATTTCGTTTAAAATTTCATCTTCGATATCCATGATCTTAGAATCTAAGGAAACTATATTTATAATTGTTATGCTTTACTTTAGATACATCCAGCCATTCTTTGGATCCGCTTGAAGCTTATAATAGTCTCCTCCGCCCATACTAAATGCTTTAGCGCCCGCTGCAATTTCTTTTCTAAATTCCCATAAATCTGTTGATGTTATCGCCCATCCAGCCACAGGGATGGCTCTACCTAATAATCCACCCAAACGCTTAAAAATTAAACTAGTAGTCTTCTTGCCTATAGTTTTTGCAACTTTATCACCTGCTTTTTTTTCAATTGTTCGTACTGTTACTCTTGAAGCGAGAGAAGCAACTGAGGTACTCTTGTTCTTACCTAGTGCAAGTGCATGGCCGTAAAAATACTTAACAATAACTCCATCTTTCGGAAGAACGGTTGCCCCAGCATAATCAAACCAGGTCCCCAAGGATTAATTTTCTTGTAATCGGTCACTGTAACTTCTTGCAATGTTTTAGTTGTATCAAGGCCCATAGGATCAATAAAACTAAGAGGATTGTTCAATACATAGGCATAAGGACTTGAATTATAATGAACCGCAGAATTATCAGCTGTAATCACATTGCGTGGACCTAATAAACTAAAATAGTTACCTGCATTTACTCTACCTTCACCAAGGTCCACATTATATCCCAAATTTGAAAGTTCCTTAGCATAAGTATCATCATATGCACTCCAATATTCATCCTCTTGAAGCGGATCCACCACATTCCACCGTCCGATCTCTGCATCATAGAACCTAGCCCCGTAATCGTACTGTCCATTAAGTTCATTCTGGATCTCCTTACCGTTATAAAGATACTTATTATTTCCTCCAGCGACAATACGTTGTTTTCCAAATGGATAATAATCGTCTTTTTGCAATACCTCGACCAACCCATTACTGGGGTTACGAACTGTCAATTTGACCCAACATTATCGCTGATTCACCTAGATCTGGTGAGTTGAATACTTCTCCATTGGAACTAAAGAAACCATGGTCGCCTAGTCTACCTGATTTCCTCACGAAGAAGTGTATTTGAATCCCCAGCCCGATAGGTAGCCCCGTCTCCATAGATCTCATTTGCAGCAGCTTGATCAACAACCCGACTGTCGTAAAAGACTTCTCCGTTCATGCTCACCCAGTACTGCAGCATACCTGTAGACTCTGTGAATTTTATCGGATTATTATAAACGTAACGGTAACGAGACCAATTATACGCCTTCTCCGCCAACGGATCTACCGCATTAGAACGGTCGATCTCAGCATCGTAGAACCTAGCACCATAATCTAATTAAATACAAAATACTATTCCAATGGAAACTCAGATCCGATTAAATTTCAACATCAAAATTATATAGGAGCTTACGTTCGACATCCAATATGTATAAATCTACAGAGTAAACATGATCAGATTCTTTTTTATAAAAGTAACTGTAAAAATTATCATTTGATTTCAACACTTTATACGCGTCATTTATTTTTTGACGAACATCTGGTCTATCGATATTATATTTAAAAATCAAGTCAAAATCTTCCACTAATAGCTTTGGTGTTTTTTGCCATTTCGAAATCTGCATATTTTTTCTATACTTATCAATTTTAGAAAACCCTGTGGCAAAATGTATCTCTCCATTAAGATTGAAACGGACTATTTCAAGGGAAAAGCCATCATTGTTAGCCGATTCTTCATTATATAGAAAGATTTGTTCTTTAGGTGTAATATTTACTCCTAGAACATCTTTATAAAAATCATCTTCCATTCTACGGCTTGTACAGCCACTTGCTAGAATCAAAAGGATCAGGATTAAATCAACTTTAATCCTTTTTAACTTTCCCATCTCCATATCTAAATATCCTAAATTTTGTACCTTCACCTGCGATAGCCTTTCCAGCATGGGTCCCCCAATTTCTTAAAACTCGCCTCACTGTCCCATCGTTTTCTTTTATATCAAAATCGTACTCATCCAAAAAACCATTCTTTCCGCCCAATGAAACTCTTCCAGTTAAAGCGTCCTCTAATTTTATATAAATTGTTCCATAAACCAATCCTGTCGCTTGGTTCGTTGAAAAGAAAAAATTATAGGGTCCCTGCTGCTCTTTTAAACCTTGCAAGTATTCAACTGTCACAGGAGATAACTCAATTTTTGCAGCAGCGACATACAACGGGGTACCTCTATTAGATTGATACCACCCATTTGCTTCTGGAAGCGTCAGATAACCATCATAGTCAGGCCGATCAGGCAAACTCGCATAATGAGTAGCATATTTCAATGCTGCCTCTTTGTTCTCAAATCCAAAATTCGGATCACCTGCTTTATAAGTGCTATGTTTTTGAGCATCCTCCCGCCGCATGCCCTGAACAAAGTGTTCTTTTTTCATCACAACTGCTTGGCCTTTCAAGCCATCTTCATCTGTACCTAAGAAATCTCCATCTACATCATAAATTGTGGAGACACTCATCCCATCGGGATCAATAAACCGGACCGGATTATTGAAGGCATAGTTGTAGGGGGAATGTCTTCGCATCTGCGCCGCCAGTGGATCCACCACATTCCACCGTCCGATCTCTGCATCATAGAACCAAGCCCCGTAATCGCATTGGTTACCACGACTTTTTCGTAGTCGGCCCGATTCTGCGGCAGCTTCAAACCGCTTTTCTCAAAGAAATTTACCTACCCAAAGATAGTTGTTTGTTTGGTTTGTGCAAGTGGTATTTTACGGTTGGTCTGTTCATCTGTTGCAGCAAATGTAGCCTCCGAAGTTTAGGCCGGTAAAGGGCTTTCGCGGCATAAATGCTCATTTCACTCCGCTTTTATTCTACGTTCCCTTGACAGGCCTACCTTCTCCTGCTTCTGGTGGCCTAACAGAAGATCACCCCGAACCCATGACGACATTGGGCGCCTACAGGTCGGCCTTCCGGCGATGGAATGGGCTTTGATCTGTGCGCTGGATTTTGTGCGGCCCTTTCTGTCGCCGGAGGTTCCTCAGAGGTTTGGGGAGTGGAAGACTCCCCAATATACAATCGCCATGCTGCCGCAGGCCCGCACACTGCCTGACCGGAGGGAGGTGTGCAAATGAGCGTAAGCCGTGGGGCTATTTGATGCCGGATGATGACAAGAGACAGATACTTCTTGTATTTGATACAATCATAAGGGATTATAAGGATAGAACAAACTATACGAAATATCCAGACCAGCGACATGGCCTTTGACCATACAACAGTGGAGAGGTTTCAGGATATTGAAAAGCTCAGCGAAAGCAAAAAGGATCACGTATTTGCACTGCTCGATGCGTTCCTCGCTAAGAGCAAGATGCAGGCTATACTCAAATAAAACAACAACGACCAATCTTTATCGGATTGGGCATTGTTGTAAACACGTTAAGATTATTCCCGACAATCGACTATATCCCCATCAATTTATCATAGTTCCATTTCAGTAAATAGATAGAAACAACCCAATAATTAATCAATATTGCTATTATAATAATCCAGGCTATGATTATATACTTTTTCTTCTTTTCAGGGGCTTCCTCTTCAATGGACTGAACAATAACACGCCATTTATTATCATATAGAAAGATATACCAGTTAAACAACACCGGCGGTAAAACGGCTAATAAAAGATGTTTAAACTCTAACCTAACCGGTAAAATCCTAACGTTAGTAATAACATAATGTTCATTAATCAATGAACCAAAACCCCACAGGGTTAATGCGATCAAACAAACATAGGCTACAAAATCTTGTGGAAAAATTGTGCTGCTCTTTGCCGCCAATCTATAAAGAACATAGAAAATATAATGATATATCTTTTTCAAAACATTAAAATTTTTGGGATCCCCATGGTAAAATCCTGAATGGCACCCGGCTTCCCTTGTTAATTGTACTATCAAGATGACGCTGATCTTTTGACGCCGCATTAATATATCCACCAATACCCCCAGGATAAACTAGTTCCATCCCACTATATGCTGCACTTACTGCTGTTCCATAAAGACCGCCATATAAGCCCAAAGCTCCCGTTCCGGTATTTAATGCAGCCTTTCCCGGAGACGTAGAATTTGGACTATTGGGGCCAATATGAGGATCATAATAATTATAAACTCCACCGATATCAATTGCAATTCCAGCCCCAAAGCTAAAACCTCCTAATACCTTTCCAACATTATACGTACTTGTATATTGATTACCCATCCAATTGCTCGGATACAATTTCGGGCTAAAAGGTTTCGTAGATGTGCGCACAGCACCGTAATGCTAGCAAAATGGTTTTTTTTATGGCGTAGTTTTTATACTATTAAATTTACGGAAATTCTAAATTAATATTCTAAAAAATTATTTCTGTTTTAAAAATATAAAGCTCTGAAAGAGCGCGGCCCATACAAAGTAATCCCAAGTACAAATAAGGGTGCATCAAGTCTTTAGTTGATCGCCATCCGTTACAGCTTTCAACCAGTTTTCAACCACAGTTCATGTGAAATAGATACTTTTCACATTTTTTAACATAATTAAGAGACATTTGACATATATTTGTGTCAAATGAACGAAGAGAAATTAATTAGTAGCGCAGCAAAAGTTTTAAATGAGGATTTTTATGCCCCATTAGAAAGAGTGGCCGAAGCTGCCCAAATAAGCAAGCGAACTTTATACCGATATTTTAAGGACCGAGATGCTCTTATAGCAGCCTGCTATGCCGATATGTTAGAAACCTGGTATCAGGCAATGGTTACCGCTTTTAACAGCGAAAATGATCCGATCAAACAATTGGAGGCAATGCTATATGCTGCTATTGATTGCGGTTCAAAGTATATTTTCTTACACACATTGGAGGAGAAGCATATTGACCGGGCAGCCATAGATAAAGATAAAGTAATGGCCTATGAGCGAACAAAAGAAAGATGGTTCGCTATAGTACCTGAATTGCAGGAAAAAAATATTGTAGACAATCGCTTATCTGCTCCCTGGATCAGACATCTCTTTGAAACCATAGCAAGGACAAGCGTTAAGGCATTAAATTCTGGTGATGTTGCTCCAAATGATCTTAAAAAATTTGCTTGGCTGTCCTTTAGCCGCAGTATAGGCATAATATAATCTATTTATATAAATTAACATGATACAATCTTTTTTACTTATAGGGCAATCAAATATGGCGGGACGCGGTATTCAGAACTCAGTACCGCCTATAATCAATGAATCAATAAAGATGCTTCGTAACGGCCGTTGGCAGATAATGGCTGAACCCCTGCACAACGACAGGCCTATGGCAGGTGTTGGGCTCGCGTCTACTTTTGCTTCCTCTTGGTATGCGGATCATCTTGGACAAGAAATCGGCCTTATCCCCTGTGCCGATGGCGGTACCAGCCTGGATGACTGGCAAGTCGGTGGCGTACTATTTGATCATGCTGTTTTTCAGGCAAAACTGGCACAGCGAAGCAGTAAGTTATCGGGAATTCTTTGGCATCAGGGAGAAAACGACTCATCAGCAGAACAGGCCGCAAAATATGTCGAAAAATTTGAAGTTATTGTCAGGGAGCTACGTAATCAGTCAGGAGCTCCTGAAGTTCCCCTGATCGTTGGCGGGCTTGGTGATTTTTTGCCCAACGGGCTATTCGGGACACACTTTCGTGACTATAATATGGTAAATAATGCCTTACAGGAATATGCAGCATCGCACAGTAATTGTCATTTCGTTACCGCAAAAGGTTTAACCGCTAACGAAGATCAAATCCATTTTAACGCGCCTTCGCTTAGAAAATTCGGGCTTCGATATTATTGGGCATTTAACAATGATGCAGATGTGACTGAAGTTTTACCTGATGAAGACGAATTACTGGAAAAGATTTACGGACGTAAATTGTCGTCCAATGAGCAGAAATTTGTTTTGGAGGTTCAGTTTGCATCTGGAAAAATTACATTGCACGAATTTCAGGAGCAAATAAAGCTCATCACTCAATAACATAATAATTTGTATTCAGGTCATGCCTGCCAAGAAATGCTAAATACCATAAATTATATCATCGAAAATTATAAATCAATATTGAGGCCAGTGTTAGGATAAAACTAATCGAAAAAGTGAGTCTCATGCTACTGGATCCCGGAACTCAACAAAAAATGTGGTCCCAGCATTGAGCTCACTTTCTATCGTGACTGAAGCATTTAACTTAGCTGCGATCTGTTTAACAATTGAAAGACCAATCCCATTTCCCTCGTATCCTTCCGTGTTTGGCATCCGTGAAAAAATTTCAAATATACTATCAACTTTGGCCATATCCATACCAATGCCGTTGTCTTCTATCCGGTATATAGTGGAATCGACTTTACGGTAACTGTCCACCTGAACAACTGGCACCGGCTGTTTACTACTGTATTTGATGGCATTGCCAATAAGATTTAAAAATAGTTGATAAACAAGTGTGCGTTCACCCAGGATCGGAAGCGTTTCTCCAAGATTAAAATCAAGATCATCAGAACCATACCTAAGTCTACAGCTTTCCACAATATTCAGGATCTTTGACCGCGGCTCAATAATCTCAAACTTTAACTCTACATTGGTGACCTTTGACATGGTGTAGACCTTATCCATCATATCGTTCATTAACCTGGCATTATCAACAATATTCTGTAATGATTTAGCAAAAAATTCATCTGTAACCTGCTTATTGTGAAGAAGCATCTGGGCAGTAAGATGAATACTGGTCAGCGGATTTTTCAGATCATGAGTTAGGGTGTAACCAAAAGTATCCAGTGCATTATTGGAACGAATAAGCTTTTTGTTGAGTTCTTCTAATTCACCGCCGCGTTGTGCAACAGCCTGTTGGACGATATATTTGATATTTTTTATAAACGTAAGTTCTGAAGTAAGCCACTTTTCCGCTTTGCCATGTGTGATTTTTTTCCACGCTTCAAACGATGATCTTGGAGAAGGAAATGTTATTTGGCGTTCCTGATCCAGACTCATAATTTTCTCAGGCTTACCTGCCCAGGTTTCTTCAATGATACGTGGCCCCCTGAAAACATAAAGGTACCAATTATTGCTAGGCAAAATGGCAATTCGTACGAATCCGGGGCAATTGTCTTCTCCCTCAAAATCTGTATCGGAAATAAATTTTTCGGTGACAAAGAACTCTTCCTCACCAATGGCTTCCTCTATCCTGCGCAGGATTATGTTATCGGGAACCTCCCCCATTGCATGAAAACCCTGAGCGTGCTTTATGATAATACCTTGTGCCCGTATCAGATCCATTATGCGCCCCGAAAAGCTCTCTAACACCTTTTGAAGGTTACTTTTTACCAGTAGGTCTCCTTTTAGATCTTGTTCAAACTCAGCCAGATTTCTTTGTAGAGCTACATTTTCTTTCTGTGATTCAGCCAGATAATAATTGACAGCATATTGCGTAAGAAAAATACAGAGATGTCTTTGACTCAAGTCCACATGCAACGGCTCACGGTTTTGGCAGGCAACCAGCCCCCACAGTTTACCTTCTACGATAATACTGAAGCTTGCGCTCGCCTTTGCTCCTGAATTGCGCAGGTATTGAAGGTGTAAAGGAGACAATGCCCGAACACTACAACGTGTAAGATCAAGATCCTCGGCACAACGGCCCATCATATTATAAGTTATTCCGTCGATATCAGCTGTATGGCGCGCATGAAATACACGATAAAGCTCCCTGGCTTGAGAAGGAATATCAAATTCCGGATAGCGGTATCCCAATAGTGGTTCGAGTTCTGCGTGTTTGCATTCTGCGATAACCTTGCCGCTATTATCTTCCAAAAATTGATATACCATAACACGGTCATAGTGCGTAATTTTTTGTATTAGCTCAGTCAAAGACTGCCAGGCAGAACCATCCTGGCGGTGGCTCTCGAGATACTTTGCATAATAGTACAATTTTGTGGTCTTGACCGCTGCCGGATTGCAAGCTTCCATCTCTAGATATAATCTTTCATTATATCGATAAATACTGAGAAAAAAATCGTCATCCTTGATTTTGATACGTTCCACATAACGATAGAAGATCTTATCAGAGATTTCTTCTTCAATTTGTTTAATGCTCAGACTCGGCACGGGAACGATAAGATAAAGTATCTCCTCCAGCGATTTTTTCAATAAAGAAACTGTCTCTAATCCGGTAATATCAAAACAATTTTCACTAGCAGCAATACAGCCCTCTTCATCGAAGATGAACAAATACCCGAAAAACTGGACTTTTCCACATAGATGGATCTTCTCTTCATGACAGCTGATTTCTCGCATTTGTTATTCTAATTTAGTAGGACTTTAATGAGTGCTTGAAGTATTTGACAAACGCTTTAGGCGAATGTACTAAATATAAACCGTCCGCCTTGCATTTATTTGCTCCATTCAATCCAAAAACAGCACTATTTTAGTTAACGCTGATAAAAGAAGTATGCTAGTACACGCTGGACTGATATAATTTAACAATCTGAATCAAATAAAATTTCCCCATGTTTTTGAGCCCATTTTTTTAGCTCAAGTAAAACAAGGTCGAGCGTTTTTCCATGTTCTGTTATTTCATATTCTATTCTAACTGGATAGTTACCGTAAATTGTCCTTTTTATAAGGTTGTTCAACTCTAAAAATCGTAATTCCTTTGAAAGCATTCTTTCTGTGATTCCAGGTATTGATTTTGATATTTCACTAAAACGTTTGTTTTCAAATCGAAGTGAAATCAAGATTGGTAATTTCCATTTCCCATTCAAAACAAATAAGAAATCGGACACCAATTTTAGAGCCTTTTCACATTGTTAGGACTACTTTCAAAAATGTTCTTAGGAGATGACCAATTGAAACTTTAGACTTGATGGTTATTGTACAATCTCTAAAAGTTCTGTTTCCATAACAAATATTATTGCGTGATTTGTTTGTTTAGGGTGACCAAGTTTGGCAGGAACATATAATTTATATATGCTACCAACATTCATCTGCAATAGCCCTTGTGCCTGACCCTGAAGAAGATCAGCTACTCTTATAATAATCGGTGATTGACCTTTGATTACACCCTTAATATCTTTTCCTTCCATAACCGTTCTTGAATTCAATATTTTCACTTGATCCGATAAGGTAGGTTTAGGACCTGTGCCCTGACGGATAACTTCATATTGTAAACCACTCGGGAGCGTGATAACACCAGGTCTCTTTTTATTTTCCTCAAAAAAATCATTTGCCTCCTCTTCTTTGGGACTTAAATTTTCCTTTACAAGGCTTGGGGAAACATTGGTACTCTCTTTTTTTGCGACAACTCTATTTTCAGAAATAGTTCCATTCCTTTTTGATACCACCATAGAGCTTATTTCAGCACAGTCAGTAAGATTGGTTTCCTGCCCATTTTTCCAGTATACTTTTCTATTGGAATTCTCCCCAGCAACATATACATCGCTTCCTGATACTGCTATAGCCAATGCCTGTGTAAAAGTTGGGCCCTTAGCCAAAACAACTTCCTGACCGTTCTTCCAATAAACGGCCATGGATTCACCTGTGTTAGGATCCGTGCTCATTCCGGCAACATACACATCATTTCCGGACACGAAAATTGACCTGGTCGATCTAGTTGCATAACGGCCAGTTCCCGTAGAGAGAATAATTTCTTGCCCATTTTTCCAATAGACGGCCATCTGCTTATTTGTATTATCTGCTCCTTTAGACGCATACGACTTGAAACCTGAAACATATACATCACTTCCTGAAACAAATATAGACGAAACCTGTACACTGTTTGGAACATGCAATGTATTATCCAATGTAACTTTAGCACCGTTTTTCCAATAAGCCGCCTCGTCTGTAGCATTTGCCACATAAACATCATTTCCCGACACGAAATGCACACGATCATTTATTACACTTGCTGGGACTTCATTTGGAAAGTTTGTTTCCTGACCATTTTTAAAATAATAGTATTCATTTAAAGTACCGGGTTGATAGGGAAACATAAAAATATTTCCGTTAGAAATATCAATTCCGTTTAAATACGATGTTTGTTTATTACCATATTGATCAATTTTGATCGGAATTGGCTGGAATTGTTCATTTTTCCAATAAGCAGCTAAACTATGGCCGTCAGCGTCCAGTATATTCCCGGCAACATAAATATCATTGTTATTTATGACTATAGATCTACCTAATGAAACAGTTGAAAATTGGGTTGGTCCCTGCCCTTGTTTAAGAACTACAGGTTTGCCATTTTTATAGTAAGCAGCAAAGGTCTGCCCTGTTTTTCTGTCATACCAGCTTCCAGCTATGTAAACATCCGTTTGACTGATCGATGAACTAGATTTTGGAGCGTTAGTTTTATCGTTTTGGGCGTAAGAAACAAAACTGAATAGAAAACTAAGGAGCGCACAGCATCGTAATGCTAGCAAAATAGGGTTTTTCACGGCGTAGTTTTTATACTACTAAATTTACGGAAATTTTGAATCAATATTCCAAAAAATATCCCGATTTAAGTCTATACAAATTCCGTCGCCTGTATTTGCAACCAACTAAGCATCTTGCCTAATATCTTCCCACCTATTTCTTGTCATTTCAAACTTTACCTCTTTACTCCCATGCATTCCATTTTTCTCCCAGCCTAATTTCAGATAACCGCAAGAACAGCGACCCCAAGGATAAAAAGACACTGCAAGATAAAAATAAGAGGCTTCAAGGGTTGCTCCGAATATAGCTCCAGGCACCATTTAAATGCGAATCGAATCACACGGTAAAGCAGAAAAGAAATGAGGCTTGACAGCAGCACAAACAAAATGACCAACCCCAAAAAGCCAGCCCCACCAAGGATCACAAAGAGATCCTTCCACAATAAACCACCAAGAAACTCTCCGGAAACGAATTGAGCATTACCCATAACTGTAATATGGTTATGCGATCTGTTAATATAGAGACCTATAGCAAGAACGACTACTGCTGTAAGTCCATAAAAATCTCTTCTGTTAAAATGTCCTGCCAAAATGATCATCACGAGCACCATAAATACAAGGCCTCTCCCATCATGCAATAAGTTATGCACTGAATTTGTACCGAAAATCCCCTCGCTTACATAATTTAAAATAGCCATCAGGAAAAATAAAAATACGATGCATTTAGTTGATGCACGCCTAGTTTCTGCATACGGGTTTTCCGCGATAGCATTCATCTGTGATCTTACATTAGAGTGAAACTGCTGAATTTTTGCAACGATAGCCGCATTTTTGATGTTACTTTCTGCCCGTTGAATAATAAGCACAAAAATTGCGAGCATGGCAATGATGAGAGTTACCATTTTTATAAAATTAATTTTTAAAGGTTGGTATTTATAATTGACCTGCCAAATAAAGGTCGATAGGTACCTCTAAACGGGAACTCCTGCCCTTCTGTTTTGACCAAAACCGACACAGCAAATATAAAAATTGAACGTTTAAAAATCTGTATGATAAGTCTTTCCAGTTTAAAACCTGATTAATTAGAAATAATAAAATGAGAAATAGGCTGATTATGATCAGGACGTGCCCGTGTACTTTATCAGAAAGTACGCGCTAAAGTACACGGTCGTGCTATCCGCTATATCTTTTGCAACCCGCAAAAGGATGCCGCTTTTATCACTCACCCAAGTTAGCTAAATACAATGCGACAATTCCCGCAACGACCTACTTGGAATAAAATACTTAATTTATCCTCCAGCTAAAAAAACAAAAGCAGGAAATCCTGCTTTTGCTTTTTTTATGCTACAAATAATCTATTTATTAGCTTTATCCATCATTTCTTTGGCTGTAATTAACCCCAATGCCCATTTTATTGATATGCTAAACAATATTTAAAAAATACTTGGATTATTTTTCAGAACCATCATAATCATAAACTTCAAGCGTCCACTCGATCATTACTTCACCGATCCAATCTAAAAAATTGGTATTACATTCTTCAACATCTGCGAGATCTTCATATTCAATGTCCCATTGCCAAAATACCACAGGACATAGTCCATCCTTTATCTTAGATAGATCCAAACAATAATGGTTTCCCTGTCCGTCTGGCGAAAAAGGGAAAAAAGGCTTTGGCATTTCTTGTTCAGCTTCAAAATGTTCAAAATTGTAAACAAAATCCAAAGAGCTACCACCATAGTTCTCTGATAAACCATAAACTTCTGTTCCTGCAAGTGAAAATTTATTATGTTTCTTTAAAATATATTTAAAGTCTTCGGGAAGTTTAAATCCAATCTGGCTTTCTAAATTTTCGAGACGCGAATCCAAAATGGGTTCACCTAAATATAAAATTGAATCAGAGAATTTATACAATTCCTCAAGCCTTTTATCACATTCTACTATTATTTCCATATTTAATTATTGGAGAACAGAATAAATAATTGAAAGTAAATACTCCTTATTCTCATCATCCTTTGGAGGCAAAAGAAATCCGATCATTAGTTGAGCTTTCTTCGAACTATCCGGGATCATGATCTCTGTTCTCTCATTTTTAATATTAAAATTATCATCCTCTACAATGGTATTTTTCACCTGATAGCCATATTTCTCAAACGAGGAACAAATTTTCCGATACTCATTGATCAAATCATCCACATTTTTAAACCAAATCCGTTCATTAACTGAAAAAGCACCAAACTGAACTTCTTCTTTCTGTATAACTGAAATTTCACCTTTTTTTATCTCGGATTTAATTAAAGGGTTCTTAATGAAATCCGCCTCGTACGTGTATGTATTATTCGCTACAATATTTCCCTTCTCATCTTGAAAATTAATTCCTCTATTAACGCCGTATTTAAATTTTAATTGGGAATTCATGGTCATGGCTCTCGGATCTAAACTTAAATCTAAATCTAGTAATAGTTTTCGAAGTTGTCCATATGCCTCGTTTTGAGCAAATAAAATTGTACTCAGTAATGTAAATATTATGACTAATGTATTTTTCATAAACTATGTTTAAAAGAGTAACAAAAGCAGGAAACCCTGCTTTTGCTTTTATTATGCCAGAAATAATCTATTTATTAGCTTTGTCCATCATTTCTTTGGCTGTAATTAACCCCAAAGCCCATTTTATTGATATGTACTTTTTCGCCTGTGGTTTTAGAAAAGTATAATATGAAGTTCCCACACCTGAACTATTTACATATTCAGGAACATAAAAAGGATTAAAGGTTTTTACCTTTTCAAAAGTCCAACTAAAATTGAATCTTCTCTTAGTGGCCTCCATGAGGTAAAAGTTCAATAGAAAAACATTTTCTTTGTTCCACGCTGTCTTCCTCATCCGTTCATCAATAAGATCCATTTCTTCCTCAGTTGGAGTATAGCTAACATTCAATTTAAAGTTTTTATTAAATCGCTCTAATATTTCTAATGACTTTTGTTCAATATTTTCAGGAGTAATTTTTTCGATTTCATCCTGTGAATCACTTTCTAAAAGACCTCCCAGATCAATGGGTTCCTCAAAGTTCAAAATCCGTAGAGCTTCGTCTTTATCATAAACATAAAGCGCATAATTTCCAAGATTAGGTCTGACATAGTAAATTTCCTTTGTCTTGTGTTTAGTACAAACCCTGGAAAGTTCTAAATTGGATTCAAAGAAAGCAAACTCATAAGGATTATGTTCGTCACTATTAGTTTTGATAATTGAATAAGGTTTCTGTCCCATTAGATTAAATTTTGATAATGTAACTTTGTTGGACTAGGTTAGGTTTATATTTTTAGACGCAAGAACTACCATATTTGGCCGTTCACAATCTGCAAATTAAGATCATTATTACTCTTTAAATGACGTCAGATGGTTTTTACTGCTAAGTATAATTCCATTTGGATATTCATGTTAACTAATCTAAAATTAAAAAGTAATATCGCTATGTGTGAAACAGCATTTTTTATAAAACAAAGTAGGTAAACCCTACTTTGTTTATTATTTAAAGACTTTTATAATCCTAAATATAATTTAAAATCAAAATGTTTTCTCGCCTTTGGATCTAGCACACGATAATAACTTTGTGCTTTGCCGTCCCTACCAATATACTGGGGAATTAAAAAAGGATTGAAGGTATTCAGAACCTCAAAATTCCAGTTAGGAAACTTAAATTTTCTCTTGGTGACTTCCATCATATAGAAGTTCAACAAGAAGCGATTTTCTTTATCCCAAACAGTCTTTTTTACCCTTTCATTTATTGTTGCAAAATCACTCTCTTCTGGATTGTAATCTACCCCCAATTTGAATTTTTCGTTAAAACGGGCGAGAATATCCTTTGATTTGATTTCTATATTTTCAGGTGTAATTTTCTCGAGCTCCTCCTGAAAATCTGTTTCCAATATTCCATAATCGTAGGCTTCCATAGAATTTAAGAATGCCATAGCATTATCCTCAATATCAAAACTCAAAAAGAATTTCTTATTGTCACTGGCCATTACTCTAAATTCGTCCTTCTCCTTGTGCTTTGTACAGGTTTTATGCGTATTTAGATTTTGCTTGAAAAATTCAAAATTCTGCAAATCTTTTCTGATTGCTTCAAAATTATTAAGATCATAGTTTGTCTCAACGATTTTAAAATTCTGCTGTGCCATTAAATTCATATATAATATTGGCAATAAAATTAATATAATTTTTTTTATGTTCATGACCTTTAATTAGGAGTTTTATAAGCTGGTACGCTCGTTCCGCCCAATTTTACAGTTGTGTTAAATAGATTGATAGTAGAGGTTGTTATAAACCGAACCCTCATAACACTTCCCTCCATTCTATATATACTAAAAAATTGTACTAGATCAATGTTTAAATTTCTGGCATACCCCATTAAAGGGCCAGTCAAATTAACGCCTGCAGGTGAAGCAATGATCATGACACCGCCTGGTACACCGTATGTCAAGTTATTAATTGATAATGCGTTCATTTCTCTTTTTACCTGCGCAGTCGCCAATCCAATATTTCTGAATGTATTTTTAACTTCATAAAACACGCCGTCCGGAACATAATTTGTACTTGTAGCCAATGGCGAAGTTGCATCAGGAACAGTACCATAATAATTTCTTCCGATCGTATTGTCTTTCACCGTAGGCCCGATATTGAATTGTGCCCAATCTATAAATACCTTTTCAAACATATGCCCTAGATAGTTTTCGTCAGTTCCTCTTAATTGCCCTCTACCTTTCCCAAGAACATACTGCGCGTAAATTTCTTTCGTTAATGGCATATACCAGCCGAACATGTCAGGATCTGCACCACTTTGGTTGTAATCAGGAGATATAATGTATTTAAAACGATCATCCGTTACATCGGTAGAAGAAATACTATTCCTTCCAATATTAAAGGAGTAACTTACTCCGGAAAATCCTGTTAAAGCACTTTTAAATATGTTTTGGCCATTTGCCAGTCCATTAAAGATGCTACCAACCGCTCCAACTACTGAATTCTGAAGCATTTTGGAACCGTTTACGTTAATATTTGTTATCCCTTGACCGAGTGCTGCTCCTGCGAATGCTCCCCCTACCACGGCAGTCCATGAATTTTGCCAGTCCCATTTTACGGGGTTCAACTGTCCATGATTCGCTTGAACACCACTGATATAACTTCCTACGATTGCTCCAATCAACCAACCCCAGAATTCGCCGCTTGGATCGTTATACATCATAGGGTTATTCATCACATAACCGTACTTATTGTAGCTTTGGGTATTGGTTGGTTCCTGTATATTCTCATCTGCATTTAAGAACCTTCTCAATAATGGATCGTACAATCTTCCATTCATATGGACGATACCCACCTCAACAAAATGCTCATGGCCGGTATATCCCCGATCAAGTAGTAATAATGAACTATCTGTTATATCAACCCCAGTAATAACTGCATGATTCCCAATTTGTAAATGCGTAAAATTACCCCACGCATCAAAATGTCGCTGTTCCAGTTTATTTCCTGATTCATCGCTGATCGCCAAAATACTTCCCAGATAGTCTTTATGTAAAAATTTATAAGACCCCTCGCTTTCCTGATAGTTCTTTAAAAAAACAATATTTGTTTCATATGGGGTTCCGCCAACATATAAAATATGCTTTTCCTGACTGTTTGTATTATCCTTTACGATCTCAAACGTGCCGTCCTCGCTGTACAGCTTAGTGAAATTACCCTCCTCTTCAGGACCAAAATTACCTCCATAAGTCACTTTTTGCCTCATGCTGGTTAACCCATACTGAAATCCAACATCACCCTTTTCCCCATCTATATAGACAGGATCATTATTTTCGTTATAGAGGATGGTTTGAATTAAGTCGTTATTATAATTCTCTATTCCCTGCGAATTCAATGTCATACCTGTTGCCTGATAAACTTTTGAGGAATTCTCAAATTTCATCGTGCCTACCTGATCATTTTGGGTTATTCTTCCTTTGATATCATAGGTATTTCTGTTCGAGTTTGGTTTTACTCCCGAAATCGGATTAGTCCAATTGATAAGTCTGTTGTTATCATCGTAATCAAAAGATTCATTAATAGTAAAATCGCCTCCGGTAATCCGCGTATTCAGCTCATTCTTAATGGCATTAAAAGAATATGAAAGTTGAAGAATACTAGGCTTAATTGTTGACGAATGGTTTATACCGGACAAATAACCGCTACTATCATAAGTATTCGTAATATCAGCAGCACCCAATTTTGCCGTTAGAACCTGCCCTTTGACATTCGTCGTTTTTATTTCTGAAAGAACCTTCCCTGATTTGTGGTCTTTAACCTGAAAAAGTGCTCCGTTCCATACATTATAAACATTTTCTATTGCAACCTGCGTCAAAAAGTTGGAAGATTGCAAGGTCTTTTGGTACGATTCTACTCGGCCTTTATTATCATAAATAGTATTTACCTGGGAATAAATCCTTCCGTTGCTATTTTCAGTATAACCTACCAATCTGCCATAAGTGTCATAATTATAATTAACTACAAACGGTTGACCGTTAGATTTACCGGATTTTGTATTTACCAAGCCATTGGGATAATAGGTAAATGCAATATCTTTGTTTGTTTCAGGACCTCCATTGGCAGATAGTTCAGTTTGTGCGTTGAGCTGGCCATATGCATTATAACTGTAATTCTTTTCACCTTTGGGACTAATTACCTTTTTTGCTCGCCCAAAACCATCGTATTCATAGTTATATATACCATTGGAAGGATCATGGAATTCTGATTTTCTACCCCAAGAGTCATATTGCGTGGATACAATGTTATTATCATACTTTGCCTCAATTTGATCTCCGGCAGCATTGTAGGAATAGGTAATAATTCCTCCTTTATCAGTTGAAGAAATCAAATTGCCTAAAGCATCAACCGTTTTTGCAGTCGTTCTTCCATACCCGTTAACCTCTTTCACAGTTGTTGTTAAGCCCGAAATAGTTGTCAAAGTTTGTTTACCACTAAAAGCCGTTGATGTTATTGCCACTGGATAGACAGTGTCGTCATAACCTAAAACATTCCATTGACTGGCGCTTTGACCTTCAAAATAAGGCTCAGATTCTTTGATTTTTCTGCCTAAAACATCGTACTGTGTATCCTGAGAAACAAACTTCCCTTGTTCAAAAGCCTTGGAGGAAACTTTGTACTGCTGCCCCAATGAATTAGTGAATTTTTTAGAAACATTTCCGTCAGGCGCATTTTCGGTTACTGTAATATTATAATCAGCATCTCTTTCATATAAAAATGTAGCCGTACCAGATAAATTGGTTGTAGAAGTTAGAATTTTTCCCCAACCATCAAAAGTATTTGTTACTGTAGTATTGAACGCATCGGTTTTAGAAAGGATTTGCCCCCTGTCGTTATAATTTGTTACAACCTGCAAACCTAAATTATCAGTTTGTACATTTACAAATCTTCCTTTGGGCTCATAAGTGTATCCGGTGGTTATTGTCTGCGAATCTATGCTGTTACTTGATACTTTTTGCGTTATATTCCCGAAATCATCATGTAAAAAGGTATCCAGCGTAAAGCCAGTATTATCTCTATTCCAATTCTTTATAGTTTTTATCAGGTTATTTTCATAGGTAAGTTCCTGCTTACTGCTCTTGCTGTCATTATAGGCCTGAACTAATTCTGTTTTAGAAGTTGTGCGTCCAATGTAGTAGTCTGCACCAATGCCCGCAGGATTGTTTGCGTACAAGTAATTGTTAGTTTTTATGGCGTAAGTATTATTTACTTTTGTCACGTCCTGCAATGGTAAATAGTACGCACCATAAGTAACAGTGTTCTCTGTAATAGTTCCAGTTAAGAAATCTTTTGCTCTGGTCACTTTTGGTAGAATTGCCGTTACTACGAACGGTTTCTCATCATTCGAAATGGAAGTACTTATCTGGCCATTAACAAGTTTATCGTATTGATACGAGGTTGATTTGAAGCTCAATAATTCACCATTGTTCTCGGAGATATCTAAAGGAAATACTTTAGACTCATCATTTGTCCGTATGCTCCATTCTTTAACAGGAACTCCTTCTTTTTGAGGATCTGTTTCCGTTCCTGACCATATATATGTGTTGAATAAATTATAGGTTGGATAGATCTTTGAATTCCACGAAGAACTTGCCATCTGGCGAAAACCAACAGTCTTTTTATTATGCAGATTTATTATAAGCCCGCGATAACGAAACTGTTTAACTCTCATCACATTTGCCTGTACACTACCTTCACTAAGCAATGAAACTAATTGTGTACTGACATTCTCAAGCTCAATTAAAGGATATTGTACAGTTTGAACAGGCTTGTAATAATTTTTTACGGTCGTGTTATTATCATTATATATAATCGATGTTGAGACTCCCCCTTGAATGATTTTATTTGTTGATAATCCCTGAAGTGTATTAAAATGGGTATAACCATTGATTCTTCCAACATATTGGCTTGATGTCGGGCTATAAATGTAAAATTCATTTTGCCTCATCCCTAAAACCTCTCTATAGATATTAGGTGAATCGTAGTTATTCGTAACTGTAGGCCGAACATTAAATTGAATTTTTCCATTCTGAAAGCCTATATTTTCACTAACTTTTATTGAAAATGATGAACTTGCAGTTGTTGGTGAAGCAATATTATAATTTGTACTAAAATTGATGATATCGGATTTACCATCAGTATTAATGTCTAATACTTTGGCAGTAGAATAATTACCGTATTGAGAATAAGTATTATTTTCCGTTCCGAAAAAATCAGTATAATACGCACTTTTCAAAAAGCTTGTTCCGGTGTTCAGATTAATGATATAGTGGTCATTTAAATCTGTTCGCACAAATAAATCTGATAGCCCATCCCCATTAAAATCGGCAAGCTGCACCCACGACGGATTTCCAGAAAAATCGGCAGAATAAACTTCTGTGACACCCCAGTTGCCTTGCGCGTCCTGATTTATATTATACCCTTTTAAAGTATTTCCGGCGACAGTTTCACCCTCGATCACCGAAGGCGAGGTAACGTATGATTTCCCAATATCAACAATGCCATCACCGTTAAATTCACCAAAATAGAGATTCTCGCTTTTGTCAAAAGCAAATTCAAAAGGTGAAGAAGGGTCCATCTGTTTAATAACCAAATATTTATAATCGTCATAATTGTATGTCTCACAATCTCCGTCTGGCGGTATATAATAGGTCGAAGCTCCGTTAACTGACTGATTAGTACACCACGTTTCCGTAGTATGGTTCTTTTTTTCAATCAAAATTTCAGGTATTCCATCGCCTTCAATATCATACGGTATCAATTTTTTTATAGTTGTTGATTTATTGAAGGTATTGTACGGATTTGGTATTGTCCAATGCTCGCTCTCATCCCATTGGGCTTTTGGAATATATTTTGTACTCACTAATGTCAAGGCATTAGGATAGGTAAACGGCAGACCATGTGAATAATCAATAGGCTTCGTCAAATCAATCAAATAATATTTGACGGTAATATCCTTTGCAGCGTTAATTGAGTACGAAACAAAACCTTCTCTACTGGTGACACTATTATTAGAATCTTTCAAAGCTGTAGCAACAGCTCCCTGATAAACATTTTCTGTACCCAAATAATATGCAGGGCTATCGAACCCATTTCCCAATAGCATATAATAACCAGCCGGTTCAGTCCCGGACCCATTTTTATAGACAATAAAATCGGTTATTTTTATACCACGAAAATCACCACTTAAGGTTAAATCATAAAACTTTCTCCATGTCCCGTCAGAAACACTACCAGGAGGACTATTGTTACTGAATTCCTCTCTATAAAACCGAACCGGATTTGAAGGTTCGTTGGACGCATTAAACTCCTGAATTTGTTCGACCAATTGGTATTTTGAAATGTTTAACTTGTAGGTTATAACATATTTTTTATATTGTAAATCATTGGTCTTTACTGTTATATGGTTTAATAATTTGTTTTGAATAAGTGATACACCATTGACATAGGATTGCTCAATAAGCTCTCTTGTGGTCGTTTGATTGTAGGTAAATACGATTTCATTAAAATGAGGTTTTCCTAAATTTTCATTTCCACCCCAGTTTATTGTAGATATTACCGCAACATGGTTCCCGGGATCTTGTATGTATTCGTATGTGACATAGTTTCCCTGCGCATCTTTCCATTTTACAATATTATATTCCAATGGGGTTCTGGCATCACTGTCACCAGAAGTCTCCGCGCCATACCAGGATTGCGTTCCATCCGGAAAAGTTACTTCCCAATATTCGGGTCCATGCCAAGTCTGGCCGGTAATTGCACCGACAGACTTAAATTTCGTATTTGAATATTTTTCGGTCACATACTCCGCGCCATCTTTTCCATACTCGCCTGATTTTAAAATCAATCTTTGGCCATTAAAACTATAATAGTCTGAATAATCAAGCTGGATACCTTTCATAACCCCATCTCTTTCAATGTCTCTTCCTGTTCTTGAAATCGAAGAAATCCCGGAAATATTCCAGCCATATCCAGCTACACCATTGGCCGATCCATTTGTATATACGAGACTGACGTTAGGTCCAACATTCTTGACGCCGGGTGGCAATGCGATTGGCAAAGTAAACTGAAGCTGTCCTCCTCCATTGACATCAATATTTCCTTTAGTGTCATGTACGAATTCCGAAGGAGGTATTAATTGTCCAAAAGTTAACATCGAAATGAAAACAGAAAAAAAGGACATTAAGAATCTCTTGTTAATTTTGTTTTTCATAGCTACTTATCTTTTGGTGATGTTCTTGCTAAAAATTCTGCCGTCCTTTAAGGTAAAGCGCACTACATATACGCCCCATTCAAATCCGGTCATATTCATCTTCAGTGACCTATTTAGGCTGGGAATGTTCGCTTGTTGAAATTTCCAGTGGACGGTACTGTGCTGATATAAGGAAACTGACTCTATTAATCCATCTACTTCTTCGGTCCAATCGATCGTCAGGTAATCGTTGACGGGAACCGGATAGAGGCGTATCTGTTTCCAGAAAGCAGCCTCGTCGGAAATTGTCGACTCGGTAACTGATGCCGTTTTTGCAGTTGAATTCGGTGCGTTTTTTGCGCCCGCATCCGGACCGCGATATCGCTGATTGCCAGCCTCATCGTACTTGAAATAAATTTCTGTTGTCTGGGAGTACCCTATTATGCCAATCAATATGGACATCAGGGATAAAAATTTTCTTTTCATAGGTTCATAAAATTATTGTGTTAATAATAGAAATGTTTTTACTTCAACAATTCCTGCTGGGCATAGAAAGCCCCTGTGATGCATAGATTCAATGCATCCGTGTAATCTTTACGCATAGTGTATGTTTATTATTTAGGTTGTCTTTTCATCTTCTGCTTTTGGCAGTTATTTGTGTTAATATAGATTGGGGAGATCTATTCATTTCTGTGACAAATTTATCTGACGGGTACGCCAAAACTCGACGTGTTATAATTGGCCAGTAAATTTCGTATGGTCGAAATTAAATATTGTCAAATCGCAAACTTGTAGGGATTCCCCCATTTTTATATCCGTGTTTTTACGGTAAAAGACCTTAAAAGTGCCTTTTGAAAAAACGCGAATTCGTGAAGGTAAACTGAATTTGAAAAGATGACAATCATCTCAGTTATAAATTTTAAGAAAACAGTTATAAATTTCATAACCGCGGTTATAAATTATTTTTTAATATATTAGCGTTAAAATTAAAAAAACATGTCTATGATAGGAACCAAGCTTGCAAGATTACGTAAGCAAAAGGGGCTTTCACAAGATGAAATAGCAGCACTACTCAACGTTTCCCAACCCGCATATCACAAGTGGGAATCAGGCTTATCCAAACCAACAAACGATAATATCCTTAAAATCTGTGAAGTTTTTGAAATAGACGTTGACGAACTTCTACATGATGAAACCTCCACTTTCACGGGTAATACCATAAGTGATTCAACGGTATTGAACTCTTCCAACTCTGTTATTTCCAATATTAATATGTATTCTCCTGAATTAATGGGTCAGCTCTTGAAGAATCAGGAGCAGATCACCCAGATACTTTTAACACAGAATAAATTGATAGAGACAATGATGCAGAATATCCATAAATCTTAAATAATTGTAGCGAATATGAACAGAAGCCCTTCAGAAATGAAAGGCTTCTTTTTTGTATCATGGCAAATCCATTATATTTAAACCGAAATTTGATGAACCATGAAGCTTAATAAAAGATCCCTAAAAATTGTAATTCTTTCGGTTATAGGATTATTATTCCTTCCTGTAAAACTGTTTATTTTAAAAAATGATCTTAAACCGATCAGCGGAGTAATAACGGAAGTCAAAAAATCTTCAACAAGAGTAGCTTACTATAAGTTTAAACTTGCTGGCGATTCATCTTTATATTATAATTCAGGAAGAGGCTTGCTATCCAATTTCAAAAATGACAAAGAAACCTTATATAATCGTAAAGATAAGGTGATCAATTTCTATATAAATAAAAAAGACCTTTCTGCTATTAATAAAGGAAGAGAGATAAAATACATGGGCCTTAACAATCAAAATCTATGGATAGACCTGTACTATCATTCAGTTTCCGCTCTTTGGAATGTTGTATTTGGGATGCTATGTATTGTGATGATGGCATTAAATACCTATGCCGTGTATACCTATAAGCACAAGTTATTTGAAAAATTCATCATTCTATATTTACTCCTTGGTATAGCTATGTTTGCGTTATAAAAAATCACTTTCCACCAATACCAGACAAGATCGAAAATAATATAACCGCTGAAAAACCGACAATCTCATTTTATGGCGCAGTCAGAATTTTCAGCGGCTCATTATATTTTACTTACTACTAACGCTTTACTTTTAATAATCCCGTATCTTTCAATTTACCTTGAAACAGTTCTTAATCAAATCATTCCAAAGTTTTTATAGGCTTGCTCGGAATATACTCCCTTACCATAACCATTAGGCTTAAAATTAAATGTAAAACGAAGAGCATCCTTCAAAGCATTTTTATTGAAGGGAATATGAATAGCAGAAGCAGTTCTGTCCGCAATCCTAGTGCGCAGTGCTGCAGGAAGTTTTGACAGAAGCGGGGTACAATCATAAATCGGCGTACTAACATCCACATATGTAATTATTAAAGGTATTTTGCAGGTATCAACAGCGTATTCAATCTCAAAGGGAACCCAATCGTCGTCATTCTTTGTAGTTTCACCAATTATAAGTATCATATTCTTACTATTATTAAGTCGTTCTTTTAAACTTCGTCTTAAGGTTTCTTTAGAGCTGGTGTCTCTGACAGCGCCAGTTTTATCATGACTGTTTACAATTGTGAAGTCATCACTTGTTCTACCCGACCAGGCCTTAATAATATTATAATATCTTATATCCGAATCAAGAGGATAATTTGTTCCATTTGCATGGAACGCTACATAAGTTCCGTTTCTATACGCCATAATAATCAGTTTTTTTCTAAGGTAAATAATGTTTTAAAAGATCACGAACCTCAAAAAGGTTTACTCCAAATTCTTCCGCGTCACTGGGATGTACAACAATGATCAGCTTTTTGCTAAAAACAGTATGTTCACTTGCTTGTGTGAATGATTGTGCTAAACGAGCTATTACCCGTTTTCTATGGGTCTTCACCCTTCCACGACCTGTGCCGACCAGAGGTAAAACAATTGGGTCATTTTCGCCTTTCGCAATTATAAAATCCCAAAGTCCGTCCAAGGAAGTAAGCACTTCCTGCAATGTTGAACCTGCTGTATTATCATAATTTAGATTTGACATAGCTAACCAATAAAAGGTCTCTCCCATAATATCCATTCTTACCGTAGTACCAAGTGGGTACTTCTTGTCCTTACCTGCCCTTTTTTGATATACAACGAAATTTAAACCTACAAGTCCATTATCAATGAGGTTATCCAGCGCCTGCATATTCTGCTGAAAATATCTTTTCGTAAATTGGCCCTGCAAACTTCCTTGTGCGATAATACCCGTTTGAATATCTGTATCAAATGTGGTATTCGTACTTATGACCTTTTGACCCTTCTCGTTAAAAATATCTCCGATCTTAACAACTATTACCTGGTCTCTTCCCGCAACTTTGTAAGTTATACTGGTAATAGGCCTTCTTGTAATGATCACAATAATCAAGGATATCCCCACTAGGATAAGAAATGTGTAAGATGGAAGCTTATTCTGGTCTAAAAGTTTGAAAAAAGATATCATTTCAAAAATTGTCCAAAACGCTCCAAGAACCGCAAGAAACATTTTTAAGGAATCGTATGTCCACAATGCATACTCCCAATAAGACTTAGTCTTGATAGACTGCCATGTATAACTTAAATTCATAATAATACTATAGGTCAATAGTTTTCTTTCACAGCAATATAGTGATTTCTTATCAATTAACATCAACTTTATATCATTGCCGTAGCTGAATAAAATTTCAATTCAAGACCTTTCATAACTAACATCGTCGGCATATTTTTATTTTGACATTATTAATTACCTCGTATTTCCAAAGCAAACGCCAAAGCACATTTATTTTCACTACTTATTGCCGGTACCATAAAAGAGCTTTCGGCTCCCCTAACATAGCACATTGAAAGCTGTTCCCACTGCTTATTCCGACACCTACCATCTTCCAATTCCCTATGAACTATACTGCTCTATGACCTGGTAGTTTTTAGGGTATAAAAATTATTGAAATCAGTTTTTGTCAAAAGAACAGTCGAAAAAGACATTCAAAGGTACATCGGGCATCCAACCCACATCCCGCAAAAGACTACGGCATAAACACATGCCATCGCACATACCCATCCTTTATTCCGTTTCCTTTTGCCTTCTGCAATTGCCCAATGTCCTGATTGACTTTCTTTTTTTTCCTGTTTTTTCTTTTGAAAAAAATGATTGGGGCGGAGCCTCGGCAGGACTTACAGGAAAGCGAACGTAACAAGATTGTATAACAACTCAAAAACAAAAGTTATGAACATTTCAGGAAGGCTGACCTCACAAGCAACAGTCAGCAAAACAACATCGGGTAAGGAAGTGGTAAACTTCACAGTGGCCGTGAGTGACGGCTACAAGAACAAACAGGGGCAATGGATAGACAACACCGAATTTGTCGATTGTGCCTATTGGAAAAACACCGTTGTCGCATCATGGCTCAAACAGGGTCTATTTGTGGAACTTTCAGGGCAGATCAGCGCAAGGGCGTGGACAGGTAAGGACGGGCTGATAAAGGCAGGGCTAAATTTCAATACCTCCTCCATTAAACCAGTTTGGGGAACAGCATCACCAACCGAATCCGTACAGGATAGCAAGCAACAGGAAACTACCAATACTGCCAAAGAGGAAGAAAAAGACGACCTACCATTCTAGGCAGAACAGCGTACGAACTTAAATCATTTCAACATTTAATCAATAAAAATCATGGCACATAATTTAAATTACAACAATAGAACGGGCAGGTATTCCTTTTTCAGTGTGAAGGAAAAGGCATGGCATGGACTTGGGCAGGTCGTTCAGGACTACCCCACTAGTGCCGAGGCAATCAGACACGCAGGGCTCGACTATGAAGTGGAAAAAAGCCCACTCTACACCAAAGGTTCGGGAATCGTTAAAATTGCAGATGGTATCGTTTTACAGGATACCGAAATCGAAGTTCCTAACTATTTTGCCAATATCCGCACGGATAACAATACTGTATTGGGAGTAGTTGGCAAAGACTATCACATTGTTCAGAATAAAGATGCCTTTACTTTCTTCGATTCCATAGTAAGGGGTGGTAGTGGCATACTATACGAGACTGCGGGGGCTCTCGGTCAGGGCGAACGCATTTTTATTACCGCCAAACTACCCAACTACATCCGTATAGGTGGCTCGGATGATGTCATTGAAAAATACATCTTTCTAACTACCTCCCATGACGGAAGCGGAAGTATAACGGCAGCCTTCACCCCTATCCGTATAGTTTGTCAGAACACCCTTAACGCATCCCTGCGAAACATGAGCAATGTAGTTCGCATCAAACACACAGCAGGGGCTAAACAGCGACTGAATGACGCTCATAAAGTGATGGGCTTGGCTAACACCATGACCACACAAATGGACGGGATTTTCAACAAGTGGGCTACCATCAAAGTAAAGGACAGCGAAGTCAGAAAGCTGATACAACTTGCCTTGTGCCCGAATAAAGAATCCTACAATCTACTAAAAAAAGGTGCGGAAGAGGAACTTTCCACAATGTTCAAGAACACGGTTGACGATGCCTTTGCCTACGCTATGATAAACGACACACAGCAGTTAGAGACAACCAAAGGGACATTATTCGGGGCTTACAATGCGGTAACCGGATATTTTCAGAATGTCAGAAACTACAAGGATAGCGAAGCCAAATTACAGAGCATCGTACTTGGTGGCACTGCGCAATTGAAATCGCAGAAGGCTTTCGAGCTATGCACCTCTTATGAAAAAATCGGAGCAGATATATTTCAATTGAATTAAACAAACCTTAAAAGGTGGCAGGATTCTCAAAAAACTGCCACCCATTAAAAACAGACGATTATGAAAGCATTAAACGAATTGACCAACACCGAAAGTGCATACCAAATGGCAAGGCTGTTCCCGAACGAACTAAAGGCTTTGACAGAATTCATAAAATCTGAAATAACACATTTTCGAAAACAGGAAGAACCTATAAGGAAGGCTTGGGCTAAGGAAAGTATTGCTACAGCGGATTATTGGTATATGCTCATCCGCAATGCAGAGGAAATTTTGACGGATTTCAATATACAATTGTATCGCAGTCCACGAATATTTGCAGACCAGTTTTTCTACTCGCACAATTCAGTTTTTGCCATACACTGCCTAATTCGGTATGCAGGTTCAGGCAAAGCATCATACCAAATGCGCTTGGCAATAGAACTCTTTTTCGGAGAGGAAGAAGTTAAAGAAATGGAATTTAATAGTAAAGAAGATGAAAACACTAAATCAAATGAATAACCTCGACAGGGCTTATCTAATCGCCAACCTTTTTCCCGATGAACTGAAAAACCTGACGGATTTCATCAAAAAAGAAGCAGATTTCTTTCAGGACAACAGGGAACAGATTTTTAAAAACTGGTCGGAAAAGCATATTACCGCTGAATTATGGTACAATCTGATAGCTTTTTTTGAGCGGAGATACGAAAAGAACCGTACAAGGTTATACAGAAATAAAAAGACTTTTAGAGATCAGTTATTTGACGGTTACGATGCCCTGTTCGCCATTCACTGCTTAATAAAATATGCAGACGAACAAAATTGCAGTTCCGAATTAAAACAGGCAATACACCTGCTATTTGGAAATAGGAAATTATTAACACTAACCTTAAATGAAATTAAGCCATGAAACTATCCGACACACCAACAAAGCATTTCATAATTGAAGCAAATACATATAGTGAATTTGACTGCTGTGATTATGCCATTGTCCACATTTCCGATGAATGGATAACGACTCAGAAAAACAGAATTGCATCTTTAAAAACAGATTTCCCCTGTCGGGAATATACTTACGAGACTTTTGAAGATTTCTCCGTGAATTTCCACATGGATGACTGCGAAATCATAACCAATACACTGGATTTACTTGAAGATAAAAAATATTCATTTATAGAATTGGAAACTGAGGAATTGCAACTTCTATCCGCTCCCCAAGAACAGCTGGCTTCTAAAAAACTGATACTGTACAAAAGCTTCGAAGGTCATTATGTTGCAAACGGAATGGAAACAGGCGAAGAATTCTGGACAGCAGAATTCCCTTTGAAGGAAATAATTGACCTGATTTT
Organism: Sphingobacterium sp. Ag1; assembly: GCF_000988325.1. NCBI lineage: Bacteria > Pseudomonadati > Bacteroidota > Sphingobacteriia > Sphingobacteriales > Sphingobacteriaceae > Sphingobacterium > Sphingobacterium sp. Ag1. The sequence goes on along the minus strand of NZ_LBGU01000044.1, from coordinate 775,346 downwards.
AAACAACTTAAATGTAAAACCATGACACGTTCAACCTTACATATCAGATTATCACACGGAGAGCAGATTATCTGTGTTGCCAACCTTACAACTACTGCTGAGCAGAGTAACATTGTAGAGAAGGTCTTTAAGCCATTGCTAAACTTCAATACTCCCGACATACCATTAAACCATGAGCCATGAAAAAATCAGATAAAGTTACTGAGATCATGCTCGTGAAAGCATTCAGTCCACTTGGTAGGAAAAATCATGAAGTAGCCATCATCCCCCTTACGGGGGACTGGCTAAAAAAGTCACTTGAAACCACTGAACTTCTTGAAGTGCTGAATTTAGATTCCGATTCAGGATATGTTTCAAGGAAAGACCACGGAGCATCATTTCTTACGTGCAGAAGCAACAAAGTGCCATTTTATGAGCAGTGGTTCGGTGAGAACGACATGGCTTTCTTGGATGCACAAACCGAGGAAATTGAACATCTATGCAAACACTTTGAATGCATCCAAAGTGAGAATCTAGTTGTCTGTCCAAATGGACTTGCAAATTACGAAACACGAAAGGGAATCAACCTAATTACAGTTGACTTTGACATCAGGTTGATACAGGAAATTTTAACGTCAAAAAATTAAATGACATGACACGTTCAAACTTACATATCACGCTATCGGATGGAAAGCGGATGATCTGCGTTGCCGATAGTACAAGTGCGCCTGAGCAGGGCTACATTGTAGAAGAGGTTTTTACGCCTTTGCTAAACTTCAACAACACTGACCAAGAGCTTGCTTTTCTAAAAATTCATTGTACAATGGACGAAAGACGGGTGAATGCGGATTACCGCTATTACATCAACCTCATTACAAAAGAGGTCATGATGTTTGAAGAGCATTTTAACTACTCCGCGGAAAAATTCAGAAAGGGCAAAAATATAACAGAACGCTATACAAACTACGTGGAGAAGTTAAATAACCAAGATAATGAAAAATCAAATTGATACAGAACTCCAAGCCGTAGATATCATTGCCGAAATGGTGATGAAGTTCGGACAGCTTCACGTCCTAATACTCGGGAAGAAGACTGGAAACAACTGCACAAAGTAAGGCAATGCCTTGAAAAAGTATTCCATAACAATGGCTACCGCCTGAACTATAACGGAAATTAAAAAAAACACCTCATAAAACTTTAAAAATGGAAACACTGGCAAAATATAAGTTCGCAGACTGGCTATATAACAGGTTTGTCGAAAACTATAAAAATCAGAACGTCGTGGAAGCCTTCATTTTCTACGATATTCTCTCCCATTATCAAATATTCGCAATGGAAGTTCGCAAAATGTCCGATCAACGAAGGCATATCAAAGAACTGTACAGAGATATCAATAAGGCTCTGAAAAACGGAACCGCTCATAAGCTCTTTCTCACAGGCGAGGAAGGTACAGCAGAATTTCAAAGGGAAATGAAAGCCTATGAAAACCATCTACGGGAACAGGGCTTTTCAGAATCCTACATAACTGATCGTGTAAGCGATAAAGCAATGAACTATTATGGAAACAGCTAATTTTTTCAGACAAATTGCACAGATGGACATCAACAGCAAATTGACGCTATCCATTACAAAAGCAACAGAAAACAGGATACTCGTATCTATCTTGATCGAGAACGACAGTTGCGGAGACAAGGCTAAAAACGTTATTCCTCCCTTTAACTTGAAAGGAAGTCCCGAAGAACTTGACAATGGTTTTTTTGAACATATCAAAAAACCCGTTCAGAGGGCAGATGAACTGATTTCAAATATGGAGAACTTTCTTAAAGGGTTGGAAACGGCTAAGGCTAATTCTGCAATGGAAAAACAAAAGTCAGAACAAGAAAAAGGAAAGTCCAAAAAATACAGCGAAGCAATGATAAAAGCGGACACCCTTGCAACAGCAGGTAAATATAAAGAAGCTTGGACAGTACTCCCAAAAGTTGCTGATTATCCCGACCACAAGGACGAAATCAGAAAGAAACAGGACCTCTACGAAAAACAATTTGCGCCCGATCTCTGGTCAACTTCTGAACAGAAATCAGAGCAAGTCGAACAACAGGAACATAACCCATAAAAATCAATAATATGTTAGTAGCAACAGAACTTCAACGAGTATTTATACTCAAAGAAAAAGAACAGGAAATCAGGCTTGACGACCCTGAGCCAAAATGGAATCTTCAGGCAGTTTTAAACTTTTACTCCAACAACTACCCTTCCCTAACAACGGCGAAGATTTCACACCCCACGATTATTAATGATGAAATCGTTTACAGGTTTGAAACTGTAATAGGAACGAAAGGCTAATAAAAAAAACAATAAAATGAATTATGCAAAGAACATATCCGGACACAATAAAACTACAAGAAAAACCACGGGTAGTAGAACTGTACACCAAGTTGGGCGAATTTGCAAGCTGGATGAAGCGTCCCAAAGATGCGCAAGAAATTCAAAAGGACACACGAAAGTCCCTTCCCCCAACGATGTTGCCAATGCCTTTTTAAAGGCAAACTTTCTGCCAAGATTGGCAGAAACAGAAACTATACAGTCTTCTGATAAATCAAAAATGGAAAAGGACTTTTATAAATCTCTTTCCGAAGTTGAGGAAAAATACAACATATCTTTACAGGACTGTAAAGAAATACCTTTCCCTTATAACATTTCTATTTCCTTATCGCAACTCAGAAAAAGGATGAAAAAGTGTACCGACGATTGGCGGGAACTACGGTTAATTTACGACCGCGATAGCACTTACTTCGCGCAGGAAGACAGATATGATACAGGAATGACGTTGTACTATATCCCTGTGATTCCGTTGTATACACTATTGAATAAACGACAAACTTCACAAGTTGGTAAGCTTTTATTATCTGTCTATGCTTATTGCTATCAAGTTTTAAAAATAGAATATTATCGAAACGAAAATTGCTATCTCAATTGGAACTATGATCGTATACAGGATTGGATGGAATCTGATGGTGAAACAGAAATTTTGGAAGAACTTAAAAAAGCTAAAAAAATCGGGGACATAATGAAACCGAAATTATGCGACCCTGACAACCTTGCTACTTTTGAAACACGTTTGACAAACTATCTTCCAACCGATGATTTTGGCGAAAATTGTCTACAAATCGCAACTCGATTTTTTAATCTCTTTATAAGTCATCCGAATACTGCCATCGATGTCAAATATTATCCATTAGCATCTAGGGAAGTATTGGAATATGAAAGTTATAATGTGACATTGGATAACTACCTGTCGTTTTCAGCTGACGTAAATGGACATCTCCACGAGACGTTGTTTACGATGGTCAATGATGACCTTCAGGAATATGGTGAAATTGATGAACCTACCCGATTTATTCCAATTGATGGCAGGGACATTCCTGATAATAATTTTGAGTTTGAGCGTGAAGTTTTCAGCAGTATCAATGAGTTGATCGCACTCATGGACTTTTAATGGAAAAAAATTATAAACAATCTTACAAACACTTGAATCATGGAGGATATTACAAACAGCTTCGAAAAGTACTTTTATCCATCTTGTGCATTGGTATTTTACCAATCAGAAAAAGGATATAATGATACTTACATCGAGTACAACGACATAGATAGGAATGGAAGTCCTATTAATGCACACCCATTAACCCTTTTAGAAGCGAAAAAACTTGCAGAATCGTTGTATACGGACGAAGAAAAGGGCAGATTGTTAAAATCCGACGGACTATTACCAAGTAACATCCTATCCTTTGATGCACAAAAAGCAAAAATAATCTGGTTTACGAAAGCACAGAAACGTCAGCTTTACTTCAGTGAAAACTTGGGAATTGTTTCGGGGCGAGCCTATGTGCCTGCGATGATCTGGAAAGCAGACAGAGAAGCACTTTCTGTTTTTGCTCTTTCATCGGACAGAAGACCAACCACAAACTCAGGAATATACCATGCCCCATTTTTTAATATCTATCAAAGTGGAAACGTGTGTTTAGGAACAGTGGACATTCAACTCAGAGAAATAAATACCGTAACGGCATTCACCAATTTGTGGGAGTCCTATTTCTTTAATAGTTATTTTACCCATCTTATGAGTGGGCATAATCCTGTTGATGGTAATTGTGTAGTGTTATGGAACGACTTGGTCGATTCCGATAAAGAATTCCCATGTGATAAATTAATAAAAACTAATCAAAAGCTTAAAGACATACTGCTATGAGAACGCCAAAACAAACAGTCCATTTTTTGGACAGCAATCTTTTAAGCCCCACAAATCCTATCCGTGTCAACGTAATCGGTGCAGGTGGCACGGGTTCAAAAATGATAACCTGCTTAATGGAAATTAATCACAGCCTGATTGCGTTGGGCTATGCGGGTCTGCAGGTTCATCTTTGGGATAATGATGTGGTAACCGAAGCTAATCGGGGTCGTCAGCGATTTGCTGAATCCGAAAAAGGTCTGCAAAAAGTGGTAGCAATCATTAATAGGATAAACCGTTGGGATGGTCTTCGGTGGAAGGCTGAATCAGCAAAATTCCAAAGAAATCAAAATGGTGTTATACCTGCAAATGCAAGCGCCGCAATTTACATATCTTGTACTGATACCGTTTCTTCAAGATTTGAGATTTCAGAAATTATTAATTCTCTCGGGACATTTCACGATTATCGGCAAGATCAACCAAAATATTGGCTTGACTTTGGAAATAGCCGATTTACGGGACAAGTCCTTTTATCGACCATTAAAAAAATTGAACAGCCCAAATCAAAGAAATTTAAAACAACCGATATGTTGCCATCAATAATCGAGGAATATGGGAAATTGATGGTCAACTCGGAAGCTAAAGATGATACCCCGAGTTGTTCCCTCGAAGAATCTCTTCAAAAACAGGATTTATTCATTAATTCTACACTCGCACAGATGGGAGCTTCCCTACTTTGGAATCTTCTAGTTAGTGGCATGACCGAATATCGGGGGTTCTTTCTGAACCTTAAAGATTTTAGATCTCAACCCATAACCGTTGGCAATTGAAAAAATTGCCGGCGGCCAAAAGCCTATGGCTTTTGGCGCAAAAATCGGCTACAACGGCTGGCACTTTCCTACTTCCACCACCAGCTCAGCCGTTGCGGATTATCTGTGGGATACATGGTATCCCAATTCGCTTCGCGTATAAATCTTATGGAGATAACTTTGCATTTTTATTTTGCGGGTCTTTAAACATGTTCAAGTCTAAGCTGATAATATGCTGACATTTTATGGTTGTCAACAGCTTTATATAATGAAATTATTTTGACGTAAGCCGTACTGAGGTCGCCCTTAGGGTTTTCATTGATCCAGTTTTCTAAAATCGGAATTGCTGTCATTTGACGTCCCATTTGTTCCAACACGCTCACTCTTTCCAAAATAAGAAATATATCCTTTGGATGGATCTGCAACAGTTGATCGAGACACTCTCCATACTTATGAATAATACCTGATAAACGATATAGTGCTGTTGCACAATTCAACAGAATTTGGTTATTCGGAAATTTTTTTAATCCATCTTCTACAAAGTCAAGGACCGAAGACCTATTTTTCCTATCCCACGATGGATCTTTTTGAAGCATCATTAAATAGATTGAGCCTTTTTTCATATAGAACAATTCGATATCATCTTCCACCAAATATTTGATAGCATCTTCACAGCAACTTATCGCCTGCTCGTAAGCCGAAAAGCCGATCTCTGAAATCGTAATGGGATCAAGAAGCATCTTTATGAAATCAGTATAATAACTCTTTTCCTGAGGATAGTGATCCAGTATTTTGTGATAAGTTATCAATGCATTTTCGATCTCTCCCCTACGTAGATATTGCGCTGCCAACTGTTTCATGTGGCTCACTTCGCGCTCGTTTCTTTCCATGATATGTGTTTTTTTCTAGGTTATCAGCTGGATGTATCATTAGTATTATCCATTCAGCATCAAGAAATATAGTGCATTGAAAAATCACCACAAAATGATTTGCCCACTTTTTCAAAAAGTGTCGCATTTCTACTATATAAGGATGTCGCAATTAGTTCAAAAGGCAATATGAAGTTAATAGAAGCTAATTATCCATCATCGAGGTAATTTCCCTATCTATTTTCATATCCTTCGTTAGAAGTCTCCTCTTCATGATGCAGCAGCACTCACTTCACTTCGACGCTTATCAACATATTGGGTAAAGTTGATGCCATTAATCGTGCGGAAAACTTTGGAAAAATTTGTCCGCGAAGATATTCCACATTCCTCCGCGAGACTTGCACTGCTATATTGTAGATATTTTGGATCAGTATTTAGTTTTTCTGTAATGTATGCAATACGCAGTTCACAAAGGTAAAGGTGAAAGTTTGCACCTCTATGCTCCTGGATAATTTCAGAAAGATAATTCTGATTCACACCAAATCTTTTGGCAAGTGATTTAAGTCTAACCGTCTTATCAAGAAATTCCTTTTTAGATTCGAATTCTTCAAGTTTGGAAAGTATATCATCAACAATATTTCCGCCAATACCCGTTCTCTTGTAGGTTCGCATACGAAAGACCCCTTCCTCCGATGTATTCAAAGTACCTCCAGCCAGTTTAATTCCTAGTATACTATTTAGTCCTCTAACGCTCTTCCTCGATTTGATCCGCAACATCAAATAGAACGAGCAAAATATAATCAAAAAGAAACCGATCATATAAGCACCAATTTTGATCCACGAACTTTGCTGCAATTGGCGTTGTTTCTGCAATAACTTATCAGCATCATATTCCTTATGAATTTTGGCGGATAGATAAACAAAATCCTTTTCCAGAACATTATCTACCTTAAGAAGCTGAGTGGTATAGTATAGAGTTTTGGCATTATTGCCACGATTACCGTAATAATTTATAAGATCCTCATAGATATGTCGGACTTCGGGCAGAACAAATGAATGCTTCACAAAAATAGAATCTATCTTTTCAAAGTATTTTATCGCGTCCTCCGTATTTCCCAGTGCCCATTTACATCTACCGAGGTAAGAATAGGATACTGTTAACCATGCGAAATCGTTGATCTCACTAAGCCTTTGGGTGGAACTTAGTAGAGCAGCAGTCGCACCGGTGTAATCTCTATTGCGAAATTTACGGATTCCCTCTTCTTTGAGGAAATAGCTATGTTCCTGCTTATGGTCGGGATTTTTCCAAGTTCTGGCAAGACCAAGAGCAACCAGTGAATCCGCTTTTTTGAAATTGCCCAATTTACGGTAGCAGACTGCCATTTGATGAATTGTGTTCAGGTAGCCCCTCTGGTTGCCGAACATCACATTAGGATGCAGGTTCTTTTGGGTCTCACCTTCAAAAAATTCCCTTGCCTCCTCAAAATCATTTAGGGCTTCGCCATAATAACCGATGTAACTTTTAACAACACCGATGTGATAATTTATCTTATTTCTATAGTATGGATCTTTGTTTCTTTTGTTTTTTTCAAATGCCTTCAAATACTCATTTAATGCAAGCTTATATTTTCTAAGGTAGAAATAGTACACCACTCCTTTGCTTAAATAGGCACTGCTGATCAAGCTATCGTTCTTCTTAGCTTTAGCAACATAAATAGCACTATCAGCATATTTTAATTTAATCTCGGGATCGCCTGAATAATACCGGGCATCTGTATATCCGAGAAATAGTTGCTGTTGATTTTTTTCAAGTTTAGCTTTTCTGATAAGCTTTTCAACAAGAGGAAGTGCAGCCGAATCATTTTCCGCCAAATTTTCATATTGCCTCTGAATGAGGTAAAAATCACTAAGCTTTTCCTCCTGCGCAAATAGGAATTCGCACAGAACTAGAAGTAGGATAATTAAAAAATGCTTTTTTAGGCAACTCATGGCTATGTATTACCATAAAATTAAGAAAATTTCCCATATAGCACGCCGAAAGAGACCCATCTTAAGGAAAATCCTTTTTTACAAATATAAACCCTGAATTTCAACCATTTAACGAAAATCGCATCAAAGCAGAAGGTGTGAATTTGATTTCTAATACATGTGAATGCCATCTAATACACCTTAAAAAAGCAGCAATTTCAAAAATTTTCCACAAAAATATTAGGTGACTTTTTTTCAATTATTTACATCAACCGCAACTTGCTTTTCTGCGGTGTGGATGTGATTACTGATACCACAAGTCTTTTTTTCCGATCTGAAAGACTGATAATTTGGCTCCAGAATTCAACTACGTCTCGGCCGAGATAATCTAAAAAATTTTACAATGAAAAAAACAACGGTTATCTCAATATCGGTAATCCTCTTCACCCTTTGTGCACTGCAATCGTGCAGACAGGATGAGATGGACATAGCGCCAGAAACAAGCAGTCTGGCAGAAAAAGAAAATCAGCAGAATCTCTATTTAAAAACAGAGACAGACAGTCTGCAAACGTCATCGGATTTACAGTTTGATGGTGATGGAAATGAGATCAAAGATCCCCCTCCAAAGGACAAGGACCAATGGAGACATTAAACTGTGAAAATATTTGCGGACAGTGTGCATTTGGATTCTGATACAACAAGTTCTTGCATCTGACCTAGAGGCAGTTCTACATTTGGTGAAATAGAAATTTTGAAAACAGATTTACATCTGCTCCAAAAAGGATCATCTCTTCAAAAATTTATTACAAAAACAAGAAAGCCACATTATGAAAACTAAGACCTTCATTTCGGAACTGATCATTTTCCTTCTCATTATCCTATGGGCGTATACGTTCGCCAGTAAGATCTTTGATTTCGACACATTTGATCGGCAGATAAAAGGAGCATATCTATTGTCAAGAGCTGGCTCTGTACTACCTTATCTATTACAGGCGGTACACCTCGTGATTGTGGTATTGCTAGTCAATAAAAAATGGAGATGGCTGGGATTGTTTTCTTCCCTCAGTGTTCTTACTCTTTATACTGCGTATCTGATTTATATTTTAAAATTTGCGCCGACCATACCATGCTCCTGTATCGCCGTGATGAAAGGGATGAACTGGAGCGAGCAATTGAGTTTTAATTTTATTGCCCTGGCAATCAACATTATTGGTCTGATCACTTTTTTTACGCTAAAGCGTGCCCCACACGGTGTTCAGACCACTTAAACCAAACTAATAACCAAACAGGGGTAGCCGAAAACCTGAACCAAGAGTAGGCAAAAAACTAAAGTTTAGCTTTTTGATCTATAAAAGCATCAACATCATGAAAAATTTGAGACTAACCTTAGGGGTTGCAGCTATTGCAATCGGAAGTTTCGCAGCATTTTCTTTTGCTCCAGTAAATAGCAATGCAAAAGTGGCTTTACAAGAATTTTACGTGAATCCTGACGGTTCACGAGGACCACAGGTGACAGGTGAAAATCTTTGCCCAGATGATAATCCTAATATTCTGTGTTCACAAGAATACAATACAACGACTAATCTACCAACAGGAAATGCCAGCAAGATGCATTATGGTGAAATAGAATAAAAAAGGCTGTCCAAAAGGACAGCTTTTTTTATTTTTTACAATAGATTATTAATAAATGCTATAAATTCATTCTTTCTTGATCTAGGTTCGGGAGGTATAGGAGCTATATTTCCCTGTTTATCTACAACTATCAATCTAGGATATGCATAAATATTTAGATATTTCATCATAGGATGTTCTCTGCTTTTACCATCCGTATATAATTGCAACGAATTTGAACTTGAATATTTTCCAATTCCCTCTAACCACAAGTCTCTCTTGTCAATACCAATTGAAATAAATTGGACATTTTGGCCCTTTATTTCATTTTCTATTTGTTCAAGTACAGGAACCATCAATTTGCATCCTCCACATCCGTTATACCAAAAATCTATTACAAGTACTTTCCCTTTGAAATCAGTTAAATTGTGTAACTTTCCCATTGAATCTGGCAGAGTAAAATTATAAAATGGTTTTCCAACACTAAGTCTTCCTTCCATATCATTATATAATTTAACTACAGTATTATAATTAGGATTATTAAAATCAGACTCATTGCAATAGTATTGATAAAGCTTTACAGTCGTCGAATCAAAACCACTTCTTATAGAGGCTATTAAATGTCTCGACAATAAATAGTCTCTAATTTCTGGATACTTTTTTAGTCGCTTCACCAAAATTTCTGCATATCGAATCCTATTCTTTTTTTCAAAATTATCAGCACCCACTTTGACGGGGTTTTTAAACTCACTTAAAATCAAATACGAACCGATGGTACCACCATACCGCACTACATCTTTCTTATAAAATACATCCATCCGTTTCTTACGTATGATATATTTATCAAATAAAAATCTAAGTGAATCGCTTTCACTCCTTTTACTTGATCTCATAAGGGCCGTCATAACACTTGCATATATTTGAGCCTTAATTAGATCTTTAATATAAAGATCAACAGTGTTATCTTCTTTTAAGGTCGAATTAACCACACTTAATTTTTTATCTGTTGATTCATACTTATAACTTATACTCTGCTTCGCATAATCAGGATCTTTGGCATAAAACGTAAGGCACCTACCAATTGCTTTTTTATATAAATCTATTTTCTTGCTCCCTTTCCCACTGACGTTAACTTTCATTATTCCCCAACCAAAAAAGCCAGCTTCTTTTATGGCAGGAACATCGAAGGTGAGGTTATCATTGGGCTCAATTAAAACATAATAATCGCCCGGCATAGTTACATATTTGTTATTTACCCTTAGACACATAAAGCTCGGATGTTTTATATCAAACGAAAATTGACATTTTCCATTGTTGATAAGAGCCGTATCTGCAAAATATTGTAAACCTAAATTTAACATCGGATCAGTTATGCCAATAGTCACCTGGAGCACTGTTGTGTCTATCTGAGGCATATTAACAGATATTCTTGTGTTACCTTTTGCTATGCAAAGGCAATACAAAATGGACAGAAGGGGTAATAATATTTTTTTCATGTAATTAATCATTTTGTGCAATACCATTAAAATTGATAACAAATTGAGGGATCGGTAAGATATACCTTGGATCACCCGCAGGCAAAGAATATATTTGATCACCAATTTTCCGGGTTAGTGTTTTCGCATATCTAGGATCGCGATTTAATCTTTTGAGGTCCTGCCAACGCAGGCATCTTGTGAGCAGTTCTTTTCTCCGTTCATTTAATATAATATCTAATGTTACATCAGCGGTTCCTCCATTGTAAGGTACGAACTTGCCAGTTTTGAATCTTTTTATTAGTAAGGTATTCAATTGATCAATTGCACCATTTATATCACCAAGTCGCAACCTAGATTCAGCACCAATTAACATAACTTCGGGTGTTGAAGTTCCTGAAAACATTGCAGGTCTGTAATGTCCTTTAAAACTAAATCTCCCATCCGCTTCCTTTTTAAAAAAAAGTACTTTTCGCAGATCATTCCCCTGATAGCTGTTATACAAGTCCTGATTTATCCTGCCAACTGTCGCATAGTTTACGGACATGCGCGGACTTAATGGAATATGCATCTCTTTACTCTGAATACTCAGAGGACGGCTTCCTGCAGGATTTACTGTATTATAATCCTCGACGTAATTATGGTATTTGAGACTTGAATCTGAAGCATCTTTAGCTTTCTGAAATTCGTCCATATACAGATACGTCCTAGCCAATAGTGCGTAGGCTCCTCCTTTTGCTATATGCGTTTGTGAAATCTTTTCAACTGGCAAAGTCTCCGAAGCAATTATAAGGTCTTCTACAATTCTTTGATAGGTCTCCCCTAAAGTAGACCTATAAATTTGTTCTCCAATATCATCAGTCAATTTCAAAGGAATACCTAAATCAGTTTTAGAATTATCTTCATCATAATATTTACAAAAAGTCATTGCTAAATTTAGAAATTGTCTTGATCGATGGTACAGCGCAGTCCCCCTTAGACGATCATATAACAGCTCATTATTGGCTGTACGGTCAATTTTTTTTAGTGCCGTAAGTACTACATTACATATCTGTACCTGACTATACGCTACATTCCACTCATTTTGAATGCCTGCTAATTCTTCATAAACAGTAACGTTCCAAGTCGCTAAATTGCGTTGGAAGGCAAGCGGTAAAGCATTGAATTGATCAACTGTATAATCCGCTTCGTCAGACGACATTTCTGTAGAACCACGACCATCCTGTTCAAAAGTTGAAATATTTAATAAAAGATCAAGGTCATTAAGGGTGGTGGGAACGATAAGTTTTACATTTTGCTTCTCTTCCAACCATTCTTTAGAACATGCGTTCAATAGAATGAATGCTATTCCGATAGCAATAAAATATATTCTTTTCATAGCTTTACTATTTAAAGTGCACAATTAAGACCAACTGAAAAATTACGGGTGGGCTTAAAGTTTGGATAATCTGGATCTAAATAGTCAACCTTGGTTGATTTCCACAAGATCCCGAGGTTGTTCGCCTGAAAAAAGACTTTTAAGCTCTTAATCCCTATCTTCTTTATCATACTTGTTTTAAAATCGTAAGAAATTACAACGTCCTGCAATCGGATATGGTCTCCTCTTTCCACCAAGGCCTTGGAATTTCTATAGTATTGGTCAGCAAGACTATTCGCCGGATATAGCAGCGCAGGAACATTTGTTGATAATTCATCTCCAGGATTCTGCCATCTGTTATAATAATCACCATGCCCATAATAGTTATTGAACAACCCAGAATAGGAAATACTATTCCTTCTAAAATAGTAGCCGAATCGATATGTGATATTGAAAGAAAGTTCAACTCCATTGTAATTGAATGTATTTCTCAGCGCTCCGAAGTGTGTCGGCAGTGCAGTACCATGGTAAACAAGATTATTCTCAGGATCTTGACCTAAATATTGCGTTATTTGAGAATATTCAGTGGAAGGCTGGTTCTCCAAATACCCCCTTGATTGACCAGTTATTGGATCTAAACCAGCCCAAGGATAAGAGTAAATACCAAATAATGCTCTCCCCACAACCGGTGAATATGCCGATGCATTTCGGTAGATGCTGTTATCGGAAATAAAATTGGCCAAGGTTGTCGCCTTTTGATATTTTGTTACTTTATCCTTTGCAATTGAGAAAAGCATAACGGTTTTCCAGATAAAATTTTTGGATCGTAGATTGATTGAATTGATTTCTACATCCAAACCTCTTCCATTCATGTCCGCAAGGTTTCCTCTGTATGATGTAAACCCTGTGGTAGGATCAATTGGACCGTTACCGATCAAGTCCGTACCTTTTCTGCTAAAATACTCCACACTTCCGGAAATACGACTATTTTGTGTTTCGAAATCTACTCCTATATTCCATAATCCGTTTTTTTCCCATCTTAAATTTTTATTGGGTGGGTTAAGTAAATAGGCGGCGGGCATTTGATTGACACTATTAGTTGTTAACATAGCAGTTGTGTATGCAGTAATTGTCCGGTCCACATTACCACTATAACCAAAAGTAGACCTCAAGCTTAAATTTGGAAGCCATAAAATCTTGTAAAATTTTTCCTTGCTGACATTCCATTTACCACCAATTGACCAAAGAGGAACTGATTTCTGGTTCGTTTCCACACCAAATAAATTTGACTGATCAATTCGTGCACTTGCTGAAAAAACGTAGCGAAGGTCATAGTTATATGCACCATTGAAATAAAAGGACCGCATTCTATCCAAGGTTTCAGAAAAATCATTGGTATTAACAATTGAAGCTTGGCCGCCATTTCCATATAAGTTAAATTGAGTAAGGTAATCAACTGCGACACTTGACCCAACACTAGGATCAAAACCATACAAGCCACTCGATATACCTGTTGCTTTTGATTGCCTTACCTCAAACCCTGCTATTGCATTAAATTGATTTTTGTTCCACTTATGGTCATAGTTTAGCTGAAATCTTCCATTTAAAGCATTAAGTTCTGTATTTGTATTATCTAACTTCCCTCCTAAAGGAATGTTTCTAATTAATATTCCATTATCGACAGAGGTATAGAGATTTATTAAATTTCTCATATAGTAACTCTGTTGATCATAATAATTTCGAGAACTACCAATTTGACTTTCGTACTGGAATCTTGCTTCAGCGGATAAAGAAGAAATGATATTGTATTTTAAAGCTGTATTAACTCTAATTTCGGAATGTTTTGCCTTATTGTCTTGAAAGTTCAATTCATCCAGTGGAACAAAATCCCAGTTTAATAGTCCTTCCGAAAGTGCTTTTTGCTTTAAGGAAGTACTAAAGTCCTTTATTACAGATGTAGGGTCACCATTGTCTGCAACCAGTCTCGCATAAGGATACATCAATTGCTGACCCATATTGGTTAGCATTGACGCAACGTTAGAGTATGATTGATTATTTTGATTGTACGAAAGTCCAGCCGAGATCTCCAGTTTCTGGTTTGGACGGAAAAGCTGGTTGCTGTTTAAACTTATTCTATTAAAATCACTCCTCTTTTCTGAATTTTGGTTTTTGTCGAATCCTGCTGAAAAGTAATAAGTATACTTGTTGGTTCCTCCATTAAAATTTAGAGCATATTGTTGTTTCACGCTAGGTCTGTATAGGTATCTGCTTATGTCTTTCCGCAAATCATATTCTCGGAGTGAATTAATCTGATCTGTTGCCTCCCGTTCAGTCAGTTTTCCATTTTTTTGGTCATTTAAAATACTGACAACAGGTGAGTAGGGACTATTGCTAGCGGTATTGCCTATGACATCATCGTAAAACCCCTTTTCAAAAAGCATCTTTTCAATATCAATAAAGTCCGTTGGTTTGATCTGTGGGATATAATTCAGATCAGGCTTCTGACCTATGGTGAGGTTGGAGGTAAAACCTATGCTCATCGGCTGGTCTGCTCGTCCTTTTTTAGTTTTTATGACGATCACACCATTACCAGCACGGACTCCCCAAATCGAAGCTGCGGCCGCATCTTTTAAAATATCAATATCCTCAATATCGTTCGGATTTATATTGTTGATATCACCTTCGTACGGAAAATTGTCAACAACAATAAGTGGCTGGTCATTACCAAAGATCGTAGCCTGTCCCCTGATCGTTAACTTCGGCGAACCTGAACGCTCATCAAATAAAATTGAAGGTGCTATCCCTTTCAGCCTGCTGATCACGTCAGTTGAAACCTGCCTATTGAATGTCGCATTGTCCACTTTGGAAAATGAACCCGTAGCCCTCTCCTTTGGGATCGACTGATAACCACTGGCGACAACACTGACCTCCTCTATCCTATTGGAATTGGTTGTCAGTACGATCTGTTCGGCATTCTTTGCGGCTACCTCAGTTTGACTAAAGCCTAAGTAAGAAATTTGCAATTCAGATTGAGCATATACGTCGGGAAGCTCAAAAGATCCTGTATTGTCCGAAGTGGTAATAAAATTGGTGCCCTTAACTTGGATCGTAGCTCCTGCCAGTGGGTTGCCTTTTTCATCGACTACCTTACCTTTTATCGTCTCCTTTTTTTTTGAACTGGGCGTATTTTTTTCGTTTGCTGCTTTCCTTGCTTTTAAAATAATGACACCTTCAGCAATTTCATAAGAGATCGGCTGGTTTGCAAACATTTTACTGAGGACCTCAGTAATGCTCGCATTTTTTAGATTCAATGTTATCGGATTTGCCTTATTTAACAGTTCGTCATTGTAGGCGAAATCATACTTGGTAGTTTTCCGGATTTCAGAAATCGCTTTGGATAAAGGCGCTTTCTGCAAGGTCAGATTGATCTGCTGTGCCTTTATTAGGGTACTACTAGCAAGTAGCATAAAGAATAATGTACTCTTTATACCACTGCGCAATAGCTTTCTCCTGTCGGAAAATAGTTCCAACCGCGGAAGGATACTTTCCTTGTTGGAAAAATCATGTTTTTTCATAGATTTGTGTAGGGTTAAATTAAGTTTTCGTTGCTGGAAACTCTAGTGTATAGACCCGATCGCCGGAGTGCGCGAACACTCCGGCATTCTTTCAGGCCAACATATGAAACAGTAATTACTTATTGTCTATTATATCAATCCTCCTTCCTGTAACTTTAAAGTTTAAATCTGTGATCTGTTCCAGTGTATACAGAACAGTAGATAATTTCTTTTCCCTGCTTATTGTAGCATGTACCTTGATATTTGGTACTTTCTTATAATCAACATCGATGTCATACCAGCGTTCAAGCTGCTTCAACACCTCTTTCAAAGGTGTAGCTGCAAACTGGAACTCGTTTGAAGTCCATGCTGTATATACTTCGGTATCCACATCTTCAACAGAGCAAATAGAAGATAGAGAATACAGTTTTCCTTGTTGTCCCGGTTTCAAAAGGACAGGTGTAGGATTTTGAGAATTGGTAAGTTCAACACTTCCACTGACGAGCGTAGTTGAAATTGCGGTTTCATTCTCGTAGGAATTGATGTTGAATTTCGTACCCAGGACTTTTAGCCTTTGCCCCCTTGAAGTAACAATAAAAGGCTTTTTGGCATTATGGGTAACTTCAAAATAACCCTCTCCTTCCAGTTCAACTTCTCTTTTATTTCCAGTGAAGCGGGTTGGATATTTTAGCGTGGATTCTGCGTTCAGCCAGACCTGCGTTCCATCAGGAAGTACTGTCTTATACTGTCCCTTTCTTGGTGTACTCAGCGTTGCGTATT
This sequence comes from Sphingobacterium sp. Ag1, assembly GCF_000988325.1. Classification (NCBI taxonomy): domain Bacteria; kingdom Pseudomonadati; phylum Bacteroidota; class Sphingobacteriia; order Sphingobacteriales; family Sphingobacteriaceae; genus Sphingobacterium; species Sphingobacterium sp. Ag1. The sequence continues at coordinate 758,719 of NZ_LBGU01000044.1, read as the reverse complement.
GCATTTTACTGTCGGATATCGATCTTCCGTCAAGGTAGATCTGCCCATCCTTATCCATTGTCAAAGTTTTACATTCAAGTGCAATTCTGCTACCATCACCCAAGCTCAAAGTAGCCTGATCTTTTCCGGGATCAATGTCTGCCGAAGTGGTTATGATATTCTCTCGGGTGTTATCCTTCTTATGCTTGTACATTAGTAATGGAATTGACAAGAACAAAAGCACCGCAGCAGCAGAAACCCAGTAGCGAAGCTTCTTGACGGATTTTTTACGATCGAGTTTTGCATGTAATTTTTTGAGCCTGTCTTCGGTCGTAGACTGTGCCGAGTCGAAATCTACTAGATTCTTTGCCAACTGCTCGTTGTCAAGAAGTTCCTGAAAAACTTTTTTGTTGTACTCGTTTTTATTCGTCCAAATTTTTACCGTACTGAGTTCGAGCGGAGTCAGCTGCTCACCCCGCACATATCTTGTGAGAAGGGGTATGATAAATTGTTCCTCAAAAATCCGTTGGTTTTCCATTGGTTCCATTTATTATAGAAACCGGAAAGGATGTGGCTTTGTCCAAAAGAATTTGAAAAAAAATGAAAATTTTAGAGATAAAGTAACAAAAGCGCGATTCCTGCACCAGAGAGGCGTTTTTTTAAGATCGAAATAGCTCTGGCTTTCTGGCTGCCAACCGTGCTCACACTGATCGAAAGTTCCTCAGCAACTTCCTTTGCTGTTTTCCCTTCCATCAGCCGCTCCATAATAATCCGGCATTGCTCCGGCAACAGTTCAAGAGCCTGGTACAATTCCCGATGAACCTCAGAAAGTACGATCTGACTCAAAATATTGTTTTCGTCGGATTCATTAAAAGTTGAGGTATAGCCATCAAACCTTTTCTGGCGAACCTTCTCCTTTTCAATTGCCTTAAAACAGGAATTTTTTGTCGAGATATATAGAAATGCCTTGATGCTGTTGAGCGATTCAAAGGAGTCTCTTTTTTCGTGGAGTTTCACGAAAATATCAAGCACAATCTCCTGTGGATCTATCTGATCGAAACTGACAAGAAGCCTATTTGCAAAAAAAATTAATGCGGAATGATATAACCTGAAAATCCGGTCAAAAGCCAATCGATCACCGCTCTGAAAGTCTATGAGCAGTGCCCTTTCTTCGATCGTACGCATGGATGTCATAATAGGGCAATTGGTAATGTAGAAGCAAAGTTAGATTTTTTTTCCTGCATTAAAAAAATCTAATTTGATGTAGTGTCCCAATTAAGTGCTAAAGTATTGTAAAGCATATTTAAAGGACTTAAATCATTTCCTAGTTTTAATTATTTACGTTAAATTACCAGTATTATTCTTTTATAGAGCCGATGATCGAAACGCAGATAAACATTTCAGTAAACAGAAAAACAGACATAGAAGTGATAAAGGATATATTGATCCGAAATAAGATAGATTCTCCAATCTATATTGCAGAATATGGAGAACATTTCGGTATCGATTTCACAAGTACTTATGAACAGTGGGAACTTGACAAGCATATATGCCAGTCATTTCCCGGCTATGATCTGTCATCGGAGCTACCCCGTGGAAGAAAAGAAATACGGTTAGAAATTTCCAGACATCAGTCTGATCTGTGTACAACAGATTGGGGATATCCGATTGAAAATCCCTTGAATGAAACTAAGTACCTCGTTAAAAAGTCAGTTGAAAAACCCGACGAAGCTCCCGTTAAATTTAATCCAGAAATTAGGGTACTTTTTGGTTCTGAAGAACAAACTTATCACATCAACATTATTCCGGGCATCAATAACGCCACTCAGGAAAAGGGGTTTTTGCTGCTTAATGAGTTTAAGGTTGAAGCCGATCCTGAGATTGTTGATTTCTTTCCGGATAAATTATATAAATCAAAGCTTGATGCATTCCATAGCGGAAGGGATAAAATAGAAGAAACCGTTGACAAAGATTACGGGCAGTACCTTGCAATAAAGAAGAAAGAGAAACAGCAAAGAGAAAAAATTCCCAGAAAAATAATTCGGGAATTCGTAAAAAACTGTAATAGTAGCAATTATGACGCCATTATAAAAGATTTATCGCAGGTGATCAATTTCGAGATCAGGGTCAACCGCCGGCAAAAATTTGCCACCTCAGGACTTGCTGACTTTAAAAATTATATCGAAGCATCCTATCAGGAACTATGCAAAAGGGATTTCAAGATTAAATCCACTTGGTCATTTCATGAGCAGGATGTAAGAATTATCCTAGACACATTTACTCCCCCCGAAGAAACGGACGATGCACCAAAGAACAATTATAGAATCTTCCTGAATTTTAGGCTGGAAGAAAATAAAATAGCGCAGATAATTTTAGAACGATGATTATTCAAATCTGACAGCGTTCTTGATAGTGCTATAGGAAAGGATAAACGGATCAAAGTGTTGAGGAACGACTTGATCCGCTTATCCTTTTTTTTTGGCCTCTTTCCAAAAAGTGGAACCTAATATTCCCTCCAATAACTGTCTGTCACATTTAAATCGGAAAAAGCGCTGACTTAAACGTTAATTTGTCCTCCCCTGTTCAGCCCCTGAGATTTGGACCAAAAACCGTCCAGTAGTAATTTAAGCCGGATTGCTCCACTAAAGATCGATAACCTTGTACTAAACAGGACTCCTTGTCAGTTATCCAATTTTTTGCCTTTTGTCAAAAGTTTGCTGGTTTGATAAACTTAACTTAGTGTTAATAATTCATTAAACGAAGAAATATGCGACACTAACCTAAAAACCACATAAAATGTTAAGAACAATTTTCAGAAACTTAATTTATGCAGTATTCGCGATTATGCTGCTACAGTCATGTGAAAGGGATATGGAAACAAATTCCCAAACCGATGAAACTTCGGTAGCCAAAAAATGGTATGAGGACAAGGGCAAGCCCTTTCCTTTGGATTGGTCAAAATTACAAGTAATAAAGGGGAATAATAAAACGACACTTGTGGTTCCCATTCAGAACGGCACAATCCTCGGCTGGGGATATTCGATGAAGCAGAACATGGTTTTTAATGTTGAAGAAAATAAAGTTGCCAGCACCAATAAAGTAAGTCTTTTCGCAGACACACGTACTGTGGCGGAATTCTCAGAACAGGCCATTGCTAATTTCGTAAAAAAACAAGTGAATCGAACTGAGGATCTGGGAAAAGTATATTATATGGTATATGATCTTGATGATACCTTGTTGTACAGCCAATCACTTGACTCAACTGGCCTTAAAAAGGCAAACCTTCAATTGAAGATTAAGGATGCCGACAGCACCGTAAATAAAGAAAACGTCAAACCTGACACAAGTAAAAATATACCTGTTGTATGCAGCGAGTGGTATCTGGTAGAATACTTTGACGATGGTACTGCATATTGGACTTATCTATATACAACCTGCAGTGGCACCGCAACTGGAGGTGGCGGCGGAGGTGGTGGTGGTAGTCATGGAGGTGGCAGCGGAGGCACTTCAAGTTCATCTTTTGTGGCGGCTGCGCCGGTAACTACCATCGACATTGAACAGCGACTGGATTGTTTCAAAAATATCGTAGATAATGCAGATACAAAATATAAGGTTACCTTGAATGCACACAGAATAGATTTAAATTCTGATAAGCCCGGTCACGCATTTCTAACGATTGAAAAATCAAACGGTACCCAGCTTCAAAGACTTTCTTATGGCTTTTACCCGCAATCTGTTGCAGGATCAGCTACAATGCAACCTACGCCCAGTGCAATGGGAGAAGAATCTAGTGATTTAGACCGGAAAAGCGATGCAAGATATAGTCTGTCTGTCACCAAAGCGCAATTCAATTCGATAATCAGCCAGTCTATTGCCTTATCAAAAGTCCCCTATGATCTCAATGAAAACAACTGTACTCATTATGCTACCGATGTATTTAATTTACTCTTACCAAGTAATGGACAGTTAAACAATAATGGTTTTTTAACACCAGATGGCGTTTATACATATTTAGCAAATTTTAAACAGGCAGGCAATCCAAATGTCACATTAGGTCGGATTGATCCCCCAAAGAGCACAAATTGTCAATAAGCGATATGAAAAGAAAATTTATTATAGGAATTGTACTATCTGTTCTGGTGATACCCAATACACCGGTTATAGGTACGGAGATATTGAAGGCCATTGATGGTGACCATTTTCGATATGCTAATGCAAACGCTTCTTTTACCGGTGTAGAGTATATTGATACGTATACTCCTTGGATGAGCAAGTGGGTAACATTTGGATTTATCTATGATACTAAACCGGAAATGGTCAATATGGAAATTTTTAGGTTGTATAGAATTAACCCACTGTGTTTCTGGCGCTGGCGCTATTATTTAACCGTTAGCAAAAATTTCGAATACCGCGACTGGGAAAAAATAAAGCCAAATAGAGTTCCCTTCAAACCATTAAATAAATGGCAGGACTTCTAATTTTCCCTAAAAAAATCAAATGGAAGTAGCCTAGTATTTTTCTGTAATAAACGGTCTATATACTTGGAAAAACTCTCATTAGTTGGGAGTTTTTCTAATAAAACCCATCAAAGTTATATAATACCCAATAGATAAATGCAGCGGTCCTTCCTACCGCAAATAATGCTGATCGCCTGTAAATAAAAAAAAGATATGAAGAAGAAAACAATTAGAATGATGAGAAAAGCAATTATTATAGTGCTTACCACTATGATCGTAGTTCCCAATCTGCCTTTCATAGGTAAGGACATTTCGCATCGGTTAGATGAGGGATATTTCAGATATTCCAATTTAGATGGATCATACAAGATAACTCAAGATTTTCATTTTAAAAGCCCCGGTTTCGAAACATTCGGTTTTGAACAATGGATAAAAAGGACATCTCCCGCCGAAGAAAACCGGAAACTTTACAGATTGTACAAAATCAATCCATTATGCTTTTGGCGATGGAGCAATTATCTTAGACATGGTGTGCATTTTGGCTATATGGACCCAAGTGTCATTGAACAGAATATGGATAAGAAAAAGGTCGATACTAATAAAGTAATGTAGCATTAGGTCGTGTAGTTCCGAGGACTAACACAGATAAGCAAAAAAGGATATGAAAAGAAAATTTATTATAGGAATTGTACTAAGTGTTTTGGTTATACCCAATACACCAATTATAGGTACGGAAATAGTGAAGGCCATTGATGGTGATCATTTTCGATATGCTAATGCGAACGCTGCTTTTACATCCATTGATTACATGGAAGTTTATCAACCATGGATAAGCAAGTGGACAACTTTTGGATTTATCTATGATACGCAACCGGAAATGGTCAATATGGAAATTTTTAGGCTGTATAGAATGAACCCATTGTGCTTTTGGCGTTGGCGCTATTATTTAACTGTTAGCAGACATTTCGCGTATCGCGATTGGGAAAAAATAAAGAAAAACAGAGTTCCCTTCGAACCAGGGAATAGATGGCAGAAGTTTTGAAAAAGTAATATGAAGAAAACAATTCCAGTGATAAAGAAAGTGACTATAATAGTCCTTGCCACTATTCTCCTGATTCCAAATCTACCTTTTATCGGTAAGGATATTTCCCACCAGTTAGATGAGGGATATTATCAGTATGCAAATTTAGATGGTTCATATACAATAACCCAAGATTTTAATTTTAAAAGCCCAGGTTTCTCATCCCTTCATTTTGAATATTGGGTAAAAATAACATCTCCCGCACAGGAAAACCGGAAGCTTTACAGATTGTACAAAATCAATCCATTATGTTTTTGGCGATGGAAAAACTATTTATTTAATGGTGTTCATTTTGACTATATGGCCCCTAATATCATCGAAAAGAATAAGGAGAAGCAAAGGGCCGATTCCAACAAAGTCATGTAGCATATGCTTTTATAAGTAGATCCAATGCACTTGAAAATTCCCACTTGATGGGAGTTTTTCTGGTATGCACCATAAAACTATCATCAAAAATCAAACGCATCTTTAAAAGATGCGTTTGACAACTATTAACAATGAATCCTAAACAGGTTCATACGGGTCTCTGAAATATACCAATTTTTGCCGGACAACAATATGATCAACTTGTCGCCGATTTTAATTGTCAAATTTAGGCATTATTTTATATTGAGCCTACGGTTTCCCGTAATCTCATTTAATTTTTTTATAAATAACACTTAAAACATCTTATTTCTGGGAAGCCCAATCTCATGCTCCTGTGGATAAGGCGCTCTAAAAGTCATACTGACATCTTCCTTGATCCGCTGCTGCGCCTCATACTTCTTTTCCTCATCATGCGAATACCTTGGATCAGCAATAAATGGCATTTTAGCCATTTTGGTAATGGTGATGGTCGGAAAATGGAAATCCACTTCCACAATACCCAACAGCAGATAACATCCTCCACCCTGAAATGGATATTTTTCAAGACAGTCCGGAAAGTGGGCAGTATCAAAATAGTTTCCTTCAACATCGATCCAGGTTCCAAAATACATTATACCACGCTTTGTCGGTACATGTTTCCTTGAAATCAGATAGGCTAACATCTTCACCTGTTTTTTGTGATGATCCGTAAGGTCCTTGGCCATAACTGTTCCCCTATACTTTGTCTGCAGCAGATCAAAAGGGGTACTGGATACAGGAAAACTCAAAATTTCAATCTCATCAAATGCATCCTCAAAAATATTTCGTTTCAGTTCCGGAAACTTAAACTCCTTTACTGGTTCTTCAAAAAGAGTCCGAAATCTTTTCTCCGGTTTAAAATCCCCCAGTAGAATCCGCGCTTTGAGCAATAGCTCATTCTTTGGAACACCTGAAAAACGGAATGCTCCGATAAAGATCAACGTCTGCAAAGTCTCAATACCAATTGGAACTCTCTTGATAAAATCTTCCATTGACCTATACTCCCCATTTGCCTTTCTTTCCGTTGGTATCAGCTGGGCAAGTTTCGATTCAACTTTTTCAAGTAACATCAGCCCAAGATAAATTTCATCACCGTAGATCGTTGTTTCATACTCACTTTTATTCACGCATGGATTAAGTATCTTCCCGCCCGACATTCTTGCTTCATGGATATATACTTCCGTCCGGTAGAATCCACCCATATTGTTGATGGCAGAAACAATAAACTCCAATGGATAGTAAACTTTTAGGTATAAACTCTGATAACTCTCCACGGCATAAGAAGCCGAGTGGGCCTTACAGAAAGAATATCCAGCAAACGACTCAATCTGCCTGTAAATTTCCGCACTTAATTCCTCCGGATGCCCCTGCTGTTTGCAAGATGCAAAAAAATCATCCTTAACTTTTTGAAGTGCCGAAAGTGACCTCCCTTTTCCGCTCATTGCTCTACGGAGGATATCACCATCGGCCGCAGAAACACCGCCGTAATGCAGCGCAATCTTGATGACATCTTCTTGATAGACCATGATTCCGTAGGTCTCTCCTAACTGCTTCTCAAAAACAGGATGGAAATATTCAAACTTATCTGGATTATTGTGCCTGAAAATATATTCACGCATCATTCCGGATTGCGCTACTCCTGGACGTATAATAGATGAAGCAGCGACCAATACCTTATAATTATCGCACTTCAGTCTGCGCAGCAATCCCCGCATAGCTGGACTTTCAATATAGAAACAGCCAATCGTTTTGCCCTGGCTTAAATACTCATTACATTTTTGTTCATCCTTGGAAATTGAAGTGTCTTTAATATTAACCTTGATTCCCCTTTTTTCTTCCAAAAGCCGTACTGTGTCGTTGATGGTGCCCAATCCGCGTTGTGATAGAATGTCAAATTTTTCAAAACCGATCTCCTCGGCAACATGCATGTCCCATTGTACGATCGGAAAACCTTTGGGTGGCATTTCCAGCGCTGTAAAATTTGTCAGCGGCTCCTCAGAAATAATGATGCCGCAGGAATGCATACTCCGTTGGTTGGGAAATTTTTCGAGCAACCTTCCATATTTCTGAACCTGCCTTATAATCTCATCGCGAAATACCTTTTCCGGATTTTTGCTCAATTCATCCAGCTCCTCTTTCGGTAAGCCAAATGCTTTTCCCACCTCACGGATAATCGACTTGTATTTAAATTCCACATTTGTGCCGCAAAATGCCACGTAGTTTTTGCCATATCGGTTAAATATATAATCCAAGATGATATCTCGCTCTTGCCAACTCCAGTCAATATCAAAATCGGGTGGGCTTTTACGGTTTAAATTCAGAAAACGTTCGAAATACAGATCAAGCTCTATTGGACAAATATCTGTGATCCCTAGGCAATAGGCTACAATACTATTTGCACCACTCCCACGCCCCACATGCATAAAACCCATGCTATTGCTATATCGAATGATATCCCAGGTGATCAGGAAATAACCGCTAAAGTTCAATTCGTTTATAACTTTTAGCTCTTTTTCAATCCGCTGTTTTGCCTGTTCATGATTCCTGCCATACCTTCTTTCCAGTCCTGCATAGGCTAATCGGGTAAGTAGTTTAAGATCATCGACTTTGGTCCCCGTATAATGCTTCCTGTTCCTTGGCACTCCAAACTCAAATTCAAACCTGCATTTCGAAAGCACCTCTTTCGTATTCTCAATAATCTGTGGATAGTGCCGAAAGATTTCCTGTATTACCTCAGGCGAACGAAAATATTCCGATTTCCTGCACACTTCCTTCTCTGAAAGCTTGGAAAGAAGGGTATTATTATCAATGGCACGCAAAATCCGATGGAGATTATATTCTTTTTTTGTGCTGAACGTAATGGGGCAAAGAATAACCATCTTGGGGATCAGTTTTTTATATTCCGGGCGGATCAACAGATTGAGTTCCTCTTCATAGATGCCCAAATATTCATTTTCGCGAAGGTTTTCGGGGACTTTTGCCAAAGGATAAATAATAAAATTATCAACTAATGGTGGCTGTGACGGTAATTCAATGCCATTGCAATTATACGAAGCGAGCATTCTGTTCACTTCTGACAGTCCTTTAAACTCTTTTGCAATTGCAATATAATATAGTTCACTTCCCATACGCACCTCTACACCAACTATCGGGCGGATATTATTTTCCTCACATTTCTTTTTAAATTCATAAACACCTGTCACCGTATTGATATCTGTCAATACAAGTTCCTTTACTCCCAGGGCGGAAGCTTGGGCAACAAGATCATCGATAGACAATGTACCATAACGAAGACTGTGAAAGGAATGACAATTCAGAAACATAGTAATGGGGGTTAACGTGAAAAATTAAATCCGACAGCCCTACCAACCGCATCTTTGCCAAAACGGTTTTTAATCTTATCCATCGCCTGATATAAACTGATCAGCTCAGCATTATCCTCAAACAAGTTCATTTGGTAGCTGCCATGTACCAGATCAGTTAACCGCAGACCGACCATCCTAAGCCGCATGCGTCTTGAATACACCTTGTCGAACAGCTCAAGGGCAACCCGGGCCAGCGTATGGTCAGAGGAAGTATAGCTCACACGGCACTGCTTCGTCTCTGTATCAAAATTAGAATACCGGATTTTGACCACAACTGTTGAGGTCAACCATTTTTCACTTCGGAGCTGGTGGGCTAATTGTTCTGCCATACCTGAAATCAGGCTCTTGACCTTATCAACATCCATTGTGTCGCTGTCAAACGTTCGTTCCTTAGAGATTGACTTTCTTTCTGAAAACGGAATAACAGGTGTATTGTCGATCCCATTTGCTTTTTTCCATAAATCTGCGCCATTCTTGCCGATCATCTGCTGAAGGACATCAACAGGCATTCCTGAAAGTGTGCCTATAGTTCTGATGCCTACTCGTGAAAAAAGCTGAAATGTTGCGTTTCCCACCATCGGCATCTTTTTTATCGAAAGGGGGTTTAAAAATGATTTCACGCCAAACGAAGGTATCTCCCGATGTCCGTGAGGTTTTGATTCGCCCGTCCCGATCTTACTTACGGTTTTATTTGTAGACAAAGCATAACTGATCGGTAGGCCTGTTTCCTTCTCAATCCTAGCACCAAGCTCATTGGTCCATTTGTAAGCGCCAAAAAACTTGTCCATCCCGGTCAGATCCAAATAAAATTCGTCGATCGAAGCCTTTTCCATTACCGGAGCACTTTCTTCTATCACATCTGTAACCATATGGGACATTTTAGAGTAAAGCTCCATATCTCCCTTAACAACTTTAGCTTGCGGACAAAGACGAAGCGCCATTTTCATAGGCATGGCGGATCGTACCCCAAACGTTCGCGCCTCATAGCTACATGAAGAAACTACCCCTCTGTCTCCTCCGCCAATGATCAGAGGAATACCGTTCAAACTGGAATTTACCAGTCTTTCACAGGACACAAAAAAAGTATCTAAATCTAAATGTACAATTGACCGCTCCATAATTTTACTAATTTATTTAGCAAAATTGTGACTATTTTTCACAAATACTCTTACATTTGTTGTGAAAAATATTCACAAAATGTCAGCAATTTCGATTTTAGCCGATAATATCAAGCATTTAAGGATGAAAGATCCCACAATGACACAGCAAAAGTTCGCGAACCAATTGTCAGACACATATCGTGTAGCGATCACCCGAGATTCTTACGCCAGATATGAACTTGGCAAAGTCAACGTTCCTATGGATGTATTAGTGGCATTATCCAGATTTTATAATATAAGTACCGATCTGCTATTGACAGTCGATCTGAGAAAATACAAGCTGGAAGAAATGCTCAATCTTCCCGACAATAGAATTTTACTGCCGATAAAAACAGATTCACTTGGTGAAAATAAAATTGAAATTGTACCCTACAAAGCTTCGATGGGATACTTGACCGGCTATTCAGATCCGGAATATATCGAAAGTCTACAAACCATGTCCCTTCCTTTTTTACACAACGGAAAATACCGAGCATTCCCAGTGGAAGGAGATTCCATGCCTCCGTACCAAGATGGTACATACGTGATCGGGCAATATGTGGAAAGTATTGCTGGCATCAAAACCGGGAAAACGCATATACTGATTACCCGTTCCGGATTTACCTTTAAGGAAGTGGAGAGTATAAACGATGATTCTATTACGGTTAAATCGAAAAACCTGTTTTATGAGAGTTACGAAATTCCATTTGCTGATATATGGGAAGTGTGGCAATATGCAGGCAGTTTTTCGCCTAAGGAGCAGGAAATTATCGATTACACCAATGAGGATATCAAAGGTATGCTACTCAGGTTAATGGAGGAGATAAAGGACCTTAAAAATAAGCTTAACTAAGATTTATTAGTTAGTTCTTAAATGTCTCTAAACTAAAGCCAATTAATAAATTATACTTAAATTTGTCTACAGCCATTTTCCCAAAAAATGACTTTCTACACTAACCATACAAGCACGCCAGACCATATGTTTCAATCCCTTTATGAAACATATAATAACCGTGTTTTTGGTATCGTAATCGGAAGGATAAAAGACAGGGACGACGCACTTGATGTAATGCAGAACATCTTTTTCCATTTATGGACAACCAGGGATTCGCTCACAAAAGAAAATACCGAACGTATCGTTATAAAAACCTGCATACAGGAGATTTCCAATTTTTATTCGAAACAGAAAAAACAACCTTTTCTCCGCGACGCTGCTGAAGTTCAATTATCTGATGAATCACTTGAACTATTGGAGGAAAAACTTCAAAAAGAAGAGCGCTTAAAATCAATGGAGTTTAGTATAGAATTGCTACCGACTCCAAGAAAACAGATTTTTAAAATGAACAAACTAGAAGGGATTTCTCAGGAAAAAGTTGCCCACCACTTCAACCTTTCCAGAAAAGCCGTCGAAAAACAAATTTCTAAGGCGATGGTATTCCTAAAAAAACATCACAAAACATCATAAATAGCGTTAATATCCGTTAAAAACCGTTAATATTTCCTATTAAGAGGGGGGATTTTTTCCACTTTCAGGTATACATAATAAAGGCCCTTTATTATGGACAGCGAAGAAAACAAACCGCTTACGGATCGAGAATCCAACGAACTGTGGGAAAAACTTACTTCTCGCATAAAAGCCCACGAGAAAGAAAAAAGAAAAAGAAAGGTAGTCCGCTTTGCTTCAATATCGGTTGCTGCTGCTATCTTATTAGTAAGCAGTCTCATCTCCTATAAAGTCTTTATCATGCCGGACATTTATCATGCGGAAAATACAAACTTAAAGATAACCCTAAAGGATGGTTCAGTTGTCACACTTGATAAGGGTGCAAGTCTGCGGGTGGATAAATCGTTTCCTTCGGCAACAAGGGATGTATTTCTTGAAGGGAATGCAATTTTCAATGTCAGCAAATCCAACGAGCATCCTTTTATCGTTCACGGCAAGGAATATAACACCAGAGTCCTGGGAACTGTATTTAAAGTTATACAAAGGGGTAAAACATTCAATGTTGACCTTTACGAAGGTAAAGTCCAGGTCACAAAAAATGACAAGCCAAAAGATGTTTTTGTCCTGCGCCCCAAAGAGACTTTTTCAAATCTGGGGATGGCCAAAGTAGCTACTGTTGTAGCCACTAAAAACCACGAGAAAAGCCAGGATACCAAGACTGCCACACTCTCATTCGACAATACGAACCTTGCGGATGTCGTGCAAGTGATAGAGCAAACTTTTGGCCTCAAAATCAAATATCCTAATGAATTGGGAAATCAGAAAATATCCATAACAAAAGAAAAAACCACCCCAATTGAAGTACTAAAATTGATTTCCTTACAACTTGACCTAGATGATAAAACATTTGAACTGGAGAAATAGGCTCTGGAAACTTAACTCCCCTGCCTTAGTTCCAGACACATAGCAATTTACTGCTGGATATAAAAAAAGACCGACGGGGGCAACCGTCGGCCATGTATTCAGCTTAATAAAACTTAACGGAGTTATTAATTATTAAATACAATGCAAAAATATGAAAAATCTTTGCACGGCTGCCCTATTCTTTTTACTCGGCAGTCAGGGGCTTCAAGCCCAACAGAAACTCTCAGAAACTACGAGAGTCAATTTTGAAACAGGAAAAACGACGGCAACGCAAGCCATAGAGAAATTTCTATCAGAAAATGTCAGAGCGTTCGCCTTTTCAAAAGACGATCTTCAGGGCTATATCGTCCAACCAACCAAATGCAACAACGAACCCATACTGAATTGTCTGAACAAAATTCTTCGGGATATCCCCGTAGAAGCGTTCATCTACGACAACAGTTTGGTTATTCGTAAGAAAAAGAACAAATCAACCTCCAAGAATACCGAGCTCATTCCATCTGCTGTTAAAGACACCGCAAACCAATTGGCAGAAAGAGAAGCCAAAATAGAACAGGTTATCATAAACGCGGGCTACTATGCCGTAAAGGATAAAGAACGGACAGGAAGTATCGCTAAGGTAACAGCTAAGAATATCGAAAACCAACCGGTTACTAATGTACTGTCTTCTTTGCAGGGAAGAATGTCAGGAGTTAATATCACCCAAAATTCTGGTGTTCCCGGCGGAGGATTTGAAATTCAGATCAGGGGGCAGAATAGTTTACGTACCGGATCTTTTACAGCACCAAATGGTAATGCACCATTATACGTTGTTGACGGTGTACCGATCAATGAAATTCCCTCATCACAAATATCCTCGGTTACTTTCCCCAACGGCAGTATTAACCCTTTAAACAGCATTAACATAAATGACATCGAAAGTATAGAAGTATTGAAGGATGCCGACGCGACCGCCATTTATGGCTCGCGCGGATCAAATGGCGTTATCCTGATCACAACTAAAAAAGGAAAAGCCGGAAGGATACGGCTAAGTCTTTCATCCAATTATGGAATCAGTGAGGCGGTATCCAACCTCAAACTCCTGAATAAAGACCAATATCTTGAAATGCGCCGCAAGGCCTATGCCAATGATGGTATTTCAAACTATCCTGCCAATGCATACGATATAAACGGCACCTGGGATAGTAACCATGAAACGGACTGGGTAAAAACCCTGATCGGAAAAAACGTCACACTAAGTAACACCCAGCTATCCCTAAGCGGAGGCAGTGAAACAACGAATTTTATGCTGAGTCTCGGCCACAACGAACAGACCACGGTATTTGGTCAGGGATTTAAATACAGCAGCAATTCTTTTAATTCCAATATTTCGCACCGTTCAGCAGACAATAAACTATCCATCAGCGTTTCCAATATGTTTACCCAGCAAAAAAACAATGTGGTAAAAACCGACATGACAAGAAACGCTTATATGCTGGCGCCGGTATCACCGCGGATCTATTTGGAGGACGGAAACCTCAACTGGGAAAAAAATACGTTCACAAACCCGCTGGCGGCGTATAACGCCTCGTATGAAAACGACACAAAGCTTTTTCAGACCAATGTCAATGCAGAGTACCGCATCTTTAAGGACCTAAAAGCAAAGCTTAATGCAGGAGTCAATTACACGGCAATCGATGAGCTTGCCCTGACGCCCAATACGGTATACAGTCCTTATCTCGCTTCCGGAATGTCGAGTTCCAGCTCCCAAGCCGATAAAAAGTCACAGCAAATATTTTCATTCATTGTAGAGCCCCAATTAAACTGGCAAAAGAGATGGGGTGCCCATCAGCTCGATGCTATAATCGGAGCCAGTTTCCAGAGAAGCCTTCGCAAGGCGGATGAAAGACTTGGGATAGGCTTTGAAAGTAATCAATTCATCACCAATATTGGTACCGCCAAATCGGTCATGACGTTAGAAGATTCCAACGTTGAATATCGTTATGCGGCTTTATTTGGAAGACTGAATTATCAGTTCAAAAACAGGTACATTGTAAACTTAACAGGAAGAAGGGACGGCAGCAGCCGTTTTGGGCCAAACAACCGTTTCGCAAACTTTGGTGCCATCGGAGCAGCATGGCTGTTCTCCAATGAAGCATTTTTAAAACCTTTTAAGTGGCTCAGCTTTGGAAAACTTCGTGGGAGTTATGGTTCTGCGGGTAGCGACAATATCGGTGATTTCCAATATCTTGATAATTATGTAGTCAATTCTACCCTGATCTATAACAATACCACGGGTATTGTGCCATCCCGTTTATATAACCCAGATTATAGTTGGGAAATAACACGTAAACTTGAAACAGCAGTTGAGCTCGGCTTTTTCAAAAACCGCTTAAATATGACTACCGCATGGTACCGTAACCGATCTACCAACCAACTGGTCGGTTACCAGCTATCTGCAGTAACTGGGTTCACCAGCGTCATTGCGAACCTTGCCGCAACAGTTGAGAATACTGGCTGGGAATTTGAACTTTCGGGTCGTCCAATTATAGGCAAGGATTTTCAATGGGAAACCGCTTTCAATATCAGTTTCCCCCGAAATAAACTGCTTTCATTTCCAGGTCTTGCAGGTTCCACGTATGCTAATCAATACATCATTGGACAACCTACCAACATTATTAAACTCTATCAGCTTCAGGGAATAAACCCAAAAACAGGGCAATACCAGTTTACTGACTTTAATGGGGACGGTAAAATATCTACGCCTGACGACAGACAGGTTATTGAAGACATCAGTGTTAAATTTTTTGGAGGCTGGAGCAATACAGTCCAATATAAAAACTGGGATCTTTCCTTTCTTTTTCAGTTTGTTAAAAAGAAAGCACGGAATTATATCGGCATCATGACTATGCCCGGAACAATGAATAACCAGCCAGTCCAGGTACTTGATGTCTGGTCACCGGAAAACCCCAATGGATTCTACATGCCATACAGTACATTAAATACGACCAGCCACAATTTACTCCGTTCAAGTACCGCCGCCTATTCGGATGCTTCGTTCATCCGGTTAAAAAATGTACAGCTGGGCTATAAAATTCCGCTAAGAAGCGGTCCATTTAAAGAAGTTAAAATTTACTTTCAGGGGCAGAACCTTTGGACTTGGACCAGATTCTTCGGCGTCGATCCCGAGTCCTCCTCTCTTGGATTCCTTCCACCTTTGAGAACATACTCTCTTGGCGCACAGTTTAACCTATAAACCTTTACAAAATGAAAACAATACAATTTATCATACTATTTATTGCAGCTACAGTAATCACTTCATGTGAGAAAATGATTGAAGTAGAAATTCCAAATGACCAGATCGATAAACAAACCGTCTTTAAAGACGTACAAACAGCCAATGCCGCCTTATCAGGACTTTATGCTGATGTTATGAAGAGTTCCCCAATAGCTGGAGGCGACCTCGAGACGTACCTCAGTGCCTATACCGACGAACTGGATAACTATACTACTGTGTCCTCAGACAGCAGGGATCTATTCCTTAACCAGCAGATCGACACGAATTCTATCATTTATAACGTGTGGGCAAATGCCTATAAACATATTTACTCCGCGAATTCCATTATTGAAGGTGTAAGCGCTTCAACTGGAATTTCAACCCCGGACAAAAGATATTTAAAAGGAGAAGCATTACTTGTGCGGTCAATCATGTTTTTCTACCTCAGCCAGCTCTTTGGCGACATCCCCTACCCTGAATCCACGGATTACAAGATCAATAATAGCATTGGCAAGACATCATTTGTTCAGGTTTTATCCAATCTGGAAAAAGATCTTGTTGAAGTATCTAATCTTTTGCAAAATGATTACCGTAACGCTGAACGCATTAACCCCAACAGAATGGTAGCACGGTTGATGCTTGCTAAAGTTTATATGGCAAAACAGGATTGGAATAATGCAGAAAACATTTCAAAAGAAGTCGTAAACAGTTCATTATATCAAATGGAACCTGACGTCGCCAAAGTCTTCCAGAAGAACGGAAAACATATCTTATGGCAGCTTAAGCCAAACAATAATCTATCTGTGCCACAAGCTGGCATATACTATTTCACCAGTTCAGCACCTTCCTCCTATGCACTGACCAATGCCTTGGTAAGCTCATTTTCAAATAACGATTTGCGTAAACAGAAATGGATGGCCCCAGTAGTTTTCAACGGCGTGACTTATTACAGAGCGGAAAAATATAAAAACCGGGGCGGAAATAACACAACAGAATATTCCATAGTTTTCAGGATAGAAGAGGTATTTTTGCTGTTGGCCGAAGCTTTGACGAGGCAGGATAAACTAGCAGAGGCTTTGCCATATGCAAATATGACAAGATTGAGAGCGCAGCTAAATCCCTTGCTTTCTCCCATTACAAAAACCGTCCTATTAGACGAAATTCTTCTGGAATACAAACGGGAATACTTTACAGAGATGGGACATCGGTTCCTTGATCTAAAAAGAATGGATAAACTCAGTACACTCCAAGGCAAAAAACCAAACTGGAAGGATTTCCATAGGCTTTGGCCAATCCCTCAAAAGGAGATCCTGCTGAATACCAACCTACAACCTCAAAATGCCGGTTATTAATAATGAAAAATTTATTCAAATTAGTATTGTTATTAGGGCTTCATATAACATATGCCCGGCAACAAAACGATACCGTCGATACTTGGAGGGCAAAATTTGCGTCTCTGTCAAACGTTGTATATCAATCCGAGAATGTCAACTGGATTGGTATCAGAAAAGTGAGCAAACAGCATGGAGACAGTATTTTCGTGGTCAATACAAAGAACCACGGAAAGACTGTTTACAGAATCATGAATTCACAACTTAGCTTCTTAAATGAAGAAGCTGTATTGGGCAAGCAGGGGCAAAAAGTATTATTTCTCAACCTTATTACCGCAAAGACGTCCGACTTTGACAATGTAATGGACGTTTACGCCCTTCAAGACCAAAACCGATTCGCCATACTATCTAATGACCACACCCTTAGGTTATATGATCTTTCTGGAAAACAGCTTTCCGAAATAGCCAATGTTGATAATAAATTCAACCTTGTCGCCACCGATTCTAAAAACACAATATATCTCAGCAAACAGCTCGATGGAAAATGCGAAATCGTAGCAACAACTGGCACCAGACAGAGTGTCATCTACAAGACAGCAAATAAAATCCGCAGAATGTCGCTAACCGAATCTGGAAAACATTTGTGCGTTGTAGAGACAAATCAGGATAAAGATCAGGACAGATTAACCATCCTAGAAGCTGGGAAATATGGAAAAAAAGTGCTCGAGCTTGACATTCCAAAAAATGCTGTTGCAAAACTTACTACGATACACAACGGCGGTTCTTACCTTATCAGCGCTCGTGTTGAAAGTGAGCCACAAAAAGACGCTCTTGTCGAGGTATGGTATGGAAACGATCCTTATGTGAACCAACATTTTAAAATGTTTACCGGTCAACATTTTTGGATATGGCAACCCAAGGACAATAAACTGCAAAATATACCGGTACCGGAAAACTTTGACGTCCGGTCGATCAACAATGACCGCTATTTCCTGACTTATCTTCCCCGACTTGGGCACAATTTCCTTACAAGTGAGCCCAAGCTCAATGGAGCTCAGATATACGATCTAAAATTAAATTCACACATGGATCTGGGAGATGTTAAACTCGTTAAAAGAATTGGCAAAGAATGGCCGGAACTACTAAACAACCCAATTTACTGCTCTTATGATGGAAGATGGTTTGTAGCGAGCCATGACGGAATAAAGTGGACTTTATACCAAGCCAATGGAAACAAAGTAACAACAATTGAAAAATCAGGATTGGAACAACCCGTATTTTCTTCGAAGTCTGACCATATCTATTTTGAAAGCAGTGACGGTCTGTGGGACTTTGACCTCAAGATCAAGAAATTAACAGCTCTGGGCATTGGAACAGGAAAAACGGCTAAGATCAAAAATTACACCCTTAAAATTGATGGATTTACAGCAATTTCTTATTTACCTACCGATAGACTTCTTGTTGAGGTTAATGATCAAGACGAAAATGCTATTTCGTATCAGCTCTTTGGAGGCGGCAAAGTACTTCAGCTCATTCCGGCGACAAAGAATAGAATTTATAAACTAATGTATGATCCTTCAATGACATCATTTTGTACTGTGGAAGAGAATTTTAATATTCCTCCCGCTCTATATAGCTATCATGAACCAAATAAAAAGACCTTACTTTTTGATGGAAATGTTAAGGACAGTGGTGCAAAAAGAATAAAGCAAGAAATTTATAGGTATGTTGCGGCAGGTAAAAATCTTAGCGGTATTTTGTATTATCCCACGAACTTTGATCCTAAGAAAAAGTACCCTATGATCGTTCGCATTTATGATATGCAAAGGCACCTTTCCAACTCGTACCTGTCGCCTAATAAGACTTTTCCGGACGGCTTCCAATTGAGGACTCTGCTGGAACGCGGATACTTTGTATATCTTCCGGACACCATGGTAGGTGAAGAAGGCCCCGGGCTCTCAGCGCTGGAATGTGTTCACAATGCATTGGACGCTGCGCTGAAAAATCCTTTTATTGATCATAAAAAAATTGGTCTCTGCGGCCAGTCCTACGGCGGTTATAAAACCGATTTTATTGCTACCCATTCAAAGCGTTTTGCAGCTTACATCTCCGGAGCAGGGATCAGTGATATTATTAATAATTTTTATTCATATAGCTACGAATGGAATAAACCCTTATACTTTATATATAATACAGTTTATCAGATGGGCACTAACCCCGCTAATGACAAAGAGAGGTATCTGGAAAATAACCCTATCCTTAGCGTTGAAAGGGTCAATGCACCAATGCTGCTATGGACCAGTAAAAAGGACCGTACCGTTATACCAAGTCAAACGATGGAATTTTACATCGGGCTTAGACGCTATAAAAAAGATGTGGTTGCCTTATTTTACCATGGTGGAAATCATTCATTTCCTGACGGTACGCCAGAACAAATTGATCTGGGCAAAAAGGTACTCGACTGGTGGGATTATTTTTTAAAAGATAAAAAAGATGTTCCCTGGATCAATAAACAAATGAAGAAGGATGCCTTATAGGCATCCTTTCATACTTACTGAATACTTCTGCTAAGTTGTTGTGAACAGGTTGTTTCGTCAGCGCTACGGAATTTAAAGAGCTGAGAAGAGCCATCCTGATCCCATGTACACAGTTCACCTGGTTGTTCATTACATTCCTGTTGAACAACTTCACAATGGCTACCATTAATTCGGTAGGTAGGCATTGCAGTTTTCATTGCACTGCTAGCATAAGCACCTCCTAGTCCCATTGCTGCAATAAGACCTGGCAATACTAATTTTTTCATGCTATCATAATTTAATTGGTTACTGCCTAATCTGTTACAGGGTTTTCGGCAATCCCCTATATATCCCCATCCACCAGTGATTCCCCGAACCACCGATTTCGTTTACTATCGTAATTAAAGGCTCCTTCACGTATCCTATACCGCTGCAATTCATTACCTATAAGTATATAAAGGTATTTCCCATCGGAAATCATCGATGACATAGCTTTGCCGCCCTTATTACGTATATAAAAGCTACCTATATATCGCTGCTCATCTGTCCGATAAACATCTATGATTGAAGAACTCTTCCATGAACTTGAAGGTTCATGCTTCCCTTTTAGATTCGACCGGTTAAAAATTAGGTCGCCAAATAAGGCTTGACTTTTGTTCACACTGACGGAAGGCGCATTCATTTTGTTTCTTCCGTCCGAAAGTTTTGTTACTGATAGATTTGCCCTTGTCGTGGTATCAATGGTATTAAATCTGTTAACAACCTGTAAACTACTGTCCATCACAATAAACTGGTTCCGGTAAAAGTAGGTGTAGACCACCTTACTACTTTTTGGTTCAGAAGTTAATATGCCATCCACATCAAATACACCATCGATCTGCCTTTGTAAGACCTCTGGCTTAAGGGATATTTTTGGGTTCCTATTCAGGTCGAGTAAACCCATGCTATGTTGGAGGTCTGCACGTCGTTGCGTACGAATTGCAAATTTCATCGAATCCAAGACCGTAAGCTGGTTAAAGAATGCATCTCCATAGCTTATTGTATGGGCTGTAGAATCTCCGAGCTTTCCTCGATAGATCACCGGCACGTTTCCGTCATAAAGGTAATAGTACGGCAATTTCACCTTGATCTGTACGTTCCTAAAGGGATGATTCAAATTATCCAAAGAGATCTTTGTACGGCTGAAATTCTGCAATCCTGTATCAATATGTGCTATAAAAAGAGGTGTGGTTACATTGCCGAGGTAAATCTGATCGCCAGCAATTCCGGCAAAATAGTAGGAGTTCACCCCAAGATCAAATACTTTGTCCTCAAATATGGGATGCTGCAAGAAACGACGTGTAAAATTGTTCTCTTTTTTAATGATGTGCTCCGAACGTAAAAACATGACCACGACCGCACCACAGCAGATCATAATACTAAACAGTTGAAGCGATATTGATAAGCCCAGCTTTTTATGAGGGTGATCTTTTTTCTCTTTATAAAATATGGCGGCGGAGATAAGCAAAACTACTCCGATATTAAAGATAAGGTGTTCTCTCCAACCAAGTTTTTCCAAGATTCCCCCACAACTGCATGGTACAAAGTCACTGTAGTTGAGGATCAGAAAAATGTAAATAGTAAAGGCTGACATTAATCCCAATGAACAATATAAAGCCAGCTTTTGAAAATGCGCAAGACAGAGATAAAATGCTAAGGTCAGTTCTACGATGACTACAGCAAATGAAATAAATTGCGCATAGGCACTTAGCAGGGGTGATTGAGCCAGTTGCACCCGGAAGTTTTCAAAGTCTAGAATCTTACTCATCGCGGCATACACAAATAGAAATGCCACCAGTAAACAGACCGTAGTTACAAAATATTTTTTTATGAGGCTCATCATAATCATCGGCATTGATTATGACAAAGTTCGCATAGAAAACGGCAATAAAAATTGCTAATAGTTACTAATGAATTGCTAATAGTTACTATTATATTCCAAATAGTACCAGATTTATACCAATTAGTAATTATAGCTTATTTGTAGTTACCTAATCATAGGTTCGCGAGCCGGGGAATTTGGGTCGGGTTTATTCCATATCTGACGAAAGTCTTGTACATATTGCTATAATCAGGAAACTTATTCTTAAAGGCAATTTCTTTCAGACTCATTGTCGTATAAATAATATCCGATGCTGCCTCCATCATTTTTAGCTTTAATAAAAAGGCATAAAAGGTATCACCAAAGCACACCTTACAATCTTTTTGAAATTGATTATAATTTAATCCTTTTATACGCACGAGTTCACGCAAGGCTAGTTTTTCCTCAGCTTCATACGATTGAATGATGTCGATAACATAACGGGAATTATGAGGTATATTTTTTATGTCGCTTTTGGCAATATTTAAATCCAGCAAAAATAAATAACCCCCGTCTTCTTTTTCAAAGCGGACCAGCCCACCAACTAGATGAACTAAGTTTTCGTCCGTGAAGTGCAAATAAATGGGAATTGCTTCCAATACTACAATCTCCGTTTGCCTTATTTTTGTAATGACATGAGCGATTGCAGGCTCAGCAATGTTATTTATATCGAAAGGACCGAACAGTTCTTTATTAAAGCTTGTGAGGGGTAAAAAACCAATTTTCTGCCAAAAATTCAGATAAAAACTACCTATAATATTTAATTTAAGTGCTAACTGCTTTAGGTCACACAAATAAACTGCAGATTTCACAATATTAAGTACAGAGAAAGCAGCGAGCTTGGTCTGTATAAAACCTTCCAAAAGTGCTATAATGTACAAATTCATCGCAATTACGTTTTTGTTATCATCAATAGACCTTAAATTGCGCCTAAACTACAGTACTTTCTATATAGTAGAATTTAGGTGTATCTAATTTAAATCTAATTTTTTTTGAACAAAATTGAAAATTCAAAATAAAAAAGTGTTTGATTTCGAATTAATTAAAGGAACAGAACTTATTAATTGTAACAAAAAAAGGACAGCCAAATAGCTGTCCGATCGTGCATGTTTCCTCTTGTAGTGTAGGAATTTCAACGTATAAATATGGTAAATTTTAATAAAAAAATTATCTAATCGGCCCTATAACGATTGGGCCTGGCTTTTTGTTATTAAACTGGAAGGAAATTTGTTTCTCATTCCCAAAACTGTCCGCA
This sequence comes from Sphingobacterium sp. Ag1, assembly GCF_000988325.1. NCBI lineage: Bacteria > Pseudomonadati > Bacteroidota > Sphingobacteriia > Sphingobacteriales > Sphingobacteriaceae > Sphingobacterium > Sphingobacterium sp. Ag1. The sequence goes on along the minus strand of NZ_LBGU01000044.1, from coordinate 735,688 downwards.
ATCCAAACATCAAATTGCTGAGAAAATGTAGACTCTGAGGTGTAGTAAAGGCGAAACTCCTTTTCAGGAAGTACATACAGATCATTTGGAACATATGGCTTTTGTGCCAAATAATATAACATACCATTTCCTTCATTTTGAAAGTAACGGATCGAATAATTATTACTCGCGTAATTTCCCTTTGAAATTATCGAAAACCTCATTTCAACCGTTTCACCGATTCCGATTTCCTTTGGTACCGGCATAACTTTAACTTCAAAAGGAAAAACTTCCTGCACATCCAGAACTTCTTTTTCACATCCGGAAAGTGACATAATTCCCACAATTGCAAATAATCCAAGTGCAACTGATGCTAGGGACATTTTCAATTTATCAAATAAATTTTTCATAGTATTTTCTGATTTTCAAAAGTTAAAACGTAAACCAACCCCAGTGGAAGGTCTGAACCGCTGCAGATCAGTACCCCATAGAACCCGGATTCTCCCCTGCAGCATAAAAACAATCCGATCTGAAAGGTATGTCTCCAAGGAAATCCTTCCGCCGCTCCCAAAAACAAATCCATCTCTGTTATTCAGGACTCCGCCATCCATAAGAACACTATCTCCCCTGTTTACTGATTCATAACCCGCAACTCCTGTTATAGCGCCATTTAAGGTGATAAACTTTCTTGCATCCGAAAGTAGTTTTAAACTATAACCAGCCTCTCCCAAAAAATTTTCCAAAGGGATTTCACCGTTTTTATAATCGGCAGTTCTTTTTTGGTACTCCGCTCCCCAGATCCAATAATTACCATATTTTGCAAAGCTGTTCAGGGTCAGATTTATAAAGAAATTTTTTCCTACTTTTTCTGTATTTAAAAGACCCGTATTTAATTCCAATGATTTCTGTTTGTAGACCATTCTCTGTGCATATAAATTGATGTTGACTATGGTCAATACCAAAAAGATGATGTATTTTTTCATGAGCAGCTACTTTAATGGTTAACCTTGATGTTCATTTCAGAAACGGGCTTCGCTGCCACCAGGTCTGAATTTTCAATTTCCAGGATCTGGTTCCTCGCGCCGTTCCTTTCAAATACCTCTATCCGCAGTACCTGCTCGTCACTAATTGTAAATTGATCAAGCAGAATAACGTTGCCCGCAGTTGAATTGTCCATAATAACTTCAAGTCCCGGATACTGCCTTAACGGAACAAGCTGCTTTTCCTGAGAAACCGTTCTTTTTGCGACCTGTTTGTCTACAATTTTATACGTGTAGAAATCCACCATGAAAGGTACATTGGACCTATTCTTTATTTCCAGATGGAAATAAAACTTTCCATTATGCACATAGATTCCTCGAAGTACCGACTGAATTCCATAAGATCTGGCAGCAATATGCCGCACATATCTTTTGTTCTGCTGATATATTGTTTTTAAAACAGCCTCTGTTAAAGATGGCGGATTAAACCCAAGCTCCTCAAACTGTACATTTCTTGCTTCTTCACGATCAGCATCATTTTTCATCTTCTGAAGATCATAACTTAAAGTATGGGGATCAGCATTATAGATCACATTAAAGCTGTAGAATTGCCCGTCCTCCGTAATCACACTAAAGTTGGTTTCTTCAGCAAAATCCTTCACGGCTGCCTTTACACGCAATACATTCGCTGCATCCTCCGCTTTCCCTGCGATCAGGTAGCTGGACCCCAGATCCGTATATCTTATGGCCACCGGAAAAATAAGGTGGCATGTTTTGTTATAGGTTACTTCTAACCTATAGGGCTCAACCCTTCCCGCATCTAAGGACTGCTGGCCGAAGGTCCTGAAAAACAGCCCCACGAAAAGAAGTATCACCAATAAATTCTTAATTGTTATCATCGTATAAACTCTTTGTTTTATTAAATTATTTTTTTGTTACCAGTAGCACAGGAAGGCCGGATCTTACGGTTACCTTGACGGCTCTAAGTTTCTTGGAAAAGTATCCGGAAACTCCCTGCAGGAGTCCTCTACTCACATCGCTGGCAACCTGTTGTCCTGCGGAACGTGACATCGAAATATTCATTCCGGAGCTTTGGCTCATGTTGGCCGCTATTTCGCCAGCAGCATTGATTTCATCGGATCTTGGCACAAGTAAACCAAGCTGACCGTCGGTACCATAAACAAGGATCTCTACCGGAATAATATTTCCGGATACCTCCACAGTGCTTACCTTTAACAGCAACCGGCTTCCCTGAAATTTGGACTCGGCGATCAGTTCCGTGCCTTTTGGAACATGATATCCAGCAATACTGGCATTTTCGGATAACCGGAGCTTTAATGATCCATCACCAGATAAGGTTTTTGTTTCCATGACGGTTGCACGTATAGTGTTCCGCACCATAGTGCTCTGACCAATTTGTCCAGGTGTAATAAAACCGAGGTTTCGCTGGCTTGCACCATTTAAAAACAGCGATTCATCCTCTTCCCTATAGAGCGTAGAAACGACACTCTTTTTTACGCCCTTCATACTTTCGGTTTTCTCCTGTTTGCCTCCGGCCGCGTCTATCTCACGCGATGTTGAATCTGTAGACGGACTTACATGGATAGCGGGATTAGCCGAAACTGTATTTCCTGCTGGTAGATACCGGGAAGCCATTTCATAGGACTTCTCCATAAGGGCCAGCTGATCATTTAAGGAGGGTGTCTGCGGAACATTCTTTTCCGAAAGGCGATCTTTGAGTTCATCAACCTGTTTTCGGAGCGCCAACTTTTCACTGTCATCATCGCGGTAAAAGGAACCGAGGGCTTGCTGTGCATTCTGATAACTGCTTAAAGAACTATTATGCGCACCGCTCATTCCATAACCTGTTGAGTTGTCCACGGGGACCTTCGCCACCGGCACCTCCCCGTTAACGGAACTATCCGCGCTATTCCAGTAATCCGATAGTGACATCAGGGAATTGCGCTTCGCTGCTTCCCTTTCGTCCATCATCTCCTTTTCGTATGCCTTTTGTTTATCGGCTTGCAATCCTTTATCACTTGCCTCAGGAACGGCATTCTTTAACCCCTTATCTTTATTCTCCTCACCTACACCTTTTGGTTTAAATATCAAGTAAAGGCAGGCGATAAAAACAATAGCCATTAATCCAAAAATGACAGGCTTTTTAAATCCTTCCTTTTTAGCAGAATTACTTTCTGAACCTTCCCTCGGATCATCATCCACGATAAGGCTAATCTGCTTATTCTCTTTCTCTTCCATTTCGGTAATTTTTAGCGTTATCGATCGAATCGCTGACCGTTGATCCATGATGAATGGATGCCGGTAATTCGATGTGGCTTATTTTGATATTATCACCTCTACCCAGGTCATAAAAGACCTTTACAAGTACACCTACTCCCATCAGAAGATAAAATGCAAATAGAAATAGTACATATCTGATCTGCGTCCTGACAGGTAAATTCCGCCACCGCAGGTCGAGCTTCTCAAGCTCATTATCGATTGTTGTTCTTATATTTTTCATTTTTAAAAATTTTGATCTAGGTCCTTCTTTAATATGGGAAGGACTTAAGTTTCTAATCTATTTTCCTAAATCTATCGCTCAATGACCTCCTCATCCTTATTGGAAAGGACCGAAAACTTTAAAATCTGGAAACCCTGTGGATTACTATCTGATCGTACACTATTGAGGAGATTGCAGCTTGTGACAAGGCTCCTTTTTGTCAGGTTACTTGACCTGATGATAAATTGTTTGGAGTAGGTCGTAACGGAATAAGGGTATGTATTGAAATCGCATACAACACTGTCCACTTCAATGCGCTGCTGAACGTTGCCCGAGATTATTCTGTTATAATATCCCTTCTCCGAAAGGTCCCGATAATAATCAAACGCACTTTTATCCGCCAGGTCAAATGCGCGCTTCATATTGCTTTCAATGGCTGACTTATCAGGCGCCAGTGTAAAGAATAGTTCATGAAACCTCCTGACATGTTCGCGCGCTTCGACCGGTCGATTGATTGATGCATCCTGGGAAAGTGCTAACATCAGTGATTTTCCATTATCGAGCACATAAATCTTTTCCCGTTGCAATGCAGCAAATGAATAAGACTTCCAAACAGCAAACCCTGCTACGCTCAGACATAAAACCGCAAAAACAATGGCATAGAGTCTGATCTGCTTAAAGCTATTTTCAATGTTTCTCAGTGTTCTGAATTCCATAATCAACTGCTTTTTTGTCCACTACTTTTATTATCAAGTAACTCACCGCCAATATTGCCCACGGCTGCACCGGCCACTGCTGCACCAACATTTCCGGTGCGCATTGCTGTCTGGCTAACATTACGCGTGAAGTTACCTGCACCTCCTGCCTGGATAATCCAGCTGGTCACCGTAGGAATAGTAAAATATCCCACAATTCCGATGATCATAAATATCAGGTAAACACTATTTTCTGGATCGGGTACAAAGGAAGGATCACTGAGTAATTCTATATCCCGCTGAACGCTCATCGCATTGATTTTTGCCAGCATCGCGCTAAAAAGATCGGCTACGGGAAGCCATAGATAAACACTGATATACCTGCTGAGCCACTGCGTCAGTGTACTCTGAAATCCGTCCCATACGGATATGGCAAACGCAATAGGTCCGAGAATCGATAAAACGATCAGGAAAAATGTGCGGATCGTATCGACCACGAGCGCTGCTGCCTGGAAAAGTAGTTCTAAAATTTCCCTTATCTGTTTCTTGATTTCCTGCTTAAGTTCATAAACTGCCTGATCGCGGTACATACTCACCATTGTTCCAATATCTTCGAAGGACCAACCCAGATCATCCAGTTTTTTATCGAACTCCTCATCCGAAACCAGATAGGCAGTAGCAGGATTTCTGAGCATGGCTTCTTTTTCAAGTACATCCTTTTGCTGCTGCAAGGTGTTGAGATCCAAAACCTGTCCTTCAAGCATGGAATGCGTTCCTTTAACAATTGGGCTGAGTACGCCATTAATAGTACCTAGGACAATCGTGGGAAAGAACATGATACAAAGACCTAGTGCAAACGGTCTTAACAGCGGAAAAACATCTATCGGCTCGGCCCTGCTTAACGCTTGCCAAACTTTGAGCGCAACATAAAATAACGCTCCCAATCCGGCAACCCCTTTTGCCACCACTGCCATCGTTTCTGAAAGAGGCATCATCTCATCGTAGAGACCTCTTAGGATCTCATGTAAATTAGTAAATTCCATCAGTCTGAGAATTTGGTTACCAATATTTTTGATTAGCAGATCCGTAAAGATCCATGACGCGTTTGGTATCGTTTTGCTTTCTTGCCCGAAGGATACTAACGGAAATGTTCTTATTGGTGTAATATTTTACAAGACTGTGGTATTCCTTTACCTCCTTATAAACCCGGTCAATGATCTCCATGCGCTCCTTGTCATTAAGGGAAAGGGTACTTGAAGAAACGATCTGCTTTAGTTCTTTGAGCAGTTCGGTGCTCTCCTTCAGCAGTGCGGAATATCCGTTCCCGATAGCAACCAGTTCCGAAGCCGAAAAATTCTTATCATTTAGCATTTTCCCGAAATTGTTGACGTACAGATTGCTTACATCCCCGACTAGCAGTACAGTCTGTTGAACTTTCCGTGCATCTTTGACCAGATTGTTGACGGCTTTCAGTTTGTCATAATACTGTTTTCCCTGTTCGTACACTTTTTTGACTTCATTGAAGTTCTTGACCACATTACTTACTGTACTGGAAGTCTGTACGATCTCATTTGCGGAATTCAGAATTCCGGAAGCCAGGTTGGTGGGATCTGTAACGACCCATTGCCCTTTTACACTTTGTGATAGGGTAATCATCATTACCATAAACACGGTCATTAATAAATTTTTCATTTTCTAAATTTTTTGGATTATTTAAATTTTTTGATTATTTAAATTTTTGAATTGTCTGCGGATGGTAATCCTTTGATTTTCCGAAGCGAAATCTTCTTGATGGCTGCTTCCACATCACCTCCCATTTCATGGGCCAAGTCCATCACTTCCATTTTTTCGGATTCCTCTGTGGTATAGGCCAAGTATTCCTGCTGGCTGACTTCTGTGGCGTAGACTGCGGAGTGTGTTCCTCCAAGACCGATCCATACCTCCTTATATTTTCTTGACGGATCATTATCCTGATTGATTGAAAGTATCTGTGATTTCTCCCGTTCGGTCAGTCCGAGCATTTTTTGGATGTCGTCAAATTTGTTGGCGTATTTCCGCTGGTCGAGTAAGATCTTGCAGTCACTATTATTGATGATCGTTTCCTTTACGATCGGAGATTGTATTATATCGTCCACCTCCTGTGTGACTACAATTGCTTCACCGAAAAACTTTCTTACTGTCTTAAAAAGATACTTTATATATTCTGCCATGCCTTCTTTCGCGATGGCCTTCCACGCCTCCTCAATTAGTATCATTTTTCTGATGCCTTTTAGTCTGCGCATCTTATTGATAAATACCTCCATTATGATAATCGTTACCACTGGAAACAGGATTTTGTGGTCTTTTATGGCATCAATTTCAAATACGATAAATCGTTTGTTCAGAAGATCAAGCTCCTTATCGGAATTAAGTAAATAGTCATACTCTCCGCCTCTATAATATGGCTCAAGCACATTTAAAAAGTTAGCCAGGTCAAAATCTTTTTCCCGTACTTCCTTCGCTTGTAGCACCTTTTTGTAATCGCTTTTCACGTATTCATAGAAGCCATTGAAGCAAGGGGTTTCGCTATTATTTTTGATCCTTTCAATATATCCTGCTACCGCATTAGATAACGCAACTTCTTCACTCCGCCTTGGTGCTTCATCATCACGCTTCCATAGTGTCAGGATCAACGTCTTTATACTTTCTCGCTTTTCAATATCAAACACGTTATCATCCGTAAAGAAGGGATTGAATGAGATCGGGTTGTCTTCAGTATAAGTAAAGTAAACCCCATCCCTCCCTTTAGTCTTACCTTTGATCAGTTCGCAAAGACCTTGGTAGGAATTACCAGTATCCACTAATAGTACATGAGTTCCTTGCTCATAATACTGTCTCACCATGTGATTGGTGAAGAATGATTTTCCACTTCCATTTTTTTTGGTGGGCTGGCGGGCTACTCAGTTAAGAATAGCCCGCCAACCCCCAGATGGCCCTAAAATAAAACGGTTTCTATTCGTGATAATCCCCTTTTTCATGGGCAGGTCACTGAGGTCTAAGTGTACCGGTTTCCCAGTCAACCGATCTGCCAGTTTAATCCCAAAAGGAGATAACGAATCCTGATAGTTGGTTTCCTGCGTAAAAAAGCACAACGCTGGTTCTATGAATGTGTAAAAAGATTCTTCCGATGGAAAATCACCCGCATTGCCTGGAATACCCGCCCAAAACAAAGTAGCCGCATCTACCGTATTATGTCGGGGCTTACATTCCATCAGCGCAAGCGCACTTCCCACATCATTTTTAAGATTTCGCAGCTCCTCACGGTCTTCGCTCCATGCAAACACATTATAATGTGCCCTGATCGAAGGCGAACCGTGCGAGTGTGCTTCATTTAGATACCTTTCTATCCATTCCTTATTGATCTGGTTTGCCCGGCTATAACGTGCCAGTGAATGCATATTCCTGGCCGATTTTTCAAACTTTTTTAGGTTATCGGCACTGCTATCAATAAATAAGTATTGATTGTAGATATGATCACAACTCAGCAGCAGTCCAACAGGACTTGCAAAAGACAGCAGGCAATCACTTCGGTCTGTTGAAAGGCGGTCATAACGGTTACAATCAGAAACAGTGCCCGGTAGATCATCGGTGCTGGATAAAGTATGAAGAACCATTCTTTTACTCCCAATTCTAAGTTCCTCTGCGCCTAACGCCATATCCTGCAGAACAGGGTTTTCATCACGGGACAACGTAAAATATTGTTCGAGAATTCCGATCTTTCCCTCACCGCCCAATATTTCAGCTTCATTAAGTTGATCCATAGTAATATGACCACTGTCGTTAATGATCCTTTGGAACTGGCTCACGGATTCCAGAAAACGTCTCATCCCTTCCTTGTCTCTTATCTCCTTTGGAACTAGATTGCCCTTGCACAGACTGCTGAAATTGCTCTGCGATTGCATCCGAGCCTTGGTCGTTTTTGTGAGAAAAACATAACAGTAATGGTTTAAAAAGGGCCGCTCATTAAAGTGAAGCTGGAAAGACCGTGACAAAAAGCTATGTTCGCTTTTTTGCAGATCCGGCTGGTATTGCTCCTTTAGGTACCAGTCCTGTTTGTGAACAATGCTATAATCAGGCAAGGTCTTTATTGCTTTACTCCAAGAGGAATGAATAGCTTCGTACACGTCCGTTCCCACAGTAAAAATTTCCGGGAGTTTTACCTGGAAACAAACTGTAAGATCTCCCTCCTTGGAAATGATACAATCATTCTCAATAGCAAGGAGCGGAAACCTACTTTCTAATGTTGTGGTTTTAGAAGTATTTCTCATAATAAAATTATAGATTTTGGTATTAAAAATTCTGATGATTTTTACCGAAGGATTACTTGTTGCTCAGGTATGATTGCACAGGTTTTCGGGAAATAATGTACTTGGGATGCTTGCCCTTTGCACCCAACTTCATCAGCCCATGTTCACCGTACTTGTTATTGAGGCTGAAAGTTTTCCAAACAATTAGCGTTGCAGAAGTGCACCCTACAGTAAGACAGATATACACATTGAAATCGGCCATGTAAAGGACCAAGACCAGGATCAGAACTACCAATAAACCTCCGGCAAATCCAAATAGGTACTGTGCTTTTAATCCTTTAAACTCCACCGTGCTTCCAATTCCCTTATTTATATTCCAGGTTTTCATAAGAACGTTAAAGGAAAAATGAGCGCAGGATAGTGGCGGCAACAATTAAAAATATACAGGCCCCAAACCAGCTCGCAGCTGTCTTTGATGTATCAGGATCACCGGAGCTGAACTTGTTATATACCTTCACACCTCCTATCAACCCGACGACAGCACCGATCGCGTAAATCAGTTTCGTCGCAGGATCAAAATAGCTGGTTACCATTTGTGTTGCCTCCTGGATACCAGCAGCACCGTTTCCTTGTCCAAATGCTTCATTGCTGAGAAGCGAAATAAAGAGTACCCCCAGCAAAATTTTTTGTCTTGATTTTTCCATTTTTCATTACATTTTAAGTTTGAAACACCCGTCTATACGGGCTTGGAAACAAAGGTGTTGTAGGTTAGGACGGATTTGGGGGTACGTGGTACGGGAAGTACTAAGTTTGCCGTTATTATCCTAATCGGAGTTCGGATAAACACAAAAAAAAACGCCAGACTCTCAAGTCTGGCGGTTAGAATTTAACTTACTATATTTTCCGGCCCTTCTTTTTTGTTTGATTCACGTTCTGTACTTTACCTACTTGCTTGACGGGTTGCTTCAGTCTATTTTCCGATATCAGTTCATCGATGCCCGATTTATTCCAGGGAACCAACTCCTTCTTAAATTCAAGTCGTTGGCTATTTCTGTATCGTCCTGTAATGGGTTTACACTTACCTAAACTACGTATTTTTACCTTACTAGGACAATCTCAATTTTTCTGAAAACTCCTTTTCAAGTTTGCTTTTTTCACCTCGGACGTTTCGTCTAATTCTGGGTTAAATTCTTTCTTTTCTATATGAATTAGAAAATTTCGATCAATTTTCATAGATGGATATCTCCCCAAATAATAAGGAAAATAAGAAGGCCATATCCAAGTACCATCTGTATAATAAGAATCAGGCGCGATTAGTCCCTTGGTCTCAACATCAACAAAATATCCCATCCATGCCAGTAATAATATTCCATTATCCAAATATTTTATAATCTTTCCAACATCAGAATAAGGCTTCACCTCTTTGCGAGCAAGCTCATTAAGCCTAACTGCTTCCTTAATATCATTATATTCTTTTATAAATCCAACTAAGTTCATTTTATTTACTTATTGTGTTAAAAAATGCTCTATTACCAATTCTATCGGTAATCAGAAAGATCTTGACCTGTTTCTTTTTTTAAAAAATCGCATTCCAAAAGGAACATGTCGCAGCTGTGATAGCAACAGCTAAAAAAATTGCGATTATAATCATGTAACATGATCACGCGCGATAAAGAATAGTTATCTCGAAGAATAATTGCCGATCAAGAAAAATTCAGACCGAAAAGATTAAAGTAGGTTGAGATTCACAAACTAAATCTTACTCATGAAGAATTTGAAGGGCTTATACAGCGTTATATATCTCACATTTAAAGGGATGTTCTACAGAATGGATTTACACCTCATATTAGGCCCTTACTTGTCGAACTTATTACCTCATAGCGGCGGCCTCAATAATTTGGTCAAAATCCTAATATATCATAAACTAACTCATTATTTAAGTTGACTAATAAAACAGAACATAATTTTTTATCTCGATCGATCCCTAGTATGCAGTTTTTAGCAATAGGATAAGTATGAAAAGGTTTTTCTCCCCAAAAAAAACATAAAGATTTATTGGAACGCAATATTTGAATAGGTTCTGAAATCTCCAATTCGTTTTCATCCTCGATACAGCATTCGTAAAATTCATCTCTACCAATCCAATTATCATTATCGAATTTAACAGTATCTGGTTGTATAGCCACAATTGTTATTTCGTACAATTTTCTTGTTTCCCTATTAAATCTGAACTCAATAAAATTTTCTCCATACAAATTCCTAGCATACAGAGTGTTAGGTAAAATCGTGCTACGTGACAATTTCAACGTTACCGGAATTGGACTTGATGAACTGTAAGAAATAAATTCACTAAAAGGTTCTGAAGTAATACTTTTAAAATATAATTTCATTATTTTATCTTAAATTGTTTTATCTAAAATGGATAACCGCAGGTAGTTCACCGACAGCTCTTGGTGGTCCGAACATTATCTCATTACCACCTGAATGGAACATTTTTCGATATTGAAGAGGCCCCCGAGACAACACATCGTCAATTGCCGAATGTAAAGCTTTTTGGTATATTTGACCTAATAATCCTAAATAGTCCGGACCCAATTTAGCTCCATTTGCCGCCAGCTCTTCAAGATGTTTCATTGCATGTGGCGATACAAAAACACTCGTACCATTGCTAGTATACGTATATAATCGAGGAATACCAAAACTACCTAACATTTCACCGGTATTAGTCACCGTATTAGCTGCAAATGAATGGACATTCTGAACATTTTTGACGACCTTAACTTCCTCAACCGTATTAATGACATTTTCTATGACCTCAACACCTTTTGAAAATCCTACCCAGCTTCTCATGTATCCGGCTTGACCTCCTCCCATAGATACCATTGTACCGTATCCAGTATATAAAGGTTTTAGAGTCTGACGAATATGATCCCTGCTTGACTGAGTAACATACGCAAAAGTACGGCTCATCTGTGTCGTAATGTCGCTCTGTCTTTGGGCCCAAGCGCTAGCATCGGTCTGGAAGTTTTTTAAAGACTTTACGAAATTGGAGTTATATATCGATTTCCTAAAATTTACAACAACCTCGTTTAACTGTACACTCCATGCTGGTTTCTCAGGATCGCCATCACTCCATCCTCCAGTTGGATCGAACATACTGATGGGATTGTTACCCATACCAACATAAGCCGATATATATTGACTCATCGGGTCAACTGTGAGCCAACGCCCTACTGCTGCATCATAATTCCTTAATTCGAAACTATTCCAGCCGGTCTCCTTGTCCTTCTCAGCATATTGTCCTTGATAGCCATATCTGCTGTCTATACCACTCGAGCGGACTTCCATCCCATATGGATAGTAGTCTGCATTATACAACACATCAACAAAGCCACTTGGTAACTTATTCCTGCCAATTATTGCGCGTGTATTGCCGAGGTGGTCCGTCAGCGTATAGCTATAACTTGATCCCGGTCGGTTCAACATCCCTAATCTATCAGCTCCATAAACCGGTTGTTCCAAAAGCTGTAAGCTACCACCATTCTTACTTTCAAAGACCGCCATCAATGAACCTCGAGTATCATAACTATACCAGGTCACCGAATTGGTACGGTGATCCTTCTTCATGATCCGCTTGCCACCTTCGTCATAAGTAAAACTAAGTATTATTGTCGATTTCGCAGCATCGCTATAGATTGTAGTCACCTTGCCCGAAACATCATAGTCCAGATACATCCCCGTTGTACCTTTGACCTGTGAGGCCAGCTGCCCCTGAGCATCATACGTGTAAGTAGCATAGCCCGTCACAGAATTTAATCTATTAGTCCCGGCCTGATAATTATACGTAAAGTCATTTATAACATTACCAGCTCCATTACTCCGCTGCAACCTGAGCAGGTTACCATGACTGTCATAACTGATACCTTTTTCCTGATTAGCATTTGCTGTAGCTGTAAATACCTTGGTTCCATAGTTAGGTATTCCCCACGTATTGGCCAATAACTGTCCTTTGGAATCATAAGTATAAAGGTTCATTGCTGCAGGATCCACTATTGTATTTGATGCGCTCACCTGCGTCTGCGAACCGATTCCATTTACAAGTCCGCTAAATGTCCCCGGGGCAGATGTATGTTGAATCCCATTGATGTTTGTCCCAGTACGCAAATAGTCATTGGCATAATATTCCATATTCTGGCTGAAAACATCCTTCCCAAAACCGTTGCCTACACCGTCTTTGCCTGGATCATTTGCCCCGTTGAGACCAACATTCGCATTGTTAATGCTCTTGAGCTTCCCGTCCACCGTGTACACATAATCAATTCCCTGCAGCTTATCGCCATACTCCACTCGTTTAACTCCCCCAGTGAGCGAATAGATATACCGGGCATGCAATACTTTGCTGGAGTTAGCATCTTCTGTGTTTGTATATACGGTTTTCAGCTTACCATTCAGGTCATATTCATAATAATGCACAAACGTCTCGGCAACAATATTCTTCTGATAGACTGACTTTGTCAAACGACCAAATTCGTCATAGCTGTAGTCCATGGTTTTGTTTCCCAGACCGGTTACATTGGTGACTGTCCATAGCATGTTGCCATCTCCATCATAGTTATACCAACTACGGCTTATAAGTTTGGTCGCATCTTTCACATTATCCGTAAGCTGGCTATATTTAGCGGTATAGCTTACGGCCCCGCCCAAGAAATAAGTATCCTGTACATATCCCGACAAGCCATGCGACGCATTGGCGATATCATACTGGATTTCACTGACATTGTGCTGCGTACCGGTAACCGAGGGAAGCCCCTGTGCATCCAGCATCGCCTGGGTGATATTCTCAAACTTGATCCCAGTACTACTTGGCAGATATTCGCCTGACTCTATCGCCCTGCCATATGTATCGTAATTGGTATAGCTGTAACTTCCTTTCTGTTTCTGGAGAGCACTCTGCGAAAAACGGATCTTACTTTGCGTATTATACTTGATTTCAGAACGGCCCTGGTCAGGATCTGTACTTGCAGCTAGCAGTCCCTGTGCATTGTACTCAAAAATTTTAACAAAGGGAACGCTTGCTAGAGTCGCATAATTGGCAAGCCCTCCGTTGACCAGCTTTTTTACTCCCTCGGGCGGAATGGTTGCCAAAAGGCGACCTAGCTGGTCATAGAAGTTCATTGTTATCGTGCCAAGCCCTAAGTTGTACGTTACTGTTTGTGCCCCATAAGTAGTCCGCAGCTCATAAAGACCTTTATCCAATGTAAGCTGGTTTGGAATATTGGGTATGACCTGGTTTCGTACATAATCCACCAAACTGGAGGTACTTCCATTAAAGGAAACAGATTGCGCAGCTAGCACCGGAAAATATGCATTCTTACCATTTGCCGCCACATTAATCGACTTGCTGATCATCAGTTCTGTGCCTGCGAGAGCAGAAAGCACCAGACGACCGTCAACAGCAATCGAAACGCCAACATTACGGTCCGCATCCAGGTTAACTGACATCACGCGCTGTGCGGAATCCATAACTACACGACTGCCCACCTGTGCATCTGTAAAGTATTTGGTACGGATGCTCTCATAGAGTTCCAACTCTTTTGTAACCGGCACTGTAAATGAAGCTACTTCCCGATCCTTCCCCATTCGGAGTTCATTTCCCACATTTGCAGAACGGCTAAAGATTCCACTGCCATTTGAAGCTTCGTCGCTCATTGTATACGGATGGGTTGTCACATCCTGATAGGGCTCCCAAACATTAGCAGTGCTGTAATACCAACCAAGCGTACCAGCTGCTGTGCCACCAGCAGCATCCGAAGTCTGCGTTTTATCTTTTATTTCCGAGGAACCATTCACATACCTGCCGAAATTTCGGAATGTGTATGCCTCGCCTGAATTAGCAGTGAAAAAATCACTCTTATAGGAAAACGATCCATTATTAATCGGCGCAGTAAGTGTCGTTCCCACAATCTTGCCCTCTGCAGAATACAGAGGCTGACTAGCCATTACGTGACCTAGCTCTAAATTCTTGCTCTGCTGTTGCAACACCCGGCCGAGATCATCATAGAAAACTTTGCTCTCTGCAACCACTTGGCCACTGGCATTAAAACTCCGGTTAAGGATCCAGTTCATGTCTGTATTGGCCTGGGGGCTATTCGGCGGAAGGGGAATTTTAAAATATGAATCAACCTGCAATACTGCTGTCGAACCTGACATCAGGTGAACCCCGTTTTTCAGCGTGATCGACTGACCACTCCTGGCCGTCAGACTCTGGCCTGCGGATAGCACATAGCTCGTCTGGCCCGTAGCCGGGAGGACTATCGGATCAGGTGTAATGATCTGCGTCTGCCCCTGTACATCGGCCAAAAACATGCATACAGATAAAATATAGCATAAGAATGCTTTAAAAACTGGCCGGCTTGTTTGACTTTCTCTATTCATGACACTGGCTTTTATTAGTTTGGCAATCCGTTAAAACTCCTTGTACTCTGGTTCAGCTGCGTCTCGGAGACCTTGTATGGTGCCCGCCCAAACTGTTCACGGTAGGTCGCGACCAATTGTCCCATCACATTGTATTCATAACGCGTAAAAAGGTTGTTACGGTCCAGCATATAGGTAAGTTCCCCAGTAGCCGTATCATACACGGAGGCTGAACTGACTCCGTTCTTTGGCTGAAAACGGAAATCGTCGACATACGTCGTAGTTGTACCATCATTTTTAGCAAAGACCTTCACCGTTGTTCCACCGCTCAATGTGATGTCAAAATTCACCAGTGTCCAATCACCTGAAGTTTTTGTGCTTACGGTCGATGGGGCTGAAATCACCTTATCAACTCCGTCAAGCTGGTAGTACAATTTAACGTTGTTTAGTGCTCCCTTATAAACCCAAACACTTGCCGTATAGGTGCGTGCAGCGGTGAGCTCGGATACAGGAACACTGTACTCAAAGCCAAACTGATTCGCCGTAAGCTGTAAGCTCTGTTTTCCTGTATGGAAAGCTGAGGTAGAAACTGTTCCTGTTCCCTTCTTCACTTCCAGTTTCTTCGTATTGCTGATGTTCTCATCTTCGGCACTACTAAAGGCCATTTCGCCATATTTCGCAAATGTCCCACTCAAAACAGGTTTCGCATTGTTATAACCGTAACGCGTGCTCACCTCATTGCCTTTAAAATCTTTGGTGCTGAGAATATGGCTATAAGGATCCATTAGGACAACTTCACTGTTTTTCTTCCATGCTGCATTTGCTCCAGTGGGATTGCTGCCAGGGAAAGCCACAAAATTACCCACAGCGGTCATCCCGTTAGTCGCGACTCCCGATGGCATCCATACGTAACCTGCAGTCTGGCGCCAGACATTACCATTGGCTGAAGCATTACTGTTCTGAACAATGCGGTTCCCATTTTCATCCAGAATAGAGGCCCCGTTACTCCAGATATTATAATTTGCCGAGACCAGATATTCAGGAGTACCAGCTGCATTCAGCCGATATACATTACTTGACGAAATTTGTGTGAGCATGTTCTTCCGGTTATCAGTAAGCTGGCTAGGACCCATTTCTACAAAATCACGATATGCTGGAGTACTTACGCTCAAAAAGTTGTTACCATAGGAATCTGTGCTAATGGATTCTGTAATTGCTCCACTGAAGAAATCAAAGGCATTAACTTTTGATGAAGTTTTCGTATTATGGATATAATCATACTCCACAGTTCCAATATTGACCAATGGATAATCCTCCCGCGCAGTCATCGTACCAAAGGTTACCCAGTCATTGTAGGAATTATTATATACGTTTTTCACTTCCGAAAAACGTTCTGTAAGCAATCCCTGATATCCGAATTTTTGAAGTCTCACTTTATAGTCTGTGAAGAAATCGCCCGCTATACCTTCATGGAGATACTGCTTTACCATGCGTTTCATCAACTTACCGTTTCCATCATAATGACTTACTGATTTAGGGGCTCCCAAGAGGGAAATAAATTTTCTCATCACCAGATTTCTTGTAGAATAAGAGCTACCAGAAGATTCCGATGGGGTAGCTTCTAAAAAGCTTATTTTCAGATCTGAAAAGGAAAAAAACTCGGAAATAGTCCTTTGAGAAGACAAATTTTTCGATTTGTCAGGATACTCTATCTCCGAAGTAGTTGACACTCGCGAATACATCACGCCTGGTCCTGGCAATTCACCGGCATATCGAACTGATTCGTCAATGTCTGGATTTAATTGTTTGGTATACAGGTCTGAAAAGTATTTGTCCAACGAATAGGAAAATTTAAATCTTTCTAGAGCCAGCGGTTCATATATGACACTTCCGGAAGAAATATAGCTTGTTTCCCCTCCATAAGAATACATGTTATTGTTTTTTATCCCGTCTAAGCTGGTTAGCGTGATCGACTTCACACGGACACCGGCGCCCCCATACTTATTCGTATTCAGTGCTGAAGCTGAAAAATTTACCCCATTCACATTCGTATTGTCATAGCGTCCATCTCCAATATTAAGAATATTTCTGATCTGGTATTCATCCAGTTTAATAGTAATATAGTCGCTCTGGACATCCATGATCTCTACCGGGGTACCCCCATATAGGTCGAAACCTTGTCTATAGCTCGTTCCAGGAGGCCCATCCTGTATCAAATATGACCTAAAAAAATAGGCATTATACTTGGTGCCTACCTCGAAAAAATGTCGGCAGTGATCGGTTATATTTCCAAAACTCACTTTACATAAATTCGTTGCGATAACCTCCATTGAAGTGAACCAAATGGACCTATCAGATGCGTAGACTGTCTTGGAAAAATCGTGCGCCTCATATCCAACATCTACTACAGCTCCCGTTGTTGTTTTTATTCTCCTCAAAGACCATACATCAACCGACTTTGCTGAAATGCGATTAGGAATCCGATTGATATTTTTCTCACTTGAAGCAAAATGGTCGGACTTAAACATTCCCCAATAATCATACTTATCTTTCAGGAACGGAGGATTTTTTGTTCTTCTTATATTTTTCGCCCCAAGGCTACCTACGACTGCACCTTTAATGACATAATCGAAACTCGCCCCAATTTGGGTAACTTTCTCAATATATCCACAATAAATTGGCACTGTTTCATCTGTCTCAATTAGATCCCCCTCTTCAAATTGAACATTTGCCCCAGTGATTGTTCCGTTATTAATAGTGCCGCTTCCTTTTTTTTGATCCGCCAACGGTAGATCATAGCCAAATTCGGTTGCAGGTAAGTAGCTTATACCACCTTTGCCCCTGACCTTCATCGTTTTCAGTGTAAGTTTGCCCAGTTTGCTACCTGGACTGGCAAAATTAAAGCTCGTAGTACTTCCTTTTGCCAAAGAGTAATCATAATTTAAATCAATAACTCTTAGTGACTTGGACTCCAGAGAAGTCCGTC
This sequence comes from Sphingobacterium sp. Ag1, assembly GCF_000988325.1. Taxonomy (NCBI): domain Bacteria; kingdom Pseudomonadati; phylum Bacteroidota; class Sphingobacteriia; order Sphingobacteriales; family Sphingobacteriaceae; genus Sphingobacterium; species Sphingobacterium sp. Ag1. The sequence continues at coordinate 717,848 of NZ_LBGU01000044.1, read as the reverse complement.
CATAAGTATTTACATCATTCAGGTCAAATACATTATTGGGAAGCTCGCACTCATTACATGCAACAGTCCTTCCAGATGACACCAAGCCGCTACCCCCGCCCAAAGATGAGCCCAAATTGGAATATGTACCATTTTTAAGGATATATATATGGCTTAGACGCAAACTCTGGGTCGAATTTACATTGTAGACTCCCGTATTGTTATAGTCAGTGGATACACTATTCTGAGTGGACCAATTTTTGTTGAAGGATTCTATTGAAGCCGATTTACCATCTGTTCTGGCCTCCTTTTCAAAAAAAGCCGTATGTGTGCGGGTCTTAATGGAATTCAAGTAGTATACTTCCTTTTTACCCATTGATACAGTTTTGAACTGTTCGTCAAAATTCTCCGTAAATCCTTCAGTCGGTGTCCGCCAGACGAATTCATCGTTCCACTTTCCATATTCAAAACTTACCCAATAGCCATAATCAGCCTCATCCAGCACACCGGCGGTTCCCCTGTCGACATAGTCGGGGCCTGTAATGGCTGTCAGGTGCCAGGTGTAAGCATAACCGGCAGACTTTGTCTGTCTATTAAAACGCAATCCCGAAGTTTGATTTTTGTTTTCCTGATAGATCTCCTCACCGTAATTATATGCAGGAAGGTTATAGTGATAGGTCATGCCGTTTTCATTGGTAATAGCAAATCCTGCTATTCCGGCATAATCCCTTCCCTGTACAATTGGCCCGGCATGCTTGGTCCGGTTGAGCCCCAAAGCAACCGGCGTAATGAATTTACTTTTTCCCGATATGGAATTAATAGTGCCCGTTGGACCTGTCTGAAAATAGGTGATACTCTTAGAACCTACTAAATTTTGATTAGTGGGCTGATATTTTTGTACGCCATATAAACTTGTCGTTGGGATACTTGAAAAAGGTGGTGCACTAAATTTAATAGCTGATGAATTGGGACTAAAAGCAGCATAATCCTGTAACAGTGAATTAGAAAAATCGCCGACGAAGCGGAATCCAAGACCGGTTAAATTGGGCTGGAAGTTCCCATACTGTACCGTCTCACGTCTGGAAGTTGCACTTTCACGTTCGATAACGTTTTGTTTGGTCACACCTCCCTGAAACATGTAGGGGCGTATCGCACCTCCTATACCTTGCCCGGTTACCGTATAGCTATCAAAAGCTGGAAAGGCTCCTCCTTGCTCCTTTTCCGGATTCATTCCATCCAATATGGAACGCTGAGGTAAATGATAACTGTCATTGACAACATCACTTGCCATTGGGAGGTCAATATCTTGATTGGCATTTAAAACGCCATAAATTTTGCTTGTTTCAGTCTCGTCTGTCCAATATCGTGTCCTGGTATTTGAATATCTTAATAAAACAAGGTTTAATGTTGAACTGCTGGTTTCTGTACGGACCACACCTTCATTACTATTGGTCAGACTACCACTATAGCCGACGGCTGAAAATGAAAAACCTCCATTTGATGCCAAAGACGCTCCCAGTATACCATAAGGAGCTGACACTGATATTCCAATGCCATTGGTTTCTCCCACAGAACCGGATAAACTAAGCGAACTATTTCCAAGCTGGTCAAAACCGACCCCTACTCCTCCGGAAAGTGTCAATCCACTGCTAAATGGATTTGAACCAATCCCTACACTGACACTAAAAGGTGAATATGAGCCACCAACACCAAATGTGTAACCTACATTCCAACCATAGCCGACCCCACGATAGGTATCCGATGCTTTAACAAGTCCCAAGTTTACTGATCCATAATTGGCAAGCGGTATAGTGACACCTACAGAAGTTACATTGGTAACTCCTCCAGCCCAATAGTCCCGTCGGCTAGCCTGGGTATTCGCCCAATCATCCGGAAAACCATTTACTTGCCGTGTGATCGAGCCTGGATTTAGGGTCCAACCTAGACCTACCCAACTACTTTCCTGTTCCGGATTGATCCCCGCATGATAGGACAGTGAAAGAGGATAACTTCCCTCCGGCCCCGGAACTTCCAGCAGGGGCAGACTATAGACAAAATCACCGGTAACCGGATTGACCATCGTCGAGGTGTCAACGGGCTCAAAGCTTGAGGCATCTGGCGACGAAGGTCCTGAGGTCAACGCCAACGCTGTAAGCGGGCTAAAGGTATGATAAAGTATAGTACCTAGGCATACCAGGGCAAATATCTTTCTCTTTCTTTTCATTTTGAATATTGGTTAATCAAGCTTATCTAATCCAGCACTGAGTTCGTCCAAACGATCCAGCGCCTGCTGCTCAAATGCAAAATCATAATCGGGAAGTCCTATTCCGATATCCTGAACATGTATTGTAAACACCCTTTCCGCATTTAGCTTTTCCCGATCAATTGCAAAGATCACTTCTGTCCGATTGGTCATGCCATACGTTGGCGAAAATTGAAAGTCCGCTATCTCCTCTTGTTTCCCATTAAAACGGACACTAATATAATCACCTAGCTTAAATGATAGGCGGCTGACTAAAACGGAATAAGAACTTGGATCGATTGCTGACAGCATATCCCTATCGTTAATCTGGTAGGTTAGCTTAAAGTAAAGTAATTTTCGGGCCGCGGCGCTGTCCGCTTTATTACCCATCATTACGGTAGGTACATACGATATGGACACTTTTGCCCCTTTAATTTCCCTACTGTCAGACACACCATGTTTTTTGTCCTGCATATATTTATAGAGCTCTTCTCGGTTCGTGATCTTCATCTGACAACCTAACAGGACAGACAGAATACAGATATTGAGAAATAAAATTCGAAGAAACATCATTACCTCCTATTTTTTTTTATTGAGCTCGGCAATGATCTCATCTGTAATGTCTGTACCATCCTTAGCATAGGCAATCGTACCTGCAGGATTGGCAATCAAGATCATACGATACCCCTTACGTTTACCATATTCCTTTAAAAATCCATTTATGGTATTTATCACACCTGAAAAATCTGTCTGACGCTGTTTTTCCAATTTCTCTTTTACAACCGCCTGATAACGCTGTAGATCAGCCTGCCTTTCTGAAATCAAACGCTCCTGCTTAGCACGCGAAGTAGCATCTAGCTGGCTTCCGTTTCTTTCATAATCCTTCAGGGCTCCCTGAATCTCTTGCATCAATGTATCGATATTACCTTCATATTTTTTGGCCTCATCCCCTAATTTCCTATTTACCATAGCTGCTTCCGAATATTCCTGAAAGAGCTTCGCTGTATCCACATAAACAATCTCATCTTTCTTTCCGATTAGGTTCCACACACCAAGAGCTAGTCCCAACAATACTAGCACGTACAGCAAAGAGCTATTTACTTTCATATAATTAATTTTTATTGATAAGGTATTATTCTAAAATTTTAGTTGATAAAAGGTTATGATTAGTTTTTCAATTAATCTAGTTTACTTTTGCGTGTCCATTAATGTGGACATATTATTAAACATTCTTTGCTTCGATATCCCACGCTTTTGGAACATTTCGAAGCTCTATTTTTTGATTATATATTCCCTTACAGCCAACTATCTTCACTTTGACTTTCCGGCTCCAGATTTTCCCTTTTTACAACTAAGTCATTGGTGCCAGAGGTTTCGGCCTTGATTCGCGCTTTCCAAATTCTTGCTTGCCTTTGTACTTCTGCAATTGCTCAGTCGCTTAACGTTTTAACTGCTCTTCTTTAATTTCCGACAATGCTGTCTCTGATTTTTCAAGGCGTTCAATTACCTGCTTTAACATCTTATCCTTTTCTATCAGATGTAGGGTTAGCTCTTCTATTTTCTTTAAAAGAATTTTATTCATTTCCCCCAACGAAATACCGTTTGCCTCAACTTCACTTGCCTTTGGTACTTCCGGCAAATGCCCATTTTTTTGAATAAATTTTTCGGTTTCGGTCAGCGTAGGGAGCTTATAATCTTCCTCAAAGACATAATCCGCCCAGCCCGCGATTTCGACTTTGATCTCCTGGCCTCGGATCTTACCATTGACGGCCAGATCGTAGTCTCCAGGAGTCTGTGTTTTGATGCCCACTTTCCCTGAAAAGTAAAAATCTCCTGCACCAATAGGATTGTTCAGTAGAGAACTTATTGTAGGTTCATTTCCATTGACTTCCTCTAGCCTAGGGCCATAAAAATATTGCCGGTCATTTACATTGGGGTCGTAAAAAAGATAGGCACGATGGCGTGTAGTTGTTGCTGTGGTAGAAAACTTATAATCTATGGCAGAAGCTATTTTTTTTCCCGTTATACCGTCATAAATAGCTCCTGAACTTACAGTGGAAGGATCACTTGATCCGTGAACGTACCCCACCAAGAGATACCATTTGTCTAGGTCAGGGAGATTGCCATTCCAAAAATAAGCGTTGTTATTTACTACGCCGGTTAAAGTTGTAACTGCAGCGCCACAACCAAAATAGGCCGTTCCACTTTTGGAATTTGTTTTTTTTATCCATACCGAAAAGCGATATGTTTTTTGACTATTAATCGCTATATCTGTAGAATTCCATCCACCGTCGCCTGCTTGATCCCCACTAGGTGTCCCTTTCCACAGAACAACCTGAGTTCCCAAAGGTCCTATTCCCCACTCACGCTCATTCTCGCTGACGAGACCATTTGCCGTAAGACCTGAGGTACCGCCAGTACCGGTAACCCAATCATTTAGATTTAACAAATTTTGTGCACTGCTTCCCAAAGCATAAGCTCCCATAAAAAATAAGAGCCCTAATTTCAAACTGTTCATGGTTAGGTTGTAATTAATTAACAAATTAAATACTCATAATATAACTAGGTATCAGCTAAAATATTGAAAACAGACTGTTTCCTGAAAGTAATCACATAATTAAATATAATGAAAATTTCGGAAAACTATATTCTTAACAAAATTTATTTCTTAAATATTTGGAACTTTGCTATTTGAAGAACTCTTTATTTCCAAAGATTGAATAATCGCTATACAGGCACTTGGAATAAATTTATAAAATTTGAGATTACAAAAAGGTTGATCGCAACCAATAAGTGAAATAATAGAAAATAAAAATAAAGGTATTTTAATAATACCAAAAATCGCAGTTCTTAAAGTTAAGGCGTAGTTTTTATATCTCTTTCTATTATTAGACATCCAACCCACTAACAGGCAAATTTTCTTAAATCTATAAGTATTAATTAAAATTGCTCTGAATAATCCGCTACCATGTTTTGATTGTTTTTTATCATTAACGTCTACATGCCTCTCCACATTTTTTTCCGAGATTTGGTTTGGGAAAGCATTTCTTTATTTTCCTGTCTTTTTAGAGTAAGGTCAGATAGAATCTGGCTTACAACCTCTTTTATTTTTACAGGTAACGAAACTGAACTATCCGGTTTTAACACATTTTTCTTTGTTACTTCTGAAAGCCAGTCGATATAGCTTTTAGCATCTTCTATATTAACAGGGTTCATTTCTCGGTATCCTATACCTTTTGAATCATCAAGTCCTATATAAAAGCCATAATCTGGGAAATCCAGTTTATCGTAAACAATGATGACATTCTCAATTGATTTTTGCGGAACATTATTTTTATGGCTGGCAATTAAGCATCCTTTATATTCATCAAATACATAATCAGGATCATTCTTTGATATCATAGCTATTTATTTAATAAAATTTTGGCAATTAATGTGTAGAATTAGTGTTGACTCAGGAGAGACTTAGATAAAATCTCCAATGTCAAAATTGTCAACCTCGTTGCTTTGGTTTTCCTTTTGGATGACATTATGTTTTTCCAGCAGCGATTTATCCAAAAGTCTTGCAATTTTTTGTGAGGCTCCTTCGATCGACTGTTGCATCATCGCAAATAATTCAGTTCCTTCGATTTTTTGTATAATATCGGTCGCTTCCTTTTCCTGAGCGCTATCAAGGTTATCCTGCTGTAGTAGATTACCCACCTTTGTAAGCTCATTTAAAGAAACGGCCTGTCCAAAACGATCATCATCGGGTGGAACATCATCCTCATCATCAAATTCTTTTCTATCCGCAACGGAATTGTGTTCTTTCTGATGGGCATTTTTATTAGAATCCGTATTTTCCTGCTTCGCATTATTGGCAACTATTTTTTCAACCAACTTTTTTCTGTTGGCAAGCCAAGCTGGGGTCTTTTCCTTAACCGGATTAACAACTTTGCCAACGACATCGGGGAACCTGATCTCTTTCTGCGCCACGACTTTGGACTGAGTTCGTACAATTTTTACTTTGTCAACCAATAATAAAGCAATAACCAGGATTAGACAGATCAATATTACTATCTGAATTAATGTATCCATAATATTTAAAAAAGAGATTTTGATTTCTCCTGGAACTCTTTGACCAACATTTCTTCAAACAGCGTGAAATGATGCGTTAATATGTTGTCCAGTAAGGCATAAAGTGGTATTTTGTCTTCACCAATCACATTCACAATTCTCGACAACCAAGTATTGTGCTCATTGCTAACATATATACTCTTGTCACTACGCCTATCCATGACCTGATCTGATAGAAATAGTGATTCATAATTCAAATTTTCATAAATTACCTTCTGATTAAGCTTCACGGTAACTTCAACTTTGGTATTTTGCTTTTTCATCTATAAAATGGGTTTAAATCTTTTGTTAAAATATTCGGTGATTTCATCACCATATTCGCGGAAATGATTTTCAAGTATATTGTCTATATATGAATACAGGGTAATCTTATCTTCACGGGTCAACTGAACTATGCGCAACAGGCGCTCATGATATTCTGAACGGATGTAGACCACCTTTCCACTCCTGCCGGGCGGAAACCGGTTAACGAGAAATAATTCTTCATAATCCATCTTTTTGCCCGTTCTTGACTTACTTCGCTCAACCTTAGTCGCGGGATCGGTATTTTTATCTGGAGTCTTCTCCTTATTTGCCGGGGGTAATGGTTCATCACCACTCATTATGTTCATCATAAATTCCTCATCAATGATGGGTTTCTCAAATTCTTTACGGTCTTTCTTTATTGCCATATCACGTCTTTATAATTTTTAGGAACTCTTTCACAAACTGATCCACACGCGTAGCTTTTAAAATCGGCATATCAGCAGGCAGCAATGTTGATTTAAATACGTAATTTCCGGTGTCATCGATCTCCTTGCGAAATCGTTTGCTATCCATGATTCTTGTTTCCATCATGTTCAGGGACAATCCCTCAATAACAGTTTGATATGCTTCGTATAAACCCGATCTTTCCCTCCCATCAACTTGATTCCAGAATAGAAAGAGAGATTGCTCAACAACATTCGCATTCTGTGCAGGAAGTTTAAGGAAGACATCACTGAAAGCTAATGTGCTTTCCACGACCAGTCTGTCTGCAGTTATCGGGCAAAAAATATAATCCATCCCTTTTAATGATCCGATAACCCCCTTAGTGTTGGCTGTCCCCGGCAAATCAAAAATCAAAATATCTGGCTGCACTGCACTGTTCTCAATAAAATTAAAAGCTGTTTCAAGCGCATCCTCCGCCTTACACTTTATGATTGGATAGGCCCTCTTATTAATCGAGTTGAACTGCTTTACAGCCAATTTTTTGTGAAAATCACTTTCCATAATTGCCTTTTTATCCCGCTCACGCATATTTACCAAACTATGTTGCGGGAAATCGCAATCAAGCACCGCAATATTGTAGCCCAAACGGTAGTGTAGAACACTGGCAAGAAGTACGGTCATTGTCGATTTGCCAACGCCACCTTTCTGCGTATAGATACTTACCTTCAAAGTTTTCTTCTTTTTTTCCATGTTGTTTTCCTTTATATATTTTAAGTTTAAGAGTTGTATTCCTTAAAAATTTGCTAAGCGTATGGTTGTAGGTTAAAAAATACTTATGGTAAATTTTACGGAGTCTAAAAAGGTGTTATATATGGTTTGTAAATAATATACACGACGTGGAAATTAGTAGCACAGCTACCAAAATTTCAGTACTCTAAACCTTATACTTTCCCGTTTTCATGGTTTTATGCTTTAGTGCTTTTATAGTTTTATCCTTTTACACTTTTAAAACCAAAAGCTTTTATTCTTTTAAAACTTTATATTTTCAAATCGTGAAAACTGACAATATTTCCTCCCCAATTATCTGATACAAAGGAAGGCAACAGTATGGATGGAAAAGCGGTAGGTTTACTATCTTTCCTGTTTTTACCTAACCTTTCCCAAACTATTTTATGATTTGATCTTTATTGTAAACTTTATAGTATCTCTTCCCAAGAAGAGAGCAAGTTGTGTTTTGAGTGCCTCAAAACTCGTTTTGTGCCCCAAAACTACTTGCTCTGACGAGGGCTGGGGAATCCTCCAAAGTCGGATATACCATTTATGATTTCTTAGCTATCTTATGTGAACCAGTAGGAAAAACAAGGTTTTTGATGGCTCATTAGCATGAATGTTCATCGTTTTCTATTAGGTTTTGAAAAAAGATATGACAGCAAATCGGAAAGGAGGTCGAAAACCCAAAATCGACAAAGCTACCCATCGCTATGTTTTCCGTCTCACAGATACAGAAAACGTAAGGTTTTTATCATTATTGGAACAATCTGGACTTGACAATAAAGCTAAATTTATTGTATCACTATTGTTTGAAAGGAAGATAAATTCGGTAATTATAGATAAAGGGGTTATGGATTACTGCACAAAATTAACACAGTTTTTCGCACAGTTCCGAGCGATCGGTGTCAATTATAATCAAATAGTAAAGATCCTACACACAAATTTTGGAGACAGGAAAACTGTATTTTATATCGGAAAACTTGAAAAAGAGACCGTAGAACTCGCTGCGATCTGTCGTGAGATTTTGATTCTCAGCAAAAAATTTGAAGCAGAATACATTGTAAAAAACGTGAATAGATGATTGCAAAAATAGCACATGGATCAAAAATTTATGGTGCCTTACTATATAATCACCAAAAGGTATTACAAAACACCGGGAAAATCCTATCACTTAATAATATGCTCGAAAGTCCGGATGGAACATATACAACCGGACAATTACTCTCTTCTTTTTTACCATACCTGGCGGCCAATAGGAAAACTGAAAAAACCGCTATACATATTTCAATCAACCCAGATCCAAATGATTTGGTTTCAGATGAAGAATTTATAACAATTGCGAAGGAATATATTGAGCGTCTGGGATATGGTGACCAGCCTTTTGTTATTTTCAAACATCATGATATAGACAGAACGCACATCCATATTGTTTCAACTTCCGTTGATAAGAACGGCATTAAAATACCCGATTCTTTTGAAAAAAAAAGATCAATGGAAATATGCAGGGATATTGAGAAAAAGTATAAGCTGACTCCTGCAAATGAAAAACAAATAACTGACGAAAATACCATTTTTTCACCCGTCGATCATACAAAAGGCAATATAAAAAGTCAGCTAGCCACTGTCGTCAGATATCTTCCAAAATATTATAACTTTTTAAATCTTGGTGGCTATAACGCGCTGTTATCCTTATTTAATATTTCCGTCGAATCTGTTAAAAAGGAATACAATGGTGAAATTAAGGAAGGGCTGATTTATTTCGCTCTGGATAAATATGGTGAGAAAGTGAGCAATCCATTTAAAGCATCCCTCTTCGGTAAACATGCAGGGCTCAGTGCACTCCGCTCCCATTTTGAAAAGAGCAAAGAAGGATCCGGAGATGTTAAGGCAAAGACAGTTCAGATGATTGCGCAAGCATTGAATTTAACATTTGACGAAAAGGATTTTAAGGACTATTTAACTCAGCATGGTATAAATACTATTATGCGAAGAAATGAGCAAGGAAGGTTATATGGGATTACCTTCGTAGACCACAACACAAGAAATGTATTCAATGGCTCGCACTTAGGAAAACAATTCTCTGCAAATGTATTTCATGAACTTTTTTCGAAGACCGAAGCTCAAGAAAATCTGAAAATTGAACATTTATTACCTAAAAATCCTTCACTAAAACCAACGACATCGCTAATAGAAGACCTGCATCCAATATTTCAACTTATCATGAATACAGACGAGATATTTAGCGATTGGGGGCTACTGGAATCGCTTTTGCTTGGTGGAATGACCGGAGATCCCGACGAGCAGCTGTTTGAATTCAATATGAAGAAAAAGAGGAAAAATAGGAAGCCCAACTAAAACCGAGCCTCTCAAAACCTACAAAACACGTACTAAGATTTAAAATATTAAAATTTAAATATTAACCACAGAAATTGAGTTTAATATTCTGTAAATTTATGTTTTTAAGAAGGGGGACCAATGGATAAGGTAAGAGCTCGAACATTCATTATGGGAGACCTGCATGGAGCATATCCGGCTCTCGTACAGTGTCTAACCAGATCTGGTTTTAATTACGAAAATGATATTTTAATTCAGGTCGGTGACGTAGCAGACGGCTATAATGGTGTTTATGAATCTGTTGAGGAACTGTTAAAGATGAAAAATCTGATCGCTATCAAGGGTAATCATGATGCCTGGTTAAACGAATTTATTCAGACAGATTTTCATCCTGTATCCTGGGCTTATGGTGGTAAGGGCACCATCGAATCCTATTTAAAATATAAAGATGACCCAAAGGTCTGCTTTGCAAAGGGATCGGGTTATAAAACCTCATTAAACTCCACCGATATTCCACCACATCATAGACAATTTTTTCAAAATCAAAAACTCTTCCACGTCTTAGATTCGAACTTATGTTGCGTACACGGTGGCTTCGACCGATATACCGATTTTTTTAGGCAAACCAAAAAAAACTATTGTTGGGACAGGCAGCTATGGACCGAAGCATTGAGATACGAAAATATGGGTAATCTTGCATCCACTTTTGAAATGGTTACACAATTCAAGCATATTTTCATTGGTCACACCTCTACATTAAATTGGAATACTGATCAACCAATGACCGCTTTAAATATTACAAATTTAGATACTGGTGCTGGATCTACTGGAAAATTAACGATTATGGACATCGATTCTAAAGAAATCTGGCAATCGGACCCATTACCAGAGCTTTACCCTCAAAGCAATGCTGTTCATGAACCCAGCAAGTCGTACAAATAGAATCAGTCCACGTATGCTTAAGATTCAATAAGTAAAATTATATTGATTTTTCCTTCACTTGTTTCGTGAACTTCAACACCGCTTAACACCAGATCAGCTAAATCATGTCCCCAAATTCCATATTTTCCTTGGGTTTCATTTCTGTTGATGATTCCAGTCCTTTTTTGTAAAGGAATGGTTTTCACGGCTGAGGTTAACTCCTCCTCTTTATATATTTCATGATACTTTTCACTAATTAAGAGTACTAAATCCCTTCGAGTAAAGCCCTTATCATTTCTGAACTCAAAGGTAGCTGGTTTATTGAGCGGGTAATCAAAAATTATGTTGATCTGTGTTTTTTTTATTACTAATTCATCAGCATTAATTAATTGATTAATTTCAGAACCAGGATTTTCTAAACTAATCCAGGGGATTTTTCCATCCTCCCAATCTTTTTTTTGTTCTTCGGTGGCTTTAACATTAAAATCAAATTCACCTATAAGTTTTCCTGCATTTGAATATAATTCATCATTCTTTTTAAATTCTTTTTTCTGAACTGATTCAATATACTGCTCTTTGGATGGGTTTCCAGAATTTGGATTGCAACTTAAGAAAAAAGCGACCAATAAGAAAAGAAAGATTTGTTTAATATACATTTCCGAGGTATTAGGTTTAATTAAAGGAAAAAGTACTAGCAAGCTTCGTACACTAAAATCAATGACAATCAATTTCGACCAAATTTAATCGGTGCTTTTCCACATTGTTAATGTACAAAAATAAAATTAATGAAAATCGAAGGCAAAATATCCTATTTGGATTTCTATACATCATAACCTATATCGGAGTTCTATTTGGCGCCAAATATCCTCAGCCAGATCTTGGTCCTCACCATGTTCAAAAGACCACTTTCCATTTTTTTTAATAAGCTTCTGAACCAATCCATCCAAAAGTATTTCGAATTCAGTCTGATCCTTTAATAGATCTTTCTTCAATAATACAACCTGAAAATCCCGAAATTTAAATGTAATCCTAAATATTTGTCTATTAAAATGATCTGCAAATTGTCCTATCGTATCATGCATAGTATTTATCGAAATTCTTTCTAATAATAGGAATTTTGAAGCAAATTTAAAAGGGATCAAAAGTTTTTTGGTTCAGGAAATTCGATCCTAAAAAATTCGTGCGTGGAAATTTTAAGTGCAACTGCTATATTTTCACATCGCATATATCTGAAAAAAGAAGCGAGCGTCCTGTGACCAGTGATCTTCATAAGGTCAAATGGTGAAATGCCCGCTAAGTAACCATTGGTTGCAAAGGTTCGTCTGGCAGTGTGGCTACTAACTAAAAAAGACAGGAGATGAATCCGTTCGATTCTTCGCCCTCCTTCAGTACGGGAAAATGCGACCTCCCTTTCAATGTTTGATTTCGCCACGATCTTTTTTAAAGTCAAATTGTAATGTGCTTCAGAAAAACCCTTTTGGATCGTTTTTCCATATTTATTTATAATTTTTATAACAATATCACTTGCAGGAATTACAACGGGTTGACCATATTTCCCGGTAATAATTTCAAAGAACAAATCGGTATCCACAACCCTTGTCCTCGCTTCAATTTGTTTCAAAAAACGAAACATATCACTAACCCTCAATCCTAGAAAACATTGACAAATGAAAATATCTATCACTTTTTTCTGTCCAGGAGGTAAATCCAACAGGTATAATTCTTTCAATTCATCAACTGTTAAGGTTACTGCAGTCGTTACTTCGGTCGGGAATATGGAAAGCTCGCCATCGAAATTCAAAATTTTTTCTTTTTGGAATCGTCTGATAAAAAAATGAATGGTATTGAGATTGCCTGATATTGTATTCTTTGAATAATTACTGGCCATTAGAGAATGATGGTATTTTGCTAACAACTCTTCACTGACCATCTCCATAGGCAGTGATGAAATACCTTCCATTGAAAATTTGCGAAAAGTATCAATATGAAATCTCTTATTTTTAATAGAATATCTGCTGTACCGATCCCCGTCCATCTTTTTAACCATCCCTGCCTCCATATTGTCAATTACATTTTTACATTCAGTAATAAAACACTTTACCATAACGACTTTTATTTTTGGCTAGCAAATCTAAAGGCTTTGAAAATTATATGCAAAACATAACACATGAAATTAATCATCTGTTTTTCAAACTGTTAATACTCAAAAAAGAGACAATATTAAAAAAAATAAACTTCACTTATAGCATTTAAATAGCCTATCAAATCAGAAAAATCTACCGAAATATCATTTTTCTATACCATTAATCTACTGGCAAAAATTGGGAAACTATAGGTCAATTTATCCCCCAATTCACTACGCTAAAAAAAAATTTACTCGTTGTTTATATCTATGCGGAAAACAGTTGAATATGCAAGAAGACGATGTAAGGGGATTAGCCAAGATCATGGCTTTTATGAGGGCAGTTAGTATTCTATTAGTTCTCATGAATTTCTACTGGTTCTGTTATTCATTTTTTCGAGAACATGGATGGACGCTTGAAGTGCTGGAAAGAATTTTGACAAATTTTCAGCGGACTTCCGGCCTTTTCAGTACTTCTTTCAATAGTAAGCTTTTCGCTCTAATTTTACTGGCGCTAAGCTGCTTGGGAACAAAAGGGGTAAAAAATGAAAGGATCAAATGGCAGAACATTAATACCTGTCTCATTTTAGGTTTTCCCCTATATCTACTAAATTTCCCACTTCTCAGTATTTCCGGTCCACTTTACATGCTTAGTACCACATGTGGTTTCATTCTCATAATGGTCGCTGGACTTTGGATGAGCAGGTTATTGAAAAACAGGTTGATGGACGACCCTTTCAATAATGAAAACGAAAGTTTCATGCAGGAAAAAAGGCTTATTGAAAATGAGTTCTCGGTCAATCTGCCAACAAAATTCTATTTTGGTGGGAAATGGAATAACGGCTGGATTTCGGTGGTCAATGTATTTCGCGCATCCATAGTCTTAGGTACCCCAGGAAGTGGTAAAAGCTATGCGATAGTCAACAATTACATAAAACAACACATTGAAAAAGGTTTTGCAATGTACATCTACGACTTTAAGTTTGATGATCTTTCAACTATTGCCTATAACCATCTATTGAAGCATACTGATAAGTACAAAGTAAAACCACAATTCTTTGTAATCAACTTTGATAATCCCCGTGAGAGTCATCAATGCAATCCACTAAACCCCAAGTTCATGACCGACATTTCCGACGCATATGAAGCATCATACACCATTATGCTCAATCTCAATAAAACATGGATTCAGAAGCAGGGTGACTTTTTTGTGGAATCACCAATTATCTTACTGGCAGCGATCATCTGGTTTTTAAAGATATATGAAAGTGGCAAATACTGTACTTTTCCACATGCGATCGAATTACTTAATAAAAAGTATTCCGATATATTTACCATATTAACAAGCTACCCGGAGCTCGAAAACTACCTTAGTCCCTTTCTCGACGCATGGGAAGGAGGAGCACAGGACCAATTGCAAGGACAGATAGCTTCCGCCAAAATACCTCTATCTCGTATGATATCGCCACAACTCTACTGGGTAATGTCCGGCGATGACTTTACTTTGGATATCAATAATCCTGCTGAACCAAAGATCCTCTGTATTGGAAATAACCCCGACAGGCAGAATATTTACTCGGCAGCACTAGGACTATACAATTCCAGAATTGTAAAGATGATCAATAAAAAAGGAAAGCTAAAAAGCTCAGTTATTATTGACGAGCTACCAACAATATATTTCCGTGGATTAGATAATCTGATTGCCACTGCAAGAAGTAACAAGGTGGCTGTCTGTCTCGGTTTTCAAGACTTTTCTCAGTTGGTACGAGATTACGGTGACAAGGAGGCAAAAGTAATCCTCAATACTGTTGGAAATATATTCTCAGGTCAGGTAGTTGGCGACACCGCCAAAACTCTCTCAGAAAGATTTGGTAAGATCGTCCAAAAACGTCGATCAGTATCCATCAATAGAAATGATACGAGCACTTCGATTTCGACACAGCTGGACAGTCTGATCCCCGCCTCTAAAATATCAACTTTATCCCAAGGTATGTTCGTCGGCGCCGTTGCTGACAATTTTGGTGAAAAAATAGAACAAAAGATATTTCATGCCCAGATCGTTGTGGACACAGAAAAAGTGGCTAACGAAACCAAAAATTATAAGCCCATTCCAGAGATTCGTTCCTTTCTTTCTGAGACTGGTGAAGATATAATGGAAAAAGTAATTGACGAAAATTATCGTCGCATAAAACTCGATGTTTCCTACATTATTGTGAATGAATTGGCAAGAATCGAAAAGGACCCTGAATTAGCTCACCTGATCAAAAAGAATAAAAAATAAAATTAATGCTAAATAACAGAATTAATCAGCCAGATCGCTCTGGCTGATTATATATTTATCAAAATGCAGAACCATTTAAATTTTAAATTGCTGTGCTTTCTTTATTTTCTCATCCTCAACTTCAACATTTGCATTCGTGGTATCCTCTTCCTTACTTGTATCCAGCGATAATTGAATTTTCCTTTCAATAGCTGCCAATTCTGTTTTCAGAGCGCCTAGCTGCTTCTCTTTATTCCAGCTGCCATTAACGATATCATTAAGTACAAGTTGGTCATCTCTAAGCTGTTTGAGCTTTTTCTCCTCTTCCCCAATGAGCCCGGGAAGCTTCTGCAGGGCATTAATAAAATTCATACTTGCCCGCTCAGGATCATTTGCCATGAAACCGTTGTTATGGGTGTATTTGATATTACCTTCACCACAAACGAAAAACCTGTTATGTCTTTCAATATTGCTGGAGCCATCATTTTGAATTATCTCTGTTTTTACGAGCAGCCTAAAACCATATAACGATCCTATTTCCTCATAATCCCCGCCCGTTCTAGAAGCAGCAGCAAGCTTATTTAATTTAGCACCTATCTCCTTTACGTCCGCATCTTTAGGAACACCATCCAATACGATCTCATTTAAAACACTACCATCAGCTGATCTTTGAACACGGTTTTGAAAATTATTCCAATCGGCACTAAGTCTTTCTAAGCGTGAATTTCTGGTTTCAAGTTCTTCGACCAAACTTTCCAGTTTTGAGTTAGAACTCCATTTAGACCGCAAAAAAGCATATTTTTCACTTTCCAAAGCTGCAATTTTCTTTTCAATTTTTGCTTTCTCCAACAGGTCAGTATTCCCGGAGAGCAGAGCAACATATTCATTAAAATTCATGCCTGAAACCTCATCCATACCGCCTTCATCGAGTATCCTAACTGTTAGTGTATTGCTCTTTAACTGACTGATAAACCGCTGCTTATTTGCTAGCGTATTAAATTTGTAGGCGTCCAATGATTTTTCAACAGCATAAATAAAAACATCAACCTTATTATTAGCAAAAAATTTAGCTATCTCATTGCCCTTGCGTACTGCACGACCATCGCGCTGCTCAAGATCTGATGGTCGCCAGGGAATATCCAAATGATGTACTGCAACTGCCCTTTTTTGGGCATTCACTCCTGTGCCCAGCATTTCTGTCGATCCAAAAAGGACTCTTATCTTACCTTCATTGGTAGATTTGATCAGTGCTTTTCGCTGATCTTCGGTCTTTGCCTCCTGGATAAAACGGATCTCATCTGCAGGTATGCCATGATCATTGACAAGCTTTCTTTTGATCTCGCTATATATATTCCAGTCGTCAACCTTAAACGTTCCAAGGTCAGAAAAAACAAACTGCGTACCCTTTTGCGCATGATAGTTTTTATAATATTTAGCAATATTGACCGCACAAACGGAAGCTTTATTTCCGGGATCATCGCGATAGCGTGGAGAGATCAATCGCATATCCAAAGACATTTTTCTCGCGTAATCGGTTGCAATCAGCATCTTAGCTTTCTGCTCACTAGGCGACAGCGGGGCTCTACCCAAAAGTTCAGCATTACCAGTCTTGGCAAATTCCATCAATTTTTTAATGAACACCTCCTGATCTGCCGTTGGGGGAATATTGTATAGTATTTCGTTTTTTTCAGGCCGGTCAATACCAATATCCGCCGCTGTACGATAATCCGTAATTTCTGTATAAAACTGTGAGAGTTCAGGAACCTTGATAAAATGCCTGAACCGTTCCTTTTGAACAATATTGTTCGCTACCGAGAACTCATAATCTATGGATTTTCGGGCATAAATTGCTGCCCATGCGTCAAAACAGTTAATTCCCTGTCTTTCGAGCGCTTTGGGTCTTAAAAACTTGAAAAGACAATATAGTTCAGTAAGAGAATTTGAGATTGTCGTGCCGGAAAGGAATGTAGCACCAAGATCTTTTCCGGTTCTTTCCTGGATAGTACGTATTGCAAAGAGTAGGTTTAGTGCTTTCTGGCTGCCCTGTACGTTGCCAAGCCCTGCAACGCGCTCATGTCTGGTATTGAACATGAGATTCTTAAATTTATGGCTTTCATCGACAAACAGGTGATCGATTCCCATCATTTGAAAATCTACAACATCATCTTTACGGTTTTCAATATCATGCTCAAGGGTCTTCAGCTTGACATTCAAATTCTTCTTTCTTATTTCCACACCTTTCAACATTGCACCTGACACATCTTTGCCTTGATTACGTAAGGCATCTAGGTTTTGTTCCACAGAATGAAGTTCTGCCTTCAGAATGTCTTTTTGCAACTCGGGAGACTGCGGAATCATGCCAAATTGATCATGCGTAAGGATAATGCAGTCCCAATCATTATTTTTAATATCGCCAAAGATCTTTAGCCTTTTTTGGGGTGTGAAATCCTTTTTTCCGGGATATAGAATTTTTGCGAACGGATAGGCTTTTCTATAGGTTTCCGCAATCTCGTGAACATTCGCCTTTAGAGCGATGATCAAGGGTTTATGGACCAGGCCTAACCTCTTCATTTCCTGTGCACCCGCACACATGATGAGCGTCTTTCCACTTCCCACCTCATGGTCACAGATGCCCCCATTGTTGCTTTTGATCATGTAGATGGCATCCTTCTGACTATTATAGAGATCTTCGATACCAAGTGCCCTGCGGTCAAGTCCGGGAAAAGTCTGATGACTACCGTCATAATGTGGTCTTACATGGCAGTTAAATAGATCATTATACCTAGCAGTAAGCTCTCTTTTAAACTCATCGCTCTGCTGATAAAGCCAGTCCGTAAATTCATTCCGTATTTCGTCTATTTTTCCATTGGCCATTTGGATTGCATCCATGTCCTTGACCTTTACAGCAGTTCCATCCGCGAGGTATTCGGTTTTGGTAATATCGGGAGTGGTATTTACTAGGGCGTGCCGAAGAAGGTTCAATCCATCAAATGTTCTACTCTCAGATTTTATAGCATATTTTTCAGTGATCTTTATATTGCTCGACCTAGAGCTAACTGAAAAGTCATCGCTACTTTCCGAATAGGTAATCTTTATTTCCGCATCCAAAAGGTGGGTTGCAAAATGGTCATAAATATCAGTCTCGATCCAACGCTCACCCAGGTTAAAATCGAGCTCTTCAAATTTTATAGGTTCTGGTCGGACCTTTTCAAGCGCTTCCAAACTCCGCTGAGCCTCTTTATCTTCGGGATGGGCAGCAAGGTAATCCCTCACTTGATTAGCCTTTTCAATGACGTTTCCAGCAAGAAATTTTGGGGAAACCTCCATATTGGCAGACATTGGATTATAAAAAATCTGTCCCTGTAAATCTGCGCGTAGTTGACTTTCGGGCAGGCCACTGATCTGCTCCATGAAATCAAGCTCAACAGAACCATATTGGTTAAGGGAAGCAGCCAATGCCTCCGCAGCACTTGTTACGACAATTTCTGCCATTGAGTAGCTAACAGGACGCTCAAAAATATCCGCCTTATGTATTACACCTCCAATGGCGTGTTCAAGAAATGGAACTTCATTTCCTGAGCCATCCATCTTGATGAATCTGATATTCTCAGCCGTATTTAGATTACCAAAACGAGCCGTAAACTCGTCATAACTGCTATTCAATAGTTTCCTGCCTTCCTTATCCTCCTGCCTATTTTTAGCTTCAAAATCATAGAGCAAATGGTAATTGTCCCTAAGTTTAATATAGTACTCAATACGCTCCTTGTCCTTATTCGATAATTCAATGGGATGAAAAATAAAGTTTCCTTCCCGATCGTTCAGTTTTAGTTTACCAACCCCGTTACCAAAAACCACCAATGTGTTCTCCCGGTAAAATGCTTTACGTTCTTCTTTAAATACGGCTGGCTCATTTTTTGAAGCCGAACCATTCGCGATTTCATGAAACAATGACGGTAATTCTGCACTTTTCTTTGACGCTTTCGAGGAATGTTTTTTTACGCCACTTTCCGAAAACTTTTGAACCGATGCACCATTGCCTTTATCTTTAATATCCGTTGGATCAATTTCATTGAAATCAAAAAAAGAAAGTTGTTTGGATGTTGTAACCTTCTTTTGTACCGGCCCTCTACCCTTTACTTTGATCTTTTCTATGGATAAATCAGTGATCACCTGTTCCGAAAAAAGACTAAGCTGTGTCGCTTTTTCCGAATTGCTAATTCTCTGCGCGGCTTCAATGTCTGGATCTACTATAATTTTTTTATTGATCGATCTAACTTTAAATTCATCAAACAACGCGCGGTCGAAATACTGCTGAAAATCGTCAGAAAGCCGTTGCTGTAAATCCTCTGCGATCCCTTCAATACCACCATCATGGATATGAATTGTTGTAGGCTTTCCAAATTGATCGGTATCCTGAAAGGAACGGGTTGCAATAATATTGTTTGGATTATACAATAATAGGTTGCAATTCCCTGTAGACCCCGTGAAGTCCTGTGCACGTATCGACGATGAAGGGGTCCGGGTGTTCTTTTGTAAAACAATCAGGTCAGTTCCGACAGATGTTCCACTTTGTTCAAAAAGGTTATTGGGTAAACGTAGTGCGGAAACCAACCGGTGTTCCTGCATCAATGCCTCACGGATCGGGAAATTGGACGGACTGTTTAAGACTCCTTGGGACGTTATAAAAGCAAGGAGGCCACCTTCACGTAACTTATCGGTGGCCTTCAAAAAGAAATAATTATGTATGCTCTGAGCAGCAAATTTTCGAACTTTGTCCTTTCCCCTTGAATACGATAAATCAAAAATGGAAGTTGTTCCAAAGGGAATGTTTCCAATAATCAGGTCGTACCCTGTATCTTGCTCGTGTATAGTTTCAAAACTATCTACGCGTATATCCGCAGTGGAATCATACAGATTTTTTAATACTTTCCCTGTTAGTAGGTCTTGCTCATAAGCGCATATCCGTATCTCCTGAAGATCTTTGAACGGCTCGATAAACGCTCCCACCCCTGCCGAAGGTTCAAGCATAGTTCCGATCTCTATTCCTGTAGCTTTGATTGAAGTTGCAATGCTCGCCGTGATCTCTTTAGGCGTGTAAAATGCATCAAGGATAGAGCCCTTAATTTTGGTTACATAGTCCTGATAGATGCTGTCATTTTCGGAATTGTCCTTAATGAGGGCGAACAGCTCCTGTGTCATTGAAAAGTACGGCATATCCGAAGCCTTCCAGTGATTGATATCATCTGGGGAGCCTACTGGATTTAAAATAAATTTCAAGCCTCCGAATCCTGAAAAGCTATTCAGTATAAGTTTTTCATCCTCGGTTGCTTTCCTGCCCTCCTTTTCAAGTTTGAAAATCGTTCTGATCGCATCTATATTCTGCGACAAATGGCGTTTCTTATCGAATGCCATTTTGCTCGATCCAAATAGCGATGAAACCTGTTAACTCTGTATATAGCAGATCGTAATCAGTTGTATATGCAAAATCATCGGCAAGCTCATAATGCCCAAAAATTCCCTCACATTGCGGCAGTATCTTTAACGCAAAATCCCGAAAATCGAGCTCGTCAAAAACATCCGCAAATTCATAAGTTAATATTTCAAACAGTGTGTCGAATCTGGAAAAATGTAATCCCTCATAAAGAATGCTGTCAGCGATGGCATTGCATTCGTCAACAGGATTACCTGACCGGAATGCACCCTCATAGGCGTTTGCTGCCCATCGTCCACGCTGTTCAATAAATTTGGTATCACTTGATCGTTCCGGGAAGCTTGAATCGATATGGTCCTGCAATTTTAGTCTGTAGTAGGAATAATCCTGATTAAGGTTTTTCATGTCGCTATAATTTTTGTAAACTTTATAGCGATAAACCTAGCCAGCTGGACGAGTATTCCATTGATTATGACCTATGCGTTCCTCTTCTTTCCACTATCTTCCAAGAGCAAATAAAAAAGAAGCCCAGGACCATAACTGACACTAGGCTTCACTAACCAAACACAGCATGAACTATTTATATTTACTTTTTTTGTTTTGAATTTGAATAAGTTCAGACCTGGCTATCCAATAAATTACGATTACCACCATAAAACAGGTGGTAAGAGTGATAGACAGCATTATAAAAAGGAGAAGAAAATGCAAAAGAACTGCGGCTATTTTGCGCCACATTCAAACTATTGCTTTAAAATACTACAATTCGTTTTTTATACGTTTATATATACCTGCCTGGGTTGAATTTTGGTAAGCAGAAAAAGTAAAAAGTATCAGAATTAAAACGTTCAGAAATACTTCATTATATTTGAAAACGAAATAAAAGACTTAAATATATCACAACCAAACAAATTTTATTGAATGAAAAAATTGACAACCAGAATTGCGATTGCTGCAATCTTTTTATCTCTGTTCTCTTGTGGTAATAAGAAAGGAGAGAACAATAATGCGAAACAGGATACACTAAAAACAGAAGAAAAGATTTCTACCCAAACATCTTCTTCTACATTTTCGATTGATGCTATACCTTTTTCAGATAAAAGTATAGGTAACTTTCCTTTTTTCAATATGCCTGAAGGTCTCGTTTCGCAGAATAAACCAATAGAAAAGAAATATGATCAAATATTTTTTCCAATTGGAGGCGTTATGACTCCATTCGAGGGAAAAGCATGGAAAGCCAATGTTGTTGTAAAAGAAGGAAGCAGTGAACAATGGTCGCTGCCATACTTCCAAAAAAGCTTTGAGGAGGCTATTTTATCTGCAGGTGGTGTAAAAATATTTGATGGCGAAATCACCAATGAAGAATATGAAAAATACAGTAAGCAAGCAACAAACCTTGGTGAAGATGGTGGAATGGGCTATGCCGACGAAAATATCAAAGTTTATGTTATCAGACGCAAAGATCAGGGGAATATTTATATCCAGTTAACTGGTAACACCGCATACGGAAAAATCAATATTCTACAGGAGGAAGGATTTAAACGAACTATTACGTTGATAAAATCTGATGAGATTAAAAAGCAGCTAGATGAAAAAGGGAAGGCAGTATTGCACATCAATTTTGATACTGATAAAGCAAGCCTTAAACCCGATGGTTCAGATGCCGTAAAAGAGATTGTAAAGGTATTAAATACAGATAAGGCATTAAAAATTGCGATTAATGGCTATACTGATAATTCTGGTAATGAAGAACATAATTTAAAACTTTCTGAGGCAAGAGCTCAGTCTGTAAAAGATGAGATCGTTAAAGCAGGCATTGCAGTAGATCGTTTGTCGGCAAAAGGTTTTGGTCAACAAAACCCAATAGCAGACAATACTACCGAAGAAGGGAAAGCCCAAAACAGAAGAGTAGAATTGATTAAGAAATAAAAAGAATATCACTTGGTTTAAGGCTGACATTTTTGAACTTAAATACGAGTGGTCAGTAAAAAATAATAGTCCAGTTATTTCCTTTATAACTGGACTATTATTTTAAAAAAAACCTGCTTTAAGATACTAACCCAATCATGAAGAGGCATCCTCCAATTTCCACTTCCACTTATTCCCGCTATATTACCATAGCACGCTAAAAAAAGCCCAGAACCATAACAGGTTCCAGGCTTCACTAACCAAATCACATCATGAACTATCTATATTTGCTTTTCTTTTTTTGTTCAAATTCAAATAAGATGGACCCCGAGTCATCCAATAAAATATGTGCATTGAATGGCTTCTTTTTCCTGTCCATCAATTTTTTGATCAATGGTGTTCTTCTTTTAGTGAGCAGTGCCTCAATTTCTTGGTAATTCAGCTGTACTCCACATATTGAGCGAAACAAAATCCAGCCGCATGCTTCAGCTGTACATTTGACGAATTTTTCACGCAACACCACATGGGAATGGCACTTAGGACAGCTCAGATTTACAACATTCACTGGATTTGCGCTCACTTTAAGTAATTCATTGGTTATTTCATGGACCATGAGCGCCACCTCAGTACGAAATAGCCCTGCATCCATCTCACCGCTTTCAATTTTTTCGAATGCAATTTCCCATTGTGCTGTCATTGTAGCGTCTGCGATCTTTTTATCCGCCACAATTTCGTAAACAAGCATCCCTTTGTCGGTGGGGATAATACTCTTTCTTTCCCTACTGATATATCCCCTGTCAAACAGTGTCTCAATCACCGCTGCCCTCGTTGCCGGCGTTCCGATACCAATGCCTTTCAGGATTTTTCTCTCCTCTTCGTTTTCAACAGTACTACCAACATTCTCCATTGCGGACAAGATATCTGCCTCTGTATAAAGCGCAGGCGGCATAGTTTTTTTCTCGACGACTTTTAGATCATCAATTTTAAGCTGCATTCCGACCAGTAGGTTAGGAAAATCAACGACTAGCTCCGCACCTTCATCATCAAAATTACCATTGACTGCTTTCCAGCCCGGTGAAACAATTTCTATGGCCTTCAGATTGAAATCATAATGTAAAACTGAGATTTTTATATTCGTGATTTCCCTATAGCAGGCTGGTGAAATAGCTTCCAAAAGGCGCCTTGCGATTAAATCATACAATGCAACTTCAACTGCCTCCAGACAGCTCGGAATATTATCAGTAATAAGGATACCATGATGGTCTGTAACCTTCACATCATTGACAATATGCTTATTGTAACGTTCCCATTTTATATTCTCCACAAAATCTTTAAAGGATTGGCGTGAACCTAAGGAGAGTATCAATGATGGTATTTCCGGCCAAACGTCTTCGGGAATATGTTTTGAACCGGTTCTAGGGTATGTGATGAATTTCTTTTCATAGAGTTTCTGCGCAATTTCAAGCGTCCGCTCAGCGGAATACCCAAACTGTCGATTCGCTTCTTTTTGTAGACCGGTGAGATCAAAGAGAAGCGGTGCCTGGACAGTGTCTGATTTCTTTTCCACCTCCTTAACAACTGCCTTACCACTGCGTTCAAGGCTCCGCCTGATAGACTCTGCTTTATCTTTATCCTCAAACCTATCTAGCGAAATGCACTTAAAACCTATCCCCTCTTTTGTAAATCCAAATTCCAGCTGAAAATAATTTTTGCTCTCAAAGGATTTATGGGCAAGAAAACGTTTACAGATCAAAGCAAGTGTCGGTGTTTGCACTCTTCCCAGCGAAAATAGGCCATCCCCCATAGCAACCGTCAATGCCTGGGTTGCATTTATTCCTACCAGCCAGTCGGATTGCGATCGCTGCCTACCCGCTTCATAAAGGCCATTAAAGTCACTTCCCTGTTTTAAATTTTTGAAACCCTGAATTATTGCCCTTTCGGTAAGGCTGCTAATCCACAGTCGCTCAAAAGATTTAGTGCATCCAAGAAATTGATATATGTAGCGAAAAATCAATTCGCCTTCCCGTCCAGCATCGGTTGCAACGATAATACTGTCACATTGATTAAAAACATAATCTATCACAGCAAGCTGCCTTTTTGACCCTTCATCATTAACGTAACCACTGCTTGATTTCACTTTTCTTCCCCTCAGTTGAAATTCAGTAGGAATAATGGGCAGGGATTCTTTATTGAATCCCTTAATCCCATAATCTTCCGGCATAGCAAGACCAACCAAATGTCCAAGAGCCCAGGTAACAAGAAATCCTTCACCTTCACAGTACCCTTCTTTCTTCTGGGTTGCTCCTACAATCCTTGCCAGTTCGTACGCTACTGCTGATTTTTCTGCTATAATCGCTTTCATCAGATTTTAATGTATTTTCGGTCTTCTTGTATTTTCTTTTTTTACGGCATCCTTTTCTGCAGTATTTTGTGTTACCCCCTCTTGTTTTCCTGCTTGCGCCTGTCCTTCTTTCTGCGATTCACCTTGTTTTTGGGTTTTCTCCAGTTGTGGATTGTCAAAATCAAATTTCATCTTGCCCTCTTCTTTATCGTACCACATAAAGCCGGAATATAATTTGGTTTGCTCCCTATTGATTAGTTTCTCGGCAACAATAACCCCACCATCTTGGAGTTCCTGTTTCTCTTGCTCGGTGAAGATTTTACCCCTAAATTCACTGGGGATCCCATTTTGCTGTGCCTGTTGTTGTCTTTCGCTCTGCCCTACAAAAACAAGCTTTTTTTCATCTGCGCTATATTGAAGGTGTTGGTTGAAAACTTCACCCGATTTCGTATTCACCATCCCTTCAACAAGGACCTGTTTGCCCTCCAGGAGTTCAGCCTTTTGTTCCGGACTTAGCTTAACACCCCCAAACTTTTCACTGATCTTAATGAGTTCAACAGGAAAGGATACAACCTCATTGGTCAGTTTATCTATGCTGAGGAGAGACTTCACTTTGTTACCATTGGAATATGTCAGCTCTGCCACACGGCCCATGTTTCCTGTCATTTTTAAATTTTCTTTATCCTCTGGCGTAAACGCATGTCCAAAAAATGGCTTTTTAAGCTCGGGTCCCACACGAACCCCGTGCACCATAACATCGACCCGGTCATCCACCCTTTTCAGGGACAATCGTGCATCTCCTTTCATAGCTACTCCCTTAAAATTTCCCTCGATCTGATAAACCCCATCAGTTTTATATCCTTTTAATAATTTGTCAAGCTGACCACTCTTTTCAAGAAGTTCGCGGTTCAGATTCAGTTGTTCAAGCGATGCCCAGTCAATCTCCTCAGCCTTGTATTTGTAAGGTTTGGTGTCATTTGTTGGCGCTGCGCCCTCCGATGTTTGATTTGTTTCCATATTCTTTTGATTTAATTTGTTGTCATATTTGATTTCTAGTGCATCCAAGAGTTTGTTCCCCTCTGGTGTTGGGTAGTCAATTGCGCTCTGTAATTTTCTGGCAACCTCGTCCAGGTCAATTGCAGGTGTTCTGAAAAACCGGAAGGATATAGGATCATTTAGCCTGCGCCAGAAATTGGAGAAGAAATTGCTAATGGCATCCCCCTTATCGACACGCATAAAGTCCAATAGATTAGACTTCTTGGGCTCAGTTGTTTGAAGATTACCTTCATCATCAATACCTTTGACGGCTTCTATGCGACTTTTCTTTTTGTCGAGTACCAGAAGTATATCTGAAAGAGGTTCTGGAACTTGAGTTTGATTTTCTTTTGAATTAGTTTGCTTGCTCATAATATCAATTGTTTTATTCTGATCGAATCTATTTGAACTGAGGGTACTCATAGATTGGTTATCTATTACTTTCCTTCATAGGCGTATACTTTCCGCCTTGGTAACTGTCGCGAATGAACTGGTGAACGTCAGAACTTTTGTAGAATACCTTTCCGCTTATTGTAAAGTATTTGATTTTACCTATGGTCCGGTAGCGTTGCAGGCAGCGATAGGTTATCTTCAGCATCTGGAGGACATCCTGATTGTCCAGCAATTCTTCCCCATCAATACTCAGCCTTTTCTTTTCCCTATTTTCAATGTCACCCGCGAGGATATCGAATCGTTTCATGATCCGTTCCATCCAACTCAAAAATTCAACTCTGTCTATATTCATAACTATTTTGTTTTGATTTACAGAGCCAAAATTGATGTTCATTTTCCGCCAAATCGTACAAGGTTACCTAGTCATTTCATACCAAGGAAGCGAGTTTTTTTCATCTGGAACAGTTCCTATGAAAGGCATAATAGAAGTATTTCTAGGTATCTGACGGGGAAATCTGACTATATCTTGGTAAAAAAAAGCGGGCAATGAAAATCATTACCCGCCAGAAGCAAAGTCCAATTATTGCACAACCTTCAAAATTCTTTATCCATATATTGTTCCAACGAATTTCTCAAAAAATGAAGATACCGCGCTTTTTGCCCTGCCCTAAATTTCATCTGGTGGAAAGCATGATGTATGTCTCCTAAACTCACCTCAAAAATATCTTCAAACATCTGGCTAATCTTCCGCAGTCCGGCCTTGCCATTTGAAACACTTCTTGAAATATGGAGCGCATAAATCAGCTCTATTAGTGCGTTTTTAGAATCGGTCCAGGAAAACTGGGCATCCTCATTAAGCTCGAGGGAATCCGAATTTTCTATCTCAGGTCTTGCGCCGTGTGATGAAAGATAGGTATGCAGGAGATCAAAGCCAATTACTCGCGCAATTTTAAAATCATAAAAAGTAGAGAAATCTGGATCGACCTCGAAGAAAAAGCTGTCAAGACCATCAAATACATTGATATTTCCCAAGCGAAAATATGTTTCATCCCGATCGGTCCGACCAGAACGGTAATATTTATAAAACTCCGAATTACTGATATATTTTTTGTATTCTTTATTCAGTAATTTAAGCTGTCCTGTATAAAAACAGGCATGATATTCTGAATTTGTAGGACTAAGCGTTTCAATTTTTAGGATCTTATTGTAATAGATGAGCCTACCAAGAATTTCGGGTTTTACATGTTTAAAAAAGCATATCTCATCTGCAACGCTTTCAAAACCTTTCAATAAAATTTCAGTTTTTAGATCAGTCAGTAGTTTTCGTAAGAAGGATATCATATGATGTGCTTCATTAATAGCACTGTCCTTGCTTCTTGATACATTGATCTCTTCTTTCTCGATCGACAATAAAATGTTTTTATATTCTTTTTTCATATGTTTTATTTTCAAAGTGATCGCCCCACACTTTTAAAATCCACATCTTTTTTAGAATTAACAAAATAAATATACACTATAATTTTTTTCACACACATTGATTGCTTGGATCATTTATTATTTGTAGCAATCAAATTGGTATCCGCTCGGATCTTGAAAAAATCTGAGATTATTAATAAGCTTATTACCCCAATGGAATTCTAAGGTATTAAATAAAAAATATTAGTACTATGAAGAAATTATCTACCCTAGGTAATTTTTCAAAAATGCAACCAATTAATATACTGCAGGAAAGATTTATTGCTGTATTTTGTTATAAATGGTAAATGATTCCGTTCTATTAACACAACATTTTTCGTATTCTTATTTTTTCAAGATAGTTTTTAGATAAACAAAATAAGTACTATTTGACTAGTTTCTTTTTGATAAAAAGCAAAAAAAGGGGGTAAATAAAAATTTTTGGCGTATATTCCAGTTATCTATAAACACAAAACACATAGATAGAACTATGGAAGAAAATTTAGCGAAAGAGTCTTTGCTCGACTTTCTTGGAAATATCCATTCCATGTCACCGGAACTACGAGCTGCACTTTATTCAAATACCTACTTACAGAAATTAAATAAGAGGCATATTTTGCTGGATATAGGTGAAATTCAGAAATCACTTTTTTTTATTATAAAAGGAGCAATTAGATCCTCCTATCTTGACAGTTCCGGAAAGGACACGACCTCCTGGCTTCTTTTTGAAGGTGATATTGCAATTTCTGTATATAGTTTTTTTAGTCAAAATCCATCATTTGAGGTCCTCGAAACTTTGGAAGATACAAGTCTTCTTGTACTTAGCCACGACAAACTCATGAGGCTGTACCAGGAGTTTCCTGAATTCAACTATATAGGAAGAATTCTAACAGAATCCTATTATATTAAAGGTGAAGAAAAGGCGAACGAATTACGCGTTTTTAGCGCTACGGAACGATACCAGCATTTAATCAAAAAATATCCCAGTATTGTCGCTCGTATTCCATTAGGTATGATTTCCTCATATCTTGGGATAACACAATCAATCTTAAGCAGGATTCGCGCAAAAAAGGAACAGTAAACTACTTTATTGCATTCCCCGTTTTCTCCACAATCTTTTAATTCGGAAATGGAAGGAAAAAACAAGTCTCAATTATTTTTTTTCAATCATTGATCAATAATAGATCCTATTATTGGCTAATGATACAATGGGGCCATCAATCATATATTTATCGAAAGCAAGCAAATATTATTTTTCATCACCCCAATATTTATTTAACCATTTCAGCTGAGAAATTATATTCAAATTAGATACATAATAAGTGAGCAAATACATCATTGTTCATTAAACAAAACCGAAATTATAAACTATTAAATTAAGAAGATGAAAAAAAGACAAAAGAGATCGCCTCCTAAGGTATGTTATATCGAATTAGCCTAGAATTACCGCCCCACTAAAAATTTTCCTGACTTCGATCATAATTAGATGCAACAATTTATGAATCTATGAATAAATTAGTTAATATAATATCCACTGTATTAATGATAACACAAAAAAGACTTTAAGGATTATCAACTCTATAACAAACAAGAATTAAACTCTTTTAAATCAATTCTTAAACATCTGATTTTCATCAATATAATTTTTCAAAAATTTTAATTTCAGAAAAATATGAGTTTGGGTAGCGTCCTGTCAAGTTCACAAGACAGGGCTTTAGATTTTAAAAATGTAAAGCCTTTTTTATTTTGTGTAACAATGGATTATCTCGCTGGGGAGACCACCGGCATGGCCTTTGAACGCAAGACAGAGGACAGGTTACAGGATATTGAAAAGCTCACTGAAAGAGAAGAGGATGATGCATTTGCACTGCTTGACGCATTCCTCGCCAAAAGCAAGATGCAGGCGGTATGCAAATAAAATAGCAACACCCAATCTTTTTCGGCTTGGGTGTTACTCGATCCCTCCTATATAGTCCTGTTAGGTTTTAATTCTGCCAACGATCGATTTGCGGTCAACTTACTGCCCAGTGCGTCATAGGTATAAACGATAGTATCCTACGGTGTTGGTGGCTGAAAAATTGCTAGATTTGAAGGTAAAGTCTCAATTGGTTTAATTTTTTCAAAGAAAGTCGTTGCCTTTATTAGCATTGTAATCGTATTGATAATGGCTTCAGCAGTCACATTCTTAACTAGGATTAAATTTGGCTCTATTGAAAAAAAACCATAATATGAATATTCACTTTCGAAATCTTGGACTATACGAATCGGGTCATAGAAATATAAATTAAAATAATCTTGATCTATATGCACAAAGATATCCCCTCTATATCCTTTTGCCTCCGCCTCATAATGCGATACTTCGCTATTATCCAAACAATATATTTTAAAATTATCCATTATTATGTTAAAATTATTTTACAGGAATCACTTTAATTTGATTTAACAAGTTTTGAAACTGTGAAACTGGCATCGATTTGGTAAGCTCCTCCAAATTTAGAAATATTATTGGGATTTACATCTAAAGAAAGCCTATGTGTGGTCTTCACATTTCCAGTAGCAATATTTATTTTTACATCATTTGGCCTAAGTTTGAAACTATTTCCACCTCTGTAAACAGGAACTGATTTTCCATTATAAAAAACTTTAAAAGCTCTCCGTATCACATTGCCGAAAACTTTACCTAATGAAGACCTTCCCCCAAATGCTAGCTCCATCACCCTATCTCAAGCAAAGCCATAGGATATATAAGGAAAAAATAAGCTCCATTGCGAAAATTTCCTAGCACTTACTTCTCATTCCGATACTTTTGATTCATTCAAAAAGTATTACATGGAATTTATATCAAAACAAGATCTTGAATTATTCCGATTAAAAATGATCGGTGATATAGAAAAAATATTGGAATCAAATTTTAATTATGCGAAAGAGGATTTCGGTTGGCTAAGAAGTAAAGCCATTCGCAAAATGATGGACATCTCGCCTGCAACGTTGCAAAACTTAAGAGTATCAGGAAAAATTAGATTCAAAAAAGTAATGGGTTCATATTACTATAATAAACTTGACCTCCTAAAACTCTTTAGCGATGAAAAGTGATGCTTCTAAAAAGGGGCTGGAATATCTAGATAATATATGTGCAGATGCTCGTCTAAACGTTTGGCACATCAGTTTGCTACTTGCTATTGTGAGGCTGGCATATCGGCAAAATGAGAATAGGATCATAAGAATAAGCAGAAGGAAACTGATGCACATGTCACACATTGATACAGCTCCAACTTATCATAAATATTTTAAGCAGTTGCAGGAATTTGGCTATATCAAGTATATTCCTTCATACCACCCAGGATACAAAAGTACAATTGAGCTTCTTGACCCTTTTTTTCGGCAATCAAAATAAAAGCCTCTGATAAAATTGTATTTATCAAGGCTTTTTTTTAGATAACTTTTAGTAGGAGACATCCGAAGGTTTATACTTTATTTGGACTGAGATTTCCTAAAATCTTCAAAATCCTTTTTAAACTGTAACAAGATCATTTTTAGATCATCTCCCACCTCGTCCTCTTGTACTTTCTTAACAGTATCCAACCTTTCCTTTAGTGCATTCATTTCTCGGCTAATGGTCTCTTGCTCAGTGATTGCATATTCTTCAGTTTGTTGGACCGAATAATGTCCCAACATCTCCTTAACGACATGAATGGAAACTCCATTGTTGAGGGTTACAGTACTGGCAAATGTACGGCGGGCCTTGTGCGTATTGAGTTTCTCTCGAATATCACAAAGGTCAGCTATTTCCTTTAAATATTCATTCATTTTCTGATTTGAACGTAGGGGTAATACAGTTCCTCTCTCCAGACATAAAGGATCTTTGTCGTATTTTGCAATTATTTCAAGCGCCTTTGGAAGAAGTGGGATATCTGTATCTGATTTAGACTTTTGCCTGTCAGACATGATCCACATACTTCCATCATTCCCTTCTTTGATACGATCCCACTTAAGTTGGACCGCATCTATGTACGATAGGCCTGTATAACATTGAAAGACGAAGATGTCCCGTACGACTGATAACCGCGCGGACGAGAATACTTTTTCTTCGATTCTCTGCAATTCTGGTCTGGTTAGAGGCTTCCTCTTCACCTTCGTCTTCTTGCCTGTAAATAGTTTAAAGGGATCTTTGGGAATAATGTCTTTAGCAACAGCTCTCAGAACAATTTTCTTAAAATTGCTGATATATTTTAATGAAGTATTATTGGAGCAATTTCGAACTGTCCGCAAATAGTGATTATAATTTTTCACAAATTCATAGTTTAGCGCAGCAAATGGTAAATCATCAACCTTGTACTTAAACCGGATAAACTCCTTTACATGTGAACGTGCTGTTGTATACCTTTCAAGAGTACCTGGGGCCTTATCTCCTATTTCTACAAGCTCCGCAATCTCTTCGTTATGCTCCTGAAATTCCTCCAGGACTTTATTTCTTCTTTTATACCGGCCATTGACATAGTCAATCAGATCAACGGCATTAATGGGCTTTTCCTGATTTAGTAGCTCCGTTCTAAAGGCGTTTACTTTGGTTGTTAATGATTCCAAAAAGAAATTAAGCTCCCTGGCATCTTCCTTTACTCCAATGGCTCTTTCAAGCTGCTGATCCCACCGGGCAGCTTCCCAGTGCCTTTTGGTTGAAGATTCTTTTGCTACTCCGTCAACGCTTATTCTGATATAGATCAAGCGTTTGTTCTGTGTCTTGTTTTTTGGACTCTTTAGAAAGAAATTCAGTCCATAACTTTGTTCTAACATAATAAACCTTTTTTGTTATAAATGTCGAACCTAGACTTAAAGTAATCAAGACGTTAAAGTAATTTACAAGTTGAAAATCAACCACTTAAACCACATTCTGTGGCACCTGGTTCAAAATGCAAAAAGTGCCACATATGTGCCACAGACTTTTAGGGTGTTTTTGAAGATTTTGCGAACTGCCATAAACAAAAAAAATCCCGCAAATCGTTGATTCTGCGAGATTTAACTTTTTTTTGATGGTTTTTAAAAACTTTAAAAACACCTTTCTGCGGAGAGTGAGGGATTCGAACCCCCGAACCTGTGACAGTTAACGGTTTTCAAGACCGCCGCATTCGACCACTCTGCCAACTCTCCGCGACAAAAGTACGAATTTTCACACTCCCACCAAATTTTATTTTATATATTGCGCTTATTGAGCTTTTATAAACTGAATATCAGCACTAAATTTTACTTCGTCACTTACCATTACCCCTCCTGTTTCCAACGCCGCATTCCAATTAAGGCCAAATTCTGAACGTTTGATTTTTCCTTCTACTATAAATCCAGCTTTCGTATTTCCCCAAGGATCTTTTTGGATACCCGCAAATTCCAAGTCGAAAGACACCGGTCTAGAAACGTCACGGATTGTCAAATTTCCCTTAATTTCATTATTCTCCAAGCTCGTTGCTTCAAATGTAATTGCTGGATATTTCTCTACATCAAAGAAATCTGCACTTTTTAAATGACCATCACGTTGCTCATTACGTGTATTAATCGATGCCGTGTCAATAACAACTTTCGCAAGGGCATTTTTAAAATCTTCGCCCTCGGCGTCAACATCTATTTTAAAACTGTCAAAGTTTCCTTTAACGTTTGTAATCATCATGTGTTTTACTTTGAATTCTATCTCGCTATGTGCAGCGTCTAGTTCCCATTTTCCTTGTGCCATAATTTTATGTTTTTTCTATTTGTTTAACAACACAAAGTTAACAGCAGTTTTAATCAATTTGTTTGACCTACATCAATAAAATAATCTTATTGAAAAGCAATCAGTTATTGAAAAACCACAAAAAAAAGTCAGTGATATTTTGGAAATATAACACAAATGTCTACTTTTGCATTACCGAAAACGACGCGCCAATAGCTCAGCTGGATAGAGCATCGGTTTTCTAAACCGACGGTCTCAGGTTCGAATCCTGATTGGCGTACTTAAAAGCCCCTCTGTATAACAAAGGGGCTTTTTTTATACATCAATCTCAAAATATCCACGATAGATACGCAAGCTTGAAAATGAAAACAAGTCGTACTGATCTTCCACCTATCTCCCCTTCTCACTTTTTAAATTGCCCCTATTATTTCCTCACAAACGCTCCTACACGTTTATCTTTAATGACTCCCGACCAGTTTAAACCATAACCAAAATCGTAAGCGTGTCCTGCTTGATCAACATACACTTCCATGTCAAAAGGCACGTCCTCAGCTTGTTTCTCAACCGTAGCCATGTTTGCGGGCATTTGAACAGGCAACAGACCGGAAGGTTCGTACTTTCCAAACATAACATCCAATACAGCCTGTGTTGATACACCAAAATTTAGAATAATACCTGATACCTCCTTTTCAAACTCGGTAAATACCATGGGCTTGTTTGCTGTCACAGACACCAAAATAGGTTTACCCTTCATCATATCCTTCGTATCCAATATTGTTTGAAGATCCATCACATTCGCAGCAGTCACCATTTTATTCTTATAAGACCTATTCTTAATCGATGGATCGATTACAGGATCACCCGCGGCAATACTCTCCGCTCGTGCATCTGAGGCTGTATAAGTGCCATACTGCAAGGAAATCGGAACATAGCCATTTCCACCATTCTTGCGATCTCTTTCGCTATATCCACCTTCGGCACTGATCGGGCTCTGTATAAACACGACTGCAAGGTCAGCTTCACTAGGGTTATCAGTTAAATCTGCATATTTCCGCAAGAGATCAATATTGACAGGGTATTCCAATCGTGCCGGTGTATAGTTTCCCCACCAATCTTTCATTGCTGCCCTATACATCTTCGGAACATAAACTTTCTTCCGTCCACGAATAGGCAATTGCTGATCACTATTCTTTAGTAAAACAACTGACTTTACTTGTGCCTCGTATCCCTCCTTCATATAGAGCGGATTTCCAACGGTAGCTTGGCTCTCCTTGACATCCAAATACGGATTTTCAAATAGTCCTACTCGGAAAATATTCAACAGAAGCCTTCTGGCAGAAGCCTCGAACCGTTGCCGCATAAATTTCTGTCCGTGCTCTTTCACGCCCAATTCATAAGCGGCCAATACAGGAGCCTTATCGTTATTGCCACCAAATTGATCTACGCCTGCCATTAATGCCTTATAATGGCGCTCTGCCACCGACAACTGTTCTACCCCCCAAGGTTTGCCTGCAAATCCATCAGGCTTAGGTGCTTCATCCCCCGTAATCAACCAGTCCGAACAGATCACACCATCGTAACCGTAAGTGCCACGCAGCAAGTCTGTAAGCAAATATTTGCTATAACCATTTCCCACATTTTCACCATTTTTCTTGTCCTGACCAAAAGAAATCGTATAGTACGGCATAACTGCGGCTGCCTTGCTCGTCTTTCCAGCCAATTGGAAAGCTCCATTGACAAATGGCATAATATGTTGCTTCAGGTTATCCCCTGGATATACCGCAAATTTTCCAATAGCCCAATGGCCGTCCCGACCGCCTTCCTCTGGCCCACCACTGGGCCAATGTTTCACCATAGCGTTGACGCTCTTATAGCCCCATCCTAATGCAATTTCGTCTTTTCCACTCGATGTCTGAAAACCATCGATATAAGCTCTAGCCATCGCTGTTGTCAACTCGGGACTCTCTCCAAAAGTCATACCGATACGATACCAACGCGGTTCGGTACCCAAATCTATCTGTGGTGATAATGCCGTCGTGATGCCCAAGGATCGATATTCCGTAGCCGCTACTTGACCAAAACGTTTGACGATAGCTGGATCGAATGTCGCCGCCATCGCAAGCCCATCCGGCCACATCGAAATTTGCCCCCCTGCCCCAGCGTTGAACTCTGCACTGACAACAGCATTATGACGTGGGTCGGAACTATTATTCGCCGGAATCCCCCATCCCAAGCCTTCCACAAAACCTTGTAACTCATTATTCCAGCGGGCAGCGGTCTCTGGATCTTTTACTGCTGTCAACAGGACATGCCTCAGCCCATCTTTCTCCAGAAACTCACGCTGCTGATCGGTCAGAGCCCAAGGTGAAACTAGACCTTCCTGATAGTTTTTTCCTTGATAAGTACCTCCCATAAATCCAAAGGCCGGTGCCGGTAAAGCTTGATGCCTGCTATACAACATAAGCCCAGCAATCTGATCAACAGACAATTTTGAGGCGAGATCTCTAGCTCGCTCCTCTGCTGTCAAACGCCAGTCTTCATAACGGTCTAATTTTCCATTTCGATTGAGATCCTTAAATTTATTTCCAGCAATACTTAGGATCTTCACGCCCGAAGCTGTTGAGTACCCCAGAACAGGGCCATACTGATTCTCAATCTTTTGATAAACCTGGCCGTGTGCTGAAAAAGTTAAAAATAGACTGAAAGATGAAGCGAATAGTAGGTTTCTTACATTCATAAAATCTGTTAGTTTAATACATGAGTTTGTAGTCAAACATTCGCCTCACGGCTAATAAAACATTTGGCTTAACACGTTATAATCAGTTATTTACATTGCTTCATAATGAAGCAATACAAGTGTACAATCTTTTTGTTCAATTACAAAATAAAATCAACAAAATAACACAAACAACTAATTACCAATAAATTGATTTATCAAAAAAGCACCTAATGTAATTTTTGCATAAGGAATTGTTCGAGTTTTATCCCGCAACTTACCTCTCGTTGCGATATTTTTTTGTAATATTAACCCAAAGACAGCAGTTATATGGATTTCAGAACACAGCTTATTAACGCATCAGCAGAGAGCTATGAAAAATTTCTACCTCACATTTCTGTGGATACCGTCGTCTTTGGCTTCGACCAAGGTTCCTTGAGAATCCTTTTGCTAAAAATGAATTATAATAAAGAATGGTTTCTGCCTGGTGGCTATGTCGGGAAAGAGGAAGATACGGACGAGGCCGTCAAACGCGTACTTTACGAACGCTCAGGTGTCAAGGATATATTCTTGGAAGAATTTGCGGTATTTGGATGCCCACAGCGCAGCCAGCAATCCTTTGCAGATTACCCAGACACATTGTGGAACAAACAGCGATTTATTTCAATTGGTTATTACGCGCTTGTAAACTACAAACACGTAATTCCTCAACCTGATTCCTTAAGTGAGACTTGTCAGTGGATCGACTTTAGAGACATCACTGAGCTCAATATCACTATGGATCATCGCGAAATCATCAACAAGGCTCTCCGGACTCTTCGCGAGCGGCTTTCCTATAAACCAATAGGATACAATTTGCTACCAGACAAGTTTACACTGACCGACCTGCAAGGACTCTATGAAACAGTGCTTGGTAAGAAACTTAATCGTGGCAATTTTTATCGAAAAATGAAAAATATGGGTATCCTCCAAAAACTTGACGAACAGCGGAAAGGCGGAGCCCATAAAGCTCCTGATCTCTATAAATTCAACGTGGAGACCTATAACACTATTTTACAGGAAGGTCTAAATACCTGGTAGTCAGATCACCGATACATTTTTACCAAATACATAATAGATCAAAAGCTAATTGCTGCTGGCATAGACCAGCATACTTCCATCGACTAAACTAACCTGCGAGAATCTGAGATTTGCAGCATTTAAGTCTAACCTTAAATTGATCTATGCAATATATTTATTGACAATATTTTCCAAATCTTCCAAATCAAAAGGTTTAGATAGAAAATCATCCGCTCCGGCACGATCTGCCAGGGATTGAATATCGTTGTTTGCCGACACGTAAATTACGGGAATATGGCTAAAACGCTGATCTGATTTAAGCAATCTGGTTGCTTCAACCCCACCTATGTTTGGAATCCAGTTATCCATTAAAACAAGATCGGGCTCTGCAGATTCCACCTTTTGGATAATATCATGTGAAGTTTCCGAAACTTCAACGTGAAACCCCAAATCAGTCAAAACAACCGTTATAACCTCCAAAATAATGGTATCGTCCTCAAATATCAATACAGTTTTTGTTTTACTCATATAAAATAGTTTATATATACCGTCATTGTTTTACATGAGGCACAAAAGATTCATGCCTGCCTGCAATCCCCTATAAGGTATAAAGTTTTTTCCAAATCTTTTGATCCCCAACAGCTGTAAAGTTATGCTGAATACCTGAAAATCGTATGGTTTCTTTACTACCTAATGCCAAATATCCTAAATTTTCTAGACTCGCGTCAAATAATTTAAAAACACGCTCCTGCAAATCTTTATTAAAATAGATCAACACATTCCGACAAAGGATTAATTGAAAGCTATTAAATGATGTGTCTGATACCAGATTATGGGTAGATAAAATCATTTTTTGCTTAAGATCGGCATCGAATTTTGCCCATTCATAATTTGCTGTGTAATATTTCGAAAAGTCCTGTTTTCCTCCAGATTCTATATAATTTTCGGAAAAAGATTTTATCTGGCTCAATGGATATACACCATTTCGGGCAATATCGAGTACCCGGGGATTAATATCCGTTGCATAGATCAATGACTTGTGATACAGATTAGCCTCTTTTAGCAAAATGGACATCGAATAAGCTTCCTCTCCTGTGGAGCATCCAGCAATCCATACACGGATCAACGGGTATGTCCCCAATTGCGGCAAAATTTCCTCCCGCAGTTGACGAAAGAATAAGGGATCCCGAAACATCTCGGTTAAGTTGACAGTAATCTCTTCAACAAAGTGCTGCAAAAATGCGGCGTTGTCCTTCAACATAAAGCGAAGTTCAGCAAAACTTGCCAAACGGTCATTCGTCATAAGCCGATTAATCCTCCGCTTCATCGATGCACGGCTATACTGCAAAAAATCATACCCGTAGTCGCGATAGATATCTTCAAGCAAAATATCTATTTCATGGTCTTTTATGATACTATAGCCCAACATTTAGATTAACCGTTCAATTTCACCCATCAATTTATCAACATCAATCGGCTTCGAGACATAAGACTGGGCTCCAGCTTCCAAGCATTTCTCCCGGTCTCCACTCATCGCCTGCGCTGTCACGGCAATAACTGGAATTTTGCCCAGCAAACTCGAATTTCGGATCAGCTGAATCGCCTCATAGCCATCGATTTCAGGCATCATCATATCCATCAATATCAGCGCTACACCTTTATTCGTCTCCAAGATCTCGATAGCCTCGCTCGCACTCGTGCTGCTCAACACTTGATATCCCTTCGCTTTCAACGTCAAACGCAATGCAAAAATATTGCGTTGATCGTCGTCCACAATTAATATTACCTTATTCTGATCCATAAATCCTGCATCCTCAATTTTCATATAGCCACACACGCAATAAAGAAAGTAGTTGATCAATATCCACCGGCTTCGAGATGTAGTCCGACGCGCCTGCCTGGATACATTTTTCACGGTCCCCGATCATTGACTTTGCCGTAACAGCGATGATTGGTAGTCTGGCATAATCTACATGTTGTCTGATATTCTTAATAGTTTCGTAACCATCCATCTCGGGCATCATCATGTCCATCAATACAATATCAATAGGTTCTCCTGATGTCAATACTTCCAACGCTTCCTTACCGTCCATTGCAGGAATTACTTTCACTTGAAATTTTTCCAACGCTTTAGTCATCGAGAAGATATTCCTGACGTCATCATCAGCAACAAGGACCCTCTTGCCCTTCAACACGTCGGTCAACGCACCAAGTCCATTGTTCTTCCTTCTTGCGTCGTCTGAATTATTAACCTCAATCAAATGAAGAAATAAGCCGACCTCATCCAAAATCCGTTGATAAGAATGAGCCGTCTTTACAACAACGGAGTCTGCATATTTTTTAATTTTCAATTCTTCAGCTTTGGACAGATTCTTACCTGTAAAGATAATGATCGGCAGGTTCTCCAGTCCTTCATGCTGCTTGATGGCTTCCAACGTATGATATCCCATTTCGTCAGGCACACCCATATCCAAAATCACACAATCCACATCTGCTGTACGTAAAGCAGTGATACTATCCGAAACATTATCTTTTACTTCAAGTGATATATTAAAACTACTTAAAAAATAAGACAATGCACTTGCATGCTTTGGATTCTCTTCAACAATAAGCACCTTCTTCGGCGAACGGCTTAATGCCGATTCAATTTTTTGGAATACCGAAGTCATTTGTTCCAACGCAACAGGTTTATTAATAAAATCGATCGCCCCTTTTAATAAACTTTCTTTCTTCACCTCAAGCGAAGACATGATATGCACTGGAATATGCCGCGTAGCCTTATTACCTTTCAATTGATCCATGACAGCCCATCCATCCATAATTGGCAATTGAATATCGAGCAGAATAGCAACTGGATGATACTTCTGTGCTGCTGGAAGTGCATGGTCACCACGAACAACAACTACGCCTTTATAGTTTTGCGTATGTGTATATTTCAAAAGTGCCTTGGCAAAATTAACATCATCCTCCACAATCAAAATCACCTTGTCTCCCTCTGCAACCGTATCTCGATCATCTGGAATCTCCTCGGGGACCCTAATTGTGACCGGATTATAGGTATCTTCTTTAACAATCTCAATCACCTCTTCTACTTCCGAAGA
Source organism: Sphingobacterium sp. Ag1 (assembly GCF_000988325.1). Lineage (NCBI taxonomy): Bacteria > Pseudomonadati > Bacteroidota > Sphingobacteriia > Sphingobacteriales > Sphingobacteriaceae > Sphingobacterium > Sphingobacterium sp. Ag1. The sequence continues at coordinate 677,279 of NZ_LBGU01000044.1, read as the reverse complement.
TATCTCCTCAACCAATTGTTGCTCCTTGGTCAAAGCTTCTTTGACTTCAACTTTAGTCTTTGGAATAATGAACAAAAACGTACTGCCTTTGCCTACTTCGCTTTCCAACCTGATCTCTCCACCGAGTAGACGCGCAATCTCGCGGCTAATGGAAAGCCCCAATCCAGTACCTCCAAACTTCCTCCGCGTTGAGCCATCAGCTTGTTGGAAGGCCTCAAAAATAATTTTTTGCTTTTCAGGTGGTATACCAATACCCGAATCAACTACAGCAAATACCAATCGGTCACTATCGTTCGGATCTTCATAGATTTCCAGACGTACTTCGCCTTCTTTGGTAAATTTTATCGCATTTGAAATCAAATTACGGAGTACCTGATCTATACGAAGCCGATCGCCCTCAAAGCGAGGTGCGATCTTAGCACTGACAGTCGTCTTAAAAGACAAACCCTTCTCCTTTACAATGGGTAAAAACAGGCTATTCAAATCGGACAAAATATCATGCAGATCCAACGACGCATAATCTAAGGTCATTTTACCGGACTCAATTTTCGATAGGTCCAAAATCTCATCGATCAAGGTTAACAAACTCGTCCCTGAACTTTGAATGACTTTAGCTGATTCAATCTGATCTGAATTTAAGTTTTTCTCTACATTCTCCGATAGCAAACGAGATAGCAGCAATATCGAATTGAGTGGTGTACGGAGTTCATGGGACATATTAGCCAAAAACTCAGATTTATATTTAGTACTCAGCGCCAATTCTTCTGCTTTCTGCTGAATTTCCTGATTTCGTTCGGCAATCATCAAATTCTTATCTTCAAGCAATCGTGAGCGTTCCTCTAGTTCTTGATTGGACTGCATCAGTTCCTCGTGTTGCACTTTGAGCTCTTCCTCTGAAGACTGCAAACGCAATGTCTGCGCCTCCAATTCAGTATTTAGGCTTTCAAGCTCGGCATGTTGCGTTAATAGCTCTTCAGACTGTACCTGTGTTTCCTCCAACAATGTCTGGATTTTCGCCCTTCCTTTTGCTGAAACTAGTGCAATACCAATCTGTCGGGCACATTCAGTCAAAAATACTTGTTCTACCGCAGTAAAACTCTCCATTTGGCCAACTTCCAATACACCCAGCACTTGATCATCAACCAGCATCGGTAAAAAAATAATATGCTGCACATGGATCTTTCCATTGGCAAAGCTAACCACGTAATCCGTAGCATGCAGGTTTTGAAGTATCTTAGATTCCCGGTCCACAAATACCTGTCCGATGTAGCCTTCGCCTGGTAAAAAATACTGCTGTGTCTGCATATCCAAACCGTATGTCCCAGAAAGTTCCAACTTGTCATCGTTAAAAATATAGATCGCACCACTGATAGCACCGGTATAACCCACAAGGCTTTTGATGGAATCCGCAGCAATTGTTTGCTCGCTCTTATTCCCCATTAATCCCGTGTAAAGTTTAGCATAGCCCGCATGAAGCCAATCATTATCTGTTAGCTGTTCAAACGATTTTTTCAACGCTTTGGACATCCTATTGACGGCTTTCGCAATTTCGCCGAGATCATCGTCTCCGATCTCCTCTGCCTTGACATCATAATCCCCCAAAGCGATCCGGTTTGTGATCTTCTGAACCAAATTTAGTCGTCTAGAAATACCTTCGTCCTTCTCACGTAATGATTTCTCGAGTGCTGCACGTTTTAAAAAGTCGGCACGTAATCTGAAATAAAAATAGCTGGTAATAATAAGGGAAAGCAAGGCACTGATAACAATAAACAAGGTTGTAATAAACGAAGAATTATCCAGATTAGCCGATTTCCTATCGATATTATCTTCCTCATACTGATTAATATCCTTGATAATTGCGCGGCACTTGTCCATGGCCATTTTACTCTCATCCAGTTGCGCTAAGCCGAACACGCCACCCTTTCTCTTCGTTGCAACTGATTGCTTTAAAATGTCGAGCCGCCATTTTGCCGCAATTACAAGACTGTCTACCCGAACCTTCTGTACCGGATCCTGCTTGGTGAGTGCTTCTATCTCCTGCAATTCTTTGGGCAAACTTTCTAATGCATTATTAAAAGGTTCTAAATAGCTTTCTTTCCCAGTCAGAAGAAAGCCCCGGTTTCCGGTTTCAGCCCCTTGTAACGAAGCAAGTAAACTAGTTGAAGTGCTGATAATTTTTCTTGTTACCGCAAGCTCCTGGCGATGCCTATTTTGTTCCCGTATACCAATGTAGGATGCTGTAGAACTAATAAGCAGCACGACCAATGAAAAACCGATCCCCCACGTTAGATTACTGATTGTCTTACTATTTGGCATTCCTAAGTTAATTTAATGGTAAGGTAAAATAGAAGGTTGCACCACGCTCACCCGAACTCTCCACACCAATCGTTCCCTGATGGCTTCGTATAATTTCGGCGCAGATGTAAAGGCCTATCCCGAGTCCCTGGAAATCAAATGACGTTTCTTCCACACGATAAAATTTCTCAAAAACATCGGCTTGCTTCTCCGCAGGTATCCCTATTCCGAAGTCGATTACACTGATCTTCACGGCGTCATCGACAACCGTACAATCAACGATGACTTTTTCTGTACCTGCAGCATATTTGTATGCATTCGTCAAGAAATTCACCAATACCTGCTCAAGACGGATCTCATCACCGTATATTTGTACCGCTGTGATATCACCGGTTCGAATAAGCTTCATGCTGCTTTGGTCATGCGTCTGAACAATGGAGTCGACGGCACTTTTCACCATATGCTCAAGTGAGAATACTTTTTTATTGATAAGCAACTTCCCGTTATCAATTTTTGATAGATCTAAAAGATCCGATATAAGACTGTTGAGTTTATCTATTTGTCCTTGCACCCGATGAACATACTTTGCTTCCGCACTTTCCTCTTCCAATTTCAACTTACGGTCAAGCAACTGCATATAAGCCTTTATACTTGTCAACGGTGTTTTCAACTCATGACTGGCAATGCTCAGAAATTCATCTTTCTCTTTTTCCGCCCGCTTCTGTGCGTCAATATCGGTAAAAGTCCCTATCCAGTTACTTTCGCTATTCTGCAGGATTGGCCATACACGTAACAACTGGTACGAGTATTCACCGCAAATGCTCTTTTTTAAGCGAACTTCCATCTCCAAAGGTTCACCTGACTGAAGGCTACCATGAAGCGCGGCAGCAATAGACCGATCTCCAGGATAGGTCTGCGGAAAAATAGTGGCGTCGTCAGAAAATTGAAACCAGCGGCCATTAACAAAATCAATATTGCCGCTCTTGTCACAAGTAAATGCAATTTGAGGAAGCGATTCCAAGAGCGTATGCAAATAGTCTACTTTCGATCGAAGCTCCTGCTGCGCCTGCTTTCGTCTTTCCACTTCCAGCTCCAGCGTCTGCTGAACATCTTTCAATGCCTGCGTTTGCTCATAAAGCCGATAAAACGTCTTGACTTTCAACATCAGAATATCGGGATCAACAGGTTTGGTAACATAATCCAAACCACCGGAGTCATAGCCTTTCGTAATAAATCTTTTATCTGTATTGACCGCAGACAAAAATATGATCGGTGTTTCCTTTGTCTTACTAAATCCGGCAATATTTTCGGCGACTTCAAAGCCGTCCATATCCGGCATTTGAACATCCAATATGATTAATGCATAATTATTTTTTAGGATCTTTTTTAAAGCTTCTTCCCCAGATTGAGCGGTGTCAACTTTAAAATTCTTGGATTCCAGCAATTTTTGTAAAGAGTATATATTATCCGGATTATCATCGACAATTAATATCATAGTGTATTAAAACTTAGCATCAAGGTTAACAAATCTAAAAAAATTAACTGAATACCCCCAACATAAATACGCAAAGACAACAGTAAATTGAAAACACAGCAAATAAGTAAAACTTTAGTCCACGAAACCCTGTTTTAATGAATAATGATAAGTTTTACATCAAAAGGTATTTACTGTGTTCCGGGCAAGTTTTATCTTGATCCATGGCAGCCAGTTGATTTGGCAGTCATCTCTCATGGTCACGCAGATCATGCCCATTGGGGAATGAAGAAATACCTCTGTCATCATTTTACAGTCAATATCTTACGCAGCCGCATAGGTCCAGACATCCAGGTTCAGGGCCTTGCCTACAACGAAGCGATATACATCAATGGTGTCAGAGTCTCTTTACATCCTGCTGGCCATATCATTGGCTCTGCACAGATACGCCTGGAACATAAAGGTAAAGTTGTGGTTTTTACGGGTGATTACAAGATTCAGAATGATGGCTTGTCCACGCCTTTTGAACCTATAAAGTGCCATGAGCTTATTACGGAAAGTACATTTGGGCTCCCCATTTACCGCTGGGAGTCTGTCGAACAGCAAAATGAACGCTTACAAGCCTGGATTAAAAACAACCAAAACAACAAAAAAACCTCCGTGTTTATTGGCTATTCGCTTGGAAAATCACAGCGCATTCTCAATGCTGTTCATGAGATGGGTCCCGTATACGTTAATTACAGTATTGCCAAGCTAAACGAAGCCTATAGTCAAGCAGGTATAAAATTGCCAAATTACCGCATCGCCGATTTAAAATCGGAGCTCAAGCAGCTTGACAATCAAATTGTGCTGCTGCCGCCCGCTTTGCTGGACAGTCAACTTCTACAGAAAATACCGCATGTCGCCCATGCGATCTGCTCCGGATGGATGCAAATCCGTGGCGCACGGCGATGGCGCAGCGCTGATGCCGGCTTTGCGATCAGCGATCATGCCGACTGGCAGGGCTTATTGCAGGCGATACGTGGTAGTGCTGCCGAAAAAGTATATGTCACACACGGACAGACGGCAACATTTGCCAAATATCTGAATGAAATCGGTATTGAGGCCGAAGAAGTTAAGACGCAATACGGAGATGAAGAGGACCCTCAAACCCAAACAACAGAATAGCGTATGAAAGAATTTGCTACATTGATCCATGCGCTTGACAGCAGCAATAAGACCAACTCGAAGAAAGAAGCTATTTTAACCTTTTTCAACCAGGCTTCCGAAAAAGACAAACTTTGGTTTCTTGCCCTGATGACTGGCAAAAGACCAAAACGCAGCATCGCGATCAAGGATCTCAAAACATGGACCTTGGAAATCACAGGAATCCCCGAATGGTTATTTATAGAATCGTATGCTGCAGTAGGTGATCTGGCCGAGACCTTGTCGCTGCTGCTCCCACCACCGTCACAGCTGATCGAAAAAAGTCTGAGTGAATGGATGGACGAGATCATTGCCATCCGGGATGACAGTATAGCCCAAAAAAAAGCTTTTGTTCTTCGTTCCTGGAATGCACTAAATACCGTAGAGCGTTTCATTTTCAATAAGCTGCTTGGCGGAAGCTTCAGGTTAGGTGTTTCGGATAAGGGATTAATCAATACAATTGCGCAGTACACCAACAGCGAAGCAAGCGCAGTAGCGCATAGTATCATGGGCGAATGGAATCCGCATGCGGTAGAATTCGACAAACTCGTCAATGGCGCTTACAGCGATACCAACCGCTCCAAACCTTATCCATTCTGCCTTGCCTATCCCTTAGAAAAGGGCCCCGAAGAGCTAGGCTCCCTAGCCGAATGGCAGGCCGAATACAAATGGGACGGTATACGCGGCCAACTCATCAAGCGCGAAGATGAAATACATATCTGGTCTCGCGGAGAGGAACTCGTGACAGCGCAGTTCCCTGAAATTACCGAAGCCCTCAAACAATGGAAAGGAAGCTTTGTGCTTGACGGTGAGATCCTCGCCGTCAGAGACGGCCGTGTCCTCAACTTCTCTGAACTGCAAAAACGAATCAACCGAAAGACCATTCCAAAGTCGCTGCGTGAAGAAGTACCTATTTCAGTCTACCTTTATGATATTGTCGAACTGGATGGTATCGATCTGCGCGATAAGCCTCTTGCATACAGACGCACACAACTGGAACAGCTTTCAGCCGCAAACTCAGACAACACGCTACAGCTTTCCCCCTTAATACAGGTGCAAAACTGGCCAGCCCTCCAAGACATACAGGCAAACTCGCGCGAGGTAAACAGCGAAGGACTAATGCTCAAGAAAAAGGACTCCGCTTATCATGCCGGCCGCAAAAAAGGCGACTGGTGGAAATGGAAGGTAAACCCCATGAGCATAGACGCTGTCCTCATTTATGCACAGAAAGGAAGTGGCCGCCGAAGTGCCCATTATACCGATTATACTTTTGCCATAAGGGATGATGATCAGCTTGTAACGATCGCAAAAGCCTATTCAGGTCTTACAGACAAGGAAATTCTAGAAGTTAGCCGCTTTGTGAAACAAAATTCATTAGAGAAATTCGGCCCAGTAAGAACCGTTAAACCTGAACTAGTTTTTGAAATTGCCTTTGAAGGCATTGGATACAGCAAACGTCATAAATCTGGTGTAGCGCTACGTTTTCCGAGGATATTACGCTGGCGAAAAGACAAGACCGCCGCAGAGATCGATAGTCTTGAAGATATTAAAAAGTTGATACAATAAGGCATAGCTTCATACACATTGAACGCAAAGATAGCACATAGTGAAGGTTTTCGAATAATCAGTGATTATTTCAAATCGCAGGGAAATACCCCTTTTAGCTTCCAGACCAGGGCCTGGGAAAAATATGCGCAAGGATACAGCGGGCTGGTTATCGCGCCCACAGGGTTTGGAAAGACCTTCTCCCTATTTATGGCAGTATTGATGGACTTCCTCAATCATCCGGAACATTACCAAAAGGGCCTAAAGCTCCTCTGGATTACACCTCTACGCTCCTTGGCCAAAGATCTTGCGCGGGCCATGCAAACAGCAATAGACGAAATTGGACTCGACTGGATCGTACAGGTGCGTAATGGTGACACCGATCCCAAGATCAAAGCGCAGCAAACCCGCTCCATGCCTGACGTTTTGCTTGTTACTCCAGAAAGCCTGCACTTATTGCTTGCTCAAAAACAACGCGATAAATATTTTAAAAATCTCCGATGTGTGACGGTAGACGAGTGGCACGAGCTCATGGGCAACAAAAGGGGCATAATGGTCGAACTGGCACTTTCCTTTTTGGAAGCATATACAAAAAACCTACGCGTCTGGGGTATCACAGCCACCATCGGCAATCTCAATGAAGCAATGGATGTTTTGCTCCCCACAGCCATAAAACGTATCCAGATTATTGCCAAAGAGAAAAAGAAAATTGCCATCAAACCGATATTCCCCAGCACAGTGGAACTGCTTCCCTGGGCAGGGCACCTCGGCGGCAACCTCGTAGATCAGGTCGTCCCGATTATACTTGCCAGCAAAAGCACCATTATCTTTACCAACACACGGAGCCAAAGTGAGATGTGGTACCAATTGCTGTTGCAGGCTCACCCCGATTTTGCCGGACAAATCGCCTTGCACCACAGCTCCATTGACGCGCATATCCGCGAATGGATCGAAGACAATCTCAGCAGCGGCAAACTTAAAGCGGTCGTATCAACCTCTTCCTTGGACTTAGGGGTAGATTTCAAACCCGTGGATACAGTCGTACAGGTTGGATCAAGCAAAGGTGTAGCTCGATTTATGCAACGTGCTGGAAGAAGTGGACATAGTCCATTTGAAACTTCCACGATCTATTTCGTTCCCACACACTCCCTGGAGCTCATCGAGGTCGCCGCCTTGAAGGAGGCCGTAAAAACGCAGACGATCGAAAACCGGGATCCCATGGTTCAGACCTTCGATGTGCTTGTTCAATTCATGGTAACCATCGCCTTGGGCGGTGGATTTCGTTCGGAAGAACTGCATGCAATCGTCGCCAGTACCCATGCCTTTCACTACATGGAAACGGAAGAATGGCAATGGTGCATGTATTTTATTACCGCGGGTGGAAAAATTGGAAAACGCTACGAAGAATTTCACAAGGTTATCCAGGATGAAGAAGGCAAATGGATCATTAAAAACCGCCGTCTTGCACTGCTTCACAGACTCAATATCGGTGCCATTGTCGGTGATGCCATGATGCGCGTTAAGTTTCTCTCCGGTGGCTACATCGGCATGATCGAAGAATATTTTATTAGCAAACTTAAAAAAGGTGAACGCTTTATCCTTGCGGGGCGGATACTCGAACTTGTGATGGTGAAGGAAATGACCGTATTCGTAAGAAATTCGTCGGGTAAAGCCATTACTCCGAGCTGGCTCGGTGGCAGACTTCCCTTATCGTCCAATTTGAGCCATTTCCTGAGAAAAAAATTGGCTGCAGCAGCCAGCGCTCCTTCCAGTGAAAAAGAGCTTCATTTCCTGGCGCCACTGATCGAAAAACAGGCTGAACTTTCAGCCGTGCCAAGTGAAGCGGAATTCCTCGTCGAACATATCAAAACCAGGGAAGGCCATCATCTATTTTTCTACCCCTTGGAAGGCCGATTGATCCATGAAGTCATGGCAGCGCTTGTCGCCTACCGCATCAGCAAGTTGTACCCGATCAGCTTTTCCATGGCCATGAACGACTATGGCTTCGAACTCTATTCCGATAAGGAAATTCAGCTCAGTCAAATGCAGCTCGAACAGGTATTGAGCCGCAGCAATTTGATGGAAGATGTGATCAGTAGTATTAACTCTGCAGAAATGGCCAGCCGCAAATTTAGGGATATCGCCGTCATTTCGGGGCTGGTTGTCCAAAACTATCCCGGCACCCAGCAAAACAACAAATCGTTGCAGGCCTCATCAGGGATTATTTTTCGTGTATTAATGGAACACGATCCCACTAATCTTTTGCTCAAACAGGCTTTTACCGAAGTATTCAACCAGCAACTGGAAGAACATCGGTTAATAAATGCATTCGAAAGGATCAATCAGAGCAAAATACGTTATACCTTTGTCGAAGAGTATACGCCATTGAGCTTTCCGATAAAAGTGGATAGCCTCCGGCAATCCCTGTCGAGCGAAGCCTTGATTGAACGGATTCAACGCATGGAAAAGACCAATGCTCAAAAAAAGAAGCGCAGAAAATGAAAATCGGAGAACAAACAATTACATTCAATAAACAGGAATTAACCCTTAACACACAACGCTCTATATACTGGAAAGACCAAAAAACGTTAATCTTATCTGACCTGCATCTGGGCAAAGCGGCACATTTCAGGAAGCATGGCATTGCTATCCCGATGGATACCGCCATAACGGACCTTACTCGATTAGAATCCCTAATAGCGTTCTATCAAGCTAAGCAAGTCATCGTTGTCGGCGATCTCATTCATGCCGGCATCAATCAGGAAGTACTTTTACTGGAATCATTCAGACAACGCCACCCTGAGCTCCACCTTCATCTTGTCAAAGGCAATCACGACCGCCTATCGCAACAAATGGGCATTCGCTTCGGTATAGAGCATCATAAAGAAGTTTTCGAAATGCAACAGATCCAATTTAAACACCACCCCGCTGATGCAGCAGATTCCTCTTCATTTCGGATTAGTGGCCATATCCATCCGGGTATCAGCCTGGTTATTCCACCGAAACGGAAGGTTCGCCTACCCTGTTTTCTGGTATCTACTCATCAGATTATCCTTCCCGCTTTTAGTACTTTTACGGGATTGGACAGCAAAGACCTGTCTTCCCTATATCAAAGTTATGCTATTTCGGACGATCATATCTTCCCGATCAGAAGAAACTAATCCAAGCAGCAGTTTATATTACATCTTGAGCTCCCCGGGAGAGATTCCGTAATATTTTTTAAAAGCACTGCTAAAATTATTCTGGTGACCATAGCCCGTCAACAAGGCCACTTCATAGACGGTCATTTTATCTTCGAGCAGATAACTTTTGGCTTTTTCCATGCGCACCCGTGTAAGGTAGTCGTGAATGGTCACTGAAAAATATTCCTTAAAGTCCTTACGCAATTTACTTTCACTGGTTAGCACCTCCGCGGCCAGTTCTTTTTGCGTCGGTGGATTGGCAATACGCTGTTCAAGAATCTGCCGTGCCATCTCCAACCTTTGCACATCCTCCTCATGAAAGAGCGAATCATTGCTTTCAGTTTTCTCATTATATTGCTCAAACTGATACATCAGCAGCTCAACAATACGCGACTCGGTATGAAGCCTGCGGATTTCGCCCTTTTTTTTGGATTCAATCAGCTCGCTTATGGTATGCTGCATCTCATAGGTCGCCATCAGATCTTCTTCGGAGAAGGAAACGTATTCGCCTTTTTCGATCTCGTGCACAAATTGCTGATGCAATAACGAATCGCGTTTGATCAGATTGAGGTAATACTCTTTGGAAATAACGGCTATAAAATAAGTATACTCAATACCGGGTTCCACTTCATGGATGGATTTGACCGAGGGAATGTAGCGTATATTATGCCGGCTCATGCCGTAAGGCAATTTGCTATCCGTCGGCTTAAAGAAAATAAACTGGCTGGTTATGGTCTCGCCCTCGATCTCCGTAAGAACCTGCACTGGCCGATCAAACTGCATTTTCGAATGCAAGATAAACAATCCTGAAGTCGATAGCTGAAAATTCTCCATATGGACCGGATCTTTGGATATGGATATCCTATTTTCGACCAAAGGTTTGTCGGGAACATAGCCATCCGGAATTTCTTCTTCAAAAAGCCAATCTGCCAACTCTACTATTTTACTTTTCACCAACATGATTACAAATCCTAAATAAGCCTGAAGCAGTTAAAAATAACGAAATAAGATGGTATTCTAAAATTATTTATAATCTTTCTAAATAACAGGATTAATCCAAGTCAATATCCATTTCCTCCAACTGAACATAAGGTTTCAATGTTCTTGGATTCATAATGACACTGGACTCGACCGAAAAGATCGTATAGATCTCCTTTTGGGCCAACACTTCCACTGGGGTACCATGAAAGAGCTTGCGGCCATTTTTGAGCATCAGAATTCGATCGGCATACATGGCAGCAAAATTGACGTCATGCACAATCAGCACCACCATAAATCCTTTTCGGGCAAGTGCCCGTGAAATGGCCAGTACTTTCTGCTGATAATGCAGATCCAATGCAGAAATAGGTTCGTCCAATAACAACAGTGCATCTGGATTATCCCATATCTGCGCCAGGATACGTGCCAGATGAACACGCTGCTGTTCACCGCCGGAAAGGCTCAAAAAATCCCGTTCAGCAAAGGCAGATACTCCACAAAGTTCCATGGTTTCGGCCACGATTTTATAGTCCTGTTGTTTGGGCGTATTCCTATAATGCGGATACCGACCCATCAGCACGATCTCTTCTACGTTAAAGCTCAATGTCATCTGCTGTTGTTGGCTCAGCAAAGCCCTACATTTGGCCAAAGCCGCAGGTTCGTATGCAGACAGCGCCTTGCCATTGAGATGAACAGCTCCCGAATCCGGTTTCTTTTCACCACAAAGCACCCCCATCAGCGTCGACTTACCAGCGCCATTGGCTCCGAGGATTGCCAGAATTTCACCTTTACGTACCTGAAAGGTAATATCCTTCCGAAGCTTTCGTCCGTTCACTTCGTAGTTGATCTTCTCTACACGTAGCATAATGCAATTATTTTTAAAGCCTCTGTCAAAAGACTATTTATCTTTGATTAAAATATACAAGAATACCGGTGTGCCCAGTAAAGCTGTAATCACGCCGATGGGCAATTCGATGGGTGCCACAGCGACCCGTGCAATCACGTCTGCCAACGTCAGCACCAGCGCCCCCAATAATAATGAACCCGGAAGCACAAATCGGTGATCCGCTCCACCCATCAAGCGAACGGTATGCGGAACAATCAGTCCGACAAAACCAATAATACCCGATACCGCAACTGATGCTCCCACAGCAAGTGTGGATAAAACAACCACCCAGCGTTTGACGCGATCGGTACGCATACCCAAAAGATCTGCCTGCAACTCCCCAAGGGAAAAGGCATTCAGCGACTTTCCAAATAAGGGCAAGATCAGCAGCGGGATCAAAATAAATGGCGCCAAAGCTCTTAAGTTATCCCAAGTAGCCCCACCAAGACTGCCCAGCATCCAAAAAGTGATGGTACGTAACTGTTGCTCTGTAGACATATAGGTCATCAAACCTGTCAGCGCACCCGCAAAGGCATTGATGGCAATACCTGCCAACAACATCGTCGTCACATTGGGGCGGCCATTTTTACTGGCAATACGGTAAACCAAAAAAGCGGTCAAACCAGCGCCCACAAAAGCGCCAAAAGCCAATATATAATAGCCAATCCAAGCAGCCAAAGAGGTAAAGAGAAAAGTCTCAAAGGCAATGATCAGTACCGCAAAAAGGGAAGCTCCAGATGAAATCCCGATCAATCCGGGCTCCGCCAAGGGATTGCGGAATATACCCTGGATCGCAGCACCGGATATACCCAATGCTGCCCCCACCAAAAGTCCAAGCAAAAGACGCGGCATACGAATCTCAAAAAGAACATCTGCTTGCATATTATGCACAACTCCGGCACTCCCCAAGTGCAATTTTTGCATCAACATTGTTAAGATATCCGCGGGTGGAATATGGTAAGCCCCCAACCCCAAGGCAACAATACTGACGACACCCAATACCAGGCCCAAAGCCACTAGAATAAATTTCTGTTTCTTTTGCACTGGCTTTATTTTGAATCCATCACTTTTCCAAATCCACGGTGCAATGCTAAGATTGCATCTGGCAACCGATTACTGAAATTGACCAGCAGCGAGGCATTCATCACCAAGATACGTTCGTTTTTACCCGCATTCGTGATACGCATACCCGGCAATTTAAGGATAGCATCCTGCCCCCCAAGACTACTTGCGCCAAAATCAAATAGCAACACAATATCTGGATTGGCCTGCACCAGCGCTTCAGTAGTATAGGGTTTGAAATCCGAAAATTCCTGAACGGCGTTTTTACCACCAGCCAGATTAATCATCGCATCCAGACTACTGCCTTTACCCGCCACGCTCATGGTACCCGTACCACGGGCATATAAAAACAATACTTTGGGTGCTGCTTTACCTTGGTTTTCCTTTTTCACCAATTCTATGGTATGATCCAGGCTCAATTTTGTTCGTGAAACCAGACTTTTACCGGCAGCAGATTCACCGACGGCATCTGCCACCTCCTGGATGTAACGAAGCGCACCCGAAACAGAATAGCTGGGCTTAATGGAGACAAACTTCACGCCAGCCGCGCGAATCTGATGAATGACTGCTTTGGATACATCACCTTCATTTGCAATGACGATGCTTGGCTTAAAAGATAATAAACCTTCGGCCGATATCGAACGGTTCTTGCTTACCCTCGGCAAGGCCGCCGCTGCTTTGGGCGATATACTTGTCACATCGGTAGCGACCATGCGCTCACCTATTCCCAGTCCGTAGATCGTTTCGGTCAACGAACTGTTTAACGTAATGATTCTCTGCTGTGCCCTCGCCCATCCACCGATTTGCATCAAAAAACACAGTATAATAACATAAAATCTACTCATTGTAATTCTTTATCTCCAGTATGGCGGGATTTCCAGGAATGGTTTTACCTCTCGCCGTAAAACTTGAGTACAAAACAAATCAATAATCAGTCTAAATACAAATTATATCATTTCTTTTAAACTAGTACATCATAACATAAAAAAGAGAATAAAACACTTATAAACAACGATTTACACCTAAATATAAACTGCTTTTCAGTCCATAAAAAACGAATTAAATAGAATTTATGACGTTTTGCATAGAGAAAAATCCAATAGGATTACCTTTTTTTGTAACATTATTTAGAATTATTAAAAATAAAAATAGTGTTTAAAAGCAGTTCACCTATTCGAACAAGCACCCTGATCGCCCTTTGCGCCTGCCAGATCTACACTGTGCAAGCACAGGAAAAATGGAAAATCTCCGGTGTATTGAAAAACGAATCCAATAAAGGCGTCGCCAATGCGACCGTCTATCTTTATCCAGATAAATATGCTTTTAAAACAGATACTGCAGGGAGATTTCAATTCACCCAGCTCTATGCGGGGCGCTACGAATTACAGGTACAGGCCATGGGTTATCAACAGTACCGTCAAGTTATCGATTTGGAAGACAAAAATCAGCAGCTGAACATTGTGTTAAAAGCTGAAGAACGGCAGATGGATGTAGTTGATGTGCAGGGTAAAGTGCAGGCTGTAGACAATCTCGTCAAGGCCGAAAATGCAGCGATGCCCGTTAAAGTTATTACCAAGCGTGAGATTGAACTTATGGGCAGCCGTCGGCTAGATGAGGTACTCAAGGAACAGACAGGTATCGCCATTGTGAACGATATTGCCGGTGGATCCAGAGCCGTCGGTGCACAGATCCAGGGATTCAGCAGCAACTACGTGATGGTCCTGGTAGACGGGCAGCCTATGCTGGGGCGCAACAGTGGCAACTTTGACCTGTCCCGTATTTCGGTGACCAATATTGAGCGTATCGAGATCATCAAGGGAGCTTCCTCCTGCTTATACGGCAGTGACGCATTAGGTGGTGCGATCAATATCATTACACGCCATGGTGCTATCACACCACAGGCACAGGCATCGTTTCTTTACGGCAGTCTCAATACCGTCGATGCCACTTTGGAAGCTGAGACACCTTTTGCTAATCAGCGTGGCAGCGCAGTGTTTTCGGGCAATTACTACCGCACGGATGGTTTTAATACCGACAAGCAGTATCTGGACTCCAAGAGTACCACTTTCCCACCCTATACGAACTATAGTTTCCAGGGCCGGGTACGTTATCGTACAAGCAAAAATAGCACTTTGGGCGTGACAGGGCGTTATGCAGCCCGAGAGTCCGAAATGATCAATGCCTGGTCTGAGTCGGCTACACTACAGGATAAACAAAAAGATCAGGACATCAATCTTTCGGCAAGTTACGACCGTAATTTTACGTCTGGATTGCGTAGCATGACGCGTTACTATTTCTCGCGTTTCCACTCCCAGATTGCCGCACAATGGTTGCAGCAAGGTATCGTTGCAAGCGCCGAGCAGTTTGGTCAGAATGTTCACCGCATTGAACAGCAATTTGCGTATAGCCCTGCACAACAGGTTAAACTTACCGGCGGTATAGGTGGTAGCCTTGAACGGATGGACAACCAAGATCTGGATGCCAAACGCTCTTTGAACAGCGCGTTCGCCTATTTGCAGATCGAATGGAAACCTGCCGACCGATTGCTAACTACGTTGGGCTTACGCTATGATCAGACGAATGTCTACAATGGTCATCTCAGCCCGAGTTTAGGCCTGCAATATCATCTCAGTCCTACACTTTTGATCAAAGGTGGTGTTGGTGCAGGATTCAAAGCCCCCGACTATAAAATGCGCTATCAGGTCTTCTTCAATCCAGCAGCCAACTATCTTGTCGTCGGTTCAGAGCGCGTAGCCGATGTGATTGCAGCCATGGATCAAGCCGGAGAACTCAGTTATAAAAACAGCTATATGCTCAATTTGGTGGCGGGCAACCTCAAAGCCGAAACCAGCATTTCAAACAATATTGGATTGACCTGGAACCCGTCCAAGAGATTTCAGGCCGATTTCTCGGTCTTCTACCATCGGATCAACAATCAGATCAACACGGTTAGTGTAGGTAACGGTACCAAAGTCGCACAGATCTATAGCTACCGCAACCTGCCCAAAGCGATGAATAAGGGGTTTGAAGTTTCATTGACCTATCAGGCGACCAAAGATCTGCAATTGTCGATGGGCTATCAATACCTCATTGCCAATGACCTGAGTGTTTTGGATAGTATTGCCAAGGGAAGTTACCCCTATAACCAAATCAACGATCCCGCTACAGGCGAATATCGTCAGAGTAAAAAATCGGATTATTGGGGTATTGAGGACCGTTCGAGACACATGTTCAATGCAAAAGCCCAATATGAGTATAAACCCTGGGGCGTCAACATAAACGCGCGGGTTAATTTCAGAAGTGCCACACCTTTTCAGGAATACAATGGCAACCAGTTTATCGACAAATACGACATCTTTATCCCCTATCACACACTGGTGAATATGACTGTGGAAAAGAGTCTGATTAACCGCAGATTGACACTGCGTCTAATCGGTGACAATCTATTCAATTTTACAAGCCGTTATTTACTCGGGCAACCTGGACACGTTATTATGGGTGGTGTCAGCTACCGTTGGATAAAAGAATAATAAGCACTAATGAACAAGAATTTAGCACACCAAGTACAAGATAAAAGATGAGAACGATTCGCATGATTATAGGAGAATGTAGCATCTGGCTTTCCTTTCACAAGATTGGCCGTTGTATTTTTTCAGCACTATTGCTATTGACAGTCGTATCCTGCGGGAAAGACAAAGATTATACTATCGGATTGGAAGATGGCAAAAGTACTCTGATCAGAGATCTTGCTGGCGATACCGATGCAGCCATGGGCGAAGGTACTGAAGGAAAAGAGCAAAGACCATTTTTTATATTTCTTTTTCGTTTTAAAGACCAAAAGCAAATCTGGGTTAAGACCAAAGCCGATTCTGCGCAGTGGCTTAAAACAAAAGATTGGGATATTGCCTTTACAGGTCCTTACAATTCGGAGATCTATGTGAACAATGCCCAGCATGAATACAATCCGGGTTATGGCGGACAGGCAAATAATACCGCTGTGGTTTTACTGCGACAAGCCTATCAGAGTGTCACTATAGCTCCTTCGGATGAAGAGTTTAATAAAAGTGAAGTAAACAAAATTGGCTGGGCAGCAACCGATGGTTCGGATGGCTGGTTTCGCTATAGTTTGAGTACCCATATTATGCAGGCGCTTCCCAATCGTACCTATGCGATTCGCTTACCCGATGGCAAATATGCCAAGTTGCAACTGATCAATGCCTATAAGGGAAATCCAGCGGCGGTAACCAACCTCAATTGGCCTGCCCCATACTATACATTTAAATATTATGTACAGCAGGATGGCAGCAAAGATTTAAATACAAACACATTATAATACGGAAAATTACACAATTAAATTAAAGATGAATAGATTATTTACAACAGCAGCACTACTATGTGCATTGAGTTTAGGTTTTACTTCTTGTAGCAAGGATGATGATAAGGTGGAGCAAGTCGAGCCGGAATACCAAGCTAAGGTTATGGTCAAAGACGGTGAAACTGTTGATTTAACAAAAGTTTCCAAAACCATCAATACACAAGGAACAATCAAGCGTACAGGCAATACCTATTCACTTCGTAACTTCAAACAATTTACAATCGGTGAAGATGGAAAAGCGACAACAACTGCATCAGCAGATTATTATTTTGATTTCAAAGAGAATGATGCAACCAGCGATGCTGACAAAATGTTAAGTCTATCTGGGACAGCAGCTGTAACTTTAAAAACGAATGCCGAAAAGGGCTATACATTATCCTATATTGATAAAAATTTTGATCAAGTCCAAGCTTCCGACCAATTAATCTCTATTGAGAATAACGCCAGTGAAATCTATAAAATGATTATCCCTCCTGCAACGGAAAGGATTAGAACTGAATCAGGTTGGTGCAATTATAGTATGATCAATCATATAGTAACTGTAGTAGAAAATAGAACACTTGTAATATCAAAAGATAAAAAACCTTTATTTAAAGTACGCATGAACAGCATCTATTCAGATGGAAAACCAAATGCAAGTGAAAAAGCAAGCAATATGGTTTTCTACTCCATCGATTACCAAGAATTTAAATAGTATCAATAAAGCAGCTGGTTTAAGATCCAGCTGCTTCGTTAACCAAAAATCAAAAACCGAAAAAAATATATTAAATACCAATTTTCATATACACTTTATCAGCAAAAGATTTTATCTTTACTATTATTTAGAATAAATTTAAATAAAAATAATATACTAATATCCCTACTGCATGTATAGAAAAGGGACAAGTTATCAACTAACAAAAAAACAAGTTACAATGACAATAAAGAAACGCAGTAAACTATTAAAATTCATACCGGTATTGGCATTTTTAATTGTGTTGGGGTCTTGCAGCAAAAGCGAGCCCACAGCAGTAGAGCCTGAACCAGATCCAGTTGCACCAGAAGCTATGTTCAATCGCTTGATTACGGTTAAGAATTTTGGCGAAGATTTACCCGCGGGTAGTGCACCAACCACAGCGCAATCACCAATATATTATAGTTTGGAACAGAACAAAGCTGTGACGCCGGATTATAAACTAACCGCACGGTGGGATATCTCTTGCTCAGAAATATACCGCAGTTTTATCAATTGCAACAACACAGCAAACGGATTTGGTAAGGGTGGTCCAGGGAAAGGTGGTATCTTAATTGTCAAGAAAAAATTTGAAGATGTAATCGATATCCCCTCAGATGTCGAATTCCGAAAAGGTGAAAAAGCCTATGGCACAGATGACTCAGGAGCGTTTGGTGAAGGCCTAGGTTGGTATTTATATGATTTTGATGGCGTAATCAAAGGTGGTGGAGCGGAAAACAAAAAACACGTTTGCTATCCCATCGAAAGCAATACATTGATCGTCCGTACAGCCCAGGGGAACTACGCCAAGATCAAGATACAAAGTATCTACAAAGACCTCTTGGATCCAAAAGACTGGTTTAAAGATTCACCAACACCATTCTTTACATTCCAATATGTACTTGCCAAAGCTGGTAGTACCAAATTTTTGATTGCTAACTAAATACGATAAGCTACGCATTCTGATTTAGACACTAAACTAACATGAAAAGAATATACAGCATTTTAAGCTTCCTTTTTTTAGGATTGCTGCTAACCCGCTGCACCAAAACGGAAGAATTAGCCTTACTTCCTGCAGATAAGGTACTCGAATACAAGGTCACCAACCTCCCCAATGATGATGTCATTTACGGTGCCATTGACAATGAGGCCAATACAATTACGGTATATCTCCCTTATTATTATGGCTTGCTCGTCATCGATCCGACTATTAAAGTTGCTAACGGAGCCAGTTTAACAGAAGAAATTTTGCCCGTTAAAACAGATGAAAAAAGACAGACGTATACCGTAAAGTCCGCTACAGGTACCACAAGAACCTATAGCTTAAAGATTGAGCTACAAAGTACGCCATCTTTTGAAGCGACTTTTGCATCGACATCTTCCATTTCACTTACAAAAGGGCCTGGAGGTGCATTTCCAGCGATAAATGGGACTTTCATGCATACCAATCCCGCATTGGTCAGTATCGCATTGATTAATCAAGAGACCAAAGAACGCTATAAGATGGCTACGCCCAATAGCTTGAAAGTATCAGGAAATGTTGGTTATCAATTAAGTTATACGGGAACTGAACGAGAAAACCGTATTCCGTCCGATATTAAAGCAGGCACCTATGATGTAGAGGTAACCAACATCAACCATATAATTACATTAGCCAATCCGCTCAAAATTACATATCGTCAACCTGACGTAATTGTTAGCTTATTGGGTCTAAATCTCGCAAAAAATAAAGATTGGACCATAAAAGCTGGCCTAGATAAGGTTATTCTAGATCCTACGGCCGTTATCATGACACTCAATGGAAAAGATTATCCATTGACTATTAAATCTAATAACCGTACCGAAATAACAGTTTCATTACCAGCGACTCTGCCAATCGGAACCTTTGATAATTTGCAGATCAAATTCCAATTTAAAGACTGGGCCGATGTTGTAAAAACACAGTTGTCTCCAAGTACAATAACGGAATCCTAAACAAGCATCCACAGTATGCCATGGTGGCATCAAAATTAAATAAATTAAAACAAGAGGAGATCTCAACATGAACTCAAACATCAAAACTATCTTAAAATCAGCGATGGCCGTGACTGTGCTATCGGCAGCAGTATGGGCAGCAGCCCCAACAGCAGGATCAGCAACAGCTCCTTTGGCTTTAAACCAGGCCAAAGCAAATAGTAACTACACTGTTGTAGGTCAATGGTGGAGTCCAGCCGCTGCAGCAACTTGGCCTGCGGTATATGTAGACCTTGCTACAGGTGCACAAAGCCTGAGTAGCTCCGGTCAAGTTGCATTCTTTAGCCATGTAAATGGTTCTATCAAGGCTAATGGATCTTATTCGATCAGAACGGTAACAAAAGACATCGCTTCCGTTACAGCATCAGATTGGGCAACAGCGACTCCGGTATCATCACAGGGCAGTGGCGAATGGTATGAATATGATTTAGATAGCCATGCAAACCAAGCAATCCAACCTTTGACCGTATTGGTCGGAAATTCTTCCGGAGCTTCATATGCGGTTAAGTTAATTAACTTTACAAATGTTGGCCAACAAGTAGTGGCAGGTCAATTACAAGTAAAAGCAGATACCAATATCGAAGTTAAGGCATTATAGTCTTTCCTATTTAATGAATGAAAGATTCCGCAACCTGGTGGATGGGTTGCGGATCTTTTTAGCCTAATCAACATCCGCATAACGATTTTTTTAACCAAAAAAATTATGCAACACTCATTTTTGAAAAAACAAATACATATCCTTCAATTCCTGGCTATTTTTGTGCTAGCACTAGCATGCTCGTCCTGTAAAACCGAATATCCTAGCCTACCCTTCAATGACATCGAATCCTTTAACATTCAGGACGCTGATGGTAAAACCTTATCAGCCAGCATTGTGGATGACCGGATTATCTTATATTGGCCACCCTTAGTGGAGCAACCCGAAAGCATTACACCTACGATTAAAGTTTCCGAATTAGCGACTATTACCCCGGCATCAGGTACACCGATAAAACTCCAATCCGAAAAACCCATCACCTATACTGTTCGCGCACAGGACGGATCCAGCAAAAATTACACATTGACCTTCCAATACAATCAGCCCATCGTGCAAGCTACATTCAATAGTTTATCGTCTGGTCAATACTACATCACTGATCCGAATACGTTTACTTTTATCGGAGAAAACATTATCCCTAGCGAGACACAAACTAAAGGCTATTTAATAGATAAAGACGGAACAGAAACATTACTTTTGTTTAGCAAAAATATAGTACCGACTAATTTTGCTGTTACTTTTACGGCTCCAGATGACTTCAAAGCAGGTACTGGCTATAAGATCAAATTGGTTTCAGGCCGTTATTCCATCGTAAGCGATTCATTTGAAGCTGTCTTACCTAGCGTCCTCAATGTATTAATAAAGAACAATCTGTTATATAGCGTTAAAAAAGGAGAGAACTTTGTGGCTCCTTTGCAGAGTAAAGTCCTTTATGAGCGTTATTTTAAAACCGATTTTGACCATTTCATCGCAGTGGATAACCTGAATAAAGAATATAGTATAAACAATGTGATGTTTGATGTCAACGCAATGACAGTTACCATCCCTATACCTTCAAATGTAATGGGTAGTGGAATCAACAAGCTAAAAATGGTGGACAAGTCAGGAAAAGTATTATTGGAGGATACGTATTATATCACCTTAAACTAATACGCCTCATCAATTCGTTTTAATCGTGTTTGTCACTAATCAAACAAAGCATTTTATCATGATCGCATTAGCAGCTATCATTGTATACAGCTGCGGCAAAGATAAGGCTACGCCAGAAGATCCGACGATTGTCCCTCAACCTGAAGAAACCTTACGCCAACAATATAGTAAATCGGTAACGCAATGGCCAGCTGCCACTTGGTACAACAATAGCAAGGTACGTGAACTAGCCGCTTTACCCGAAAACCCATCGAAAGATAAGGCCGAGCTTATCGCACTTGGCAAAGCCTTATTTTTCGACCCCCGAACCGGTAATGGCATGAAGACTTGCGCTTCATGTCATCATCCGGACACCTACTGGATCGACCAAAAAACAACGGCAGATGGTATCGCACTGCATCACCGCAATACACCTTCCCTAGAAAATGTCTGGTACCTGGAAGGCAAGCTCTTTCACGATGGCCGCGCAAAAACCTATCGAGAGCAGATCGCCGAAGCCATCAACTCCCCTATTGAAATGGGCGGCAATACGACTGCCTTACCCGCTAAACTGCAAGTTATACCAGGCTATCTTCGTTTATATGAGGCGGCTTACTCAAGCCAGACGATGAGTGTCGAAGGACTGCTGGATGCCATAGCAGCGTATTCAAAGTCGATCAGTAGCGGTGAAACCGCCTTTGACCGTTTTATCAAAGGAGATTACCCGGCATTAAGCGATGCACAGCTTGAGGGCCTCCATCTGTTTCGAACCAAAGGAAAATGTATCAACTGCCATAATGGAGCATTCTTTACCGATCTCGATTTTCATAACCTGGGTTATGCTGTTACTAGCAAAGGTGCCTTGGATAAGGGTCGCTTTGAAGCGACAGGCCTGGAAACAGACAGAGGTAAATTTCGCACACCGGGTCTGCGCAATGTGGTCCATACGGCCCCCTTCCTACACAATGGTAGTATTGCAAACTTAAGTGAACTGATCAACCTGCTGAGTCAGGGCATGCCCCAAAAGCTGGGGCAACAAATCAACGGCACCTTATCGTCGCATATCCAAAACGTCCGATTGAGCAGCAAAGAGCAGGAAAATATAGTTGCTTTTTTGTGGAGCTTATCCAGCGAACCGAAGTACACCGAGCGGCCAGTATTACCCTAAAATAAAAAATCCCAAAGGGGATACCTTTGGGACATTTTGAGTACTCCACAGTAGTGGAGGCATCAAAAATTAAATAAATTGGCACAAAATTAGGCTTTTATATTAAATAAAAAAGTAAAAAAGTATTAAATTTCAGATAATTATCCATTTTGCAGCGAATCAACTACACACATAAGGAACAAAATCCGCATCATACAATGCGTCGAATCCGCCAAATAGTTGGTCTATTTGTTACAATAACTGCTATAACCGCTTGCCAGCGTGGCAATAGAGCAACGACGCTGCCTGATGAACTCATTAGTCCAAAAACAGGAACAAAAAAAGAATTGACGCTCGACTCAATCTACCTGTATGCCAAACAGCTCTACCGCTGGCAGGAAGCTCTCCCTTCGTATACTAGTTTTGATCCGCGGGCACAGTATGCCCAAATAGAACCCGAGCAAACGGCCTACGAGCGTGAACTTTTTGCCCTCAGCCAATACGCCTTGCGTATAACGGAAAAGCCTTATGAGTGGTCGACCATCCCCAATAAACCCAAATATTCATATTTGGAGCGTCGCCGGACTGAAAAGAAGAGTAGCGGTCACCTAGCAAGTACCACCACCCCCTATCGGTATGCGACTCATCTGTCCTACTGGTCTGTGGGAAACAAACGGATTGCTTATATTTATATCCCCTCTTTTCCCCAACTCCAGACAGTGAAGGCCGAACTCGATCAACTTACGGTCGAACTCGCACAGCAGCAAGTTACTCATTTAATACTCGATCTACGACATAACGGTGGCGGGTATGTGGAGACCGCAGAATATTTGGCCAACCTCATTAGTCCACCCAAACTAGATAAAAAAGTTATGTTCAGCGAGCAATTTCACCCGAATGTACAGCAAGGAAGAGCAAAACTACTCCTTAACCAACCCTATCTTGATGCAAATGGCAAAGTGGTCCAATACAAAGGACGCCCTGCCACCCTTGCCGATGTGGACTATAGTGAAAAGGCCAATACGCATTACTTTATCAAAAAGGGCAATTTTAATTCTTTGCAGCAGCTGTCATGCATTGTATCAGAACGCACGGCTTCGGCTAGTGAACTACTGATCAGCTGCTTCAAACCTTATATTCCGATACGCCTTATTGGTCAGCAGACTTTCGGCAAACCCGTAGGCTTCTTTTCCATACGCATAGGGGCCTTCGATATTTATCTGGCCTCATTTCTCATTCGGAATGCTGATGGCTGGTCTGATTATTTTGATGGCATACCCGTCGACCTGGCCCTAGCTCCGGTCGAAACCTTCCGCCATCCCGGAGATCCCAAGGAAGCCTGGCTTGCAGCAGCATTAAAAGATCTTGTAGGAGACCTACGGATCAAAGCAATTTCATCCGCATCTTATTTTCCACCGCCAGCAGACGAAAATTTGCTACTGAAAACAAATTTTAGGCTAAAGTGAGAAACTGATTGAAGCTGGATTCTGTCATACTCCTATGTAAATTAAAACCATTTTTCATAGATGATAAAGCAGAAAACAGCATACATTTGTGGAAATAAATACGAATCTTTGTATAGAATCGTTATAAATAAAAACAAGAACATGTTAAGTCAACATATCAAAGAGCAAACGCACGCAGCTCACCAAAACGTAGAAGGAACGATCGTGCGCCAATTGAAAAATATTCGTTCTAAAGCAGATTACGCAGAAGTATTAAAAGGTTTTTATGCTTATTTCCGTGCTGTGGAAGACAGCATCGCTCCTTTCGTAACCGCCGAAGTATTGCCTGATTTGGCTGAACGCCGCAACTCATCCTACATCAAAAGTGATATCGAAGCTTTGGGAGGTACAGTAGATAACCTTCCGGAAGCCACGGCTCCAACGGTAGCCAACGTACAGGAAGCACTTGCATCATTGTATGTCCTAGAAGGATCCATCATGGGAGGCCCATATATCGTACAGATGCTCAATAAGTATGGTGTTACTACCGGCACTTCTTTTTTTGAAGGTTATGGCGAAAATAGCCGTGACATGTGGGCCGGTTTTACAGCGGTATTGAACAAGTATTCAGAAGATCCGGCAACTTACGATCGTGCAGTAGAGATTGCAAACCAAACTTTTTATAACTTTGGCGAAGTATTCACCCCTATTACCAGCGCAAACTAAAACAAGAGCAATCGTGTTTAATTCCTTAAATGGAGCAAAAAGACAACAAATCAAAATGGCTTAAGCGTGCCGGAATTGGAGCATTTCTCTTCTTTCTGGCCAAAGGACTCGTATGGCTCGCTGTATTCTTTTTCGCGGCAAAGTCCTGCAGCATATCTATTTAACACAACGTATGAAGCATTCATCTAACGTACTTTTTTGAGCGTCAGATGAATGCCTCTATTCAATTAGACCTTTTCAAATCCAATCCTCTTTTTTAGTGCAGGCTAGCCTGTGTTTATTACCTCGAACGCTCAGGTCTTCGGGTGGTGTTCGTATTGTGTTCGAACCACCTTCGGAGATGGACAATCTGGCGACCATTCGTGACCTGATTCCGACCAGATAATTCCTGTACAGGGTCTGGTCGGAATCAGGTCAGCATCTGTACAATATCTGTATCGCATCCGAATAAGGTACGAAGCAGGTACGAACCTACTCGATACCGCCGCCCTTCTTACCTTGTACTTTTGTAATCACTGCCCGATACAGTTCCACACCCTTATGGCTGATAACCTGGCAAGCAATTTCTTCCCTACTGATAATATATAACCTCTTCCATTAGCAGAATTCATTTTTGATTGTACAAATTTTATTATAAAACAAGCAGAAATCTCCCTATAATTGCATTCGGGAATATTTCATTTCATAGTGAAATTCCTAAACAGACATGACCATAAATTGTAAAATGTTACGCTATCACCAACATGTCCTATCAATAATTATATGAAATAACGATACCATGAAAAGGAATATCTTTTTTATTTTAATAGGCTTTGCATTAATGGCTAACCTAGCGATCTGCCAAGAAAAAGACGTCGATTTTAGCAAAGCCTATATTGCCCAAAACGACGGCAAGACAACCGTTGAAATCAATGAGGCACAGGAACTCATCTATATTATCTTTGCAATAACTGACTTTGGCAAAGAAAATCCAAACATGACCAAGCAGAACACAGCCTATTTTGAAGAGGTCAAAGCGCATTTTACTCCATTTTCCAATCTGCCTATCGTAAAGAAATTTGATCAGCAGCTGCGAGAGAATCTAACCAACTATTTCCTCTTAGCGGCCAATGTATATGGCTTTAAGTTCAAAAACGATCAATTAGTCCCTACCAACATCTATATTTTTCCGGCAAGAGGAGTTGGAAATTATCAGGTCAAATCAAATCCCATCCCCGGTTACAAAAACGACCTGGAAGAATTTGCCAGACAGAGTGGATACCGGGCATTCTACAAAGCGCATCAAGCCTATTACGACAGCCTTCGTACAGCATATCAGGAGTATGCTTCCATTGCCGAGCAGAAAGAATGGTTAGAACATAAATTCGATTATACAATCAATAGCTACCGTGTATTGACCTCCCCACTGATTGCAGGAATGAATGCGACCCACACCTTCAAGTACAAAGGTTTCAAAGAAATTCTGCTTTTTTTACCAACCCTCCGCGAAGATGAATCCTGGAGCCCCAAATTCAAAAAAGCATTCAATACACGCATCATTTTCACAGAGATAGACCACAACTACGTAGGCCCATTGAGCGAAAAAAACAAAAAACAGATTGATACAATATTCAATAACAGGGAAGTATGGGTAGATGCGACGAACAAAAGTACGGTCCATTATCCAACTCCGGTAAAAGTGTTCGACGAATATTTAACATGGGGACTTTTCATTTTATATTGTTACGACAAGTTTGGGGAAGATCACGATCTTTTTGGGCAGATTGTCGAAAACGTCAATGACATGATGGTCAACAAAAAAGGATTTCCCAAAGCCGATGAATTTAACGCCGAATTGTTTCGTCTTTATAAGGACAATAACCCCAAAGATATTCAGCGCTTATATAAGCCACTATTAGACTGGTGCGCGAAAGAAAATTAACGCTATCCCGATAAAATTTAGTAAATTAAAGCTGAGAAAGGAAATAAGCCGCCAGAAATGTGAATGTATACGACCATGAGGAATTAGCATAGCATAAGGGGATGATCGTCGAAATATATTTAAACACAATACGTAAGGGAAAACAATGATGAATATTAGAATTATCGGTTCTGGCAGTTATATTCCACCCCACAAAATAACCAATGCGGACTTTGCCGACCATCTTTTTTTGGACGAAAATGGGCTACCGTTCAAACAGCCCGCTTCTGTGATCGAAAAATTTAAGGCAATCACCGGCATTGAAGAACGCCGCTACGCCAACCCGAACCAAGTGGCCTCAGACCTTGCTTTCCTAGCTGGTCAACTTGCCATTAAAGACGCAGGCATTGATGCCGAAACATTGGACTATATCATTGTTGCACATAATTATGGCGATGTACAATCGGGCAAAATCCAATCGGATACCGTACCGAGCTTAGCAAGCCGGGTAAAGAAAAAATTAGGGATCAGGAATCCAAAATGCGTGGCTTATGACCTGCTTTTTGGTTGCCCCGGTTGGAACGAAGGTATATTGCATGCCAACGCTTTCATAAAATCAGGTATGGCGAAGCGCTGTATGGTCATTGGCGCCGAGACGCTTTCCCGCGTTATAGATCCTTTTGACCGGGATTCGATGATCTATGCGGATGGTGCTGGAGCCGTCATTGTAGAAGCAACTGCAACCGGGCAAGGTCTGCTATCGTTTGAAAGCGCAACTTACGCGCTTGAGGAAGCTGAATATCTCAACTTCGGAAGCTCGTATCAACAAGAGCAGGATCCTGATATCCGGTATATCAAAATGAAAGGACGCAAAATATATGAGTTTGCCCTCAGCAAAGTTCCCTTAGCCATGCAAGCTTGCCTCCAAAAAGCGCAGATCGATATCACAGCAGTCAAAAAAATACTGATCCACCAAGCCAACGAGAAAATGGATGAAGCAATTCTCACGAGATTCTACGCACTATACAATACTGTACCACCACCCGATATTATGCCAATGACGATTCATACCTTAGGAAATAGTAGCGTCGCCACTATTCCTACCCTCTATGATCTTATTTCGCACGGTCAGTTAGACAATCAATCCCTGCAGGAAGGCGACATTATTCTATTTGCGTCTGTTGGTGCCGGCATGAACATCAATGCTTTTGTCTATCGCGTATAGCTTTGCCGGGGCGATATATCCTGCTCGTATATCGCAAGTTTTAAGCGTGGTAAGAATTTATTTTATATAAAAAAAAATAAAACACTGTATATATCAATAATTTATACTTAAATTTGGATTATAATCGGCTCCGCCTTTGCTTATCTGAAATCGTCAAGTTATACTTTCCGCTCAGTTTTCGCATTTTCAGAAGCTTTTTTTGTAGCAAAACGGAGGTAAAGACCTTTTTGGACTTGAGTTAATCCAAGATCATTAAAATCAAATCCTATTTTTCTTGCAAAAAATCGATTAACTATTGTTCATATTCACTTATCACAATAGTGCAGTACAGATTACTTTAATATAATATATAAAACAATGCAAGAAGGAACTATTAAATTCTTTAACCAAACAAAAGGATTTGGTTTTATCACACCAGCTGCTGGTGGAGACGATATTTTCGTACACGTATCTGGTTTAATCAACGAAGTACGCGAAAATGACAGTGTAACATTTGACGTAGAAAACGGCAAAAAAGGCGTTAACGCAGTTAACGTACGTATCGCATAATTAAGTAAACACACAAGAAGATCGTCACGAATCTTCTTGCGAAGTGTAACGGGTAACCGTTACACTTTTTTATACCCCTTCCATGCGGGGCCAGCGCCCCAAAGAGAAGAATTTAGTTTCACCCTGCCGCTCGTCCAGATTTTTACAATCCGGCCAACATCACTTCTTCCTGGCGCAGAAAATATGGACTGCTATCTCTGAATTTTCCTCGCTTCCTAGAATACTTCCTGATGATACCCGAGACAACATCATCGGTTAGCTCGTGCCCCTCCAATGTAGGAAAACCCTCCCAACGTACAATACCGTCGGGATCCACCAAAATACAATGGGGAATTCCCTGCACTTCGAGCTGTTTTTTCAATCTAGCTTTCGTATCGATCGCCGAAAAATAGTCTATTTTAATTTCTCTCGCCTTTTTAATGACTTCTGCCTTTTCATCCGAAAGACCAATGATCACAAGCTTATCACCGTATTTCTTATGCCATTCATTGAGCTCAGGAATTACTTTCCGACACGGCCCACACCAAGTTGCCCAAAAATCAATGAGGATAAATTTACCTTTTGTATCCGGCACATCAGTCAGCCATTGCTCGACCTCAAGTTTTGGCGCCTGTTGATTCAAAATTGATTTCGCCCACAATTTCTTATTGTTGTTGCTTTCTTGCGTGTGACCGATTATATGGATCATGCAAAGCGCAAATAGTAAAAAAGCTTTTGGGATAAATTTTACATTCATAAAACAGCTTGTTTAGTTCCCCTAATTTATGGATTTTTTTCCACAATCATTTGATCCTTTCACCCCACACAGCAATTTTCCAAAGAGACCTTTGCTGCTTTTCTTAAGCAAAACAACAGCTATACTTTTAATCGATATAAAAACTACAAAAGACTGCATATAAGCAGATAACATATTTATATAAGCCGAAAAAAATATGATTAATTTGCTGTACGGCTCATATTTTTTCTACTAAAACGCTACCGATACCACTATAAAATAATAGCGCGCCATCGAAATTTTCGGCTTAAAACACCTTCCTAATCCAAGCTAACAAAAGCTAAATTAAGGCACTCGCCCTATAAAAACAACGAATTGATCCTGCCTCTTTATCTTATTCGTCAAGATCATGCACAAGTTGACCGCATACCAAACTCCATTTTCTAGAATCACGACACTCGGCAAAGCTTATTGAGCAACTAAACAGGCAACTGACAAACTGGCGTAAGGCCAAAAATTATTAATCATAAAATAGTATAAATAAGCTATTTAAGAAACGTACTATAAACAAATACCACACACTATTCTCTTTATAAAACATCCATTTTACGCATCGGATATCATCCGTCAGGAGTTCGTCATGCGATGGCAGGATAAACTCTTGCCTGGAAGGGTATGGCGGTCGACGATCCCCACCTCGATTTTATTCCTTCCAGGCTTTAATTTATACAGGATCAAGATGCCCTTTTCATACACAAGATCTCCCGGCAAACCATGTTGTCAAGTCTGCATCAGTAAGCCGAATTTTAGATCCTACTATTGACCTTTTAAGATGAATGTCCTTTATAACCAGATGGCGAATAACCACTGATGTTCTTAAAGAATGTAGAAAATGCCGATAGCGATTCAAATCCTAGATAAAATGCAATCTCCTTTATACTTTTATCTGAAAATTTTAAGAGTTGCTTAGCCTCTTGTATCGTTCGTTGTTGAATTACGCTAGAAGCAGTAATATGGAGATGTTTTCTGCACAGGATATTCAGATAATTACTCGTCACATGTAATCTCTCCGCATACCAACTCACGTGTTTTTGGGCTGCGAAATTTATATTGACAAGATCCCAAAAGGAATCAATAATGACATTTGAATTCCCCAGAAGATTTTCCTTTAAATAATCTCCAGCTTCCTTTTTTATCAAAGACACTAATATATCGATTCTCAAACGGACAATTTCGCTCCACTGGCCATCCGATTCTTGTGCCAAAAGATCGCGTTGGATATTTTTCATTTCATTGAATATCACCTCAAATAAAGATGTACTGAGTTTAAAAACGGGGTGCAAATTATGACGAATGAAATAAATCTCACTAAGACTGGAGAAAGTTTCAAATACTTTCTTTCCTACGACAATTTTCTGGGCCCTTGTCTCCGCGCCGGTAATCCAGTGGTGATGCTGTCCTGGAAATAAGAAATGAAGTTGGTTTCCTTTGATCGGATATTCCGCTGCGTCGATGAAATGCGTGCCGCTTCCTTCAGAAAATAGTACCATCAAAAAATAAGTACATTTTGTTGTCTTATTATAATCCTCTGTCCCGATTATTTCTTTGTAAAATACCCCCTCTTCCGTGAGCGTAATTGGCAGTTTTTCTGTTTTCATTCAAGGTAAAATTAAAGTAAGTCTACGTGTTTACAAGCAGCTGAAACACCGCTATTTTATGTAGTCTTACTAGGACTATTAGCTAGTCTCACTAGGGTTACTTCCGCAATTTAAATACCAATTATAATTTGCCGAAACATTCAATTTATCTGCATAAAATGATACGGTTTGGCCCACCATACAAAACTGACCGTACGAAATCTGTACCTGATCGATAGTTTGGGAGGAAGAACACTTGTGCTATTGCCCTTAATTTGAGGCATAAGATCCCCAGAATTTAGGCATAAAAGCTTTTCTGGGGATTGATTGTTATTAATTTATTTGTATTTACATATGCGTACCGCCATCGATACGGATTTCCGTTCCGGTGATGAAGTTTCCATCTTCAGAAGCTAACATCGCAACAACTCCTGCAACAGAATCCGCCGAACCAAACCCTTCTCCAAGACCTGGCGTCAGTTTAGCAATAAGAGACAGATCCGCATCTTCCGGAAATCCAGGATTATGCACCATACCAGATTCAATACTACCTGGAGCAACGGCAGTAACGCGGAGGCCTTGTTTAGCGTATTCCGAAGCTATCGCATGTGTAAAGGATTGAATTGCACCTTTTGTAGCAGCATACGCGGCCATGTATGGATGGGCAAAGGAGGCTGAAGTTGAACTAAAGTTGACAATGCTCGCACCCGCAGTTCTTAAAAGTGTTGGAATACATTCCCGCGTAATCAAAAATGTTCCGGTGAGATTGATTTTAATAATATTATTCCAAAAATCTAATGTCATTTCATGCGTGTGGGCAGCGCGTAGTATCCCTGCTGCATTTACCAGCGCATGGAGCCCATCGACTTCGGCAATTGCTGCACCTATTTTGGTGTGAACTGCAGATTCATCTGAAATATCACAGACCACAGTGCTTAGATTTTCGCCATAACCTAAAAGACTCGCTTCTTCCTTAGTCTGTCTCAGGCCCGACTCAACGATATCCACCGCAATTACCCGTGCTCCTTCTTTTAAAAATCGATAAACGGTAGCCCTTCCAATACCGGAACCTGCGCCGGTAATCAATGCTGTCTTACCGATAAATCTAGACAACACCCTGTTGCTTGTACTGCTCATAATACCACAATTAATTACAAATTCGAACACATGTTTCCAACAATGTCCGCTCTTCAAAACTCATGTGAAATTAAGTGAAATTATATTCCGAGAGGTTGCGTCAATTATTGTATCGCTTTACAGAATTATATATTTGCCTGTGTTTTTCTTAAGGTAAAGTACATACAAAAGGCCAAGAAATTATCTTGGCCTGATGCAACATATTATTTGGGGTGTTTTCGTAGCCCTATACAGCAAAAATACTGCCGAAATTACAAAAACATACTCATTAGTCTATTTTTCCTAAAGGCCCTATGCTCCAGAAAAATATAAAACGGCAAAAATCACCTGTTCCCAGGCAGCTGTGTAAGTCAACAACAAGCCGGTCGGTGCCATTTATGACAACAAGTACATTAGCGCCATTTACGGCAACAAGCCAAAATGTTCTTTGAGCGCTGTACGTGCGGCATGATAACCGCACATGCCATGCACCCCACCTCCCGGAGGCGTCGATGATGAACAGAGATAAATGCTGTCTACCGACGTACGATACGGGTTTAGGGCCAAAATAGGTCTACTGTACAGTTGCGAAACATCCATAATACCACCATTGATATCACCACCAATGTAATTGGGATTGTACAACTCGAGCTCCGCAGGAGAAAAGGTATGCTTGGCCAGAATGGTTTCTTTAAAACCCGGAGCAAAGCGCTCGATCTGAGTTTCGATCGCTTCGGTATAATCCACCCTACTTCCATTGGGGACATGACAGTAGGCCCATCCCGTATGCTTTCCATCGGGAGCACGACTGGAATCAAATGCACTCTGCTGTGTAAACAGCACAAATGGCTTGTCGACTTGCTTTCCAAGATGACTCAGCCGTTCGCTCTCGGCAATTTCAGCGTAGGTATTGCCCAAGTGCACGGTAGCGGCCTGCTGACAGCGCCGATCTTTAAAGGGCGTCTTTTCTGACAATGCCCAGTCAACTTTAAAGACCCCCATCCCCTGTCGAAAGCCTTCAAGACGCCTGCGGTAGCTGCTAGCCAGATTTATTCCTTTAAGCGCGAGCAACTGCCGGGGTGTGATATCACAGAGTAGGACTTTATGGGACGGCAGATCACGGATATCCTCTACCCAAAAGCCCGTTTGGATCTCCCCGCCCAACGATTGGTAATAACTTAATAAGGCATCGGCAATGGACTGCGAACCACCTACTGGAATTTGCCAGCCATATTTGTTGCCTACCGCAGCGAGCACAATAGCAATGGCGGAGGTTGTCCAATTGCTTAGCGGCTGAATACCATGGGCGGCCATGCCGGCCCATAATGCCTTAGCCTGTGCACTGGCAAAACGCTTTGCCGTCCAACTTGCCGGCTGAAGCGCATCCAGACCAAAGGAAGCTAATCGCAACGGATGCTTTGGTAAGGCCAAGGGCCCCATAATATCGTCCGCTAGTTCGTCCCAATGTGTTGCAACCTTTTCCACCAGCTTGCAATAGCTTTCACCGTCCACTCCCAGGCCCCCGACGGTTTCGGCAAGACTATGGTAAAGAATTCCCGTTTCCCCATTGTCCAGTGGGTGTGCCGCCGCATATGTCGGCTTCACAAACGATAGCCCAAAAGCTTCCAAAGGCAACTTCCTGAAAAATGGCGAGGCCATGGCCATGGGATGGATTGCCGAACAAACATCATGTTTGAAGCCCGCAAGTGTAAGTTCCTTGGTCCGCATTCCCCCACCGACCGTATCGGCACCTTCAATCAGCAGGGTACTGAGCCCCTGTTGCTGAAAGGTAATGGCTGCCGCCAATCCGTTCGGTCCCGAGCCAATAATAATTGCGTCAAATCTTCGCATGTGTTATCGTGTTACAGTCCATTAGTCGCAGCCCGTATTGGGCTGATCCTTTTTAGAACCTTTTGATGATGTGGAATCCGACTGTGCTTTGCCATTTTCCTTTTTCTTGCCTGCAGATCCACAGGATACTGTAAATGTCGTTAAAACAAACGCTAAAAGTCCAAGATTGATTATTTTTTTCATATGTTATCCATTTAATTTACGATGCTGTTGAAATCCTGTGGTCTTAAATCGTATGTTCATCTAAAAAATATGCGCGATACCGTTGCTTTAACTCCTGCTGTTGTGTGCTATCGAGCTTGATCTTCGGATCGGTCTGCGATACGACCGTCGAAACAACCTTATGCACACCTTTGCCTTTTTCAATAAATAACACCGTTGGTGAAGAAATCCGTTTGATAGAGTCTACGCCCACAGCCGTATAGGGATTGAGGATATCATGAAATTTGGCCAAAATAGCTTCATAGCCGGGGCTACCCACCTTGGTTGTGATCACCTTACCTTCTTTATCCTTCTCTTTGAGATCCCGGATATCGTGGATATTGAGGTAATAGATGGCCGCCTTTTCCTCCTGGGCAAATTCCAGCAATGGCGTTATGGCATTGCGAAACCATGGACAGCTGGGCCATCCAAACAGAACAATGCCGTTTTCCAGCTCCAGCACATCCTGTTCGGTCGCATAAACGATCCGCGGATTGTCGGGAATCTGTACAGGTACTTTGTTCGTTTTATTCATGCTTTCGAGCTCCTGCTTAAAGCGCACTCCTTCTTCCTTTTTGAATGAAACCTGACTGTTTTTTACGGCTTCCTTGGTATCCTGCCTGGATTGGCAGTTCGTCATATTGAGTAACACTGCCACTGCTAACAGCATCGTAGCCAATAGTTTTAAATCTTTCATATCATGTATGCATTTAAGTGTGATTCCTCGTGTTAATTCACCGATTGCTTGTAGGTTTTAATATGTTCACCGATATCCCATACCTGCGCTTTTGGCAGCGATTCATTGATCAGGCTACTTGCAATGGCCGAACGATAACCCGAAGCGCAGTGCACGACAATAGGTTTATCGACCGGTAGCTCGGCAATATGCTGCTTCAGTTCCGCCAGCGGAATGTTATGCGCCCCCTTGAATACTGGCCCGGCCTTAGCCTCCTCGGCGGTGCGTACGTCGACGATAAAATAGTGATCTTGCGCCCGGTCGAAAGCAGTCTGGTCAAAAGCTGTCGAAGGCTGCCCTGCGAAATCCCCATACAGCACAATCCCTTTTACAAACTGCTCATAGCCAATTTTGGCCAATTTTTCAAGCTGCAGCTGCCCCTGTTCTTTGGTATCCACAACGAGATAAAAACCGTCTTTCGGTTCAATAAAAGTCCCGACCCAAGATTCCGACTTGCTCCGTTCGGGGATATTAATGGCCTCCGGAAAATGCGACGCTCTAAATTTTGAAGCTGAGCGTGTGTCAAGGACAGTGCTTGATCCATGAGGCACCGCAGCTGCCGAAACCAATGAAATACCCGACAACGAAGCCAACAATGGCTTTGCTCCCCGACGATTTAACGCCACATTATAGGGAAAATAGATCGGTATGGGTGGACGGTCTGCTAGTATCTGTTTGACAAACGCTTCTTCGGATTGTTGCTGGAAGGCAAAATTATGCGTTCTTTCTGCACCAATGGTACTTTGCTTCGCGCCTTTTATGGCATTGCCACAGAGCGACCCAGCACCATGGCCCGGATACAGAAGCACCTGATCGCCTAAGTTGGCATAGACATCATGCACGGTATGATAGAGCTGCCGCGCCAATTTTTCGCGTACTGTCGCCTGCTCACCCGAATACTCGCGCAAATCGGGCCTTCCCACCCCGCCAATCAGCACCGCATCCCCCGAAAAGATCGCCACATCGCGACCGTTTTCTTTTAACAGAATAGAGATACTATCAGGTGAATGACCAGCGGTGTTGATGGCATGCAACACAATATGGTCCGAAATCTTCAACCTATCGCCATTATCAAACGTATGATGCGGATACGTTGCACGGACAAGCTTGCTCACATAAATCGGAATTTTCTGCTCTTGATGGATCTCCAGATGTGAACTCACAAAATCAGCATGCGGATGGGTCTCCACAACGGCGATAATTGTGGCACCCTGTTCCTTTGCATAAGCGTAATAAGGCCTGGGATCACGGGCAGGGTCCACAAGCACAATTTTCTTATCTGCCAAAATCGCATACGAAAACTGTGCGAGGCCCTCATCTTCGAACTGTTTGATCCTGTAGCCCGCCCCGCTGTGATCAGTATTTCCAAAACAGGATATGCCCTGGCCTGCCGAAGCAAGCGTGAAAAAGACAGCTGAACGGTGGATAAATGATCTTCTATTCATAACATGCTATTTTTTAAGGTGATTAATAGGTAAAGAGGGTGTTTTTCATATACCATTCTTTACCGGTGAGATAGGATTCTTTAACCCGGTCGAGCGTAATTTCAAGGTTATTACCACTGGCGTCTAGCCCCTTGAGTCTAATCTGTTCTGGCGTTGGTCGTTCGTAAGCCCATTTCAGGATACCTAAGCTATCGCCTTCTGCTTTTCCATACAGGGCCTTCAGTCCCACATCCAGTTTTTCATCGAGTTTTTTTCGTTGCTCCTTACTAAATTTCTGATTTTTGTCGATCAGGTACAGTGCATGTTCTGCCGAGTCTATTTCATAATACAGGTAGTTCTTTCCTCCCGCCCGGCCTGTAAATTCATACGTTTTGAGCACATCATTCAAGGCCGGAGTGCCATTGCCAAGATCGATGGAATTGGCTTTATTGACCTTATAGACCAAGGTCGAATAGCGTTCAAAAAAGGCTTCATGCCAACGTACCGAATCGGCCGGTGAATAAGGCTGCGGCTTTCCATTGAGCAGAAAACCCGAAACTTCATAATGTCCTGCTGCTTTTGCCAGCCCTGGAAGCACCGGTTCCTTTAAACGCCCTTCATCATAGAAACGCTCATAGCGGTAAAAGCCGTAAACAAATATAAACAGCACCACAATGACTGACTTAAGGCCGAAATACAGGGGTTTATTCCACTGCTTGAGAAACTTGGGCACATAGTAATAGGTGCTCACCGGTTCACGCAAGATAAAGAGCTTCCAGATCGCTGGCAGGTACTGGAGCAATAGAAAAAGGGAAAGCAGAACAAAATACGAACTGTATACGTGTACCGCGCCGTCATAGGCGATATTGGCATGAGCGATGTTAAAGAGCACGCCCGCATTGATAATGGCCCCGATGACAACAGTAGGCCTGAAGAAGAGTAAACTTCCTGCGGCGATCTCCAAAAAGCCTAAGAAAATCTCATACTTATAGGATACACCGACGATCTGCCAGTACAACTTAAAGGGAGCATATTCGCCGATGTCGGTATTCAGATTGGCAAGCGATGGAAATGGCATCTGCATCGGAAAGAACTTGATAAATCCAAAGGCGATAAGTCCCAAAGCAATGCGGTAACGTACCAACACCCGCAACCAATAATAAAGCGCATCGTAGCGCTGCACCTTGCTATTCCGGGCCAATATCGTCCAGATGGAAGCGCCCAGCACAGCTATCACGCCATTGAGCCACCAGGAAGTGTACGACGCGAACCCCCATTTGCCACTTTCGCTGTCTATTTCTATCCAACCTGTGCGCGAGCCACCGGCGATCGTTGCCATCCAATCGTATAACGAATCGGGTTTAAATACTTTTTCGTACCAGTCCCCATCCAGGGGTACTACCATCAGGATAAAGAAAATAAAAGTAAATCTAAATCCCACTTTCTCCCAGTATTTCCAACCCTGCCCCTGCTGGCTGGTTGGAGTGCTTTCCAAATATTGAATCGTTGCCATAAGCTTAGTCTAAATGAATCGTTAATAAATACGGATCGGCTTTCTGCGCCCCTCCTGCAACAGGTATTTCTTGTTTATTTTCTCCAGGCGCACATGCAGGGAATCGCCGAGTTGGTTGACACCATCAAGCACAAGCGTGCGCTTATCCGGGCGATTGACCACAAAGGAAAAGGTGTGGCCTTTACTGACCTTTCCCGTCAATTTGATCGCTGTCCCCTCCTTGTTTGCTCCTTTTTTGATCGCATAAGCAAAGAATTCGCGGCCACCATTGCCTAGGTATTCGTAGTTACGCTCGCGGTTGAAGGCGATACGTGGTTTGAGGCTATCAACCCGTACAGAACGGTTTCCGCGTATGCTGAGCGTATTCCATTTTTCAAAAACTACGTCCTTCCACCGCAATGTATCGCTCAGCGAATACGGGATGGTATCGCCCTTCCACACGAAATCTTTCACATTGTATACCCCTGCTGCTCCTTCCAACCCTTTTTCATCGGGGAAGGGATAATCCGAATTTTTCCAGCTCAAGTAAGCCTGCACGCTAAATACAGCGATCAGCAGCAGGAATAAGACCTGCAGATAAGGGCGAATGCGCGCAATGCGGCGTCCATATACAGGCCAAAACCCGTCGGGAACAGTTGCTCCCTTTTTGATCAGGAGCTGATAAAAACGGGGCCAGTCGTACGAGAAGATCACGACCGCAAGCAGTAGTAAAAATGAACTAAACACCTGTTCACCGATTTCGTAGACATAGTTGACAATAACAACATTGAGCAATACAGCGATAAGCAACCCCGACCCGATGATTGCTGTGCGCCGGTTCAGTAAAAAGAGTCCACTCACAATCTCCAGTGCACCAATTACCGGTAGATAGCCCGCGGTTGCAATGCCGTTGGTCAGGTAATAGAGCTTCCAGAGCAGAAAATCACCATATTCGGTATGCAGCTCGCTAATGGTCGGTTCGGGAAGTTGTATAGGGATGATTTTGACAAGACCAATGAAAATCATTGCCAGGGCTAAACGATAGCGTAGCAGGACGCGAAGCCAATAAAATACGCTATCATCATTGGCCTGAAAACTTTGCCTGATTTTACGACCAAAGGCCCAAAATAGCAACAACGCGAGCAGCAGCGCAATAGCCCAATTGTAATATCCGCGTACATCCGTACCGACGTAAGGGCTCTCCGCAATAAAAGATGTGCGGTAAGTGGCCAACGCAAACCAGTTCTCCAAGGAAAACAGATCCCCAAATGAACGGTCCTTAAAAAGATTGGGGTCGTAAGGGATACTTAGTATCAAAAAGAAAATCAGGCCAATGTATGCGATCGCTGAGCGATGGCGCTTAAAAAAATGAGAGTCTGTTAATATGGTCATTTCAATACGATTAAATGAAAAAAAACACCTGATTCATCGATCAATCCAAGCCAGGATTTTGCTGTAGATCCGGATCTATCGAAACCTGAGCGTACGGTATCGGTAGCAAAAGCCTATTCACGGAAGAAATATTAAGCACCTGCTGTGCACGTCCCGTCCGCAAAAGATCATACCAGCGATGGTTCTCCAGCGCAAATTCCACGCGATTTTCATCTTCCACAGCCTGCAGAAGCGCTTCAGCTCCCAGACCTTGCAACGGTTTAATGTTGGCGCGCGAGCGTACGGCATTTAAGTCAGCCAATGCTGCTGTCAGATCGCCCGAACCATTCCGTTGAGCCAAGGCTTCGGCACGGATCAGATAAAGCTCGGCCGTACGGATCAAAAAGACGGGATCAGTACGGTCTGTTCGGTAATAGAGATTGCCAATCAGGATATTCGGATCGGTGGATGAAGAGGTTTTGGATACGAGCGCAGCACGGTCTCCCCCGATCGTGGGATCCACCAGCAGGTCGTAGATCCCCTGCGAAGGTCTGATCCATGCAGTCCCGCCATTATTGCCCGATAACCATTGACTGGCCTGACCGCTGGTATTGTTGATATCATAGACCAATTCGAAGACAGACTCTTTGGTGTTGGAGGTATTGTTGGCATAAAACGAGCGGTATGGATTGACCAAGCTATAATTGGCGTTGTCGTCAATAATATAGGATGCATATTTTATGGCTTCGCTCCAGTTTTTCTGGTAGAGGTAAAATCTTGCCAGCAGCGCGCGGGCTGTTTTCTTGGTAGCGCGGATGCGATTGGTGTCATTGGGCAAGAGCTGTTCCGCCTTTTGGAGATCCTGCAGCACCTGTGCATAGGTGTCGGCCAGGGAGCTTCTTTTGACCTGCGGCAGACTGCTGGCCGAAGTTGTCGGCTGCAACACGATCTGTACACCACCCCAAGTTCTGGCCAGATCAAAATACGCCAGTGCGCGCACAAAATAGGCTTCCCCCACAAGCTGGTTGCGGTAGGCTTCGGTGAAAGTCGTCGTCAACGCTAGGTTGGGTACTTTGCTGATTACATGGTTGGTCCTGTTGATGGTGGCATAGATCTGGTTCCAAGCCGTAGCCAACACCGCGAGGTCGGATTTAACCGTATGATTGGTCAGGGTCTGATGGACAGTCTGGCTACCTCGATATACAATATTGTCTGCCGAAAAGAATCCCAGCAGCTGAAAGCTATAGCCATAATAATCGTTGGACCGAAGTGCAGAGTAAATGCCGCGTACTGCTGTTGCAGCAGAACTCGCATCGACAATAGTCACTTCATCAGATACAGAACTTCTGGGCTCAACTTCCAAAAAAGAACTGCAGCCACTGAGCTGAAGGACAAGAAGTGGATAAAGGAAATATATAATTTTTTTCATGAGCTTTACGGATTAAGGTTAACGTTTATAGAGTAACATTGAGCCCAAGTTGAAACGTACGGGGCTGTGGTGGAGTTCCAAATGAACCTATCCCCTGCGCATTTGGGTTGCTGGTGACATTCGATTCCGGATCGCCTGTATATTTGCTCCAGACAAAGAGGTTGGAACCTACAAAATAGATACGCGCAGCAGTCAGTTTAGCCCGCTCTACCAGCTCTTTCGGGAGTTTATATCCAAATGACAATTGTCTGAGTTTCAAAAACGAGGCATCTTCGAGATAACGGCTATTGGCATCGATGGTATAGTTGAGCCCTTCCGATGTCAGTCGGGGCACATCGGTGATATCCCCGGGTTGTTGCCATCTGTTAAGCACATTTTGAAACACCCCACCACTGCTCGGATTACGCTCTCTGAAATAGCGATTGAGGTTCACCGCGTAATTGCCATATTGAAAACTAAAGTCTACACCCAGATCGAAGTTTTTATAGGTAAAGGTATTGCCTATACCACCATAAAACTTGGGATAGGCATTGCGAAATACCTTGCGTGCCGAAGTGGGCAAAGAACCATCGCTCAGCTGTCCGTCAAATACCGCCTTTCCGGTCTGTGGATCGACATACAACTGCTCATACAGCCAGAATGAGTTGAGCGAATAACCTTCTTTCAGGATCACCCAATCGCGGGTATACTGGGTGATCTGCGTTGGCAGTTTCTCGATTTTATTTTTATTACCCGAGATGTTGAAGCTTGTATTCCAGGTAAAGTCTTTTGTTTTCACGTTGAGCGAATTGATCAACACTTCATAGCCTTTGTTGCTGATCTCGCCCACATTGGCCCAATATTTTGAAAAACCAGAACTACCGACAATAGGTCGTTCGAGCAGCAGATCGGAGGTATATTTATGATAAAGATCCACGGTAATGGACAGGCGATTTTTGAATAACGCCACATCTAGCCCAAGATCGGCCTGTGCTGTTTTCTCCCAGCGCAGATTTTCGTTGCCCAGCTGGAAAGGCCCTGTACTTGGCAACACCTTGCCATAGCTGTCCGCATATTTTTCATTGCCCGACCAAAGACCTCTGGCAGCGAAATTGCTGATTCCGGCTTGATTGCCCGTCAATCCATAGGAAGCCCTTATTTTCAAGTCGTTTAACCAGGTTTGATCTGCCAGAAAGGCTTCTTGGCTAATCCGCCAGCCCGCCGAAAAAGCGGGAAAATACCCCCATCGGTTGTTGGCACCAAACTTGGACGAGCCATCTGCCCGCAGGGTTGCCTCTGCAAAATAACGGTCAGCATAGCTATAACCTACCCTTCCAAAATAGGAAGCAATGGTATATTTGGTCCAGTTGTCGGCGGCAATGATATTGGCTGCCGATGAGATCTGTTTAAAGGAATCATTGGCAAAACCATTCCCCTCCAAATACTTGTAATCAAGCACATTGCTCTGCAAAGTATTTCCCAAAATAGCATTGAGGCTATGCTTACCGAAGGCATTCTGATACGACAAGGTTTGCTCATTGATCCAGGTTGCATTTCTTGATATTCCCGAGGTGGCCTGATTGTTATTCGCAATACCGATACTGGTTTTACTGTTCCAGTATTGTGATTCGTCGTAGAGGTTATAGTCGGCACTAAAGCTGGATTTGAATTTTAGTCCCTTTAGCAGATCGATTTCCGCAAAGGCACTTCCCACATAACGCAGACTTGTGGTATTAACATCGTAGTTGTCTACCAGGATATACGTATTATCGGTACCGTTGATTGATCCATCGGTATTGAATATCGGCACATTCGTTGCCGAAGAAACGGCCGAATTGAACAGACTTACCTGTGGGCCATCGCCTGTACGTGCCTGATTGCGGTAAGTTCTGGAAAAATTATTGGTCAGACCGATCTTCACACG
This sequence comes from Sphingobacterium sp. Ag1, assembly GCF_000988325.1. NCBI lineage: Bacteria > Pseudomonadati > Bacteroidota > Sphingobacteriia > Sphingobacteriales > Sphingobacteriaceae > Sphingobacterium > Sphingobacterium sp. Ag1. The sequence continues at coordinate 635,039 of NZ_LBGU01000044.1, read as the reverse complement.
GCTGCTGATCTGATGGTCAAAATTAAACTTGAGATTGGTACGCGAGAAGTCGATCACCTTGATAAAAGCTTCCTGGCCTGTGTAGCCGGCACCAATATAAAACCGCGATTTGTCGCCGCCCCCTTGTATACCGATGTTATAATCCTGCAGCTTCCCGTGGCGCAAGAGGAAACCAAGGCGATCGTAAGTAGGCTGATCTTCGGGATTTCCTTTCCCGCCTTCCGAGACAGGACGGTAAGGCCTGTTGGCAAAAGTCTGTTTCAATGCCGGATTGTCTAGTCCGGAGTTTATCCACCACTCGTTGGCGAGGGTTGCCGTTTCGGGACCTGTAGCCAGTTTGGGCAACAAAGATTTATTGGCTTCAGCCCAGCCTCCCTGCAGGTTGAGATCAATTTTGGTCCGGCTACCGTAGCTTCCCTTTTTGGTGGTAATGATAATTACACCATTGGCCCCCCGGGAGCCATAAATTGCAGTTGCCGAAGCATCTTTGAGCACCTCAATCGACTCGATATCTGCCGGGTTGATATCTGTGAGCGGTGAACTGGTCCGTCCACCAAGTCCGATATTCTGAAGCGAGGTATTGTTTAAGAATACGCCATCAATAATATATAAGGGATCGCTACTGGAGTTGATGGATGTTGTTCCGCGGACCCGCAGAAAGATACTTTCGCCGGGGACACCCGAGTTGGTGGAAACCTGCACTCCGGAGAGTTTACCCTGCAACTGGGCATCAAAACTGGCTACCGGAATTTTGTTGACTTCGGCAGCGTCGATCTTGGCAACTGCGCCCGTAAGGCTTCTTCGTTTTTGTATACCGTAGCCCACAACGACCACTTCATCCAGGTCAGAAACGCTCGGTTGAAGCAAGATCTGAATCTGCGCCTCCCGTGCGGTAATCTTTCGACCTTTATATCCCAAAAATGAAGTGGAGAATGTCAACGGAAGCCGTTGCCCCGTGACAAACTGAAATCTTCCCGACGCGTCGGTCTTTACTTGGTGCGTAACACCTTCGAGCTTTATGGTAACACCTTCAATAGGCCGATTGGTAATCGAATCCAATACAACACCTTTTAAGGTTGCGTTAATAAGGGGCTCAGCTTGCTGCGAAAATGCAGGCAATAGCAAACCATGTGACAAAAAAATTGTCACGGCGTACTTCCATACGCTATTTTTCATAGGTAAAATTTTAACAGTGAATATTTACAAGTGCCAACGCCAATTGATTACTTGTCAGAAAAAGCTGCTTTTATAGAAAGAAATACTTCCCTTTAACCGCAGCTACACATTCGCTTATTGAAATCAGAACAAAAGGATGTACCATTGCGCAGACCTGCGCTCGGTTGGAAAGGGTTTAGATAAAATTTGCCGTTCATAAATAATGAATTAAGTGAAACATTGTGATCATTACGTGCGGAAGATGCGGCTTGTACGCAAGACAGGCTTATCTCCTAGGTTGATAAAACAAATATAGTAAACATAAAATAAATTCTATAATATTAGTAGACTTTATTTTCAATAATCTTTTCCTGACCAAAAATAGAGTCAATCAATGTCGTAGAGCTGACAGAAATATGTACATTTGAATACAGACAAATATCTATCAGGTCATGCAGCTATTTCCTCCAAAAGTTTTATCGTCCTACATCAAACATTATCTTTTTTTGGAAAGTGCTGGCGATCAGCATAAAAAACTGCGGTTATTTTCCGATGGCAACACGGGAATGGTATTTCTGCTCAATGAAGGCCACCTGTCCATCAACGAGAGTCAGCCGCTCCCCGCTTCTTTCTTGTATGGTCAGATCAGCCATTTCCAGGATCTCGCGCTGCTGGCACAGACTTCATTTGTTATTATTGTCTTCCAACCCGATGGGCTCTATAAGTTACTCGGTATTGCTGCTCATGCACTAAAAGATCAAATTATTGTTACGCAAGATGTATTTAGGAAGTATGTTGCACAGCTTTATGAGGACCTGCTGCAGGCGAAGTCGCCAAAGGAGAAAGTACAGCTGTTAAATGCCTTCTTTTATGCCTATGCAGTCCGGCAGAAGTTTCCAAATCGAAGCCCACTGCCTGCAGTTCTGCAACATATCACAGCACAAAAAGGATTGGTTACCGTCGGACAAATCGTCCAATATAGCGGCTACACCGAACGGCATATGGAAAGAATATTCGCGGAACAGGTGGGAATGAGCCCCAAAAAATTTGGTAATATTGTCCAATTCCATTCCTTTTTGAAATTGCTACGCAACAAATCAGCTGAAACAAACTTAACGACGATCAGCCACGAAAGTGGATATTTTGATCAATCTCACCTCATCAGGGCATTTAAAAAATATACTGGTATCACCCCTTCCGAATATTTAAATAGTACAAATCGGCTAGCGATCAATTTTATGGAATTTAAGAATAGCGCTGGTGAGATGTCGGGTTTATACAATTTTACCTAGGGATCCGCATCTAGCTTTGTCTATAGATCAATGAAAGAAATATGGACAACTTAAAAATTGCTACCGCACAATTTGAGCACAAGAGTGCTGACAAGGCTTATAACCTAACCGTTATCGAACGACTTGCACAAGAGGCCGCTGCACGAGGGGCCGAAGTAATCGCCTTTCACGAATGCTCCATAACGGGATATACCTTCGCCCGAAATTTAGACAAGCAGCAGATGCTTGCGATTGCCGAACTTGTTCCCGACGGCGAAAGTACACAAAAGCTGATTGCAATCGCCGCTAAGTACAACATTATTATCCTCGCCGGCCTGTTTGAAAAGGATGAGGACGACAATTTGTACAAGCCATATATCTGTGTAGACAAAAATGGCTTGATTGCAAAGCATCGCAAGCTTCACCCCTTTATAAACCCCCATTTGAAAGCAGGGCAAGGCTATACTATTTTTGAAATTAATGGTTGGAAATGTGGCATTTTAATCTGTTACGACAACAATGTCATCGAAAATGTACGCGCAACAAAATTGCTAGGTGCCGATATCCTCTTTATGCCCCATGTAACCATGTGTACCCCTTCTTCCCGACCCGGTGCAGGTTTTGTCGATCCACAGCTCTGGAAAAACCGCGAAAACGATCCAACCAGCCTGCGCCTAGAGTTTGACGGAATGAAAGGACGCAGCTGGCTGATGAAATGGCTGCCAGCCCGGGCCTATGATCATGCGCTCTACGTTGTTTTTTCAAACCCCATCGGGATGGATGACGATCAGCTAAAAAATGGTTGCTCTATGATCTTAGATCCTTTCGGGGATATCCTGAGCGAATGCCGTACATTTGAAGATAGTTTTACACTAGCCACCATTACACCCGAAAAACTGATTCAAGCCGGTGGCTATCGTTACATCAATGCCCGAAGGCCTGACCTTTACGGTGACATTATCGGCCAACAGCATGAGTCCCAACAAAAAGTGGTCTGGTTGCATACCGACAATAGCTAGTTCCGCAAAACCGAACGGCTACTTTAAGACCTTTATACATCGTCTTAAAGTAGTTGATCCAATAATCCCACCGATCAACCTCCAAATGTTTACTCGATGACAGCACTTCCAATCTTAAAAAAAGCACTTGTTTTTTCTCATAATACAAGCGACAAAAAGCCATTGGACAGCGACAAAAAAAGACATAATGGACTATAAAAATACGTATCTCTTAGGGCAAAAGGAGTCTTCCTATACTTCTTAAAAATGCCGACAAACTTCATATCGCCAATAAATCGGAGGAAGAAAACAGCACTGACCATATACATTCCATACCGAATATACTTGGGGTCCATCGAGATCTTCAAAACCCCGGTGGCACATAGATTTACCCACGCAAAAATCAATAATCCGATGGCTACCAATAAAGTGCCTAGTCTGGAGGGGTTAAATATCCTTCTTCCATTCAAGTCGGTCGGAACGGCAGCGTTCATTCCCCATTGGCCGCCGAACAGCCAAAAAAAATGCAGCAAAGCCAAAAAAATAAAAATAGCGGCAATTACGCTAGAAAGTACAAGCTCCATCAGGTAAATATAACGTATTTTACATGGCCCGTTTTGGGTTTTTCCAGAAATAATTTATAAGCAGCATAGGTTTTACGTTGTGGTCTAAAAACGAAACAAGATAAGCATACCGACAACTGCGGCAGACTGCTGTGATTAACAGCATGATTACCAATTCGATACTTTTAAAACTCCATCTTTTTTACTAAATTTAATCGCATAGGGGGCAAAAGCGCCCCTTGTGAACGTTTCAGGTCTGTTTCACAAGCTACAACGCTATTGACTGCTCAACCTTTAAAACGAACTATCATATGGTAAAATTAATCAAAGTTGGGATTTCCTTATTGATTCCGCTCGTTTTCGTACAATGTTTAGGGCTTATAAATGAGTCGTCTGAAAACTTCGATTGGCTCGTGGGAAAATGGCAGCGTACCAAAGAAGCCAACGATAAAAGGACCTTTGAATATTGGAAGAAAATCAAGGATACTGAATATGTTGGTTTTGCTTTTACCTTACAAAACCTAGATACCATCCACCAGGAAAAAATGCACTTATCAAAATCTGATGGTGCATGGAATTTAAAGGTCAAGACACCTGATGAGAAAGATTTTATCGCTTTTGAGATGACCATGATGAAAAATGGTCTGTTCGAATGTACGAATGACTCGCTGCCCTTTCCTAAAAAAATTACCTACTGGCGGGAAGGTGAAAAGCTGAAAGCAAATTTAGCTGGCGACAGCCTCCAAATTCCCTTCGAGTTTGGCAAGGTTTCAAAATAGCCGGGTAGCCGTCCTTTTTCATGAACAAAGAATAATCGAACTCTCCCTATTCAACACCTGATCCTGTGGTCAATGCCCTGAGTATGCACTACCGAATGGCCAAATCGGAAAGAAAAAAAGTCCGCTTTTATCTGAAAGGATCGAGCAAATGGAGACAGCATTGTGCCGATCTCAGGAACCAATCAATTGAAGCAAAAAACATATTTCTGTCAAAAACACATTTATCTGTGTTAAAAAACCGTCAGCTTTTCAGTAAAAATCAGTAATATCGTCTATATAAATAAAAAAATGAGACTTAACGTCATTTTTTTTATCCAACTAATCAATTGTATTACGAAAATAAACAATACCGCTCATGTTAAGCATCTGTCGATAACATATCCTTTTAGATATTAACAAAAAAAAGGACCGCTGACCAAAATAAAAAAAGAAAAACTATACATTATAAAAGAATTCTGAACAAATGGTACAATCCATTAAATTTCGAGCGGAATTTTGCAATTAATATGGGAAAAATCACCAATATCGCCTTAGCTGAATGGGTTTCCATGCGGATCTTAGAAATCCTTGACAAAACATCAATGACATTAGCGGGCCTAGCTAATTTTTGCGAAATACCCGAAAGCCGACTTCAGAGCTACTGCCACAAAAATTCGGCGATCTCTGTAGAAGCTGTAGCTACGCTCTGTGAAGCACTGTCTATTCCGATGCCCCAATTTTTTGATGGATCAATTTCATTAAGAATAGAAACAGGTGCCCACAGTAATGTCGGTCGATTTAGGACCAAATTCTTTCCTTTAGGCAAAAAGTTCTTTACTGATGAGGTCACTGACAAATACCAACTCCAAAGGACGCAAAATCTGGATCACCGTTATCAGCGGGAATCTGTCATGCAGCTGATTTTTGACTCGGATTATTTTAACGATCCCCGTACCATTGAACAGGTTATCGCTGACCTTGAAAAAACTTATCAGATTACTTTAAAGGTTGAACGAATTACTTCACTATTGCGTAAATATGTAGCGGAGGGTTATCTGGAGCGGAAAGTCTTGCCCCGTGGCTTTAGTCGTTCACGACAGTATACCTACTGTAGAACTTCAAAAAAACAGCAGATTGCCGCGAAAGATGAAATCGCGGTAATCGAACGGACAAACGTTTTGAACCGGTAATTTTAAGCTCGTCCAATAGGCAGGATCGCAGCAGTTCACTGCGTCCCACGCTAACCCCAGCTGATCCTAAAGTTCATCCTGCGGCGCTTTTAAACAAAATCGTCTAGACCATCTTTCCCACTAACCGCATTAAGGGCCTTCGGTCGCCGATAGAAAAGACGCCTTGAAACCCCTTATGGCCAGAAGATTAAGAACAACGCCTTCGTCTCGTCGTAAGGTCCGGATGGTAATGGTGCAAAGTTTATCCTGAAGATCGGCCGAAATGTATTTCAGATCAGCAATATGCCGGCTGAGGTAATTGATCAGTTCAGTGCGTTTGGTGAGCACCTGAGCAGAAACGGAAAAGGTCAGTAAGTAATATTTCATATTTTAATAAGTTTTTAATCATTGCGCATTCCGACAATTAAAGCCAGATTTTTCAGATTATCGGCCCAAGGTTCGCTAACGTGCCGTAAATATAAAAAACTTCTGACCATTATACAATAATAGTCAGGAGTTAAAATTGTTATTTCCACTTTAATACTTAGAAAATAAAGCAATAGCATTCTTGTTACTATATTAAGCATGGAAAAGACGACCGACGCTTATTGTCTATTTTCTGATTTCGAACAAATTAATCGCATAGAAATACAGTATAAATAAACTTTGTTTAGTATTACAAAACTTATGTATATTTATATTCATGAAAAATTCACCAACCTATCACTGGAATCGTGGCAGCAGTCCACTTTCCAGCGTCTATCGTTATGCGATGAGACGCATGAAAACCCTATTGATTTTATTATTTCTCGCTGTATGCAGCGCTGTAAATGCACAACGTATTGTTATCATCGGTCTCGACGGTTTTAGTTCCGAAGGCTTTAGGGGTTCAAAACATCCAAATATCGACAAGCTGTTTGAAAAAGGCCTGCTGACACTATCCAGCAGGCCCGTCCTTCCATCAGTCACACTCCCCAACTGGACAAGCCATCTCACGGGACAGGGCCCCGAAGAACATGGTATCACGGCCAACAACTGGACGCTGGACAACCGCCCCTTGCAAGCTTTGGAGGTAGATCAAGAGGGTTATTCGCCATCCATATTCAAACTAGTGAAGGAGCAGAAACCGAATACAAAAACCGCATTCTATTACAACTGGGCTGAGCTCATCAATCCCATCAACAAAAAATACCTGGATGAAGTCTCCTTTGAGCAGGACGATAAGTACGAGAACAACTATGCGAAAGCCTTAAAATTTATCGAGGACAATAAAGACAATCCGATGTTGGTATTTCTATACAGTGTGCATACCGATCATGCCGGACATGGCCACGGCTGGATGTCACCGGAATATATAGCGTCAATCGAAGAAGCAGATGTTGCCATCGGGAATTTTATACAGACATTAAAAGCACAAAATCTCTATGAGGACTGCTATTTCCTATTACTGACCGATCATGGTGGCATCGAGAAGGGTCACGGCGGCACGAGCATGAACGAGATGCAGATCCCTTTTGGCATTACGGGCAAAAAAATCAAAAATCTAGGCGTGACCAATGCCTTCTTCAATAGCAATAGAAATACCTCGTGGATACTGGCCCGCCTATTTGGACTAAAAAATCTACCAAAATCCTGGTCGGGAATTGCTCCTACCGAGATCTTCAAATAAATTTGAAGACCTCGGCAAATATATAGAATACCCGAGCAAGTATGGCCGGACAGCAAGTAAATAGCCAGATACCGGGGTAATTATAGCTGAATAATCAGGTAATCAAGTCTAAACACCCCGGGTTAGCAAGCCCGGCGGTATTCACCATCAAATAAGCCGCTTTCCACAGAAGGAAAACGGCTTATTTGATGGACCGAGCGCTTATTTGTCGGCGCCCCCAACACAGCAGCAGACCAAACGAATATTAATAATTTATTAATATTCGTAAAACGCTCAGGTTTAATTGCCTATTTACATTTGGTCTTTGCTTAACTAGAATGGCTAATTGTGAATTGAAAACGCTTTCGGATCAGGAACTGGTGGAATTGGTCCAACTAAAAGACCATAAAGCCGCATTTTCCGAACTTTATAACCGCTATTGGGAACCTTTGATCAATCATGCCGGTAAACGGACAGGCTCCTTGGCCATGGCCGAAGAGATCGTGCAAGCTATTTTTGTCGATTTTTATCTGCGGCGGAAGGAGATCACACTCAGCCACTCCCTTTCGGCCTATTTAAAAACGGCGATTAAATTTCAGGTCTTTAAAACCTATCGGGCGCAGCAGGTGCAGGATAAATATATCCAATCCGCCGCCCAGCTCGGCTATACCGCTCCGATTCAGCCCGACACGCTGCTCGAAACCAAGCAAATCCATGCAGAGATTATTCAGATCACCGAAAAAATGCCCGCCACCTGCAAAGAGGTCTTTCTATTGAGCCGCTTCGAAAAACGTTCCAATCAGGATATCGCCGACCAGCTCAACATTTCGGTGGCCATGGTGCGCAAGCACATCACAAAATCCATGAAGATCATGCGCACGGAAATCAAAGCACATCAAATGGATATTTTCTACCTGGTTCTGCTGCTCTACACGCACAAAAAATAGGCAAAGTATTTTTTTTCAGATTTCCGTTCCCGCTTTTGCAGACTTCGGGTACTCCTTAGTATAAAGCACAGGAAATGGACGATCAACATCAACAGATACGTGATATACTCGCTAAATACGAAGCCGGCACAATAACGGAGGATGAGCTCCAGGTTCTTGAAAATTGGTACGCTTCCTTTGAAGCCAATCCAGATCTCATCGACAGGTTAAGCGCCGAAGAGCGTGTATTCCGGAAAAGCCAATTGCAGGAAAAAATCTTCGATCAGATCGACGCGGAGACATCCGCATCGACCGCCCTTCCAAAGAAGCGATCCTTCCTTCATCCGGGAAATAGGCTATGGCAAGCAGCAGCATCCCTCATCTTCCTTTGCACGGTGTCGTTTTACATCTTCAAACAGCAGACAGACCAGTCACCTACCGCTATTGAAAGGCAAAGCAGCAGCATTTATCCCGCAACGGATAAAGCCATCTTAACCCTCGGCAATGGTGAAAAAATCCTGCTGGACGAGTCCAAAAATGGCGAGCTCAGCAGCGAAGGAAATATCCATATCAACAAACTGAAACCCGGTAATCTGGTGTATACGGCCGGCAAGAACGTCGATAAGGTACATGTCAATACGCTTACTACCCCACGGGGTGGCCGCTACCAATTGACATTAGCCGACGGTACGCAAGTTTGGCTCAATGCACAATCATCGATCAGCTATCCTTCAGCCTTCCGGGGTTCTTCGCGCGAGGTGAGCATCAGCGGTGAGGTGTATTTTGAAGTGGCACACAATGCGGCTATGCCTTTCCGGGTACGCTCCGAAAATCAAGTGATCGAAGTACTGGGAACCCATTTTAATGTTAATACCTACACATCCAAATCCAGAACCAAAACAACCCTCCTGAGCGGCTCCATCGCCTTGACCAATGCGCATCAGCGCGTTGTCCTCAAGCCTGGAGAACAGGGTATTGTTGCGGGAGAATCCATGTCCATTAAAAATGTGGACCCCGCGGAAGTGATCGCCTGGAAAGAGGGCTACTTTGACTTTACAGATGCCGATATCGGCAGCGTCATCGACGAACTGGGCCGCTGGTACAATGTAGATATCCAGTATCAGGGTACCCCAATAAGTGAAACCTTTACCGGAAGAATCCCGCGGTCCTGGTCTTTTGAAAAAGTACTGAATCTATTAAAAACATTTAAAAGCATCCAGGTCGAGATGCAAGGAAGGAGGCTTATCGTAGAAACAAAATAAGACAAGCACTGACATCGGTGACTGCCCTAGGACAGCGCCTGATAGAATATTATACCGCATGCCCAATTCCAAAAAAAGCCAATAGTGGTCGCAACACTACTGGCCAAAAAGCCGGAATAGGCCAATGAATTTCTCGATCCAATGAACACATATTTCAGCTTAACAAATGTATAAAAAAAATACAAAAATACTATTGAAAATGAAGCTAAGCACCTTCATGACACTCTTTGGCATGCTACAGATCAGCTTCGGAGCAATAGGACAAAACATCAGTCTCTCCGAGAAGAACAGCTCCCTGGCCAAAGTCTTCAAGAAAATAAGTACACAGACGGGGTATGGATTTCTGATCGAAGGCAGCCTGCTGCGCATCGCCAGACCCGTTACCATAGAAACCAGCAATACCGACATCAATCTTGTATTGGCCCAAATTTTCAAAAACCAGCCGCTCAGCTTTGTGATGAAGGATCAGTCGGTGATCGTTTCGGCAAAAAGCATGGCCGCTATCCCCCTTCCGCGATCCGCCAGCATCGGCAACAGCACCACCCAACAGCAAGGATATATCAGCGGACGAATCATCAATGAAAATGGGGAAGTCCTCGCCGATGCAAGCATTACGCTGCTCCGAAGCGGCCAATCCTTAAAAAGTAAAGCCGATGGCAGCTACAGCTTGAACCTCGCCCCCGGCACCTATACCATCGAAGTCAGCTACATTTCGCATCAGACAAAAAGAATCACCGACATCGTGGTGCAGTCCGGCAAACAGACCAATCTCAACATCGTTTTGAAGAGCGTGGTGAAAAGCCTGGAGCAGGTGGTCGTGACAGGAAGTTATAAACAGGAAAGTGTGGCTTCCTTATATGCCAAACAGAAGAATGAAGCCACCATCTCCAACGGGATCAGTCGCGAGCAAATTGCCGTTTTACCGGATAAAAACGTTGGTGAGACCCTCAAACGCATCTCCGGCGTCAGTACAAACGACAACCGTCGGGTGGTGATCCGCGGTATTGCCGAGCGTTACAACCTGGCCATGATGGATGGCGCCACCCTCCCCAGTACAGACGTGCAGGTGCGGGACTTCGAATTTGATATTGTCCCCAGCAACCTGATCGACAATGTCATTATTCACAAAACTTCGTCCCCCGACCTGAGCTTTGGTTTTGGCGGTGGACTGGTACAGATCAACACCCTGGCCATTCCGGTCAAAAACTTCACTTCCTTTTCGGTGGGGAGTAAATATATCAATGGATCCACGGGCAAAGATTTCCTGGGCTATGGCCGCGGCAGCTTAGATTACCTGGCCTTTGACGATGGTACAAGGGGCAATTTCCCGCGCGATCTGACCGTTTTCGACGGGATCAATTACGACCCTGCCAATCCCTATAAACCCGTGCCTGAAGGCGTGAAACCTTTTACACCGGAAATGATCGCTGCACAGAACGAGCGTATCGGCGGACTGGAGCGTTTGGGTACCCGAAAATATACGGCGCTACCCGGGCAAAACTACCAGTTCAGCCTGGGACGGAGTTATAGTGGTACAAAGGGCGTCTTTGGATTTGTCGGCTCGCTCAGTTACCGAAATGAGCAATCTATTGATCATATCTCCAATTTTGAGCGCGGCAACTGGCAAAAAGTAGAGGGGACAACTTTCGATGTCAGCACGGGCAAAGAAATCCATCCAACGACCTCAACACAGTATAACTTTAATTCAAGCTTAGGCGCTTTGGTCAACCTGGGCTGGAACAGCAAAAATCACAAGATAACCTCGCGGAATTTCTATTCCCGGATGTTCAACAATCAGTTTTCCGTAATCGAAGGCTGGGGAAATGATATTGGTTACGATTCGAGGCCAGCTATCCGCGAATATGACCGTCCCAAATTTATCGATATGCTGCAGAATAAGCTGGATGGCGAACATCGGTTCGGCAATTTCAAACTCGAGTGGAATATTGCCCGCAATCAGCTGAACAACCGCGAGAAAGATGCCACCGAAGCCTGGCTCGCTCCGATCGGTTTCTTAAATGATACCCTTTATAATGTGATCCCTTCGCACTACGCCAATGCTGGCGACGGAACATTTACACGCTCCGAGTACCATTATAAGGAGACCAACAAAATTGCGGAAGGTGCATTGAGCTACCGGACAAATTGGCTCGGTCAAAAGCAGACGCTCAAAGCCGGATACCAATATATGGATCGGCATGGCTTGTTCGAATGGGTTTCGCTGCCTATCGTCTCTGTCGGTGCCAATACCTTTACGCCTGTCAACACCTGGTCGAAATACCTGGAGTTCACAGATCCCTTACATGGCATGTTTTACTACCCGGCAGCATTCTCCGTCAGTGCCTATGAAGGAAAAAATATAAACCAGGCCGTCTATGGTCTACTCGACAACCGCTTCAACTCGTGGATCCGACTGGTCTGGGGTGTACGTGCCGAATACTTCAAGTATAAAAGCCTGCAAAATGGCGATAATGACCTGCAGATGGATGCCAGAACCATTGCGATGCGCAAGCAACGCTTTGTCGATCCCAAAACGGGCAAACTGGTGGGCATGACGGCCGATCCCGAAACCGAAGAGAAAACCTGGCGCTACCTGCCATCGGTGAGCCTAACATTGACGCCCATACCCGATTTCAACATCCGCATGGCCTACTCACAGTCCGTGGTTCGGCCGGCATTGATTGAAAACTCCAAGATGGTACGGCAGGACCCCGCATTGGGCGGTGCTTACCGTCGGAATGAAGGTGTGCTGTCGACCTTAATTGACCATTATGATATGCGTTTTGAATGGTATCCTTCCATTGCCGAAGTTATTTCCATCGGCTTTTTCTATAAATATTTTCAGAACCCCATCGAATTGTACCGGCAGATGATGGATTCGTCGCACCGCATCTATGTGACCACCAATAACTCGGAATGGGCCAAAGTAAAGGGACTGGAGTTTGATATCCGCAAAAACCTGGGCTTTATGGCGCCCGGTTCCCTACTGGAGGATTTCAATGTCAGCGGAAACATTACGCTTCAAAGTTCTGAAGTGCAGTCGGCCGAATTTAGGGCAAAAAGTATCGGCACCGATAAATACGGAAATACCTTTGAATACCGTGAAAAGCAATTCCTGAAAAGCAAGCGCCCACTTTATGGACAGATCCCCGTTGTCTATAACGCGGCCATCCAATACGCCGGGGACCGCTTAGGAGCCAACGTAGCCTTCAACCATATGGGTTATAAAACTTTTATGACAGCCATGAGCGAAGATCTGGTTGAATACGAGCGCCCGCGCAACCAACTCGACGCACAGTTAAGCTACAAATTGCTGAAAAACAAAAACCTCGATCTTAAACTGAACCTGAGCAATCTGTTGAACAGTCCGTTTCGCTTCTATGTGAACAGACCCGAGACGTTCAAAGTTCAGGATCGCTGGAAAGGGCTGTCAAACTCCGAATGGCCCACACAGGAATGGGACGAGATCTACGAATGGAAGTTTGGTTTTTCCCAGAAATATGAGGAAGGTTACTACGAGACCTCCGAAGACGGAACAAAAAAGATGCGCATAGGCGACAAAGAAACTTTTAACCGGAAAGTGGGGAGTTCCTTTAGCCTTTCCATCGGATATACCTTTTAAATCAACCGATATGAAAACAAAAATAATCTTAATAGCCACAGCGATCTCGTTTTTTCTGCTATCCACCTTCCTTTCATGCGATAAAGGTGGCGACCAACTGCTGTATCATTCCAATGTGCATATGATCAATTTAAGTGGTTACAACAACAGCAACGAGGAACTTATCCTGCAATTGGACACCTTTAGCGCTACGGTAACACCAGCCTTTAGCCGCATCGCTTTTGCTGCGAATTATAATTTCAATGACCCGGCCAAGCAGCGTTTAAAATTTACCATGAAGTCCAAAGCGACCGATAAAATTCTGCTGGAACGGGAAATCAAAGCCAACGATACGGCGGCTATAACAGACCTCAATATTATTTACATGGACGGTAAAGTAGCCGATTTCCCAAAAGTGCCGGCACCTGTGGAGGGTAAAGTACAGTTGATCTATATGCTCCAGTCCAACATCTTAAATTACCGGGAGCCCGTGGACATTGTATTTGGAAAATACTATTTCACGCCCAAAGTGTTTGAAGAGGTCATACGGATCAAAAATCTAACACCCAATACGTTCTCCCAACCCCTCGTTTTTGATCCCTTCCCCTTAGGCATCCAGGACTACAAGGGAGAAAAGACCTCGGTACTCTTTCGGGCCTATATTTATAAAGCAGGCACCGACATCCCCTATACCGAAGGATCGTCTTTTGAATTCAGCCAGCTTAGCTCGGGTGCACCTGTCCCTTCACCCACAAAAGCCATTTCCAAGTTGTTTATCATCAATGAAGCACCCATCAACACCATGATGCGGTTTAATAAGGTTTTAGAATTATAAAGTATGAAAAATTTGTCAACAAAGTTGTATTCCCTGGTCACTGCGCTCCTGCTGATCGGCATTCCCTTCCTGTTCAGTGCCTGCAACAAGGACGCTGCGGAGGTGGAACGCGCGATGCATATTCTGATCAATGGCTATAATGGCAGTGACCATCCTTTGCAGATCGCCATTGATACCACTGTATTTGATCATAAAGATGGCGCTTTTATCATCCAGCCGCAGCACAATATCCATTTTGCAACGGCTTACAGCTACAAAATACCAAAAAAAAGACTAGTTACCTTAACCGATACGGAGACCAAGGAAGTGGTTTACAGTGCCGAATTGCCTGAAAACACGATCAAAGTCAATTTCAACTACGTCTATTTTGATGGCAAGGCGCAGGAAGTGACCCCACCTGCTGCAGACCCCAATGTCAATAAACTGGGCTTTTATATTTATGATAAAAACATTGATTTCCCGATTGATATTTCATTGCAGAAGGTCAATGCAACGACGGGCGATATCCGTAAGGAGTACATCGCAAAAAATGTGCTTCCCGGAAGGTGGTTTTATGTGGACTATCTACCATCGAAGGATTTTGAGAAAGGCGTTGATCTGTCGAATGCCACGGTCAATTTTACCAAAGCCAATACCGATGATGAGTGGGCTTTTGACGGCGATGAAGCAAAAAGCAAACTGCCTGCAGTCGGGTTCTTTCTGCCAAAATTAAACGACAAGGGCAAAGTTCAACCCTATTTTATTGCGCCAAAAGCACCGAATCAAACATTCAGCCGGCTTTTCTTTTACCTGGATTAGGACGGTCAAAAAAGGAAGCAGGGCTGTCCTGCTTCCTTCATTATACCCGATATTGGCCGAAAGCCTTTACAATCCAACTATCCCGATAATTAACCCGGTCAATGCGATTGCTAGTCCACTCTTCTTTGGTCAATTATAAATTGTCTGGGCGAAATACCCGCATGTCTTTTAAAGTAATTTGAAAAACCAGCGATATCATTAAATTTCAGTTCTAGAGCAATTTCCTTGATGGATTTTTTAGAAATGATAAGCTCATGTTTGGCTTCGTTCAGGACTTCTTTGGCAATAAAAGAATTCGCCGTCATATTGAGATGCTTTTTGCAGAGTATATTTAAGTAGTTTGCCGAGATTCCCAATTTTTCTGCATAGAAACTAACCTTTCTGTTCTCTCTGCAATATTCAATAATCAATATCGAAAATCGGGTAAATAGCGCCTCTGGCTTCCCATAGCTTCCACGATCGATTCTGCCCAGCATCTCCCGATTGACCATCAGGCTAATTACGCGGAATTTAGAGAATATGATTTCCGAAAGCCAATGTTCATTTCTTAGCTCTCTTTTAATGCCATTGAACTCACTGAGAATCGCGTCAAAATTCTCGGTGCAAAGGCTCAGCGTGGGATTTTTCATATAATATTCCACGGGATAGACCAGGTAATCCTCCATGATGCTGAAAGTCGCCCCCGCAACAAAAATGAGGTGCAGCTTCACGTTGCCCTCAATACGCCAGGTATGAACCTGACCAGGAAAAATCAAATGGATCTGACGGTCATAAATCGGGTATTCCACAAAATCGATGGTATGCGTACCACTCCCATGTTCGAACAGCATAAATGAAAAGAAATCCAGCCCTCTAGGTATAGCCTGATAAAGAGGCTGGTCAATTTCATAACAGATAATATCACCGGGAAGTCCCTGCTTTTGTTGAAAATCCTTAAATAATTCCGTCTTGTATTTTTTCTTTTTCATTGCATACTATAGCTAAAAATCCATTCAGTCAACATAGCAGCTTCCATTTGACACGCAACGCTTTTATATGTTGATATAAAATTGGATAGGGTAAAAATAAAAGTAAATTCCAGTTTTTCTCAATAGCAGGAATGTTACATAAGGGCCAATTTAAGCCCCTGCCGATCCGATGGTATTCGTTAAAACCTGCGGTAACTGCTTTAAAAGACTCCCATTAAAAAAAGGCATAACTACTGTAACAAACACGACAAACACCTTATTTCTTACGAGTTAAGCATAACTAACTGAACGAGAAAGCTGACTTTGCAGCGACAGCGCCGTTCAATCACAAGCCCTTATTCGGCTCTATAACGAAACGAAGAAGTAAATTTCAGCGATTGATTTAGTTATAATTATATAAAGCGATTGGATAATCTAATAAAACAATTTATTATGTTGAACCAGGAATTTATCATTCCGAAACAGGAACTTTGTATTAAGGTCCGCTGGAAATCGCCCCGATTTGCCCAGCTGTTTTTCATAAGCAGAAGAGCGCTCATTTCTCTGAGCGCTCTTAAAAAAAAGCATAAAAATGGCCACATAGAAATCTTTGTGGCCCCCGATAGGTAAATTGTGAAGCTATAGCAAGTACATGTCCCGAAAACTTTTGGGCGTTTGTGCTGTCCGAAGTTTAAAATATCTTGAAAAATAAGACACATCGGAAAAATTGAGCTCAAAAGCCGTTTCTTTAATAGAAACCCCGGCTATCAACAATCTTTGCGCTTCCAATAAAACCCTGTCGTCGACAAGCTCAGTTGCTTTACAATAAAAATCTTTTTTACACAGTACATTCAGGTAATTGGGGGTCACCTTCAATTTCTCTGCGTAGAAAGCAACCATTCGATGACTCGTATAATATTTATCTATAAGTGCCAAGAATTCAAATAGTAGCGGGTGACCTTTGTATACGGTCTTATCCTCCACCAATTGAGCAGCCATCTGACTCACATAATAGCCTATGACAAATAACCGGGCAACAACGAGCTTCCTAAACATTTCCTTGTTTTCAATATCTCGACGGATACCTAAAAATTCGTTCGACAGACTTAAAAACTCCTCCTCATTCAGATCAAATACCGGGCTTTTGCGATAAACCGCCATTCCAAAACGGAATGACCCAGCAAATATTTTAAATATTTCTGTAGCGATCAGGAACTGATATACCACAGCATCCTTGCTGATTTCAAGCAGATGCAGCTGGGCGGGAAGGACGAGATGCAACTGCCACGGTCTTATCAGATGATCGATAAAATCAATTGTATGGATTCCTGTGCCACTTTCAACCAGCAAGAGCAGAAAAAAATCATGCCGGCATATTTCTGTTGTGTCCGACTTGCCGATCAGCGGATAGTACAACACCTCGTTATTTGAATCCAGCTTATTTTGGTATTCTTCAAAGTTACGCTCCAAACATCTTGTTCTATTCATTTGTAAACATTTTCACTATCGAATGGACGACCGAAAAATACTTTTTAGCAACGTGTAAGCATTTTGCATCAACCCGTACAGCCATGACGACGCGACCACCAATCTCGCATGGACACAACGGCAATACGCCGCAATTTACAATCCCTGTCAGTAAATTTCGAAAAAGTAATAATTACAGCAACTTCTCCAATAAATCCCGCAACTTTCGGTAAAAACAGCGGCCAGCTTCACCTTCCAAAGCGAAGCTTATCCAAAAATGCGGGTTTTTCTACCGACTGTCCTGTACCAGCTATAAAAAGACCAGATGTTATTCTTTTTTATGCTTAAACGATAAATGCACCAGTCGGCTGAAAAACTCAGGTGTAACACCGATGTAAGATGCGATCATCCGCTTGGGCAATATGTGGCATAAATCGGGAAATCTGTTTAGAAAGCAAAGATACCGTTCAAATGCCGGCAGCGTTTGCCTTTCAACAATCCGGCGCTGCGATGCTGCGATGGATCTTTCATATAATATTCGAAAACAACGTTCCAGCTTTGGAACGGCATGGTAAAGTGCTTCAAAGTCTGTATGGGAAATTACCAGGATCTCACTTTCAAATATCGCATCGATGTAAAGAATGCTCGGGTGCTTCAGCTTCAAGCTGGTTAGATCACCTATCCAAAAGTTGTTTGGTGCAAATTGCAGCACGTGTTCAAATCCCTTATGATCCAAAGCATAACTGCGCAGGCAGCCTTTCACCACAAAAATGATCGATTTTTGAACTTCTCCAACCTGTAGGAGCATTTCCCTCCGTTTCACTTTCTTCAGCGAGACCACTGCTGCTATCTTTCTCTTTTCTTCAGGTTCCAGTTCCACGTACTTGACGATATTTTCAATAAGCAAATTAATCATTGGTAAGTCGTTAATCCTTATTCCTGTGACAGATTATATCCGTTTAAATTGCACTATTGTCACCACCCGCAGATGGAATATACAAATAAACAGATTATTCGCATTCTATGGGTTTTCCAATTTATTCAATCACTTTACAAAATCATAATTTCTGTGTGTTTGTTGCTAACGGAAACTTCTACTGCCCCAATGAAGGGAATTCCAATTTCTTGTTATTAATTGCATTTCTTAACCTGCATTAAGTCTCGTCGCCCGTCAGATCCCTACCTTTAGGTTAGAATTATTAAACGAAAAAAACGCCCACTGGAGAATACAACAATCATCAAATAAAAGCATTATGAGTTCAAAGCCTACCCGTCACCAAGTGAAAGACCACTTGCTTACCCCCCCAAAAATCGGCGCTGATCATCAGGGGTTATCAGCCGCTAAAGGTCAATTCAATCGTTTCCATGGACAGGCAGTTATTGGCCAATCATCGTGTCGGTGTTGCAAGCGCGGCATCAGCTCTTATCAGATTCTTCGGCTTTCTTTTTTCCAAGTGCATTTGGTGCGAACAGGTTACAAAAAGTATATACCCGACTGCACACAGCATTGTCAATTGATGCGGAAATAGATAAATTGTACCAAACTTCTTCATTTTTGTGCATAAATAAGTCCAGGTTATCTTTCGACATTTGTGGCTGTAAAAAATAGGCACATCTTCACGGTACAACGAATTGAATAGCAAACATTTGCACAGAATAATCCGATCCAATTCACTTTAGCATCCTACAGATCAGACCAAGTAAGTAAAGCCACAATGAAATACGATGGAAAATAAAAAAAACTCAAAAAAGGTGTACATCACCCCCATGCTCGATGTGACAATTATTGAAATGGAAGAAGGCATCGCTGCCGGTTCTGGAGCCACCATGCGCCCCGGAGACCCTATTACACCAGATTCTCCAGGTGCAAATGATTGGTCCAATAAGGGCGATATCGGTGGTGGTTCAAACGACTTTGATTTTTAAGGTATCCAATGACACGATTTAACATGAAACAACTCAGACAACACATTCGCCCTTTCCTTTTTTGGGCCGTATTCGGTACGATATTCATCGCGATGAACTCCTGTAAATCAAACCAGGAAGATTTAGCACCCGAACAAACACATGGCGATGTCTTAAAGGTAAGCGTTAAGGGTAGTAGCCCGAGAACAACATCGGAAGTCAATAGCCTGACGGCAAAGGCCGCCCTTGCAAACCATGTGGCTGATCGGCCGTTGGATGAAACGTTCATTGAAGCCAATGGCTTTGATGCCCTAGTCTCCTCAAAAGGCCCGTTTGTAAAACAAAACCTGCTGGCGTCTGCAAAAAAAGCAGCCACAAACACGACGGCTTCCGCTTTGCCGGATACAACCAGCTATCGGTTATTGATCTTCAGCCAGGACGGCACAAACCTGCTGCACAATGTCGTTGCCACAGTGGGTAAAAACCCCGAAATTCCTGTCGAAATAGGCATGCACTATAAGTGGGTAGCGTTTTCGATCAACGCAAGCACAGTACCCGACCTGAACAAGGGAAAAATTGCAGCTGCGGATATAGCCAACAAAGATGTGCTGTATGCATCGGGCACACTGGATACCCAAGCTGGGGAAAATCTACTGGAAATCGTATTTGACCATAAAACAGTCCGTTTTGATGTCAATATCGATACCAGGGGAATATTTGGCGGCATTCAGTCCTTTGAATCACTTCTGATCGGCACCGGCACGGGAGCACAGTTCAAGAGCCTGGTCAACGCAGCAGATTTCGATCTGCTGACGGGCCAATTCGGCACCCTGAAAACCGTTGATGCCCCATATACTGCGGCCAATATTGCAGATAAGGACCCTGCGGTGACCGGTGATCTGGTAAAGACGGTTTCTATTTACACCATCCTCCCAACCGGTACACAGATCGTCGCCAAGAATTTAACGATACAGCCGATCTTTTCGATCAAGCTGGACCATGAGATTTTATATCCCCCAGCAACGACAACATTATCTACCCGGAAATATGGCACTACGTCAACCTATTTGCCCTTAAACAACCCATCGTTCAACCCTGGAGCAGGCGATCAATATGAGCTGAGCACCCGATTGATCGAATCGGCAATTAAAGTCAATGGCATCTCCTGGGCGAGAAGTGATCTATGGTACGATGGTAGTTCCGGTCAGATCGACAAATACCGTTTCAAAGCCGACGCTGGAATCCCGCCCTATGATGGCAATTCTCAATCAGAATATTGGAATTGGAAAGCGACGACACCAGCAGGTATCGCGGGCAGTGGAGACCCCTGTGCGCTGGTATATCCCGCAAATACCTGGCGTATGCCTACCCAAAGTGAGCTGACAAGCGTGGTCAATACAAGCAGCTACGAATATTACGGTCTACCCAACCAGGGTGGCTCCATACGTACCGCAGATACTTACCAGTGGTATGCTGTTGTGAACCAGAGCATCAATGTTGACAGTGGTTCTCCGAAAGGTCAGGGCGATTTTTCGGGATATAGTGATAAGCTGATCTTCACCTTCAATGGTTACCGCCTGGACGGCACGATCAATGCCACAAGAAAAAGCATAGACTCACACATCAACCGACCGTTTACACAACAGGTATCGATGGGTTACTGGTCAAGTACAGGAAGCCGCAGCAATGCGGTCTGCATGGTAGATGATGCAACGGTAGATTACCAAAAGCCTTTTTATTATTCCATACGCTATCAGACAAAAGCATTGCGGGCTTATGGTGGCAATTATGGATTTAATGTCCGCTGTGTAAGAAAATAACAGCAGTACGAAGCCCAGCACGAATAAGTTGCTGGGCTTAATCCATCTTCCGCCAAAGATTGAGACAATAGTCACATGCCCGCCGACACGGCAGATTTTCCTTGCTCCGGCACCAATATCCAGGACTTTGTCCCTTGGTGATTCATTGTCACTGGAACTTCAACATGAGGGGTAAAAATAAGTCCTTATCGTAAGCATTAATCCAACGCAATAAACTTTCTAATGCTCATCATATACCCCAAATGCAGTCCTTCATGAAAATTATTCCATTCGAAGGCATCGTATATGGAGGTTAAGTGAAAGCCTGTTCCGGTTGTGCGTTCCTGATAACGAACAAACTCCTTATTATTAAAATCACGGATGGTCGGTTCAATCTGCTCGAACAGCAATCTTTTAAGCAGATCTGCTTCCTGTTGTGATACAAGCGCTGTCGGCCGTGTTCCGGATTGGTAGTTTATAAACACCTCCTCGGGGATATGTCCCTCTACCCCCGATCCGATGTAAATCAATTTATGCTGTGTAGCAATGATATGCCCGATATTCCAGATCAGGTTATTGCTGAAGCCCTCGGGGATGCGATTGAGCTGTTCCAAAGAATAATTTTCGAAGAACTTGAGGTAAGCCATACGGCTTGTTTGCCAGGCGCGAAAGAGTGAATCCATAAGATTTAAATAGGGTTAAAAAACGCGATCCTGATCGCTTTCCGAATGCACTTGGCAATAGTTATTGCCTGTAGTTTTCCATTTTAGCCCCCAGTGATGCAGATTCAGGATAATCTTCAACAGTTCCCTACCCTTTTCTGTTAGGCTATAGCGTATCTGAGGCGGTACGGTGTTTTCAATTTCTTCGGTAACGACAAGCGATTCCTCTTTCAGCTCCTTTAAACGTTTGCTCAGTACCTGATCTGAAAGTGTCGGAAACATTTTTTTTAAGGTGCTGAATTGCGATACATCCGCTGCAATACAGTATAGAATCTGCATTTTCCAACGCAACGCTATTTGCAACAGTACTTCGTTCACATCACATGCCTGTGCCAAAGTCTGTAGATTCTCCGTGTTGGTGGATTGTTTTTTTCGGGGTGTTGCCATTTTAAATATCGAGTTATAGCCACTCACTTCAGGATGAGTTATTGTGCGGACAAAAGCTTGCCTATACCTTTGTCAGGTATTAAAAACAGTATAAAATTATAAAAAAATGAAACAACTGCGAACTTTATTTCTGCTTGTCCTGCTAAGCTGCGCCATGTTAAGTGGATACGCTCAACACCAAGATCATCGGCCTACCTATGTGCTGGTTCACGGGGCCTGGCATGGCGGCTGGTGCTGGCAGGCCGTCGCACAGCAGCTCACCGATGCTCACTACAAGGTATACACCCCGACGCTGACGGGGCTTGGTGAACGTAAACACCTGATCGAACCTTCGGTCGACATCAACACCCATATCCAGGACATCGTCAACCTGATCGAGATGGAAGATCTGCACGATGTGTATCTCGTTGGGCACAGCTATGCCGGTGCCGTGATTGCCGGAGTTGCCGATCGCATTCCCTCACGATTACACAAATTGATTTTTCTCGACGCCATGATTATTGAAGATGGCCAGAGCCCCATTTCATTGCAACCCAAGGCAGTGCAAGAAATTCAGCTCAAAAACATTCAGCGGAAAGAGAATTTTGCGCCTTTTGATGTTGCACTGTTTGGTGTTACAGCCCCCGGTATGGTTTCCTGGGTCAAGGAAAGGCTCAGTGCACAACCCTTTGGCACATTTGCACAGCGGCTGCACTTAAAAAACAAGTATGGCAATGGATTACCCTTGGTCTATATCGCATGTACCTATCCACAGCTGCCCATTATGAAGGAGATGAGCGAAAAGGTGCGCGCCGACAACACACTCAACTGGCACTATCGGGAGATCGCGACGGGCCACGATGCCATGCTCACAGCACCTACAAAATTGGCTGATATGCTGGTGACACTGGTGGACTAACGTTCGAATGCACTGTTGGAAGACCTTATTACGATTGACCAAAAAGCTGATTTGTTTTTTATTGAACTTTTTGAAAGGAGCATTGTTCAATTGGAAAGGAATTTTGTTCAAGTCGTAAAGAAGAAAGCATGAAAGCACAAATCGGACTCGTTATCACGGCAGTTGCTGGAGCAGCACTGCTTGTCTACAGGCGTTGGAAACAGCGTTCTGTACAAGAATCAACCGCAAAAACAGACCGCAAGCAGACGGGCAATCTAACAAACCCACCTTCGTGGTACCGTCCGCTTAAAATGCCCGACATCGACAGCAGCGATATTGTGTCATTGCAATACGCCCCCGCCACGGTATCGCCTGAAAGAAATGATTCGGCGCAGGCGATCAACAAAAACATTTCGTATTATCACAAAGGTAATAGGCATCAATAAGGTAGTTAAACAACTACCTTATTGATACCCAAGATCATGAACCGGTCAATATTCATCCCTAACAATGTGGCTTCAATAGCAGCCATAAACAATTGCGACCTATCATATCTTTATGTAAACTGGATATATTAATAGCTCATAATTGATAGCTCATATCCCCCAGCTTGCTGATGACTCTTTTTCCTGTGGTCGACTGTTGAAGAATAGTAACACCGGCGCTGCGGCCCGCAAGCTGTATTTTATCCAACATCTCGACATCCAGCCCCAGCCACATCACATGGAATATTCCTAAAGTGTCTCCGTGCGAGACCAATAGCGTATACTCTTCCTCCCCGTAGCAGATGTTTTCATACAGCGGCTTCAGCCTTTGCCAAACATCATAACGAGATTCTGCATCACTAAAGCATCTATCAAAGCAGGTTAGCTCTTGGTTTTCGATATTGTCCTTCAGCCATTGTACCGACTGCCCCACCGCTCTGCCTAGATTCCTTTCCTTTAACGCCTTCATGAACTGTGGGTTGCGCCCAAAGGCCTCTCCGATTATTTGGGCAGTTTCACTGGCTCTGCGAAGTGGCGATGAATACAGGGAAAAATTTTTATCCCCAAACTCCAATTGCAGATTAGTGGCGATATTTTCCGCCTGCTGCCTTCCAAGTTCTGTCAGCTCCCAGTCTGTCCACGAACCGACCATCCCATTTAAATGATGGATAGATTCGGGATGTTGTACAGTGATGATAGTTTTCTTCTCAAACATAAATATTGATTACAGTTTATCCAACCAGGATCACTTGTAAGGCAAATATACCAAAAAAAGGGGGTACGACATGCCCAGGTTATTGATCCAGTTCTTTCAGGTACTCGAT
Source organism: Sphingobacterium sp. Ag1 (assembly GCF_000988325.1). NCBI lineage: Bacteria > Pseudomonadati > Bacteroidota > Sphingobacteriia > Sphingobacteriales > Sphingobacteriaceae > Sphingobacterium > Sphingobacterium sp. Ag1. The sequence goes on along the minus strand of NZ_LBGU01000044.1, from coordinate 610,642 downwards.
CATGGCATCGAGGCTCTGCAGCAGCTTTTCACCTTCGAAGCCCACCTTTCGGAAACGGATATTCCCTTTTTTATCCAAGATCAACGTTGTCGGAATAGAGGTTATTTCCAGTTTACTGCTCAACTTCTTATCCTGGTTATAATAAAATGGAAAGTCAAATTGGCGATTGGCCTGCGCCCATTTGTACGCATCGTCCCAGCTATTTCCACTTCCCGAATTGAGCACAACGAATTTCACCTGCGGGTCATCCGCATATTTTTTGTACACCTGATGCAGATAAGGAAAAGAGGCTATGCAGGGCTTGCACCAGGTTGCCCAAAAATCAATGACAACAATCTTGCCCGCAAGTTCCGCCTTAAGCAAGGGCTTTTTGTCCATATCAACGATGCTGAGGTCTTCTGGAAGAGGTGTACTGTCGATGATCTTCTGAAACTCCGCGTAATAGCCCTGTTTCCATTGCTTGTCGAGCTGGCTAAAATAGGCCTGCCGCTCGGCGGCATTGCCTATCCCCTTTTTATCGAGCGCGCTGTCGAGCAGCTGCCGGATCTGTGGGTCAAAAGGCGCATAGCGATAGGCTGCCTCCAGTACGGGTATCGCACGGTCTTGCTCATTCCACCGCTGATACTGCAGGGCGATGGACCGGAGCAGTGCCGACGATTTGAGCGTAGGGATGCTTTTGGCAAACCAGTCCTGCGCTACTTCGGGCTGATTTAACTGCGCGGCTATAAGCCCCTGATTGGCCATAAGTTCTGCTTTCACCGCAGCGATTTTATCAGCCTTGGCGGGGTCATGCGCCACCAGATAACCTGTTTCGGGGAAATAGCGTATTAAGCTCACCGGGTAGGCCGCCACACTGTCCAACAGGTATAGATTGAGCTTGGATGCATCGTTGAGCAGCAGCTTATGATCCAACAGCAGCTGCACATATTGATTGTAGGCGCGCCATTTGTAGGGATCCTGCTCCCATCGGGTGATCAGGGGCAGGTATTTCTTGGCCTGTACGCTGTCGCCATGCCGCACATAGTAGGTAAAAAGATAGTCGTAAGCGCTGCCATAGGCCGCCTCATTATCGGCGGTTTTAAGGGCAAGAAGCTGTCCGATCTTGGCGACCACCGCCGTGGAATCCGGCTGGTTAAACAGTTTATTGAGCCGATAGGCTATGCCGATCTTCTTGTTGGGAAACTCGTCGATCACAACCTGACGGATCGAATCTACTTTTTGATTTTGACCGAGTATCAGATAACCCATGGTCACCTTGTTGAGGTTCCCCTCAAAAAGCGGATTGCTGCGGAATTTCTTTTCAACCACGGCCAAGCCCTTCTTCAGGAGCCTGGCCTGCTGGGCAGGGTTACTTTTTTTCATCTCGAGGACGATCAGCCGGAGCTGGGCCTCGTAGTTGTCGGGATACAAGCTCAGCTCTTTTTTGAGGTAATACTCCTGTTTCTCCACAATGCGATCCGATGTTTTATCCTGGACGGGTACGCTATACGATTTCCCCAGGAAATTACCGGCGATCAGTTTCCCCTGTTTATAGACGTAGATCTCGTATTGACTGCTATCGCTTGCCCGCTGCACAAATTTCTTGTCCTTGTCGGCGATCGTAAAACAGGAAAAGTTGGCGTAGGGCGGCAGTTTAAAGCGTACACGCCACAGTCCGCCTTCGCGCTGCATGGGCATGCGGCTCGGAAATTCGTAAAAATTGGAGTAGTTGAAGTCCACGAAAAATGGCCCTGCGCCAGGAGCAGCGGCAGATTTACCGGGATCAAAGCTGATGGTCACGGTATCACCGGCGGCTGCTTTTTCCGGTAGGATGCTGACTTGCGCCTGCGCTCCCAGGGTTGCTGGCAGTAACAGCAGCAGCAAGGCCTGTCTAAACTGCAGCGAGGCCTGTTTATATAGCTTAATCATTCTGTTGGAGATTACCATTGGTTAATAAAATAGCACTGGCGATCGGTATTTTGGTATCGCTTTGACTAAAGTCTGTTTTGACCTTCGAAAGTACAGGCAGGGCCCGGTTTGTGCGGACCAGGTCAAACCAGCGGTGGCCCCATTCGCCCAGCAGCTCCAGCTGCCGTTCCTTTTCGAGGGCCAGGGCGATAGCTGCTTTGTCCAGCGTTTGTGGCAGCGCAGCGAGGCCTGCACGCTCGCGGATCTGGTTGATATCCTGTAGTGCCGCCTGCAGCTTATTTTGGTTGAGCCGCGCTTCCGCACGGATCAGATACTGCTCGGCCAGGCGCAGCACGGTATTGTATTCGGCAACCGGTGTCGCTGTGCGCAACTTGTACTTGTACGGCATATAAAGTGTTTTATTGTTTACCACATACGGTTTTAACCATTGTGATTTACGCAAGTCGTTCTCCTCATAAGCCGCCACGGTCGCATCATACAGCTGATAGTAACTCCGTGCCGTCGCTACGGCCGGAACGATGCTGAATCCCTCCCAGGTGTTGACACCTGCCGTCGAAAGATTGACAGTCTGCAGCTGCCAGATGGCCTCTTTGCTCGTCTTCAAAAAGACCGTATTGAGGTCGCGCGACAGTTCGTACCGGTTATCCCCGATGACTTTGTCGGCTGTCGCTTCCGCATCGGCCCAGTCCCCATGATACAGGTATACCCGGGCCAATAGCGCATCAACCGCTTTCCTATTGGGGCGGGTACGCTCATTGCCCTGGTAGGTATCGGAAATATCCACAGCAGCCTGCTTCAGATCGCCCACCATAAAAGCATAGAGCTCCTCCCGGGACGCTGGCCCTTTTTGGTTGTTGCTTTCCAGATCTTTGGTGTCTGTGATTAGGGGCACTTTTTGGAAGAGGTTGCTCAGGTAAAAATAATTGAATACCCGCGTAAAACGCGCTTCTGCCGAGAGCTGTGCTTTTACCTTGGCGCTGAGTGCCGAAGCTTCAACTCCCTCGATTATCTTATTGCTGTGATTGATATAGCTATAGGGTTGCGACCACAGCCGATCGAGGTACGAGGTCGCGGGACTCAGCCGATTGTATTTGTACTCATCGTAGCTTGTAAAGGCCGAGTTGTAATCGTCGGCCAGGCTGGACAGCACGATGCTCATCAGTCCACTGGCAAACTGGTTATTGTAGTTGTTCATACTCGTATAGAGTCCGCCCACGGTTGCTGTGGCCGTTTTTTCGTCACTGAAAGCCGACGCTGCCGCCACTTCCGTCTTGGGGGGATCCACTGCCAGAAATTTGTTGCAGGAGAGGTTCAACAGGGGCGTTGCAAAAAGGCTGTAGATGATATATTTGTTCATGGTGTAAGTCTTTAGTTTTATGATCATTAAAAAGTGAGCTGAACCGCGAAGGTATAGGTACGCAGCGATGGTGTGGCGCTGCTCCGCACCGAACCAAAAGGATTGACATCCGAAACATAAGTGCGGTCAAAACCAGGCATCTCGGGATCCATACCTCTAAAGCTTGTCCAGGTAAAGAGGTTCTGCGCATTGAACTGCAGCACAGCACGGTTTATATTGATCTTCTGTGCCCATTTGGAGATGTCGTAACTGAGCGATACATTTTTTAAGCGGATGAAAGAGGCGTCGTCCCACACTGCCGATGAATAACGGTAGTAATTGCGGAACGCCAGGTTGGCTTCGTTGGCGCTGTTGGCGGTTGCACGCGGCACATCCGTCACATCGCCCGGCTGCTGCCAGCGGCGCAATACATATTCATCCAGGTTGCCCAGTGCACCGATGGTCGTGGCCTGCGGGCCATAACCAATGGAGGGTCCCTCCTGTTTGACAAACTGAAACAGCAGTCCAAGGTTCACATGGCCATAACTCAGGTTGTTGTTGATTCCGCCATAAAACTTCGGCAGCAGTGAACCCAGGGTCACATAATCATTGAATTCGGTGATTTTCCCATCACCATTCACATCCAGGAATTGAGCGATACCCGTTTGCGGATCCACTCCCGTGAACTGAAATCCACGCACAATACGGGTAGACTCGCCAATGACGTATCGCCTTACATCGCTGCTACTTTCAAGATTAGGATAGTCCAGCAGGGTATTGGAAGGGAAAGTCATATTGAAATTGGTTTTCCAGCTGAACTTTTCCTTTTGGATATTCACGCTGCTCAGCTCAAATTCAAGGCCCTTATTTTCGATCAGTGCGGGGGTATTACCAAAATAAGAATTATAGCCTGTCTGCGGTGCGAGCACGATATTGATCAGCTGGTTATCTGATCTATTGTTGTAATAATTGGCCGTCAGGAAAATACGGTCCCTGAAAAAACCAAGGTCGAGGCCCAGTTCTTTCTTTTTGATTTCTTCCCAGCCAAAATTGGGATTGAACACCCGCGTCGGATAAAGCCCCGTGATGCTCTGGTAGGCAAAGCCTGTGCCCCAGGTATCGAGGTACTGGTAATCGCCGATCTGATCATTGCCCGTCACCCCCCAGCTGCCACGGAGCTTACCGAAGCTCAGGATAGACTGATCCTGGAAAAACTCTTCACTGCTGAATACCCAGGCTGCACCAACCGATCCAAAATTACCGTACTTATTGTTGGGACCAAAACGCGAAGAACCATCCCTTCGGTAGCTGAAATTCAATAGGTATTTGTCGGCATAGGCATAATTGATACGTCCAAATGCAGATTGATAGCGGTAATCGGCATACTGATTGTTGCGGATTGCGAGGATCCCTGCAGCAGCTATATTATCCAGCTGCGAATCACTCGGGTAGCTGCTGCCATCGAAGTATTTCCCTTCGGTGACCCTTTGCTGCCAGGTGCCACCCAAAAGCAACTTGAAATCATGTTTACCAATTGTTTTGCTGTAGTTTAATTGCGGCTCAATGATATAGGACTGGTAATCCGAATTCCCGTAAGAGGCCATTGATCCCGTGCTCGTCAATGGATTAAATCCCGCATTGGGCAGTAGACGCGTCTGGTCCATGCTTTTAAGATTATAGCCCACATTGACTTTCGCGACCAATTCAGGTAAGATGGCGTATTCGGCAGAAAAATTGGCCAGCAGGGATTTAGCTTTAGAAATACTCGAGCGCTCCATATAGGCTGCAGGGTTCTGTAAGGTCTGCTGAAACCAGTAATAGTTGCCATTTTCATCGTATAAAGGATAATTTGGCGCCAGGTTATAAAACTGTGCAATATCTGTGGGGACCGTGTTGTTGCGGTCGAGGTTGAGGTTGAAACTGCTGTTGAGTTTAAATCGCTGGTCTTTGGACTGTGTAGACAGGTTCAACAGTGCACCGCCACGCTGATAGTTTTTATTACCGGGCAGGGGATCACCCTGACGGTTGAAATTGGCGCTGGCCAGGTACTGCGTGTTTTCGTTGCCACCGGAAAATGACAGCTGATACGTGGAGAAAGGAGCCGATGCACCATAAAACTCCTTTTGCCAGTCGCTGTAGGCAGACTGATCCCAGGTAAGCAGATCCGGCGCATTATCTGGCGTTGCCGTCCAGTTATCGTTTTTGAAGCCCTCTTTCCGGATGTCCAGGTATTGCTGCGTGTTCAGCATCTTCAGGTTGCGAATGGCTTTACTGGAGCCCACATTGGCATTAAAGTCTATTTTAAGCCCGCCCTTATTGCCCTTTTTTGTTGTGATCAAGATCACGCCGTTCCCACCCCGGGAGCCATAAATGGCTGTGGCATCCGCATCCTTAAGCACATCGATGCGTTCAATATCCTTGGGATTGATCAGGCTCAGCGGGCTTTGATTGCCATTGGCTGCGGTAAACTGATTCATGCTTTCGTCCGAAAATGGGATACCGTCGATAATGTAAAGCGGACTGCTGCCATTGGTCAAGGAGTTGACCCCGCGCAGCTGCACCTGAAAGGAGCTGCCCGGCAAGCCCGAATTGGAAGCGATATTAAGTCCCGCAACGCGGCCCTGCAAGGCTGCCAGGGGATCGAGTACCGGTTGTGTTTCGATCTCCTTGCTGGTCACGCTTGATACCGAACCGGTATTTTTGCGTACGGAAGACGTGCCGTAACCGATGACCACTACTTCATCCAGGTTGCCCGGATCGACCTCGAGGCTTATTTCCAGGGGACCGTTGCCTGCGGCCTTCACTTCCTTGCTGCGGTAGCCGATATAACTCAAGAGCAATATATCCTCCTGCTGCAGCCCACTTAAACTAAAGCGGCCGCTGGCATCGGTAACCGTGCTGGCGATCTTGTTTTTAATACGGACGCTTACCCCTTCCAGCGCGGCACCGGAAGCATTGCTGACCCGGCCAGAGATGGTGGTCTGCAAGGATTTGCTAGCCCCTTTTCCTTGGAGCACAATGGTATTTTTGACGATTTGATAGCGGATGCCCTTTGTCGAAAAGGCCTGTTTAAGAAGCTCCGGGATATTGGCATTGTTTAAATTGACATCGACCCGCAGATCGGGGTTAATTTCATGGGGGTCGTAAACAAAGCGATAATCGCTGCGCTGCTCAATGGCTTTGACGAGCTGTTTAAATTGAACATGGTCAACTGCCTTGTCTGCCTGCTGGCTAAAGGCATAGCCATTGACATGCATCAGCATCAATAGCAGTGTTTTTACGGATTGTTTCATAGGGTATTTAGATTGAATATTCGTTTGTTTTGGGCTTGGTTAGGGCACAAGGACGAGTCGGTCCTTGTCGATGGTATAATTTATGCCGGCAAATCGCAATATTTTAAGCACTTCGGCAAAGGACTCTTTTTTGCTGATTTTTCCGCTTAGGACTTTATTATTATAGACGGGTGACAGGCTATAGGTAAAATTGTACCACCGGGCGAGATCGGCCAAAATATCGGGAAGCGGGGTCTGGTCAAATTCAAAGTAACCGTCTTTCCAATTGGCCGCATCCTGTGCGCTGTTTTCCTGCAGCAGCTGGAAGACGCCGTTCTGTACATTCAGTTCGATCGACTGTCCCGGCAGCAATACCTGCTGAAGACCCGCATTGCTGACCCGTATTTTTCCTTCATCCAGCTGTGTGGTCAACAGCTGGCTATCGTTTTCGTATAATTTCACATTGAAAGCGGTTCCCAAGGCTTCGATGCTGGTGTTGCCGACATGAACAATAAAAGGTTTCGCTTTATTTTTTGCCACCTTGAAATAAGCTTCACCCGTCAGGAAGACCGCGCGTTCCTGTAGGTTATATCCCGATCCGATTTCCAGCTTGCTATCGGCATTTAGCCAGACGACGGTACCATCCGGAAGCTCCATTTTGAATTCTTGCCCCTTTTTGGTTTTGACAGCCACCTTCGCCCCTTTTTCCTGCGCCATATAGGCGGGGCTAAACGGCTTCTTGTCGTCGAGGCTGACCACTTCGTTGCCGATCAGCAGATCCGCCTGGAATTGACCGATACTAAAAGGCAAAGGTTTCGGTGCTCGTTGGGGCTTGGAAAAGAAATATATAGCGACGCCTGCCATCAAAAAGAATACCAGACTGGCAGCTACCTTTAGATAGGCACGGCGTTGGCGATGCCCCCGCAATACGGGTCCAAAAATATGCTGTTGGAAATGTCGGTCTTCGGCCGCCAGATCAAGCTCAGGTATGTCTTTTTCATTATTTATCTTGCTGAGCTGATTGTACCAACTTTCGACAAGTGCCGTTTCCTCGGCATTGCACAGACCTTGTTGGTAGCGCTGCAGTAATTGTTTCGATAAGGGTGGTTTCATAGGTGCTATCCTGTTTATTGATTAGAAGACAGGATGGCGGCCCTTTAGTGGTAGAAAAAAATGAAAATAGTTCGTATTTTTTTTCTTAATACCGTCAACGCATTGGATATCTGCTTTTTGACTGTCTGCTCCGAGATCTCCAATTCCGCGGCAATCTCCCGGTAACTACGTTGTTCGAAACGGCTTTTTTTGAAGATCAAAGCCATTTTACGGGGCAGCTTTTCAATCGCCTGATCGATCTGCGCAGCCAATTCCTTCTCCCGCAGCAATTCGTCGGGCATAATTTCAAGGCTCGGAGCGGCATGCTCCAGGTAATGTTCATATTTACGTCCGACATCCTGGCTGGCGATGCGGTTGATCACCAGGTTCCGGGCCGAACGAAACAGGTAAGCCTGATAGGAATGCTCAATTTCCAGTCGTTCCATGCGGTCCCAGAGATTGGCAAATATTTCCTGCACAATATCACGGGCTTCGTCACGATCGTCCAACATGCGGAAAACATGCACATACAACTTCACCCAATTTTCTTCGTAAAGCTGGGTAAACAATTGTCGGACATGTGTGACACTCATCTGCTGGTTTAGTTATTGTTGATGAATCAAAATTAGGTTTTATTTTTAGGAAAGTCAATTTATGATGGATTTATACACAAACCAGTAGAATAATGCAATCACGAATCGCCTTTCGTTATATTTCATTTATTTTGCAATCTTCTTCACGGCACCTAGACCGATCCCTGAGCATCCAAATTTTAGCGCCGTATTGTTTAAAGAATGTACATTTAGGTTCAATTGTCTGGACCTTGACAAGGTCATTAGCTCCACGCAGCAAAGCCCATTTCGTATTTTTTTTCGTATATTATCTCACTATGAAAATAGTAGACATCACAAAAGACACTTTAATCAGTGCTCAGAAAGAAGGATTTACCGTATTAATCACCAAATTTAATTCAGATCCATTAGACCCAACCTGGATAGTCGATAAGATCGAAAAATACAAAATTGAAGCGCGCAAAAAAACACTGAGCGAAAACTACCAGCTATGCTATTCCATTAAAGAAGCTATTCTAACGATTGATAATCGTCCCTTTATCGGAAAGTTACAGCTCAGCCATTAATATCGTTTGATCAATCAATAATTCAATACGCAATCGGAAGAAGTAGTGATTCAGCAATCCGTTAAGTTAATGTACAACAGCTGCAGGATTACTAAAAAACAGGCGTAAGAATTTAAAGCATCCTATTTTTTTTAACCTAGCGGATCAAACTATGCTTAAGGTTGGTCCGCTTCCCAAAACTACGCTTACATCACTTTCTCTACTAAATCATAGAGGTCATCAAGTTCAAACGGCTTTGCCAGAAAAGCATCTGCTCCGCATTCGGCGGCTACTCTTGGCGCTCTAGCACTTGCAGACATCATGATAATGGGTATGTGGCTATATTGTTGCCCTGTTTTTAGCTCGCGCACAAGTTCATCACCTGTCAACCAGGGCATCATTAGGTCGATAATCAACAAGTCAGGTTGCACAATTTCAATAAGGGCGATCAGTTCCGTACTTTTTGATGTGCTGATCACTTCAACGCTGTCACTTTCTAAGGCAATGGCTAATACATCTAAAATAAGAAGTTCATCATCGCAAATGACTATTTTCTTTTTCATTTTTTCGAATCTTTAATACGGTTATAGTTTCATAAGATATGCCCTCGTGGTTATACAATGACCGTGTAAACCCTTATATAGCAGACTTTGCATCTTGTAAACTGCACACTATAGACAGTCGAGGTTCCACTATAGTTTTAATAAAGACGAATCAAAATCAGCAATAGGATTTATCCGTACTATCGCATCTTTTCTACGTTCTATACGCGGGTATTTTCCATTTTTAATCTATATTTGTACAATCGACAATTATTAACATTTCTGATCATACACATGAACGTACGCGTCCTATTTTTATGGCTATTGCTAAGTTTACCTATCTTAAATTTCGCCCAAAACTGTACTTGTGAATCCAATTTTTTGTGGGTAAAAAAAACGTTTGAAGAGAATGATGCCGGTTTTCAATACGTCATCAGCAAAAAGGGCCGGGATGCCTATGAATTGCACAATGCGCTATATCTCAAAAAAGTAAAACAATTGCCCAATAATCAGGAATGTGCTGCATTGCTCAATCAATGGATCCGTTTCTTTCGCAATGGACATATCGGCGTAAATTATATTGGAAAAACAAAGAACGTCGAAAAAGCTACCGAACAACATAAGCAGCCTACTGAAAAGGACCTAAATCCATTGGACGCCACAAAGCCATTTTTCGAAAAATTAAATGAAAATACCGTTTACATCCGCATTCCTGATTTTGAAATAACTGAAAAGAAGGCGATTGACAGCATTATATTGGCCAACCGAGCAACCATCTTATCGACCGAAAACTTTATTATTGACGTCAGAAATAATCCAGGCGGAAGTGATGCGAGTTACAGTAGCCTTATCCCCTTCTTATACACGCAGCCGATTAGAACCGTAGGTGCATTATTTTATTCGACTGATTTAAATAATCAGCGCATGCTGGAGCTGAGTCAAAATCCCGATTTTGACGAGGAGTCTAAAAAGACGTTCAAAAACTTCTACGAAAAATTGCAGGCCAATAAAGGTGAATATGTCGATTTATTCAATAAAAAAATAAACATAACCAAGCTGGATACCATTCAGCCCTACCCCAAAAACATCGGAATCGTTATCAATGAAAATAACGGGAGCACGACAGAGCAATTTATATTGACTGCCATGCAAAGCAAAAAGGTAAAATTGTACGGTCGAACAACCAAAGGCATGCTTGATATTTCTAATGTAAATATCGTTACATCACCCTGTGGCGATATTGAACTGTACTATGGATTATCTAAAAGTTTTCGTATTCCAGACTTCCCTGTAGACGACATTGGATTACAACCGGACGTCTTTATTGATAAAACCATTGATTCTAAGCATTGGCTAAATTTTGTGCGCGACCACCTCAATGGGAAATAAGATGGGGATAAAAAAGTAGTGTCCTATCACACTACTTTTTTACCGCCATCATTACTTTATCGAGCAATTCGCTCAGCTTTATTAATTCCTCTTCCGACAGGCTTTTAGCCGCTTCTTTGGCCACGGTTTCCCTGAAATTCTCCGAATTGTCGATGATGAACTTGCCCTGATCCGTTACGCTCAAATTGAAAATACGGCGGTCGGTCGAGGACTGCTGCTGCTCAATGAGATTATTGGCGATCAAAAATTTGAGCTGTTTGGAAACTGCGGGCGGACTTATATGAAAGGCCTGCGCGATCTGCTTTACGATACAATGATCGTGACGGTAAATATATTCAATCATATTGTAGTGGGTCGCTGTTACACCATTGATGTCGCCCCTATTCATATTGGCCAAGATGAAGCATTGTAAATCGGTAAATACTTCATAAAATTTGCGTTCGGTTTTGTTCATCACCCCTAAAATAGTTAACTTAGTTAATAATTACCAAAGTTAATGATTATGGAACACATAAACATCATACATGCCCGGCAAAATAATCTCAAGAATATTTCTGTACAGATCGAAAAGAAAAAAATTACTGTTTTTACAGGAGTCTCCGGGTCGGGCAAGTCGTCTTTGGTCTTTGAAACAATAGGTGCCGAAGCCCAAAGGCAGTTCAGCGAAACACAGGGCAGTTTTATCCGAAACCGGCTGCAGCATATTGGCGTTCCTGATGTGGACAAAATCGACAACCTGAACGTCCCCATTATCATCAATCAAAAAAGATTGGGCGGCAATGCACGGTCGACCGTAGGAACGGCCACCGATATCTATGCTTCCCTCCGCCTGCTTTTCTCGCGTATGGGGACACCCTTTGTAGGCTATTCAAATGCCTTTTCATTCAATAATCCCTTGGGGATGTGCAAAGCCTGTGAAGGGCTGGGCATGGTGCAGACCGTAGATGTCGATCGCCTTATCGACAAGCAAAAATCGCTGGACGAGGGGGCAATCCGCTTTCCGACCTTTCAACCGGGTGGCTGGCGCCTGACACGCTACACCCAGTCAGGCTATTTTGACAACGACAAAAAACTGAGCGATTATACGCCGCAGGAATGGGATCTCCTGTTGCATGCCGCCGAACACAAACCCAAACATCCTGCCCGGGAATGGGGTAAAACGGTACAGTATGAGGGCATTATCCCCCGCATTGAGAAAGCATTCCTCAAGAAGCAGTCGAAGGAAATCCTGAGCCGAAAAGAAGCATTGAGCAATACGATCATTACCAAAACTTGCCCTGTATGCAAGGGAAAACGGTTGAATGATACGATTCTGTCCTGCAAAATAGCAGGCAAAAACATTGCCGACTGTACCGCGCTCTCGATCGATGAGCTGCTGGAATTTGTTGCTTCTTTACATTCCGGCACTTTTGATGTCATCCTTACCGAACTGAAACATAAACTTCAACATATCGTCAACATCGGTTTGCAGTATCTGACCTTGGATAGACGCACAGACACCCTGTCGGGCGGAGAAAGCCAGCGCATCAAAATGGTCCGGAACCTGGGGAGCAGCCTCACGGATTTACTCTATATTTTTGACGAGCCGAGCATCGGGCTTCATCCAATGGATTTACAGAACATCGCGGCAATTATTAAACAGATCCGTGATAAGGGCAATACCGTATTGCTTGTGGAGCACGACCCCGATTTGATCCGCATAGCCGACCGGGTCATCGATATGGGACCAGCGTCGGGGAAAAACGGTGGCGAGATCGTGTATAACGGTACGGTTGCGGGACTAAAAACATCCAGCGGAAAAACAGGCCAGTACTTTGCCAAAGCAGCCCAACTGAATACTAAACCACGATCGGCACAGGGATATCTGGAAATCAGACACGCCAATCTGCATAATCTGAAAGACATCCAGGTCAAGATTCCCCAGAAGGTGATGACGGTGGTTACCGGCGTGGCGGGCTCGGGCAAGAGTACGCTGATCAACAAAGTGCTGCCCAAATTTTATCCAGAGGTCACCATTATCGACCAGTCGTTATTTTCGACAGGTGCACGCTCCAATCTGCTGACCTACCTCGGCTTATCGGATGCGATACGTGCATTGTTTTCAAAAGCAAATCAGGTATCCGAAAAATTATTTAGCCGAAATAGCCTGGGGGCCTGCGAAAACTGTAAAGGTATCGGTATCGAAAAAATTGATCTGGCCTTTATGGATGATATTGAACAGACCTGCGAAGTATGCGGTGGCTCCGGTTTTAAGCCCGAGGTTTTAAAATATCATTACCATAGCAAAAATATTGTTGAGGTGATGGATATGACCGTCGCAGAAGCCTACGATTTTTTCCCGGACAAGATCTACCGCCAGTCCTTTGAGATGCTGCTCCAACTCGGCTTGGACTATCTGACCTTAGGACAACGGTCGGACAGCTTTTCGGGTGGGGAAAGACAACGCCTGAAACTGACCAAAGAACTGAAGAACTCCAACAAGATTATCGTGCTTGATGAACCCAGCACGGGCTTACATCCAAACGATACGGAAAAGCTATTAAAGTTTATCAATAACCTGGTGGACAACGACAATACCCTAATCGTTATCGAGCATAACCTTGATGTCATTGCGCAGGCCGACTGGATTATCGATATTGGACCCGGAGCGGGCAAATATGGCGGCACCGTGGTGTTTACAGGTACCGTTGCCGATTTGCTCCAGGATAAAGTCTCGGTAACGGGGTCCTGTTTACGGCAACATCTCCGTAGCGGCCCTACTAACCCGAAAAAAGACGAGAAGAAGCCGGCCCTTTAAAAAAATCCCGCTCCAAATATTTAAATCAGAAACCCTTCATTGCCACCTCTTTTCTAATCGAAACGTTTGACGAGGTGATGCGAAGTGCGGCAGCATCCTGTCGTCTGCGTTATCATCAGCTCTTGCTGGTAGAACGCGGCGCTGGCCACATTTGATGGCGCTCTGTCTTAAATACGTTCTGTAACGTATAAGTCCGCTATAAGCAAAATAGGCAAACGAATGGCTTAGCACATCCCTTCCCTAAGTAAGTGTCTTTGAACGGGCGCTGGCTTTTTTGATAGATTAAAAATTCGAAATTATGCTTGCAATGAATTACAGGGGCCCCTATCGCGTACGTGCCGATAAAAACGCCCCGCTACCCGATATCCTCCATCCACAGGATGCGATTGTCCAGGTACTGCGTTCCTGTATCTGCGGATCAGACTTGCATCTCTACCACGGACTAGTACCCGACACGCGGGTGGGCTCTACTTTCGGTCACGAATTTATCGGTGAGGTGGTCGAGGTGGGAACGGCAATAGAAAATTTAAAAGTTGGCGACCGGGTGATGGTGCCTTTTAACATTGCCTGCGGCAAATGTGCTTTTTGCCGGCAGGAACTGTATGGCAACTGCCATGAGTCGAACCCCGAAGCCACCGCAGTGGGTGGCATCTTTGGCTATTCGCATACCGCAGGGGGCTATGCCGGCGGGCAGGCCGAATATGTGCGGGTGCCCTATGCCGATGTAGGCCCCGTGGTGATCCCCGACTGGATGGACCCCGACGACGCGGTCTTGTTGACCGATGTAGTGCCTACAGGCTATCAGGCGGCCGAAATGGCTGGAATACAGCCCGGCGATACCGTGGTTGTATTTGGTGCCGGCCCTATCGGTATTATGGCTGCCAAGTGCTCCTGGCTATTTGGTGCAGCACGGGTTATTATTATCGACCAGGTGGACTATCGACTTGAATTTGCCGAACGCTATGCGCAGTGTGAGGCCGTCAATTTCCGGTCCATTGGCGATCCGGTTGTTTTTATCAAGACAATTACCGATTCGCTGGGGGCCGATGTGTGTATTGATGCCGTAGGTTGTGAAGCTGCCGGCAATGCGATGAATACGCTTTTAGGAAGATACATGATGCTTCAAGGCGGATCTACTACGGCACTTCATTGGGCAATTAACAGTGTAAAAAAAGGCGGCATCGTGTCGATCGTCGGTGTTTATGGCCCGATCAACAGTCTCGTGCCCATTGGCAATGTGCTCAATAAAGGGATTACAATCCGGGCCAATCAGGCCTCGGTGAAGCGGCTTTTGCCCAAACTGATCCAACATGTACAAGACGGCATTATCAATCCCAAGGAGCTGATTACACACCGCGTTCCCTTAGAGGAGGTAGGCGATGCTTATCATCTTTTCTCTTCCAAATTGGACAACTGCATCAAAACCGTGTTAATTCCACCATTGGCTTCAACTTAAGATATTTTATTATGATTACAGATCAAACAACACCCGAAGAATTTATCAACGATAGAAAAGGACACTATAGCCATATTAAGGGCTGGGGGATCGATTTTGACCCCAGAAATGATCCGACCTTCCCCATTAAGAAACGAAATAACGAAGAACAGCAAGGCTACGCCTGGCAGCGTCCTCCATTACAAGAAGAGACGGTCGAAATACTCAAGTCTGTTGAACGGCCAAACCTGACAGCCGTGTATGGTACGAGCAGTCCGCCAAGCGGGCTGAGCGGCGCAATCCGGCGCATCGCTTTCAAATACAGCGAATCAAGCTACGGACGCTGGCTTCCACTGGTCCTGGCAGACCGTGTCGATATGCTGGAAGGCGTTGCACAGGATATCGCAAAAGGCCATCTCCCTAATATCGCCAAAGAACTCGGCCTAGGCGCAGAATGGAAATTTAATAAAAAGGCATTTATCAGCAAATCTATTGTAGCCGGTCTTGCGATTGGGTTGGTGGCCTATCAGTTTTGCTCGAAAAAAAAAATGAAGTGATCGATCCTATCCAGTAATCGATCCTCTCCACGAGCTGTTGGCGCTGAAACGCTGTCGCATGTCGACTGCGCGCGACGAATAGCAGTACAGCATCTCTCGCCCGAAAATTAAAAGGTCGATGTATAGTGATTGGACACAAACATAGCGTCACAGGAAAATCGCGCATTTTCCTGTGACTTATAATAGCTTAGCACCTTTCAGTTCAACTGGGACTTTCTGAATTCCAGTGGTTTCATCCCCGTCTGCTTTTTAAAAAGTCGGGTAAAATAGGATGGATTTTCAAAACCAAGTTCATACGCAATTTCAGCGACACCCTTCTCCCCTAAGCGCAGTAAATTCTTGGCTTCTGAAATCATAAAAATATGGATCAGCTCCATGGCCGTCTTGCCTGTTTCCTGCCTGAGCAGGTCACTGAGGTAGCGTGGCGAAACAAAGAGCTGATCGGCCAGGAAGGCCACATTGGGCAGGCCGCTTTTTGCCAGCAGACCCTGATTGACATAACTGCGCAGCTGATCGTTAAACCTGGATGCTGTCTTGCCGATCACCTGCGCCCGATCGATAAACTGTCTTTTGTAATAGCGCTGCGCATATTTCAGGATCGAAGAAACATGGCTCAGCATAATTTCACGGCTGTATTCATCGGGATTATTCTCGTATTCGTCCTGGATTTTTGCATAAAGCTCCAAAATAAGCTGTTCTTCTTTCGGGGAAAGATGCAGCGCCTCGTTCACTTCATAATCGAAAAAGCTGTATTTTTCAATTTCCTTGAAAAGTTCATGGCCATGCAAATAGTCTTCGTGGATCATCAACATATAGCCCTTTTCTTCGAACTCCAGGTTTTTCATCTCGATGATCTGCCGGGGTTTCGCAAAGAAGAGACAGCCGTTATCGTGATCATAGCGCGTACGGCCGTACATCAGATTGCCGGATTTAATCTTCTTGAAAGCGATCACATAACAGTCGGCGGTAAATTCCCTATCCCCCAGCTTACAATCGGAAAGGCAGCCAACCAAGCTGAAGAGCGGATGCTGCGGCGCTGCCCAACGATTGCCCAGATGAAGTTCTGTCAGGGTTCTATAGTGTTGCATCGGTTTTCATTTTATCAAAGTTAAACAATATTCTACCGGAAGTAGCGGTTTTTTAATGTCCGTGCGCTGCAATGCTGACCTCTTTCCAGTGCTGGATATCTTCAAGCCTTTGCGTATACACATCATGGACGACCTGATAGGCAATTTTACCGAACAACAAACGCTTAGGCGGATTTTCACTGTCGATGATGTTTAGCACAGGCTCTACCGTAGCTTCCGGTTTGCCCCAGGTATCGGGGTTATCACCCGTCGCTGCAAAAGCTGCACGCACGGCATCGTAATCGGTAATATCCGAAGAAGTCTGAACCGCAGATGCTCCTGCCCAGTCTGTCGCAAAACCGTTGGGTTCAATCAAGGTTGTT
This sequence comes from Sphingobacterium sp. Ag1, assembly GCF_000988325.1. Taxonomy (NCBI): domain Bacteria; kingdom Pseudomonadati; phylum Bacteroidota; class Sphingobacteriia; order Sphingobacteriales; family Sphingobacteriaceae; genus Sphingobacterium; species Sphingobacterium sp. Ag1. The sequence continues at coordinate 593,747 of NZ_LBGU01000044.1, read as the reverse complement.
TTGATGCCCAAGTGCGCGGTTTCCGAACCGATGGTTTCGATCAGTCCCTCTACGGCAAATTTTGACGCATTGTATAATCCCAATAAAGGAATCGTGGTTAGGCCAAGGAAACTGGAGACTTGTATAATATGGCCGCTCTTCTGTGACCGCATGATCGGCAATACCGCCTGCGCTACCCACAGGGATCCGAAGAAATTCGTTTCCATCTGATCACGGGCCTGCTGCTCGGAGGTTTCTTCGGTGCTACCAAATAAGCCAAATCCGGCATTATTGATCAGCACATCGATGCGCCCAAAATGGTCTTTGATCGTGTTGACAGCGGAAAAAACAGCTTCGCGGTTGTTCACATCCAATTCCACTTCGAGTATACTGTCGCCATAAGCCGCTTTTAAATCAGCCAATGCAGCAATATTTCTTGCTGAGGCGGCAACTTTATCACCCCTTTTAAGTAAGGCCTCAGCCCATAATTTTCCAAATCCTTTGGAAGCTCCTGTTATAAAAACTATTTTGCTCATTTTTTATTCTTTTGTTTATCCAAAATTACCGCTATTGGAACGGGGAGACTAACTCATTTGAGCGGAAGAATAGCACAGATTTACGGAGGGATCATTTTTGTGGCAAAGCCGAACCAAATCGCCGCCGAGCAGCGGCCGATGCAGTCTCGAAGCTGTGCGGAAGCAGACCCGAATCCTTACTGAATCGCGTACGGACCTGACCAACCACCTTTTTGCATAATAAAATACCTCGCCTACAGTGCTTAGTCTTAATGCTTAGGCGGTCTCTGGAGAATAAGTACCTGATTAGGCCTCTGCTTCGAACCTGCTTCGTACCTGCTTCGGAGCATCAATAGATGTTGGACAGACACTGTACAGTTGTTGACCAGACTCCGTACAGGAAAAATCTGGTCAGCCACTGTTCAATATTGCTTGCCATACTGTCCATTTCCGAAGGTGGTACGAACAGCATACGAACACAACCCGAAAACAGTATAGCTCAGCAGCCATCTCAAACATACACAAAGCATCGTTCGAGGTTCTACGTGCAACACTTTTTCATTTGCCTTGTCACTGAAATCAGTTAAAATTTTCTCGTATTCGGAAATACTTCGCGTTCGCCCAAAGATTAACCTACCAAATGTGGTAGGTTATTTTGAAACACTGGTTTTAATGCGCTGTTAGGTACACTTTTGTCAAAATTCAAAAATTACAACGGAAAATTTTGACAAGGCTGCTATAGCGCGATCGCATGACCACAGGAGGGGTTCGGCCGATCGCTGCGCACGCAACTGAAAGAAATTTTCCGGTCTAGGGGAATCTTATTGACCTAAATTAGTATGAAAAAAGCATTATATATTCATTTGGAAACTGTGTTTGGCGAGGCCCATCAACCTGAGGATTCGACGCTTCAGCCGCATATCCCCATGTCCAATGGCGAATCTCGCTATTATCGAAATGCCTCTGGCCAAGCCTATCTGCAAGAATTTGACGGCCTACTTGCTTATATCAATATTCTGGATGTTACGGCGTCCAACAGGATGGTTATTCCCCTACGTATCCTTCAGGCAGATCTCCATCTGTTCTACCTGATCGGAAAGGACGGTGCCATTCAAATCAAAGACATGAAGCAGGATGTCACCTACACTATTTCCTCCAGTCGAGGCCGGTATATCTACTTACCATCAGGAGATTATGCACTTCACTTACCTGGTGGAAGTTATACAATTTTCAATTTTTACTTCCGGGGTAGTATTTTCCGCAATGGAAATGAGCGGCCATTCCGGTTTCTCCATCCCTTGATTGATGCCTATCGCAGCAACAGCCCCTTATCGTCCTGTAGTGTTGATTTTCGGGTCGGATCAATAACCATTGCACGACTGCAACACTTCGTATTAAATCTGAGGGCAGGCGATTTAGACAATGATAAATTTATCTACGAAGAGCTCAATGGACTGATCAAACTATCCAAAAAGAAAATCTTTAACGAATATGAACGGCAGCTGGGAAGCGATCAGGAGGCACAGGATATATACGATGAAATGAAAAATAGGATTAGCCGGCATGGCCAGGAATTTAGAATCGCAGCGCTCTGCGATTTCTTCGGCAAGAGCCAGCAATACATCGGCCGGATCTACCGAAAGAAATACAAACAGTCTTTGCAGGCAGGAAGAAAGCAGCTGCTTATTGAGCATATCAAACAACAAATTCTGTTGGATGACAGTATCAGTCATGTAGCTTATTCATGCGGTTTCAACAGTATCCACCACTTCAGCAATTTTTTTAAACAAGAGACTGGGTTGTCACCGAGTGAATATCTTGGTGGCTTTAGAAAGGAGTACTAGTTTCAGATTTGGCAAATCAACCATTCCGCTTCTTGCAAACCCATGCTTATTCTTCGGTTTAACTTTGTCTTATACAGTTTGTAAACGATTATGATATAAAAAGACAATACAATGAACCGCAGCAACAGACATATCGACAAGTATAATATCGGGACTACCCTACTTTCTGTTAGTCCGGGGCATTATTTGCGGTGTTTTGTGTTCCGAAATCTGTTTCCCAAAAAAGCGGCCCTCTTCCCGCGATGTCGGTGAGTAGCAAGATCAAACAGGAAATCCATCGGTCTCTGGCAGATGGCTCCGCAGCAAAAGAATACAAACACAACAATACAGACAAGCTTATGGAAAAGCGTATCAGGATATCATTACATCAACAGGATCAGCCGGCAAGCTCCTCCAAACGGGGTGGTTCAATCCGCCGGGCTGCACGCTGGATCTACCGTCACTTGCCGCAGGTGGTGATCTTTGGCTATGCCTTTCTATACATGTATACGGGATGGGCCAAGTTTATGAACCTATCGACCTTTATTAGAGGCAATAGCAAGATCCCCTATCTGGGCACTTATGCGAAGGTGATCGGCTATGGCATCCCTGCTTTGGAGATTGTGCTCGCTATCCTGCTCATTGTGCCGATGTATCGGATTAGGCGCTTCGCACTGTGGACATCGACCCTATTGATGACTGTATTTACCATCTACCTTAGTCTGATGGTCGGGTTTGCAGACAAAAAGCTCTGTCACTGTGGTGGTGTGATCGAATCCATGGGCTGGAAAACGCATATCGTATTTAATCTATTTTGGCTGATTGCGGGAATCTTTGCCCTGGTAAGAACAAAAATTAAACATTCCAAAATTTAAAAAAATGAAAAAATTTAAAAAATTAGGACAAGTGCTACTTGGAGTAGCATTCCTAAGCTGCGCAGTTATGACGCAGTCGTTTACAACAATAGTTAAAGCTGATAAAAAATTAGCGAGTCATTTTTACGGTTATGACGAATCAAGCGATACCTATCTTGAGATCACAGGAACGCCCAATGAGAACGACAACTGTGAAACGTACATGGAACCAAAATGTGTTGTCGGAACAGACAACCCGATTCCAGACGGTTTCACTTGGGACGATGTTCAAAATGATCCCAGTGTAAGCAGTGAGATTACTTACCAGAGTGCCAATTCAGGTAGCTACACCCGCTAAGAATAGCTTTAACAGTTTGAGATTTTATTATCTCCTTAGTAAGAACAAGGCCCGGCTAACACCGGGCTTTGTTGTAATAAACCGCTAGGAACAAAGCATTACTTCAACAGATTTTCAATTGTCGCTACTAATTCCTTTCTCCTTTCAGCACCAAAGGGCCGTGTTGCATTGGCTGTTACCAATTTACCAGTTCGATCTACAATCATTAATTGCGGAAACGAGCGATACTTATAATGCAATATAAATGGATGATTTTGTCCCTGTCCTTTGGTATAAACATTGAGATTATATGGCGATGTATAGATTCCTGACTTTACACCCTCGATCCACCTTGCTCTGCTCTTATCAACATTTACACTAAGAAAAATGACATCTTTCTCATGAAATTCATCAATGACATCTTCCATTACTTTTGCTAATTTTCCACATCCTAAACACCCATTATACCAAAAATCAATGACCAATACTTTGCCTTTCAGATCTGAAGGTGTTATTTCTTGCTTCTGCACATCCTCAAAAATAAAAGGAAATAGTATTTTACCTGTTGCCCTACTTTCTTGCTGTGCCAGTATAACCGCTCTGCTTATACTATCTCTTACAGTCATGAGTGCACTATCTAAATAGTTGAGCGGAAATTGATCATATTGGATTTCATTCAGAATGCTTTCAGCGATAGCGCGATCCCGAGCTAGTCCACGATTGTTTTCATTTATCTGATTATAGATAGCACTATAAGTAAAGGTATGACCGTGTATTGTCCTTTCAAGATTAAGCTTATTAAATTGACGCCTAAAACCGTATTCGCCCAGAAGTGCAGGTTCTACGCTATGCCGGGCATAAAATGTCCCTCTACTATTTAGTGTTATCTGTTTATATTTATCATAAACGTATGCCATCGTGGTCGCGTCGGAATTCATGCGTCCCAAGATGGAAAAGAGGGCCAAATCTATTGCTGCCATACAATTACTCCTCAAAATTTCCCTTTCGTCTACTGAAAGAGATGTCGCATAGGAGTGTATAATAGAATCCATTAGATTGTGGTTATCACTTCTCGCTTTAATGAGATTGTCTACATGTTCTTTTGTAGGCTTGACCTGTTTGGATCTTGGATATTTCCTCAGTTGAGCAAGCCTGAGCTGACATTCGACCAAGCTAGACTGTTTTTTTGAAAACGCGATTTTACCCTCTTTATCTATTTCTAAGTTGATTACTGAGCCATTTTTGATCAACAGGGGCCTATTTCTTCCAGTAAGTTTTTCATTATGAATGACGAGATAGCTATACTCCTGTCCGATATCCAATAAAAAACTATTTCCTTTGGACAATTTCCACACTTTTTTATTTGATGCATCTTCAATGTTCCTTATCAGATAATCATGCGCAGTATATAAAATTATAGAATCAGAAACCTGTGTGGCCTCCACTTGTGGGACAACGAATTTGACCTGTCCCCTTGTGATACTCACCGCTGACAGCAATAGAAATATGACTGTATAAATATTAAAATTTTTCATTTTTGTTCTTGTTTTAACGTTCGTTTTGCATAATATGACTAAATGCAATCTCATCATCAGGAATAGGAAATGTATATCGGTTACCATTCGCCGGTAATGTAAAGTTTTGAGCACCTACCTGCCGTTTGAGTTCGATTCCACCGCCCTCCTTATTTAGGCGTTTGAGGTCCGTCCAGCGCAGTCCGCGCCATACCAATTCTTTTCTTCGCTCATCTAAAATCAACGCTAACAATGCTTTACTGTCCATGGATTCAATGGGGTTGTATTTACCTTTTGCGTACCGCCTGATCAGCAGATCATTCATCACTTTAATTGCAGACGCGTCGCTTCCAGATCTAATCAGACACTCGGCTTTGATCAGATAGATCTCATCTGTTGCTAGTCCTGTGAATGGATAAGATCCACCTCCAAGATATCCACGTTTGACATTGTAATTGCCCAGACTATTTCTCATAAAATAAATCTCTTTGCGCAGATCATTTGGTTTATACATTCCGTAAAGCTGCGTATCAACACCGACTGCAGTGCGGTTGAGATAGCCTGTTGTTCCGGCATAATTATTTACCTGCGTTGAAAAGTAGATCACTTCGTCCATGACGTAGGTAAATGGCGTTTGGCTGCTTAAGCTTACGGAGTTGTAATCCACGAGATTATTATGGATAGCTAATGTGCTGTCTGCATATAGCAATGCCTGAGAATAATTTCCTACCGCATGGTGTATCCTTGCAGCAAGTGCGTAGCAAGACGCCTTCGAGGCATGATTTCGTTTAGAAATATAATCGTTGGCGTCCAAGAGCTGAGTTGCTTTTTCAAGATCTGTCATTATGAAGTTGTAAGTCTCCGCCAAAGATGATCGTTGTACGACCTCGTCAACATTTGGCGAGAGCTTCAACGGAAGTCCGAGATCAACATTTGCTGTATTGATGTCATAATATTTACAAAAATTACGTGCAAGCTCATAGTAGGCATATGACCGAGCGAAGTAAGCCCAACCTAGCAAATTATTGTGACGCCTCGTATCCTTTACGGAAGACAACTTACTCATTTGATCAATAATACTGTTGGCATAAAAAATAGCAGCGTAAGGCTTATTCCAATCCATGATATTGATATCACCATTGTAAATATCCTTTTCCCAGATATAGGCCCGTCTTTCGGTCTGTGTAAGCGTGCTTTCCCAAGCCTTTTGATCTACGATAAAATATTCATCGCTAGAGAGCTGTCCCAGCGCTGGGGAGATGGAATTCATGACGCCGTAGTTTTCCAGCAGCCCTTCCATATCTTCCAATGTTGTTGGCTGTACGATTGAAGAACTGGGCTTCATATCAAGAAAATCTTTACTACAGGCCGATAACACGATCAATATAAGCAGTGTATATATAAGTTTATTTTTCATAGTATTAAAAATTAATTGATTTTCAGATTAGCGCCCAATAGAAAAGTCTTTGGAGCCGGAATACTATTATTAAAGTCGGGATCTTGCCTTACCTTGGTACGCTTCCAGAGCAATCCCACATTGGTCACCGTGCCGAAGAGTTCAAGCCCTTTTATTCCCGCAGGAAGCTGACGAAAACTGTATCCAATGCGAATATCTTTTAAGCGGATATGATCTGCAGGTTCCACCAACTTTTCCGAAAGATTGAAGAATGTACCGCGATTATTGTTTAACGGATCGCTGAGTGATGGAATGAAAGTCATGTTTTCGTCCCCTTGCTCCTGCCATCGGTCGGAGAAACCCTCCTGCCGATAATTTACATTGCTACCGTTAAAGACATTATTCCGTCTAAAGTAATATCCCAGTTTATAGACCAGATTGAATGACAGGCTAAGGTTTCCATAGTTGATGGTATGCATAAAATTCCCATAGCTCGTTGGTGAAAGCGAGCCATGATAGATCAGCTGTCCGAGATCATTCGCATTTAGCAATGAGGCATATTCAGCACTTGGCTTCCCATCCTTCATGCCCTGAGGATTACCCATAGCATCTAGCCACGCCCACTGAAAAGAAAACAAGGCAAAGTAAGGATAGCCTTCTTGTGGATTTTCTCTGTTATTGGAAGCAATTGATACATTAGTTCGATTGCCCACATAGTTTTTCAGCACCTTACTGTGCATAAAGCTAGGCTGCAGGCTCATCAACCATTTTACTTTATTAAATTTCAATGTAGACTTTAGTACTAGATCCAAGCCTTGTGTGCGTGTGCTTGCCGTATTTCCCCTAAATTGGGTGACACCTGTCTGCGGAGCGAGCAGTGATGTCCCCATCAAATCCAACCCGTCTTTGATAAAATAGTCTGCTGTCAATTCAAGCACATCATTGTATAAGGAAAGGTCGACTCCTATATTCCAATTTTTAACTTTTTCCCATCTTAGGGAAGGATTTGGCGGATTGACTACCGTCAGATTATTGGCATTCCAAGGCGTCAGCCCCACCGAGGGCTGAGCCGTGAGGTAAGCAGAAAGCGAACGATCTACATTACCGCTATAGCCAAAACTAGATCGGAGAGCCAGGCGGCTCAGCAATTTTCTTTCATGACCATTCTGGCTGATCGCATTCCATCGCCCGCCTACAGACCACAGCGGTACCCCCCTCTGGTTGGATTTTACGCCGAATAAATTGGATTCATCCTTTCTCGCGCTAACTGAAAGGATATACTTGTTGTCATAGGAGTAGCTACCATTAAAGAAATAAGACAGGAAACGGTCTACGCTTGCCGTACTATTATCGTTATTGGGGATGCGGCCACTTCCATTGCCAAACCAAAAAGGATACGTAGAAACATAGTCTATTGCTGCATTCTGATTTACTCTTGTCTCATTATTAAAACCGTAAAAGTAGTTTCTATAACGTGAAGCATTATCTTCCCTAATTTCCCAGCCTAATAAGCCATTGATACTGTTCTTTTTGCCGACTCTTTTATCTACCGTTACAGAAGCTCTAAAGCTCTTGGATATCGAACTTATGTTGTTCTGATCCAATATATCTCCCCAGGGGATAGGTCTTATCAGGGTGTTCTTTGCCGGATCGAGATGACTATAGGTATTGACCATATTTCGTACATAGTATGAATCTTTCCCGTATAAGATCTCATTCTGACCATTATTGCGCTGTAGCATATATTCGGCTTTACCTATAAGCCAATCTAAAGGCCTTACTTCAAGGCCAGCGCCAATCCGTATACTTTGCGTTGCAGCGCTGTAATTGGCATTGTTTTCTTCCCAGGGTCGATAAGACCAATCCAACAGTTGATTACTGCCCGGATTGGCAGCATACGTCATATTGAGTGTACCATCACTTACGACAAGTGCTTCGCCGTTAATTCCGATGAGATCTAAATAGGGATAGTTAGGTGTAAACGATTGGCTATTGCTTTTATTGAGTTGATCACTGAATTGGATAAAATTGGTCAGGTTGAGCCAATGATCTACCAATTTCAACGAACTGTTAAAATTAAAACTATGTCGGCGGTTGTTATCTGTGGCCGATGGTTGCTGATCCCGATCGTAGCCATACGAACCAAAATAAGTATACCGATCCGATCCACCACGAAGGTTTATTGCATATTGCTGCCTTAGCCCTACCCTGTACCAATGTTCCAAATCATTCCGAGTATCGGTTTTACTCAGATCGAGCAGATTTTGCTCTAAGGTAGCCTGCGATATTTCACCTTTACGTTGTTTTTCGAGGAGTGCTAATACGGGCGAAATCTCACCGTAGCCATTATTTATGATTGAATTATACCGACCTTTTTCATAGAGGAAGCGTTCAAGCGCTATAAATTCCGAAGAGGTCATCTGTGCAGGATAATATAGATCAGGCTTTGCCGTAAAATCGACATTAACTGCAAAGTTCACCTGCGGCGCGCTGGATTTACTTCCTTTTTTTGTGGTGATTACAATAACTCCGTTTCCTGCCCGTGCTCCCCATATAGAAGCAGCACCCGCATCTTTGAGTATAGATATCGACTCAATATCATTTGGATTGATGGCATTGATATCTCCCGAATAAGGAAAATTGTCCAATATAATCAGCGGTTCGTCATTGGAAAATAGTGTACTACGCCCCCTTATTGATATCCCTGCCTGATTGGTATTAGAAACTGTACTTTTATCAAAAAGAACCGCACTACTTACACCATTTAGTCTATCCAAGATATTAGCTGAAAGCTGCCTATTTAAAAGCTTGTTATCCACCTGCACAAAACTCCCCGTCGCCCTTTCTTTCGGAATCTTTTGGTATCCTGTAGAGACTACTTCCACCTCATCCAATTGATTCTCTATCGGTATCAATTTTACTTGCAATAATACCCCAGAGACATAGGGTAGTTCTAAGTATTTGAAACCCATATGGGCAAACGAAACAGTACCAGTTGGTTTGGAAACTAGCAATGAAAACGAGCCATCCTTATTAGACGAGGTCCTACCCTTTTCACCATCTACGCGAATGGATACCCCTTGGATGGGCTTACCATCGATTGAAGATACAACAGTACCGAGGATAGCCAATGGCCCATCCGCCCCGCTGTCCTTGCGGGGCGTCTGAGCTGATAAACTAAACATATGAAACAAACAGGCCAGTATAAATAGGGCTTGTTTTTTCTTCAATGCCTTTAAAAAACAAGTTAAATAGGATTGAAAAACAACTGTAAATACTATAATGAGTGTTATAATCTGTATAACTGGAATATTGGCTACCCTATCTAATAAGGCAGTTAATGATTTTGATCTTTTCATATTCTGCTTATTGTTAAGGTTAGTCTACTATTCGAACAAATAGATCATGAATTCTTTTCGTGATCGAGAGCTCTTGTCTACTGATCTGGGTGGTATCTGCATCGTAGATATCGATGTTATCGATTGAAATGGAATTGGTATGCGCCATAAAATAGGCAACCAGTAAACGAAACAGATCGGCTGAAAAAACTTGTTTATGGCTTGCTACATAGATTTCGTTCATATAGTTCGTATCCGTGTGATTTTTTAATAACAGATTGACTGTATTCTGAATACTTATGAGGTCATATTTCTCCCAGAATTCGGTAATCTTTTGGATTGGATCATATCCAGCATCGTGGATTTCATAGAGTGCCAGTTCTAGGGCTAGCACATTTGAATATTTTTGGTTCATTTTATAGGTTCAATAAAGATGACTTGGCCCTACCCGTTCCAACAAAACGGGCATAGCTTTCCCCTTTGCAAAAAATTTGCATTCAAAAAGGGTTGTCAATAGCAGTATTATTTTAACACCGCATGTCCAACAAGAAAAAATTAACAGATCCGCAAAGCGCCCAAAAATTGGTTACAAGTCATCTATAGGGGTTGTTATAGCGCTTCCTCTCGGAATAAAATAAAAAACCCGACCTATCTAGTATAGAATAACGATACAATATTATAGTATTTAATTTTGTTGTTTAAAAATAAAACGCTACTTTTAAGATGTCTTAAGGCTCGAGAGAGCAATTTTATTAATTACACAAAATTAAGGGTGTAGTGTTATGAATACAGATCGGGAAACCTAGTCTAAGGGCCTTTCTAGTGCTTACCTGTTCGGCATGAACTATTTTGCGGATGCCGCTGCCCCTATTTTGGTTTTATATTTTTTAACCGATTATTCAGGCCCACGAATAATCTTGCTTATTAGAATTGAATTGGAAAACTGAATGCTAACCTGCTTGAGGTAAGCCTGGCGTTTTTGGTGGTCTTTGAATCGTTTTTTCATAATCCATTTTGGTTATATATTAAAACGATTACACTCGGAGAAGTTCGGGAAGGTGAAATTTGGATTAAAACCAATAGAGCGAACTTCAACGCTTTGAACGTGGTGCCGCCAAGCAACCTACTTAAGTCGAAACTTAAGCTCCACAAAGTCTTACAAGAAGTTCGCTCTACTGAATTATGTACGAATATACAAAAACTCAATAGAATACGAACTCCGTGTCTACTCATGTGGAATTTTGGCGGCTTTCGTTCACGAGTGACAATCGTTTTTTGAAACGCGAGCATTTCAAAGTTGTCGTAATAATTTAACTAATTCAAATATACAAAGTTTGACGTTAAACGCCAAACTTATTTAAAAAAATATTCATCATATGGGATTAAATAGATTAAAGGAAGTTTTTAAAAAATACAAAATCCAGAATAGAATCATCGCTAAATATTTCGGTAAATCAGAAGAAACTATTTCAAAGTGGGTAAATAATAAGAGGCAACCTTCTGTTGAGGAATTGAACTCTATTGCGAGGTTATTAAGAATTGATGTCAGATTATTATTAACTGAAACAACTTGGGAAAATGAAACCTCAGAGACTTATGATGAGGTCAAGGAAAGATTTAAAGAAGACGGTGATAAAAAAGATTCATAGGCTGAAATAGCAAAGTAATATGTTTAATCTCTGTGCGTCTATATACCTAAACTTAAAATAAAAATTCAGATAGATAGTTTTACAGCAACAATTAAATTACGGGAAAGAAAATGCAAAAACTTACGAGCGCACAAGTTAATTTTTCAATATAACCATTTACGTTGATAAAAAACAAGATCTTAAAACAACTAAAAGAAATTAACACTTAATAATCCCAAAATATGGCGGACCCAATTTGCAGATGGAGAAATCCTTTTATAAGAAACGTTATTGAGCTAATAAATGTACTTCCTAAGAATGAGTTACCACAACAAAACGCTCGCGATTTTGTAATAGCTAATTTTCCTCATAATGCTAAATTCTATACAACTCCTTATCAACTAGCTTGCCAGTTAGGATTGTATCATGAAAGTAATGGTCGTTATTTTCCTAAATTCAAATATAATCCCAACGAAAATGAAGTATTTGACTATCTAGAAAATTGGATAATACACTACTCTGTGCCTAACCCCTATACAAGAAATTTCGATAATTTACCCCCCATTTCTATCCATAGTGAATTGAGTAGAAGATTATTAGCAAACAATAGGCCGGTTAACTGGATAGATACTACCACAGATATTTTTAATATAAAAATAGGTAATGAGGATATTCTTAGAAATTCAATAAATTACTATTCTCCAATCTTAATTATTTTAGATGGGATGGTCCAATTGAAAGAGGGCAAAACTTACGATGAATTAGCCGAATATATAGATGTTGATATTTTAAGAGATAGGGATGATCGAGAGTACTTCTTTGATTTATTCCCTCTCCCATTAAATAAGGAAGGAGGCTTAACGAACCCTGACGAAACGGTTGAGATAAAGCTAGACACACTTGTTTTGACGCAAATTAAAGAAATGCCCAATCTGTCAGAAACAGAAAAAAAGCAAATTATCTCAGCAAGAATAGGCCAAGGTATTTTCAGAAGAAATTTAATAATAGATTGCGGATATTGTCCTATCACCGGAGTAGATGACACCAATCTTCTCATCGCTAGTCACATCAAACCATGGAGAACTGCTAATAACGAAGAGCGTATAAGTCATAAAAACGGTATACTATTAACACCGACATATGACAAACTTTTTGATAAAGGCATGATAAGCTTTACTAATGCCAAGGAATTAATTATATCAAATTCTATTTCAGAACAAAATAGACAACGATTAAACATAGTAGCCGGAACAATATATGATTCTTTTCCTTTATTAGGACGGGAAGAATTTTTAGACTTTCACAGAAGTGAGATTTTCATAGAGTAAATCAAACTATGTTGTCTACGTCATCTAGGAAAACATGCTTCCGGTGGTAGTCAAGGTATTCTTCTCTGCCCTCAGGAAAAATGCGCATTTTATTTTTAGCATTGGGATTGATACTCAGTCTTTCCCATGTAATAGCACTCAGCTGAGTACCGCATATAAGTTCACCGTTATCGCTAAAAGTGATATACCCTTGATCGAATAGTCTATCATAGGTAGGAGACAAAGACAGTCCATTGAGATGATGCAAAGCCTGATCATCCCTATTTTCTTTTTTACAAATATTGTAAGGCTTTATATGACTTGCTATCAAAAGCCGCTCATCTGTAATTTTAGAAAATGGACATTGAGGCATATAGTCCAATACTTCCTTTCTATATTTTTCTTGACCAAGACGATAAAGCCGCTTCACTTCTTCTACTGCCCCTGGTGCAATTACTTCTGCTTCAAAAGGAATTTCAATTGTATTAGGATGTACAAATGATCTAAACTGATAATCCAACAAGACACGAAAATAAAAAATTGGTTCAGCATTAAGACTATCAGTGGGAACCAATTTTAAGATAGACAGATAGCTTATCTTTGGTAAGATCAGCTCTCTCCAAATACTCCATATTTTATTGTCTGACCGGATATATCCTCTATTTTGCTTCTGACTAATATTATCAGAGGCATCATATATTGTAAAAAAAAGATATTCTTCTGGAAGGCTTTTTATATAATTTAACCTATCATAATAAAATTGGCTAATGTCAAAGTGATAGAGCTGCTCCTGCGCAAAATACTCTTCTTTTGCATCTTCCAGATACTTTAATAAATTTGATTTACTAAAAAAACATCCCATGTTGGAAATAATCGTTCCGGCATATTTCGCTGCTTCTTCGGTTTTGCGCTTCTTATCCGGATCTTTATATTCCTTTCCCCAATCATAATATCCAAAAAAATTTGATATCAGCTGTCCTTTTTCCCCTTTATACGTGCCCACATGTTTCTTGGCCTCACCATTTCCATCAAATTGAGCCAATTTGTTAGATCTATGGATAAAGCTATCTTCGGCCCTAAAATCCTGAATAGAATCAACTATATAATATTCTATATCACCGACCTTAATTTTTTGGTATTCTAGATCTTTCTTACTTTCCATATTTGGTAATATCCATTTGTTTCAACAATGCGATCATAACATCCACAACGATACTATTCCCCGCCTGACGGTATAATTGGGTATCACTCACCACACGTTTAAAATCATCTGTAAATCCCATTAATCGAAGGCATTCTTTGGGTGTCAATTTGCGAATCCGACCTTTATTATGAGTAACGTAATTATCCACTCCTGCCCTATGCATTTTGTGCATAGACTGTAATAATGGACGGGCAACTTCAAGGTCAGTTTTGGTACTCGTCTTGAAATTCTTTGTTCCTCCAGCCAATACATAATCTCTTACCTTATCTGAAAGGTAATATTTCTCTTCAACCTGGTTAACATCAAATATAAATTCATCAAAATCTCCGCCCAATACCGCTGAATCTATCGTAGCCGGTTCATAAACAAAATCGCCGTGCCAATTAAATTGCTGGTTTGCCTTTTGGCAGAGCATTACCTCGCCATTGATCTGGGTATAACGTTTATCTCTATTTTTTGTGCTGGTCACAAATTTAACACCTTTTTGCTTCAGGTAATATTTGGAATCGGTGTAATCCTCCAAGAAGTCCTGCATAGTGCGTTCCAGTTGTATAGGTCGTGGGAAAGTAAAATCCACATCGTGATCCTTAAAACCTATCACAAAAATACGTTCTCTATTCTGTGGAATACCAAAATCTCTACTATTAAGGATCTTTGAATGTATTTTATAACCAAGATCATTAAAGACATTCTTGACTACTTCCCAGGTACGGCCACCGTCATGATTAGTAAGTCCCTTGACATTCTCATAAATAAAGACTTTAGGCTGTGTTTCCTGTACAATACGGGCATAATCGTAAAACAGTGTACCACGGATATCTTCCAGTCCCAACCTCTTACCCACCATGGAAAATGCCTGACATGGACTACCTCCTACCAGTAGATCTATTTTCCCTTTATACTTATCTGCTTTAAAAGTAGTGACATCATTGTGCCATGCACTTTCTGCTATTTCGTAATTGGCATAATAGCTCTGCTTAACGTGCTGATCGATATCCCCAGCAAAAACAATTTCATGCTTCAAGCCCAATCGATGAAAGGCATATTCAATAGCTCCTATACCACTGAATAATGTGCCTATCCTGACGGTTGAATTTGGATTTGAAAATTCACGCAGACGCCAGTCCAGCACCTCGTCAAAAAGTTCCAATTCAGGAACAAGGCGGGAACTTTTATTTACCTTTTTCTTTTTATTTGATTGATATTCTTCCAAACGTTCTTTGACGAGTGACATAACCTCTTCATCTTCAAAAAGTGTTTTCATTATTCTATCGCCTTTAAGCTCAATCTCCATATGCTGAAGGTCAAGGCCAAGCTCTTTACAAAGTTCGGGTAGCTTCTTAGGATCAAAATTCCGTTTTCCGCTTTCCACTTTGGACAAAGTAGTAATATCCACTGCTATAGATTTTGCTAGATCAGATAGTGTTATAGACTTGTCTATCCTTGCATCTTTTATAATAGTACCGAAGCTTCTTTCCATCATGTTGACAATATATGCCAAACTTATGGAATCATATTCATAAGTGCAAATCACTTTACCAGAAAAATTAGTATTTTTTATTAACAATCTATTTTTCAAACACAAAAAAATTCATCGATTAATCTTAAACTTAATTAATGCTGTGGAAAAAGACCCACGATACAATTATGAGATAATCTTTGGCCCACACTTAAAAACTAAACACTATAGCAATCATCTAGTTATTCCTATCCTTTTAATAAAAGTATTACTACCTCTGAATATAGCTAAATTAGGAAAAATGCCATCTATTATACTTAATTTAGCAAAATGGCCAACTACAATGATGAAAATGATAGAATTCATGTCCCTCTCTTTGAGGAAGCTGCAGGGTTCTATACCACTTCCAAGCGTAGCTATAACATGTCCAAAATCAGAAGTCGTAATTCTAAACCTGAACTCGCCCTTCGAAAGGCACTATGGTCAAAAAATATCCGTTTCCGCCTTCATGACAAATCCCTACCGGGAACTCCAGATATCGTCATAAAAAAATATAAACTTGCGATTTTCGTAGACGGTGAATTCTGGCATGGGTTCGACTGGAAAAACAACAAAGAGCGTATTAAGTCCAACCGCCTTTTCTGGATCCCTAAGATAGAACGCAACATGCAAAAAGATATACGAGTCAATAAAGCCCTACGGGATATGGACTATGTTGTATTCAGGTTCTGGACGCAGGACATTCTTAAAAACCTTCCTAAAATACTGAATCAAATAGATTTATTTTTAGAAACTAGGAAACTTTGGAAATAAACGCATCATACTTTAAATACATTATCCCGATGCCAAGCTAAGTTTTCCTGCGATGGATAATACCTGTTTACCTGAGGAAGCAAAATAGATTTGCCATTTAATTTCGACAAACTATATGGATGATCGACCAGTTCGTCGATATGAGCGGAAACCATAATGGTATAATCTTCACTCACGCCAACCAGTCCCCTATCAAATGCACGATGCAGGTTTGGGCATAGTGCTATGCCATTGGTAACCTTGTCGTCATGCGTCACCGCAAAAGGAACGATATGACATGCATCGATAAAGTTGTATTTAAAAATAGATCGCATCCGCATTCCTGTCATGGCACAGGTATCCTGATAAAGCTGCGGAATATAGCGTTTGAACAACCCCGATCTGACGAACACATCTTCCTCGGTCTGAGTAGAAATATGTTTATACTGAGTCTCGGGCTCATTGAGCACCAAAGACTGCATCTCATGGTAAAAGCCGTCATTGAGCTGCTTATGTTCATAATAGGCCTGTCGTTGTTCGGGGAAGTAAGCAGAAAGTAGCTGATCCCGAACAACAGCCCGATTTAATGGATCACTGAGCAAAGCAGCGAGCTTATTATCGAATGAGCCGTAGACCACGACTTCAGAAAGCGTCTTTACACCTTTGATATGTGCATTGATCTGAAAGCCAGGATTCGGATATAAACACCAAAAGCTTTGCCCTGCTGCCTTGTCGGACTGCAAGTAATAAAAGGGCTGCGTAAAATCGGACTGATGTGCCGTCCGCACTAGCAAGCGCCAGTTCTCCTGAAAAAGTCCAACAAGGTCCACATTAACTTCAAAGCGATTGTTGAGCACGATACCTTTGTCGATCAGTTCGACCAAGGTTAAAAGCAAGATCGGCTTATGTGGAGCCAACCCATACTTGGTACTGCCCCTATTTATTCGGGCAAAAGCGTGGAGATAAGTTTGCAGATCCTCATTCATACCGAAGCAAAATAGAAAATCATTTCTACATAATCAAACCGTCAAGATCTCGAAAACCTAATTTCCAAAGCTGGGTACCGACGTTTCATCGTTCGAATGGCGAATTCCCTATTCTCAAACTTACCCTCATCCCATTTCCAAAATACTGGATATAACTTTTCTTTAGGATCAACGAGTACACGCCAGGCTTCAAAACGGGTGCCGGAGGTCTCTCTTAAAATTTCTATGTGTTCTTTGAATTCGCACATACTGTTAACATTGTTATGTTTTATTTAAAAAGCCTCCCCTTGTTAACCGTCAAGGGAGGCTATTTTGGCTAGATGCCTACTTTGGCTAATTGTTAACCAGCTTTGGGCTTCGATATAAATCAAAGTTCGTAAGATTATTTGGGATAACACTTGTTCAATTCTTTGAAACTGTTGTTCAAAAGTCTTTGCCAACTTTTGAGCAACAGTAGCCCGCGATGACTTTGCTCCTCTTTTGCTTCTGAATCGACCATGTTATCAAAAAGAGTATTTTGAGCTAGTAATCAAATAACATTTGGACATAGACTAAACAGCTTGCTGCCCCGCAGTACGCTGATTGCTCAATTCATCATTTTGTGAAGCTTTGATCGCATTGACCAAAGGAACCAGATTGCTATTGATCCAAGTACTCAACCCAGCTACATCGGAAGCAGTGGTACTAGTCAGGTCCGCTTGAGTTATAGTCGAAATCGCGGCAGCGAGGTTCACTATCCCTTTTGTCGTCAACGAAGCATTGCCGGTAGAAATTTGTAGCCATTCGTTAGATAACATCCCTGTACTCATCCAGTATTTGAGACCACCGACAGTAGTCAAAACAACTTCTCCTTCGTACCTCGGGGTCAATGTTCCGACAGGTGTCTGTAAGACTGCATTTCGACGCATATACCTTGCAATTCCCGTTTCTTTGGCCATCAGGTTATCCTTGAGCAAATTGCTACTGGTACCAGCTGTAAAATTCAATTGATGAGCGGAATCGGATGCATCAAGTGTATTTGAGCTGATGATGTTGTTGATCGCATTAGCACCTACCCGCAATGCATAGGCCTGTGACTGACCTGACACATCAATGATATTGTCCTTTACAACCGAATAACTCAATCCATTTAAGTGCAAACCATTGGACTTATAGTTGACAACCGTATTCCCGATCACCTCATTGTGGCTACTCGGTGAATTAGCTTCATTAGCGATGACAATTCCTTGGTGTCCAAAAACGCTATCAACATATATGTCAGGGTTGCCGATACACTTATTGTAATTAACTTGTGTATGCTTCAGACCTGTAGCAGTTAGCGAGCGGTCGGCAAAGTCTGTTATCGTGTTATTAGAGATACTAGCATGTCTTATTCCCTTATCACGTCCATCCAATACGATGCCTGACCTACCAAATGAAGGATTGGCGCTTGAGGTTTTATTACCCGAAATGATGTTTTCATCAATAGAAACCTGTTCTATATTTCGGGCGTAGATTCCATATCCCGCACAATCGTAAACCATGTTATTGCAAATAACCCCATTGATAAGTTGGGCGATATAGATACCCGAAAGCGCCGCAATGCTTCCAATATAATTTTGCCCTATTTGCCTCATCACATTCTGCGTGATCAAAAGCTTTTCGGGAAACACCTCATTCCCGCTGTCTTCAACGGAGATACCGTTACCACAATTATCAATCGTATTATTGGTTACAGTAAGGTATCCACTACCTCGCTTAATACCTATTCCGCCCAAGGCACCCTGAGAAAGAATATTATTCGAAACAATACTATTGGCGATATAAGTTTTATCTGTAGAGTTGGCTCCATTGATATATATACACAAGTCTCTTGCTCCTTCCACAATATTGCCCTCACACCGTGCTGATGGTGCCGACGAAAACATGATACCGGAATCCGGCGCATCAGTGATCCGGCAATTTTTCACCACGGTATTCTTCCCTGTACAGGTTATGATATCGGCAACCTTAAATAATGTATTTGTCGAAGAGTTACCTTCGATTATGAGACCATCATACGTTACATTTTTATGTCCACTATTGTGGATTAAATAGTAAGTCCCCTCGCTATCGACCAGACAGTGGTCTTTCAGTTTTAAAACACCACCTGTCCCCTTAAAAACGATATTGGTTTCCACCAGGATCTTGGAAAAAATATAGCGTCCTCCTGCTCTAAAAGATGGAGATAGATAACATGTGCCTCCGTTAAATTTCTGTGCTAGATAACTGATGGCAGTTTGAATGGCTAAGGTGTCATCTTTTATGGAGTCGCCCTTTGCACCAAAATACTTTGCATCTACTTCACCCCCAAAATTGTGCACCAGCTTTCCTCCAAGACTAAGGGTAACCACACTTCCATCGTCCTCCGGCCCAGGGTCGGGGCTATTTTGAAGGTCTATATAATGGTAAACTATTGGCGCAGGTGTATCCCCTTTTTCGTGATAGCCTAATAGCTCAACTCCTGTATAGGTTCCGGTTTCGAGTGCAGCGATTTCAGTCGGATCCAGTGCCTTCATGTCCTGCATTCTGTTTTTAATTAAAAATTGATTTGCCATCTTGTTTTGATTTAAATGTGTATAGCGAAGGTATATGGGATTAGGATGTAATCTTAGAAATACAAGGGCGATGTCGGCGGTATGTTGGAGATACCGAAAAGTCTATAATGCACTAGGCTGGTTAAGGGAGATTTTTACCTCGATAATCATAACCTTTGCCATGAAATAGACAATGTAAGTAAAAAAGCCTCCCTTTTAACAGCTAAGGGAGGCAATGTCGGCTATATGTCCGCTTTGGTTACATGTTAACCAGCTTTGGGCTTCGATCTAAATCAAAGTTCGTAAGACTATTTGGAATTACACTTGTTCATTTCTTTGAAAAGATTGTCTAAATCTTACTAGTTTGTAATTTAAATCTAGTTATGTTGCCAGTATTCCCGCAGCTCTTAACTTAGATTTTAAGTCACGAAGTTCAACCAATATGCTGCTAACCTCCGATTGATTATATACTGTTGACGGAGGAACACCAGAGTCAGCTGAACTGAGTGATTGATTTACCAATCCTTTTACAGTTGCCGTCGCAGATGGTAAAATATTATTTGTGGAGTATTTTAACGGAGCTAATCCAATGATTGTATAGAGGATTCCTGAATTGACGTTATAATATTTTTCTCCAATTTTATAGTCGGTGTTAAGAATGTTGGGATTGTCTACTGCTTCAGCAATCTGAATCGCATCAGAATTGATTCGCCCCCCTTCCTTAATATAACTGAGCTCGACTTGGTTCCAGTCTTTCTCAAAGACATCGACAATCATATTTCCTTCCAGAGATTTTGTGCAGAACATGATAAATGCTGCTTCTGGAATAATTTTTATCTGCAGATCCCATGCCTTATCGTTCGGTGTGGTAATAAATTTATTGTTTCCAGCGGTTGCAATATTGGTATAACTTGCTCCTTGATCTATCGAATTTTTAATCCATAGATTTTGTTTTTCAAGTAATAATTCATCTGATATAATGTTCTTGGCAGAATCCAACAATACAAATGAAACTCGTTGCAATGCTTTCACCCGCAATACTGGTGAATTAGAAATCTTAAGAGTAATACCAAAGACACCTTCTCCAGAGTGATGTGCATTTAAACCATTACCAAAATAAAAACCATCAAAATAACTACATCGTAGTCGATTTGTCCCATTTGAACTAATAAATTTGGTATGGGTTTTAAAATCTGGGCTAGTATAAAAATGTCTGAATTTCCGCGGTTCTCGCAGAGGGAATACTTGGTTATCTTGATTCCAAAAATCCTGATCTAAACCGATTGTTGAAGCTTCAAATTTGAAATTTGTGCAGTCAAAATGTAATTTACCAAAAACAGTATTATTTACATTTTCAACCCTCGCATCTTTAAATGTGATATTATGAAATGGTATATTGGCTACAATAACATAGCTATTATGCCCATTCCATTGATTTGTATTGCTTCCCCCCTCAAATCTACAATTGAAAAAATTTAAAGTATTGGGCTTATATAACCCGTCGCCTTCTATATTGACGTAACAACGCTCTTTCAATACAGATTGCTGGATAATATCTCCAGAATTCCCATTACTGCATTCCGCATTATGAAAAGAATTAGCATTTACCCATCCTGACGCTCCTAAGTTTCGTAAGGAGATATGATTGAGTGACGCCTGATTTTCTTTCATATAAATATCGTTCCATGCACAACCATAATCGTGTGCTAGAAGTTCAAAATTTGTTGTAAATCCACTTATCTTATCTAAGACAATATTATTTCTTAAGCCATTTTTAACAACAACTCCTTTGAAGTTGTCATCTGATAATACAGCTGGTAGTTCCGCTAGAACAGAGATTCTAATGGAACAGTTGTATAATCCATTAAGTAATATTGCT
Organism: Sphingobacterium sp. Ag1; assembly: GCF_000988325.1. Lineage (NCBI taxonomy): Bacteria > Pseudomonadati > Bacteroidota > Sphingobacteriia > Sphingobacteriales > Sphingobacteriaceae > Sphingobacterium > Sphingobacterium sp. Ag1. The sequence continues at coordinate 572,181 of NZ_LBGU01000044.1, read as the reverse complement.
GTTCTATTTCTTGGACCTTTGTACACCAATAGATCAAAGTCAATATCTAATAATTTGTTTGTTTCAATAGTATCTGTTATAAAAACTCCTTTACTGCTATGGGAAATTAATTTTCCTCCTTTTACTTTAACAAGATCAGTATTTTTGCCTGCACGGGATTCGATAAAAGACAGCGCATTTTTTAATGCATTTGTATCATCTGTCACTCCATCTCCTTTCACACCAAAATAGGCAACGTCTACATTATACCCGAATTTATGAATCAGTTTTCCCCCTCCATTTAAGGTAATCACACTCCCGCCATCTTCTGGTCCAGGATCAGGTTCTGTTAATGGATTAACATAGTAGTAGATGATTGGCGCAGGTGTATCTCCTTTTTCGTGATAGCCTAATAGTTCAACTCCTGAATAGGTTCCGGTTTCGAGTGCAGCGATTTCAGTCGGATCCAGTGCCTTCATGTCCTGCATTCTGTTTTTAATTAAAAATTGATTTGCCATATTTCTTTGATTTAAATGATATAGACAAAAGTATGGTTGCTACGGAGGCTATCTGAGGAAAACAAGAGTTATGCAAGCGGTACGGGGGAGATACCGAAAAGTCTGCTTGGAAGTATGCGACTCGATCTGATTCAAAACTTTTAAGATTCTCTGGATTTAGTGCTGTTAATTTTCTTACAAATGTTGTTCAAAAGTTGACGGCTATTCATAATTTTCATTCCGGAACAGCATTTGTGGCATTCGCGCCAAATGAATGTCATGAAAAATTTGAGCGAAAAGTTCACACACTTCAGGTATAAGGAAAAAGACCAAGAGAATTTTTGTGCTTGGTTTCACCCTTGTTTTCAAACAAGTCAGGATGTAGCGGACTTAAATGACCTTTACAAGTATCTGGATGATGAATGGTTTGATGACGATGTAATTGAAACTGACGACTAACTACCGCATGGGGCATTTGTAAAAGTCATCATCTAAAATCTATAGCGCATTTTTTAAGGATAAATTATTACTTTCGTAGAGCATATTTGACCAAATAATAAAAAGCCTAGTGAAAAAGCTTGCATAATTAACCGTAAGCCCGTTGATTTGAGAAGTTTTAATAACTACCAAAAACTTGACGCTTTTTTTTACTTTTCGATCTAACAACACCAATTATGTTACATAGCCTAAAATGGTCTTATATCTTTAAGCACTGGATAGGTACTCTCCTATTGGGTACTACACTTTTGACTATATCTCCAGGATCTAACCCGTTAAATTCTTCTGGTATTGGTACGACGATGCTCTTTTTGATACTTTGGTTTTGGTATAGCTCGCTTTATTCCATTCCTACACTGGCATGTTATATATTGGCATTCTGCTGGTTTAAGAACAATACACTCAATGTCAATTGGATCAAAATGACTTTAATACTAATTACACTGGCTGGAATTACAATGACAGTTGGACTAACAGTGCAATCAATAGAGTCGGCGATATATTATTCGATCGCCGCAATAATTACTGGGATATTGTTTAAGATTGAACTTTTGTCAACTTGTTCAAAGAATCATACAACATTGGATTAAGACGCGTAAAATACCCCTTTCAATCACACTATAATTTATTGCATTATTTTAAGATCTCGAAATACCTTTTTGGTAATTTCCTTCCTACAGCTGGAAAAATCTGATCTATTGAATTTACGGTCCTGTATAAGTCGTGTGGCGAAGAAATACACATTTTGACCAGATTCAAGGTATCCTACCCACCACCCTATGTTCGTATTATGTTCCTTTGTCCATCCAGTTTTTGACCGTATTAGAAAATCTTTTTCTTTCTCTGTAATCATTACCTTCTTGACAATATTCATATTTCGTTCAGAAAAAGGCAAATTCCCATCATATAATCGTTTCAAAAATTCAACCTGATTGACAGGAGAAATACCCATTGCTCCAAAATTCCAAAAATCTTCTCCTTTTTCTCTGAGATCGACATTTCCATAGCCGGATTCTCCTAAAAACTTTTTGTAGGTAGATCTGCCTATTTTCTTTGCAAGCTCAATAAAAGCCCAGCCTGCAGATACCTGAAAAGCTTCTTTTACTGAAATATCTCTGTAGATATCTGGACGATAGCCATATTTAATGGTATCTGTTGATCCCGGCCATTTCACCACAGCATTTTCATCTTTGACTGTATTTGTCTCTAACGCGATGAGCATATTGATAACCTTAAACGTAGATGCAGGTACACTTTCAATCTTGGAATCCGATGTATCGGATACAAACCAGATGTCATTTCTATTATCATAAATAGCTATAGTCCCGCTTACCCCACATTCCTCAAAATACCCCTGAATATTGGGCATTACGATTTTCGTACCTTTAGAAAACATCCCTTTTGTCTGTCCATTTACCCCAGAAACATAAAAGGCGACTATAAACATCAACAGTGTAACTCTTAATATCATCTTTATAAAATAGTTATCAGAACTGAAAAATTCTTGTTGTAATTCATCACTCAGTCTTCTATTCAAGCCCACATAGGATAAGTTAATACTATTTTTCTAAATTATTAACTTTGAACCAATATGCTGCAAGTAACTATTGATCTGTCAATGATCAGCAGTTATTGATAAATAAACATAAAATTTATAATTTATGGAGGTCATGAAATCGGCCGGAGACCGTATAGATATCATATTGAAAGAAATGTCTGTAAAAGATTCTGAGTCATTTTACCGATTGTACTTTGAAGATGAATCGACCATTCAGGACCAGACAACCAATGAGGAGCATACGAATCCGGTACAGTTTACAGAACATATTTTATCTCTTTGTGAGGAACTCTACAGTATACGAACTGTGGAAAATAAGCATATAATTATTGGTGACTGCGCCTTGCACCACTGGAATCAGGAAGAAAAGAAAATTGAGATTGGTGGTTCTCTGCTGCCCAAATATTGGGGAAAAGGAATAATGTCTGCAGCCTTTGAGTTGTTGATAGCATTGGCAAAAGAAAAGTACCAGGTAAATGTTTTGGTAGCAAAGACTGAAATGACGAATCTTAAAGCACTGAAATTTGCTGAAAAATTGGGTTTTCAGAAGATGAGTAATGATGGAGATATCATTATTCTTGAAAAACGGGTTTTATAGTGTTTTTGTACACAGTAGAGGGAAACTAGTGCTTTGTAAGCGGCACATGTGAAATACCGAAAAGTCTGTGAGGAAGCTTGAAGCGGCATGAAAAACCATGAAGCAAAAATGCTTCCCTCAGTTCTACAGAGGGAAGCTTAGGATTCGAAGAAAAATCACCTAGTAAAGAGGATATCTTTGTGAACGCAACAGAGCTAAATGGCTTTCCATACGCCTGGAGTACCACTGGTTATACAGATCCATCCTAACTCAGAATTTGGAGCTGTAACTGAATTATTATACAACAGATCTCCGGCAACATAATTTCCATTTGTAGGCATATTGTCCGCATACGTAATTTTTCGCCAACCGTTCCAACTCTGGTTTCCTCCTTTTTTCTCCCATTTGACATTAGAGGAAATATCCGATATAGTACTTCCAAATGATGCCCTAAGATGAATATTTCTCGGATCTAAACTCCCAGCATGTTTAATCACAATTTCGCCATATTCTGCTGTCGAGTGGACTTGAATGTCATTGATATTCCGAGATATATTTTCTGTTACATGTAAGACATCAACAGCGGAATCGGATTGAAACATATAGTCGATATAACTCTTATTGATTTCGGTTTTATAGAAACTGTTACCATTGAAACGCACCTCTTTAAATTTACCCAAATTGAAAAGAAACCCACGATGTGACATATAAGCGGCAGTATGATCGGTATTGCCACAATCTGTAAAGGAGTTATTAGAAATATCAACGGTGATATCAATATCCGAACTACCATTAAACAAACCCAAGCCACCTGGAATTTTCTCTAGCTGGTTGTTTCGTATGATAACATTTTTAACGTTCTTAACGTAAAAGGAGGGATTTGAAAGACTCGACGATCGCTCTCTTGTATTTTCGACAATATTATTTTCGATGACTATCTTACCAACTGGAGTAAGGGTATTCGTATAGGCATCAATAAGAGGGAAATAATAGGATTGTGTGACAATATTGTCTGCAATCAAAATATCGTCCAATACGCTATTATTTCTTGACCATATTTCTGCCAGCCTACCGATAGTATTACATACATTATTTGCATATATAGAACTTTTTTGGCTTTCATTCATTGCGGCTATGACAAATGCCTGTTTGAAATTCTTTATGACATTACCTGTCACTATGGAGGCTGAAGAATGCAATTCGACCGCTGTTGAGGTTGGGATCAGTCCTTCTGCTATAAAATCCCTTTCATTAATAAAACTATTGTTAGTAACCATCGGATTCTCCCCACACAAATAGATGACAGAGTGATCAGTTTGAGCATTGTTTCCACTAATCCCATTTCCAAAATTCTTAAAGACATTGTTGGTTATAACAATATTATTTGCAAACCTACTCTGAACTCCATCGCCAAACAAAAGGCTTTGACGCGCTGGATTATTTAGAATTGTATTTCCCGAAATTGTGATTCCGTCACTATTAAAAAAACATCCAATAGCAATACAAAAATTCATTACCGCTCCCGGCACAAAGTTATTGACTCCATTAAAGTCTAAAGTCAAATCGAAAACTTTAAAATTATTAATGGGGCCGTCTGCATAAATGAATTTTACATTTGCCGCCGCAGTATCCAAAACATGATCCTGCAATTTCAAAGTCGCCCCATTCCCTTTGACGGTAAGATTAGATATCATCAAAAATAGTACATTATTGGGCGTTGAAAATTTCCCTATACTATACGTTTTTGGAAGAAATTCAAAGACTGTTGATTTGCTTTTTACGGCATATCGATTTGCATTAATAATAGCAGTCGAATCATCTGTCAGGCCATCTCCTTTTGCCCCAAAATATTCAGGGAAAACTATATCGAAATGATGAACCAGTTTACTCCCGACTGTGGTAACAATGACACTCCCGCCGTCGTCAATTCCGGGGTCAGGGGTTGTTGGCGCTAAATAATAGATAATCGGAGCCGGTGTATCCCCTTTTTCATAGTAGCCTAATAGTTTTACTCCCGCATAAATTGGGTTAGTTCCTTTTAGTCCATCGATTTCAACTGCAGAAAGACCTCTCATCTCTTGCATCGTGTTCTTAATTAAAAATTGATTTGCCATATTCTTTTGTTTTTATGTGTATGACAAAAGTATGGCTGCAAGTTGGGCTATCGGAGGAAAACAAGGTGTATGTAAGCGGTATGCGGGAGATACCGAAAAGTCTTCAAAGGTAGGCAATAGACTTTTCAATAATTTAAAATAGTAGAATCAGCACTGAAGAACTAATAATCACGCAGCCCAATCATCAGATCGGGCTGTATAGATTACAAATCGGAAAAATTGATATAATAGCATTTAATCTTCACTAAATTTTGAAATCAATTTTTCTTTGATATCGATAGAAAAATATAAGTGGTGTCTTTTATAGCTGTTATTATCATAATACTGCTTTTGAAACTCATCATAATTATCATTTTTATATATCACTATATTTTGATATCCTACTATATTGACAGTTTTATCTTGACCCGAATATAGCGCAAAATCAGAATTTAAAAGTTGCTTGTCAATAACAATTGTTACAAAATTGTCATTGGTCGTTTCAATATATTTAGATGGCTTGAAAATTGAATAATGTTTATCAAGTGTGATGATACATTTATTACCTAATCTTTTCCAAACGGTAATGTAATGACTATCATCAAGCCTATATATAGACCTAGACTGATCAAATACTAGAAGTAACAGAGCAATAATACCAATGATTTTAATAATTGTTCTCATTTTTTACTTATTATACATAAAAGTTTTTTGTCTAAAAAGACTTATTCCTGATTGATGCCCAAGATATTGTGCACTCTGAGTTGTCATTCCCTCAGCCGCTAACCCCATCTTTTGATAACTTTCCAAGAGATTCATAACAAATCTGGCCTCTGCCCAAGATATCCCCTTTCTGCCTGCAATAAACCCTGCCGAGTAATTTCCAACATCTCTAGCACTAGCAATCTTCCCTAAAAAACTTACGCCACGATAAAGATATGTAATTGGCACCTTATAACTAACTCCGCCATATCGTTTAAAGTCATATTTTTTTCCTCTTGTCCCATTTACCATGTAAGAAAGGATATTAGGGTCTTCCTTCTTTATATATTGATAAAAGAAGAAATCTCCAGTATCATTCAGATCAATCATCGTATTCTTAACTACCTTTCCATCATCATCAAAGAATGAGTATTCTGTTAACATCTGTCCAATCTTTTCACCTGTTCGCTTTCCCTTGCTATCAACTACATAAATATTTTTGTCAGAATTTCTCGTGCCACCAAACACCTTATATTTACCATCTTCTGCTTTCTGTACTTCAAGGTCGTCATTATCCTGTTCAGATTTCAACATATCGTAAATCCCGTCAATATCATCACCTGTATAAGTGGTACCAATGCTAGTGTGTACAACCTTTGTTCCATCAGGATCAATAAAACTTAGAGGATTGTTTACCGTATAATTATAAGGAGACCATAGCCTATACTGTTCAGCTAATGGATCCAGCACATTCCATCTGCCAATCTCTGCATCATAAAACCTTGCTCCGTAATCATACTGATCTCCAAGCTCGCCCTGTATCTCCTTTCCATTATAAAGATAATTATTATTTCCACCTGCTACAATCTTACGTTTGCCAAAGGGATAATAATTATCCCGTTGCGCCACATCAACCGCTGTAGCGTTACTGCCACGTTTCAGTGTAGCACGTACATTGCCGAGATGGTCTGTCAGATTAAAATGATAAATATAATTTGTTCCACTTTTTAAGGCATAGCCCTCCGAATTATGTATTAAATCAATAGCACCATTATTATATTCAATTCCTTCAACATAGTCTCGTGTCGTGGTGATTATGTTAGATGCAATGCCGATCTTAGAAAGCTTCTGCAACTTCACTCCGGCAGCATTATACAAAAATGCCACATCCACCCCTGCTTTATTAGCCGTTTGCGGTAAGTTAAGGTAATTGTACGTGATAACCATACCCATACGGTCAGTCTTGGCATTACCATTAGCATCATAGGTATAATTACCGGATAAGCCACCGCTCAGGCCCATGAGTTTATTCCCCGCATAGGTATAGGTAGTGGCAGCAAGCGCATCGCGTTTTAAGGTCTTGATATTGCCCATACCAAGGTCATCGTAAGTAATCACTTCCGCTATGCTTGCTGTGCCTGTTTGACCATTACTCCCGCTAGTCAATCTGTTCAGCCGATCATATTGATAGCTAAAGGTATTGGGCAAAGTGGCATCCTCACCCCACAATTGCTGGCTGATATTGCCATTCCACTGCGGATTTGTACCGTCCTGGTATTTCAGCTGCTGGCTGAATTTTGGGGAAGTACTTTTTGAAAGCCAGCCCCGTTCATTGTAGCTATACGTAGTGGTGTTGACGAATGAAGCCTCCGTGCCAGACTTGCCCACGGCTTTACTTTTCAGCTGACCGATCTCATTATAATTATTGGAAGCCAAGATTACTTCCGCCTGTGACCCGATCCGCTCCTTTGTTGAGATCAACCGACCCACATGGTCATAATCATTGCTGCTGACAATGGTTGTCGCAGATCCCGTCGCAGGTGTGTGTAAACGGGTACTAGTTTTTAGCTCCCCAGGAAAATTATATGTATTGGTCACATAATCTGTTCCTCCAAGATGATTCTTTGAGGCAGTCTGGATAACCCGACCATAATCATCATAGTACAGCAATGTAAGTAAGGGCTGGGTGCCATCTGTCCTATAGACTTTCGTGCCTGTTAACAGTGACATGATCTTGGTACTTTTGGTTACTCCACTGACAGGAAGTGTGGCCGATCCGGTAAATGTATAGTCATCGTAATAATTGACCTGAAGCACCGTCATATTGTCTTTGTTCTGGGGGATAGTATTGTTTGTATACCCCTCCAAAACAGTCCCTCGCTCTTCCCACATCGGTCCCGTAAAGTCTGCTAATGCTTGCTGCAGATAATCATGATTATCTCCGACATGACCTTTTTCAACTCCTGTCATAACCACCCGTCCAAATGCGTCGTATTTAATAAAACTCCATTCCTCCCGTTTGAGCTGCTCAGGATCACGTGTGAACACCACTTGGTCGTTCTTATTATAGACGAGATAATCCCAGCCCCGACCCGGGATCTTCTTCTTTATTACACGCCGACGGCCATCGTATTTATAAGCGTAAATATAATTGTCAAAATCAACATAAGTGGGATCCGTGGAAAGCTCGCTAAAACCGTTACCCGTCACTGCAGAGGGGATAACATAACGCAGCGCACCAAAATCATCGTAAACATAATATGTGTTTAGCGCTTTGCTTTCGCTCTCCCAAACCCGTTTCAGTACCACACGCCCTTCAAAATCTTTATATTCGTCCATCGAACCGCTGCGATCAGTCGTATTTACCGCATTTTCATCCCTGCTGGTGGTCCGATAAAGCTTCCCCGCAGGATAGTTCGTTGTACCAGTGGCGCCATTGGCCGTTACCGTCCATAGCTTAACAACATCGAGGCCAGTAGCAGTGTTGGTTCCGTAGTTTGTTTTTACCGTATGCCCCGTGCCCATGGTTGCTAATGGTTGCCATGCTGCCCCGGGGGCCCCCTGCTCTAAGACACGGTTCAATGGACTATTCTCAAAAACAGTCACGGCATAGGGACTTGAGGTCGTTACTACAGCGGCGTCCCAGCTTACCCCATCTTTATAAAAGTCTGATTGTGTAGTTTTGGCTACCGTCCGGAAACTGCCGTTGCCAGATTTCTCCGCATAAGGTAAATACTTTATGCTCTCTCTCCCGAACCCGTCGTATTCAATATGCTGCACAATATCCTTAAACGTAGGGCTAGCCATCAACTGAACCGTTTGGCTCGGCCGGCCTAGACCATCAAAATATTGAACTGTCTGATTCTCCTGCGCGATCGTCCGTTGGCTGGCCAACTTAGCCAATTTCACTGTATCCCGAAAAGTCCGTGTCAGAATATAGTTTTGGCCTACTGTCGGTGTGCTGATAAGATTCTGAACTCCCGCTATACTGATCGTTACAGTTTTTCCAGCTGGTTGCACAGGGATATAAAATCCATCCTTTAACGTAATACTCTTTAGTGCCTGGATACTTGTCTGACCGCTATAAGAAGTCAAGGGAAGATCGTCCACCAAGGCCTGACCATGGACTACAGGAATACTTATTAGAGATAATATGCTGATTATAATTTTTTTCATAATAGTCTAGCTTAATTAGAGCTGTAATGATAATAATGCTTTTTTCATTTCTAAGTTTTTTAGAAGCATGAACAAAATCTATTCACAAGAATCACTAATAACAATTGAATTATATCCACTCGTTATAACCAAGTTATCTCTCGTAGCATAACCGTTATACAATGGTTCACAAAGATTGGCGGTTCCACCTCGATAGCTCATATAAAAGTTTCCAGATTCGGTCGGACCGGTCATAACAACTTCGATACGACATTCGCCCAGAGGTACATACATAATACCCAAAGTACCAATCTCACCATTAGCATTCGCTGTGAACGTGTAATTTTTCTTGGGTGTAAAAAAAGTAATGGAAACAACATTGCCGGGATAGCTGTTTTTATAAAATGAAACCTTCGCCATACATTCACCAATATTATTCGCATATGTCTGTCCAGTAGTATTTACCTCAGTAAGGGCCTTGTTATCGGCATCCAACTGCGATATTGTGGAACTGTATTTTCCGCCGGCCACGCTATACTTTTCGGTGCTTCCCACGAGCCCAGAAGAACAATTGTTTTTCGCGATATCCCTTGAAAGATAGTTATTATAATAAACGGGTGCCGTATAATTGCCACATGTTCCTGTTCCGTTGGCATGGTTTTGTCCCTTTTCTGCAATTTCATTGAGGGCAAACTGGTTTGCCTCGGCAACACTTTTTACGGACAGATACTTACCTGCCGCCACCTGATACACCACAGCACTTCCCGTTTTGCCAAAATCACAATTATTTTTTATAAATGTCTTTGACTGCATAGTATTGGTATAATAGCAAACCCCATGCGTGTTAGCATATTGCTGCCCGTTAGCTGCAATATCTTGTGCAGCCATCGCATCAGCATCAGCCTGACTAACGGCAGAAAAGTAAACACCATTCGGCACTACATAACTCATCTGCTGTGGTACCATATTCACTGGACATCCAGTTTTGGTAAAATTCTGCGTTTTTAGGACATTTCTGAAAAGTTTCTTATTATTCGTCTGGGCGTTATATGCATAGGTTTTTATGTAATTACCATCAGCCCTCTTTGTTGCCGAAAGCCGATGTAACGCATCATACTCATAGCTGACATCCTCCCCAGTTGGACCTGTTACTGATGAGACACCGATAAGTGGAAAATGGGTAAAAGTAGATACTGAGACGCCTTTACCAGCCAACTTGCCCCTTAGATTAATCAATTCCGCCGCAATCGTATTTTCTGATAATAGCGTTGGATTAAACTTAGCTGTATCAATATTGTATTTCAATTTTAAATCGTCGTATGCCCCCAGGCCAATGATATGAGCTACAGGGTATCTCCTCCGATAGCCCCAAATAAAAGCTTCGCCTGCTTGGTTTTTGGTTATTTTAAAAAGTGGATTTCCATTGTTATCGATTTTAAGCAATTCCTCCTCTTTTGTAAATCCTCCACCCAACACCAAACTGCCTCCTGTTTTAGTGACTGGGACAAAATTTAACACAGGGTCTACCGCATTGAAACGATATAAGCTCCTAACATTATTACTCCCAGGAAATATGGTCTTAAATTCGGCACCAACAGTATATTCTTTTGTGTAATTCTCAGCAAATTTTGCAATATGTTCAGTTTTCAAAAGATAATCCTCAAGAATATTCCTCTGCTGCATTTTCAACACATCCTGCGTAATCACATCAGTGCCCGTCAAGCCGGTATAAAACGAAGGATATATAAATTTTGTAATATGTTTATCTTGATTACTGCCTACAGAAGTCGAAGTCGCTAGTTGTTTTTTCTCATTATATGTATACAGTTCATTGCTTGTCAAAGGAATGCCTCCCCTATATTCAGTAATGATTGTCTGTTTCAATACTTGTGTCCCAATATTGAGATCGTACGCCCTAAAATCGTAAACAGATTCGATATTGGCATACAGGTTAGGAACAGGAGTATATGCGTCGGCAAAAGTCGCAAACGGTCGTATTTTAATACCTTTCAGATTCTGCTGGTTAATTGTTTCGTAATTATATTGTTCGTTTCGCAAAAGGTTACCGGTATTATCCTTGATTTCCTTTTGCACAAGAATTGACTGATCCCATAAGTTATAAGAAGATATAAACCCTGTAGGATGTTCCCTGGACATTGTTCCATTAAGTATTCTTGAAAAGAAGCTATTGTTTATACCGAACCCTTGGTTCCATTGGATAGGTGTACGTTTCTTAAAATAAGATATCGTAGAGCCATTTCCATTGGATTCAGTTACCTTAGCATAACTTACAACATTATACTTAGAAAAAAACGGATCATTATCAAAAATAACATCACTTGAATATAGCCTCACCCGCCCACAATAATAGCTGGGTTGCCTAACATCTAAATAGAGCGCGACCTTGTCCTCACAGAACATACCGGCATCTATTTTTACGGGAATATCGCCTTCAGCATAAGTATATGTTGTTCGTTCCGACATCATCCCATTATTATTATAATCTTCAATACTTTTAAGTCTAACACCTGGCCCTGTAACAGTACTTGTCCCATCAAAAAATTCGTTGGGTTCATAAAAAAAGCTTTTATAACCGCCAGTAGGTAAAAAGACACGAGAAAGACAAAAAATATTGGAAGCAGAACCGTCTAAACTCCGATTACCTGACAAATTCATAAAGAGAGATTCATTCCTTAAATTTTTTAAGTTATATCCAGGCTGGGAAGGATCGATGGTATAGAAAATATCATTTCCGCTTTCATTTGGTATCGGCACATTACTGTTGAGCTGATCAGTAAACATTAAGTCTCCCCAGAAATTAGGCTTTGTCCTGTAATTGTTAGTGTTTCCGTGTCCATTATAATCAAATCTATATTTGATCATTTCTGAGTCGTTTTTCCCGGAAATTCTAATTGAATCGAGGAATATAAAGCCAGACTCCGCAGATTGGTAAAAAATCACCTTTTTTACCCGCTTCTTAGCAAGATCATACATACAGATTGAATCCACTAAATTGGCATTCGCTCTACGATAGAACTTTATAAATCCATCTTGACATAAAATAGAATCGATAAAATTGGTACTTTTAAAGCCTCCGGACTCACTTGATACCTCATTTAATATCGTTTGTCTAGGGATCGCCGGATATCCCTGATCAGGAGTTTCATTTATGACTAGGCTTCTTTGACCAGGATTAGATTCGTTAACATTACGAAGAACGTACTTAAATTTAGCCCAATTATTTCCTGGTGTTGTAATTTTGGTCAAAGGCCACCCGTTCGCTCCTCCTTTTCCCTGATAATAGGAGGAAAGCAATTTCTCCTGCAATTGTACCCCAGTCTCCGGATCAACGCCGCATGTAAAAAGATTACCTTTAGAATCGTACATATCTATACGAGAAACACCGTCTTGAGCATCAACCTGAAAATTAAATTTGAAGAGTTCACTATGGGGGGTAAATATCTTATTCTGCGCAAAATTATCAACAATAAAACTCCCTTGTGCACCAGGAATTGAATAGTCAAAAATATCATACTCGCTGTCCATCAGGGAATATCCACTCGTTAAAGGTAGTCCGCCATTGGTAACAAGACCTTCCGTAAACTGAGTTAGCTTCTGATCCCGCAGCAACTTATTTGTTTCATTTACATAGCTATCTATTTGTGTCCCGCTTGGGCGTACATAGTGTTCATCCGGTCGGCCATAAATCGTTCTGACGATCCTGAAGTTGGTTGAAAGCGACCAATCTATACCTACGTCTCCAGAAGTGCTCCCATATTTGACTCCCCCCCCTGTGTATGTGAGGTCTATTGGCAGTTCTATAGAATTGTCTATTTTAATTGTCATTAAGTTAATAGACACTTGATTGGTACCATTTTGTTGCGATCCCCCCGCATGGATTTTTTTCATAAATTCGCTGGTATTCACCGACGGTGGGACTACAATATTTGACGAAAAAGTCTGACCCTCGGCGAACTTTGTATAAACGCTCAACAGTAATAAAATAACTAAATAAGAAAGTCTACATGATGACATAGCTAACTGGCTTTGATATGGTTGTTAATAATTGACTATTATCTTCCTATAAAAGGTTGATTTAAATAAAATATGTAATACATTATGACAAGTGAAGAGCTCCCCATTTCCTAAAGGGTTCTATTATTTACCGTCATTAAAAGCAACTTTAATTTCCTGCGCCCTTATTTTACCCTTGACCGACAGTTTTCCTGTAGGCGCTTCTGTTCCAACCCCCACGTTACCATCCAAATAAAATAAATTAGCCGCATTATACTGCCATTGAAAAGATGAACCAAAAAATTGCGGCACAACGGTACCATTACCTGTATCGTAAAATTCGACAAATGCTTTTACTGAATATCCATTAGCGTGGTTGGTATACACTTTAACAACATTGTCCTCCACGATAAGCAAAAGATGATTGGAAGTTGAGCCTGCGAGTGCAACTGCCCTGATTTGCCAAGTTGTTGTCGGAGAGTCGTACCACACCAGATATTCAGCACCGGTGCGCGTGCCTATCGGACTCACAGCTAGTTTTACACGATATAGACCGCCAACCTTCAACGGTTGCCCGCCAGCATCTGTGAGCTCAACTTTGGCTGTAGCGCTTACGCTAACGGTCTTTATAAAGGTTGATGTCTGTGCCATTGAATTGGAAATACCAACGAGAAAAAGCAACAGGAAAATAATCTGATAAACTAGAATTTTATTCATACGTTTTTTATTTCGGTTAGCTTAAGTCACGTAAATGGATCACCTCCCGGTTCCAGAAACTATATATTATATTTTTTCTCAGCCTAATTGTGTAGAGTTTAACTTTCCATAAAACAAACACGACTCGCTACAGGTTAATAAATTATTGATATATTTATAAATACAAATTTATAAATTCACAAACATACTTTAATATTATTTTTAAGTTAATTAATTGAAACTTATTACGAGTTAAGCTTAAAAATTATCCCATATAATTAAAGAATAAAACAATCTATTTATGCCCGCCGCCACTCCTTTAAGTAGAAATTCATACAGATTCACAATACTTAACGCATCAATACTACATGAAAAGATTTTTAGCTATACTTCTACTATTTTCCTGCTGCTTTGCTGCCTGTTCCGAATTTAGAGAATATCCTTTGGAGAAAGAAAGTGTCGAACTGTTAGCTCCCATGGACAGTCTTTCCACACAGACAGTGTTGTAAGCTTTTATTGGAAGAATCATCAAGATGCAGACAAATACCGCCTCCAAATTGCACGTCCAAACTTTGATTCTATCCAAAAAGTAATAGTAGACACAGTAACCACATTGGATCATCTGAATCTTACAGTGAGCCCAGGAAAATATATCTGGCGCGTGCGACCGGAAAATTCGGGCAGTGAGATCAGGGCCCTCGGGTAGCACAAAAGAATTTTGCCCGAAATGTAAGTGATCTGAGTTTTTACAGTCAAAAGAAAACAACAGCTTTGTTCCCATTGGATGCGGAGTTTAAAAAAAGTCTGAAGCGTATCACTTCCCAATGGCCGCACCCATTACTATTTTACAATATCATATTGATTTATATACTCGGTATATCCTGTCGTAACTTTAGCATTCGTACATCCGATGATATTATTATTTCTACAAATAGCTATTGTAGTATAATTGAGACCAACTCCATTAAAGAAATTTCTTATTGTATTTCCTTCTGTAATAGAATTTCCGCATAGGCCATAACCGGAGGAACGCCTCAAAAAGATCTATGTCGGATAGCTCACCATTAAAACCGGAACTCCCCTAGGTACGGAAAGTAAAAAAGCACCTTAGTAAACTAAGGTGCTAGCTTGTTTGTTAATTTGTCAATTTCTAGATTTTACTACAGTTTATATCCAAAGCCAAGGCCGATCCAGGGCTTGTTTTGAAAAACCCAGTCTTTTCTCGTCCCGAACATTTTGTCAAATCCAACAAATGCGCCAAAATTGAACCTGCTGCCAGCCTCGTATGTCACGCCAAATGCCGCAACTGTCCAGCTGATATGGTCAGACGGTTCATAACTTTCATCTCCATCTGATCCTTTCGGTACATATTTATCGTTACTAATTCCAGTTCCCAGCAGTAACCTAATAAAATTCGCTTTATAGGGGTTGTTGTTCACACGGATTCTATATCCCATCGCATAGGTCAAAGATACATTTGCAGTAATATTATCTAGGGTCTTAGAATCGGCAAATCTATATTTAAATGGTATCGTTACTGGTAACGCCGTGAGTTTTTCACTTGCTAGATACTTTTGGTATGGTTTGATATCCTTTTCAGCATATTGAAAATAATAATCACTGATATGATCTGTATTGTTACCTTCATTATCAAAAACAATTTTGTTGCCCTGATATTCGACAACCGGCAATATGCGGATAATATCCTTTATGGTATCATTGAGTAAAGAATACCTCAAAAAATGCCCCTCCCTGGGGGAAAGAATATACTCTGTCTTATCATCCTCTTCCGGAAGTCCGGTTTTCGGATTGTAGGCTTTCTTTACCTTAAGATCCGTTCGAGTCTTGTAAACATTGACATTTCCGGTAACAGATCGGAGAAAAGGCAGTTGCTTGGCGCATGAAGTCAGCAAAAGCACACTGACTCCCATTAAAAATAGATTTCTTTTCATAAATATAATAGTAGTTAATAACACCTTCAATATAACACTAGGCTAAATTGATTAAGTATTCAGGAAATCCTCCGCTTGCCTTTTTTGATCTTTTGTGGGTTCTACATTGTCGTCAAATATCTGAAATCTGGCATAGGCAGATTTTATCGTCGAAATGTTATACTTGTTTTTAGAATTAGCGATCGCCGTAGCCATACTATTCCGCGAAACAATATTTCTCATCCCATAAAGAATGCCCCTTGCGTCAGTAAAGATATCTTTATTGTTATCATCTGAAACAAACACCTGAAATGGTTTTGGCTGCAGCTCGGTGGCATGTTGCGACATGTAAGTTTTAACTGTATCGACCGCATCCAGAATCTTTTTATAATTGGCAAAATTAAAATCTCCGGGCCCCGGTAGAACAGCTAAAATATCGGGCTTATTGATACCAATCCCATTTATTTCATATTCTACTTTAACTAACCCTAATTCACTACTGGCTGCAATAGCTCCAAAGT
This sequence comes from Sphingobacterium sp. Ag1, assembly GCF_000988325.1. Taxonomy (NCBI): domain Bacteria; kingdom Pseudomonadati; phylum Bacteroidota; class Sphingobacteriia; order Sphingobacteriales; family Sphingobacteriaceae; genus Sphingobacterium; species Sphingobacterium sp. Ag1. The sequence continues at coordinate 555,680 of NZ_LBGU01000044.1, read as the reverse complement.
TGAAATTGACGTTTGACTTAGCTTCGGAAACTTTTAATACCACTCTGAGCCCAGCGCCCCAACGTGTGCCATAGATCTTGCCACCGATCGGGGATTGTACAGTTTTTTCCGTAAAAATCATCGCTTCATAGGATAGAATAAATGAACTATAGTTACCTCCGATAGATCCTACCCCTATCCCCAAATTTGCGGCCAATTGAACATTAAAGGTACTTTGTAATACCCTGAACTGAGAAAATGGATCTGTTCCGGGATCTAATTGTATTGGTTTTAATTCATCGCCGTTATCATCAAATGCCAACGCTGAAAATGCCCCTTTGTCTGTCAACGTCGGGTTAATAGGATACCATAATAAATTTGTCATGATTAATAGGTTTATAAGTTAATAATTTAATATTGTATTTATCAGAAAAGACATCCGGCCCATCCTTTCGGCATTTGCCATCATGTCTATGAATGCCAGGCCAATAAATAAGACCCATCCATAAGATGATCTATAACTTCTTTAGCGTAATTAGGGGCAACAACGAAACAACCTAAAGATCTTCCGGCATTCTCGTCGCTCACATATTTACCTTCATGTATGACGATATAACGCGCTGAAGCATTGTTGTTTGTTGTCTGAAGACCTTCAATTTTTAACGAGCGGCCATTTTTGCCCATATAGGTGCTTTTAGTCTTAAAAATACCCAGACACGATTTATTGGATTCTGGTGTATTTGAAAATTCGGTAGCATACAGATCTCCAGATTTTCTGCCATGCGAGACCATATAGCTCTTTACATCCTTATTTTTCAAATCAAAGATGAACAGCCGTTTTTCTGTACTGGGTTTGTTATAATCTACGATAGCCCAGTAATTCGCTTTACTGCCGGGAGCATATTCAAATAATTCCTGTAAGCGTTCTCTTTGCCCGATTGCATCAGCGAGTTCAAGGGCCACCACCTTAAGGGCATCCAATTGGGTTGACTTCAATTCGAATCTCTGCAAAGTTTCTTTGGACGCTTCATCTAATTGTTTGTCGATATATTCCTCGATCTGCATCAGCATTTCATTACTTTCCTTCTTGATCTGCAGTCCCTTTTCCGAATTGTTGACGTGGATAACAGGGTTCCAATGAAGGGCGGCACTGCGTAATGCCAACGCGCTAAATTCTACGGTAAAGGCGGGGCACTGTTTTGCCAATACCTGAAATTCCAGACCGACACCAGTCCCATAGTTTTCAGCATCCCTCTCATTGCATTTGGCCCCTTTTGAAAAAAATTCGAGATATCCATCGCGGCTAGATTTATATTTCTGAAAAATCTCCATCAGCATATTTTTAACAGCTGTTGGAATCGACCCTGCACTGATAACATCAAAACTTGTTTGAAATAAGCCTGCCTCTGAATTTTCAGCGGTAGGTTGAATCTTCTTAGCAGGGTTTCCCCACCCATATTCTTTTCCTCTATCCCATCCACAGCAGAATTTTCCATTGCTTTCCATTACACCAAGTCCAAGCATCAGCAGAAATAGCCCCCTGAGAATATTAGACTCATCATTCAACTTGTTTCCGGTTTCATCGATGATCGTGGCTTGGAAACGACGCAAAGCATCTACGTCTTCAGATGCGCTAAGCGGCTTGCACATTTCTTTAGCAATTCTTTCGCCTTTTTTCAACCGCTCATATAAAGCTGCATAGACAAGTCCCATACCATAATAGTATCCATATGGAGCTTGTCCCCTATTTCCATTTTCCCATCTTATTCTTGAAATACCTAGACGGTCTACGATATATGGAATCGCTATAAACGAATTGTCACTTAATGCATCTTTATCAACTTCAAGATCCAATAATCGCAAAGTGTTTTCGTTAAGCTTGCCGTCATCTTTAATACCGTGGGAAGCCTGAAACGAGATGATTGCGTCTCTGGTCTGGTTACCAAAGGATCCATCAATATTTCCAAGACTAAAACCTAATTCTGTTAGTCTAATTTGGACAGACTCTACATGCAGTCCTTTATCTCCAAAAGAAGGGGTGATAGATAACTTTTTCATAATTTTTGGTTTATAAATTTTAAACGTGAAAATGTCCAACAAAAGTGAAGCAACGCTAAACAAGAAAACTGAAAAATAGGTATGGCAATTGGACAAAATATGGCTGTCTTATGCTTCAACATATAAGCAAATGTATTGTTTGGAGAATTTTTAAAAAATATGTAATTTTTTTACACGAGTAAAATCGGTACTATGGATTAAAGAATTTTAAAGATGCTGTATTACACTACTTTCTTAAAGACTCCTATGATATACCCTTAAAAGTCGAGCATGTACATGGTGATATTCCAACTTTCACCCGCAGTAATTTAATAACTGGAATCAGCGGTACTTGCTTAATAAGCTATTTTTTTCAAAACAATTATCACAGAAAAAAGCTACCAATAAAATAAACCTACTTTTTAAATAATATCAAAGAGGAAAAGGTGATGATCGCTGAATAATCTTAGATCTGAAATAAACAACTTAAACAAAAAGCTTTTCTTATAAGGTTAAAGGGGGCTTCTACCTAAATGTTCGCATGAACAGAAAAACCAAGAGAACTTTTGGAGTTGGTTTCATCCTTGTTTTCAAACAAGGCAGGATGTAGCTGACTTAAATGATCTTTACAAGTATCTGGACAACGAACGGTTTGATGACGATGTAATGGAAACTGACGACTACCGATATTATAGCACAATGACCAAAGATCAAATCCGAGATGAAATAAGATCACTCGAACCGAAGATTAATGGCTTAACTATTTACGATAGATCATTCATGGAAATGCGTTAAATACTTTCGAATAAATATTGACTTGAAATAGTTTCGATGTGATATGACAGTTAAAGGGCAGAAAATTAAGTTTGCAATGCTAACAAACAACAAGGGTTTTGGCCGAAACCAAAACCCCAGGAAACATTTCTTCCTTCGCCAGCATTACCTGGATCAGGTTCTGTGGGTATATTCTCAGACTTTTTCAAATCACCCCAAAATGTTTCCAATATAAGGACAAAAGCCAATCGTATTTAGTTTTATAAAAAATCTAAGATTTACCTTAATCAAAAAAAAGGCAACAGAGCATAAGCAACTACAGCCCTACTATCTCTCCAACCGTATTTTTAACTCCGCTTAAAGGATGCCTGCCAGGAATATGCCAATTCACATCGGCTTGGAATATATCCTGCAATTCATCGATTGAATTGCTGAAATATGCATCGAAAAATTTGTTTACTAGCACTAGGTTTGGATGTTCATTCATGATGTTTTAAAATATAATTGTAATTATTGTTCCATACACTGGGGTTGTTGTACACCTAAACCAAACGCCGGAGGTCGCTATCTTCAATAAAACGTTTCTGATCTGCCAAAACAAGAAATCGGCTATAGATATTTTCAAAATGGTCAGCCGGGAAATCTATTTTCATATTTTTTAACCGATCTTTTAATGCTGCACGTCCACTCCTTGCGGATAAAAACAACTCGGGCAACCTCCCCCCTATGATTTGGGGATCAATAATTTCATAGTTTCTACGGTCTTTCAGCACGCCATCCTGGTGGATACCGGAGGAATGCGCAAAGGCATTTTTCCCAACAATGGCCTTATTGGCCTGCACAGGATTTGACATCGCCCGTTCTACCATACTGCTTAGTTCTACAATATATTTTGGATCAATTCCGGTCGCCATCCCCAGATCTTTCTTTACAATGAGTGTCAAAATAATTTCTTCCAAGGCAGCATTTCCTGCACGTTCTCCCACACCATTAATCGTTCCTTCCACCTGAAGTGCGCCTGCCATTAACCCAGCTATACTATTCGCTGTAGCCATACCTAAATCATTATGACAGTGGACAGAAAGAATTGCGTTCTCTTTTTCCCTTCTATTTTGATTCACATAGGCTATCTTTTCAAAGTACTCAAAGGGTGTACAAAAACCATTGGTATCAGGAAGATTCACAACTTTCGCCCCCGCTTCAACCACCGTATTGGTCATTTGAACCAAAAAATCGTTGTCTGCGCGGCCAGCATCTTCGGCGAAAAATTGTACTTCATCACATTTATCCGACGCATACACCACCATTTCGTAAGCTTTCGCCAAGATTACCTCACGGGTAGTATTAAACTTATGTTTAATATGAATGTCCGATGTTCCAATTCCGAGCTGAATCCGTGCTACCTTTGCCTTACTCAAGGCCAAAGAGGCCTGTTCAATATCTGTCCTGTTGGCCCTAGCCAATGCGCAGACGGTTGCCTTTTTCACCAGCTTACAGACCTCTGTGACTGCCTTAAAATCTCCAGGTGAACTCATTGGAAACCCTGCCTCTATCACATCTACCCCCATTGCATCTAGTTTTTCTGCAATTTCTAATTTATCATTCAGTGTCAATTGGCAGCCCGGACCCTGTTCTCCATCACGTAAAGTAGTATCGAAAATCTTAACTTGTTTCATAGTCAACTTATTGTTATAGATCAAAAGTACCAGAACTATAAAATTTAATATATTTGAAAATAAAACAATTGTTATTCAATAATGCCAAAATCCACCATTCCCTTCGTTCAATGTGCCAAGAACTTCCGCGATGGGACAATTGAATTACGTAACTATGGGCAATTCAATACAGAAATGCATGCTCATGAACAAGTACAGGTACTTAGCCCAACAAATGGTACCCTTTTTATCTATACAGAAAAAGCCAGTTTCTGTGTACCGAGTACTTTCTTTGTATATATCCCAGCACATGTTCCGCACAAACTCATTTCCCGCTCACAGCAACTGTCAATAAAAACCATTTTTGTCGATATGAACAATATGCACGAGGAAGTTAAGGTGTATCCATCAAATGAATTGTTGAATCATTTTTTGCTTTTTGGCCAGCAACATTGGAAGTTGAAAGACCACGACACGTTGACCGCGTCCACCTTGGAGGCCTTTAAGTCTATGCTCCCTATACTATTGGCAAACCCGATCCTGTTGCAAATCACGCCTGCAAAAAGTGAATTGATGATCCAGGTATGCACGTATATCCTCCAACATCTCGACAATAAATTGTCAATCGCTGAGCTTAGCGCTAATTTTTTTCTTTCGGAGCGAACACTTTTCAGGCAGTTTAAGGAAGAAATGCGGATCACCGTATTCCAGTTCATAAAACAGCATAGACTTCTAAAGGCTCTTCAATTATTGGAAAATAAGGATATGCATATCGCTGAAATCGTTTATCAAATTGGGTATGAAAGTGTACCGAACTTTTCCAATCTATTCAAAGAATATTTTGGACTGTCACCACAGCAGTATAGAGCGAGACTATAAAAATAATCTTATTGAATATATCTTCTATCTACTTCTAATTCGAATCGTGAAAACGTTACATCTTCTGCGCCAAAGGCCCATCTTTAGTGACCAGACTAGACCAACCGGGACAAGATCCCACGGTTAGCTTTGCAACCAATCTGGAAGCTAGAAATATATTAGCCTCTGTTTCTTCACCAAAATCCCAAGTGACTTCAACAGGCGATCATGCGTCAAATGGTTCAAGGTTTTCTTTAACAAACTCCACAGGATTTAAAAACGGTAGATTCTCCTTTTTATGCCATTCAGGATCGCTAGGAGTAGGAACGCTATTGTATAACCATATATCTCCAACTATTTTACTCTCTATCAATAAATATGCATAACAAACCTTATCATCATCTTCGATAAGTACAGCGAATTCTGGACGATCATTTGATACATATCTTGTTAAAATTCCCATAGAATATCTAATTTAAACAAAAAAATTTGTACTCTTAAAGGGTCTGCTAATTCATTAATTAACGCACTTTTGATAACACTTGATTTTACTGTGGCAACAATGTACATAGCATACATTCGCGGATAAACTCTTATCATCCGAATTCATTCTGCTTGCGTACATGTTTAGTACCCTGAAAGAGAGAAACATCCATTTTGTCCGAAATAAATTTCTTTTTTATAATATACAATTTTTTGTATCTGTTTTGAAAATTCTTTAAATTAAAGAAACCAATTAACCGCCCTTAGCAGAAAGGAGTTTATATGCCTTAATTTTATCGTCTACTGTTAGAAAAAAATATGAAAAGTGTCCCCAAAGTTTGATCACTAAATAGTGAATCAATCAGGTAGCCTATTGATATCAATTAAAAAAATCATGTTGAAATTTGGAACAATTCCAGCAGTAGCTTATTTATACACATTTGCAAAATAGAAATTTCACTAATGCTGACCATTTTAGTTATATTTTCTATAGGGTAGCCTGCGAAGGGGGTAGCATTCAATCCTTATGCGGAATAGAAAAGTCTATTAACAAGATAGTTTCCCATGTTTATCGGATTGAAAAAGAAAGAAAAAATTTGCAGATAAATTCGTAAAGGAACACAACACAGACCATGAAAAACAGAATTCTACTTTCTGCCCAAAAACTTTGGGATACCGTAGTGCATGACAAAACATTTCCCAGTAAACAACTGTTAATCGGACAACTGGAACAGTACAAAAAATTGCTCAATATTTTTCAGGTTGGCGATTACTACTATCTTCTTTTCAACATTATACAAGGAGAAATAGTGGATATAGGAAAAGATGTAACCAATGTATTAGGTTATGAACCCGCTGAGGTTACAATGCAGCTCTTTACGGACAACATCCATCCGGATGACAGGGCCTGTTTCCTGCACTTTGAAGAGAAAGTAATTTCATTTTATAACTCTGTTTCCATCGAAGAATATCCGTATTATAAAGTGCAATATGACTTACGACTAAAAACAACCGCTAACAAATACAAACGTATTCTAATCCAATACATCCTGGTAGATTATAACGAGTTAAATGTTTGCCAAAGCTTTCATGTCCATACAGATATTTCACATATAAAGCCCACAGGCGAGCCTTGTTTTTCGATTATCGGAATCGAAGGCAGGCCTTCTTACTACGATATACGGGAGCCAATTTTGGTAAAATCTTTCGACATGTTTACCCGGAGGGAACGGGAAATCCTAAAAGAGATAATAGAGGGAAATACAAGTAGGCAGATTGCCGATAAGCTATTTCTTAGCGTTTTTACTGTTGATACACACAAGAAAAACATTTTAAAAAAAGCGCAGGCACATTCTTCTGTTGAGCTTATAAGCAAGTCCGTAAGAGAGGGGTGGATATAAAAATGGACAAAGATTAAATAGAAAATACCGAGAACTCGGTATTTTTTTTTGCTTTTGGCTTAGATAAATTTGCTGTATCAGTATAAGCCAAAAGAGGGAATCCCAGCATTAGCCAACGTTTTTTAATAAAACCGAATAGTTGAAATTATTCATCAAATAAAACACAACCTAGTTATGAAAAGAATTTACATTTTTTTGATGCTGTTATTAAGTAGTTCGCTTTCTTTCGGGCAAGGGGGAGAAATAATTTACAAGGATGGTGGAATTATATTTAGCTATTCCTACAAACGTGCGGGAACTTATAAAAGCAAGGATTATATGGGGTCCAGCGGATATGGAACTTGTGAACAACAAATAAATATATTCTATGTCACGGTCAAAGTTAAAAATAATACTCCTGAACTGGCAACCTTTAGAGATTCCTATATAGAAATTATTGGGAGCGATTATAAAGCGCCAGATTGTAAACAAATAACTCGTACTTATAACGGTTGGCCAATGGTTTTTCCTTCTAATCCTACAGCCACTTTTATGGATTTGGGAGCGGGGCGGGAATACCAGAATACCATTGAATGCATTACTGTTGGTAAAGATGAACCTTATGTCGGAAAATCCACTAGGATTGAGCGTGGAGAAAGACCCTATGTCAAGCCTGAGTGGGGGGAATGGAAAACTTTCACAGGTACTGATTGTAATACGAATATACTGTATAAGGTTCTGCACGGAGGTAACGGCTGGGGCGGGCAGACTGATTTTTTCGAGGTAAAAAGCAATAATGACAGAACGGTTTCATTTGTATTTCAATTGTTAGATGCCAATGGTCGAGTTCATTTTGGGGATACTCATACAGTAAACCCAGGTGAAACGATTAAATTTGAGCATAAAATGCAAAATAATGTCCGCATTACATCATACCGTTTGGATAAACTAATTTATGTTTCTACAGGAAAACCGGTATGTGGGACCTCTCAAGAAGAGGAACTGCTGTCATTAAAAAAGAGAAGGTATGAGTTGTGCCAGGAATTAAGTACGGTACTTGGTAATAGGCAGAATGCAGTATTTGACAAGATTTGTAGAAATCTTAATAAAAGCTATGCTGAAAATGATATAAACCAATTAAAAAATGAGGTTAATGAATTGGAACAGGAACTGCGATATCAAAAAGGCGTGGCGCCCCAGCGTGAAACTCAACAAGACCTGGAAAAACAAAGAAATGAACTTTGTAACGAGCTTAGTGCACTTGTTCAGAAATCGGGCAAACCAAGTCAAGTGAACGAAGACCTTTGCCTTTCAGGCGTTCATTTGCCAGGTAGTTTACAACAAGATATAAATACGCTAAAAACCGAAATAGCCAGGCTAAAAACGCTAGATCGAGAGGAGGAAAAACAAAACGATGAACAATTGCTTAAACAACAGGAAGAACAGCGTCGCGCTGAAGAACAACAAAATCGTTTTGACAATTATATAACCCAAGGCGACAAGGCCTACGCGGACGGGAATTATGACAGTGCAATGAGTCTCTATTCGGAAGCGCAAAATATAGCGCTAAATGACACGCAAAAACAGACTGCTTCTGAAAAATACAATCGGGCATATGAAGCTAAACGAACTGCTGCCAGACAAGAAAGATTAGCTGTTCAGGAAAAACGGGATGCAAATGAAGATTTGGCCTATACGAGTTTAGCATCAGGGACGATCGGTATCATGTCATTGATTAATGATCAATATACAAACAAAGTATCATCCGGTAAAGTTCAGGTAGGTTTGGGTTATGAGCAAATGCCTATAATAACTAATCAAAACAATTCGTATTCGGCTCCTGCCTCGTATGCGGATAAGACAAGCTACCCACTTGTTTACTTTGGATTGAATTTAGAATTCCTCAACAATAAACCGGTAAATCTCCATGTTCGTCCTCTTGTGTCAATTGGTATCAATGCTTTTTCAAAGGGAACCAGCGGCACACACACCGCAACAGGGATTGAGGGCGGTATACGGTTTTGGTATAAATCGCAGACTAGATTTAAGTTTTTTGCTGATTTTGGTTGGTATAATCGTGTTGGGGACAAAACTGCTGATAAAGACGCTCAGTCCGGTGGGGCTACTACCACCGATGAAGTGAGGGAAGGAAAATACAGTTACCATGTGTTGCGTTATGGTGGCGGACCTATGTTACATTGGCGTCATCACGGCCGTGAGTCATGGTTAAAACCGGGGATTTATTTTGAACAATTTACATTTGCCAAACATCACAAACCGACAATGTCATTTGGTTTAAGTGCTAATATAGAAAGCGAAATCATTTTGGAAGGGACATACAGCAAAAATTATCCAGTAGCTGGAAATCTTCAATATCCTAATGCGTTTACGTTCGCTAATCAAGATTATTTTTCGATTAAAATAATCAGGCAAGGAAAACTTTGGTAAACTTTTAAAAACGATAATTATGAAATTAATTATAATAACGGCAGCAATATTTGGACTTCTGTTTTCCTGCAATGAAGATTCATTGGTAGAGGGGTATAACACTAATAATGAAGATAGAGGTAATATCATAGGACAATGGGAGCTTACACATACGTCAGCATTTACTAATGGTGTTGAAACTTTCTCGACCGATATTGTGCCTGATTGCCCCACTAAAAAAGATTATGAAGAGTTTAGATTAGATGGAACAGGAAGGTATTATGATTTTGATAAAAGCTGTGAAGATAAAGGGCATGATTTAAAATGGTCAAAATCAGGCAATATAATTAGTTATGGTTCGGGTGGATTTACCGAAGAGATATTATTGCTGGATAAAACGACTTTGAAGGTTAAATGGAAGGGTTCAAACACAGTTTATTATATAGATACCTATAAAAAAAGATAGCTACTACAATATAAATGTATGGCCGGGATACTATTGTGTTTGCTTTAGGCTATCTTTGCGGCACATGAGGTTCCCCGGAAGAAACAGGGAACCTCAATTCTGACTACTCGGGCGAGAAAATAAAACTCTTGCGCCTGAGAGGAAATTTTACTGTCGGAGATGCTAATTTCTGCAACTTGTTTTCAACGATTCACTGACATAACCTACTTGATTTCCCACAAAGTTATTTTGATCGAAAGACCCAAAGGATCTTAATAAATACATTTAGGACGCCAATATCTCATCGCCAAAATTCTTAGAGTTTAATATCGACGAATAACCAATACTTTTCTATCATTCCCTCAGCTTCTTTACGTACCACTTTTCACAAATATTTTTTAGGCGAAACAGCATGGGTTTTGATATTGTTATCTCTTAAAGATTTTATAAAATATGTAAAGATTGACATTCGAAGCTTATGAATAGCATGAATGACAAACCCTAAAAAATATTACTATGTCATTATTTTCAAACGATTTGAGCAAAGAACCCGTATTTGACGGCATTGGTTACGAACCTTCTTTTTTTTCAAGAAAGACGATGGTTGCGGCCAAGACAAATTACAGCAAAAAAAAGTACAGTGATGTCAACAAGGACACCCGAAAAAAGATCCTCGTACTTTGCACAGAAGAACGGTATATGATCATGAAAAATGGAAAGAAATTTTCAACAGGCAATCATCCGGTCGAAACACTTGTTCCCATTCTTCATTTCGAACAGGCTGGATTTGAGGTTGACTTCTATACACCAACCGGTGCTCCTGTAAAATTCGAAATGTGGGCTATGCCGTACGAAGATGAAAACATCGGTAACATCCTCGACAAGTATAATACACAATTTTCAAACCCGCACAACCTACGGCATTTTATAGCTGATACGAACAAAGGATACGTTGACTACGTTGCCGTTTTTATTCCAGGTGGACATGGCGCAATGCTCGGGCTACCTGAAAATAATGATGTAAAAGAACTTATCAAATGGGCAGTAACTGAAGATAAATATCTCTTGGCAATCTGCCATGGCCCCGCAGCGCTCTTAAGCGCAGCAGATTGCGGAGACGCTGAGTTTCCCTTTAAGGGGCATAAGATCAATTCGTTTCCCGATGAAATGGATAAAACTTTGCCAGAAAGTGGATACCAGCCGGGCGAGATGCCCTGGTTTTATGGCGAAAAACTCAAACAACTTGGGGTTGAAATCTTGAATAAAAAAATTGCCGGCGATTGTCACGTTGATAGAAAATTGATTACTGCGGATAGCCCATTGGCGGCCGATAAATTCGGAAAACTCTGCGCAGATGAACTTCTCGCCCATGAAAAATCAAAAGTGGAAAATGGATAGGCGATTTTTTTCAAATAAAAAGCTCCCTTATTAACCGATAAGGGAGTCTTTTTGGCTAGATGTCCGCTTGAGCCAAATGTTAAACCGGCTTTGGGCTTTGCTCTAATTTAAAGTTAGGTATATTTCTGGATTTCAGCTTATTCTTTCGTTAATAAAAGGGCTATATCCTGTTTTGCAAGCACAGGTGTCAAATATGCAAAATCTTCCTTTGAAGCTTTGCTTCTGTCATACAGCTTATTTCGCTTTATAAAAAGTTTCACTTAAATTACTTGCTGATCGGATTCATCATTTTCAATGCTTCTGCTGGGTTGGAAAGATAACTGCGGTAAATATCATCGGTCTTCCCTACCCTGATTTCAAGTTCATCATCGCTGAATCCCTGAATAAAACGTGTAGCTACTTCAGACGCGGGAATACCATTTTGTCCACCAATTGGTGCCGAAAATTCGGTATCAACTAAGGGCGGCATAAGTTCAAAGACCTTTACTGTCGAAGAGATGTTATCGAGCGCTATTCTTAACGACTGTGTATAAGAATGCAGAGCAGCCTTACTTGCTGAATATGTTGCAAGGCCTCCCGGCACATAAGCAACAACAGAAGAAACGTTAACTATTGCCGATTCTTTTTTGGCTTGAAGCAAAGGCAAGAGCTTCTCATTTAGTCGGATTATGGATAAGTAATTGGTAAGCATTTCTTCGCGCGCTTTTTCCTCTGCGTTTATATTTTCTGTTAACAGATTATAAACATGTGCTGCACCTGCATTATTGATCAATATGTTAACATCGCTGTGTTTGCTTTGAATTTCTCTTATCAGAGCGTCGGTATCTTCCGGTTTTGAGATATCACACTGAATTCCTATGGCGCCGGGCAAAAGTTGTAAAGCTTTATCTAACCGTTCTTTTGTACGGCCTGTTATAATCACTTTATTTCCATATGCTGCAAATAGCTTGGCAAGTTCCAAACCTATTCCGGCGGTACCGCCAGAAATAATAACCGTGTTGTTTTTTGTGTTCATATTTCTTATTTTTTGAGATTAATTTTGTTAATGATCAGCTGCTGCCACCACAATTTTTTTATTGCTTTTCCGCATCGAGAAAAATAACAGCAGAGGTAGTGATAGTGCAAATGCCGCACCGATGAAAAGATAGGCGTCGATGTAACTTAACATGAAAACCTGTTTTTGCGCAATCATATCCATTAGACCGATGGCCCGATGCTGTGCATCATCATGCCCAAAACCTTTGGTTTGAAAAAGAGCTGTATACTTATCCAGTCTTTCTACCACTGAATTATTTGTGTAGGTGATGTTTGAAACTAAATCCGACCTGTGCTGAGCCATTCTTCTGACAATAAACGTATTGATGATAGAAATACCAAAAGAGCCGCCCAGCTGCCTCATCATATTATTTATGGCTGTTCCCTGTGGTATATCTTCGGGTCTTAATGACGAAATAGCAAGCGTAGAAAGAGGAACTGTCAGCAATGCCATCCCCAGTGCCCTAAAAATCAAATTAACTGATATTGTTGTGAACGGGACTTCTAGAGTTACCCTTGACATCGACCAATTGAAATAGATGAAGCAACAGAAGCCGATGAATACAACTAATGCAGGTGGTACACCCTTCTGTAGCACACGCCCTGTAATTATCAGCGCAAATACGGCTATGATAGATCCCGGAAGGAGCATTAAACCAGCCATTGATGGGGTAAACTGTAAAAGCCGCTGAGCAAATACTGGAGTCAGATAAATAGAAGTAAACATCCCCATACCGGTAATAAAAGTGAGCAACGCAGAAATACTTAATGAAGGGGATCTTAAAATAGATAATTTCACCACAGGATGTGCTGTGGTAAGTTCCTTGTAAACAAAAAGAAGAAGTGAAAGAAATGCAATAACTGCAAGTATGGTGATATACCGGGTTTCAAACCAATCTTCTGTTTCCCCACGTTCAAGAATGGTCTGTAAAGAACCAATCCCTGCGATCAATAATAAGATTCCTGCCCAGTCTATTTCTTTGATCTTTTTTCTGGTTGGAGATTCCGGAAGTATCCGATAACAGATAATAGCAGTAATGATACCGATAGGAATATTAATATAAAAAATCCATTCCCAGGAAAAGTTATCAATTATGTGTCCGCCAAGTGTTGGCCCGATCGTCGGTCCGATAAAAACACCGATACCGAACAGGGCACTCGCGATATTTTGTTTTTCTTTTGGAAAGCATTCGTAGACCACCGTCGCAGAGACAGAGAGTAATGCCCCCCCGCCGATACCCTGAAAAAAGCGAAAAGCCACCAATTCCCAAATACCGGAGGCGTTGCCACACATAAAAGAACATAATGTAAACAGTATAAGAGATCCAATATAGTAGTTTCTACGCCCCAGGTTATTCACAAGAAAACCGGTCATCGGAATAATGATAACGTTTGCGATGCCGTAAGAAGTCACAACCCAAGAAGTATCTTCCAATGTTGCACCCAAGCTTCCGCTCATATGATTGATTGCCACATTGACAATGGATGTATCAATCAATTCCATGATAGCCGCTGATATAACGGTAATGATCAGGAGTATTCTATTCATTTTTTTATTTTTAAACCCTTAAGTTATAATATACCGATTGGTATATTGTAACTTAAAAAAAATCCTTAAAATAGTTAAGGTTGTCTTGTATTGTTGTCCTGTTGCAAATGTAACCATTCCATCAGCCTTGGTTCAGCAAATTTGTGAACTACTTCAGCACAATATCCATGACATTAAGGATGACCAGAACTGGCTCAGGTTGAATACTCGTATTATCATCGTTACGGATAAACACCTGTCTTTTGGTTGGAAACTTGATACCTTGTACCTCTGTATAATCATATAGATAATGTGCACTTGCAACATTTTCGGAAATTTCCACATTATAATCGTGCCTGCGTATAAGTCCCGTCTTGTCGATGTAAAATGTCTGAATACGACTATGGCTTTCAAGTGTTTCAGGAAAAACAACTCGCAACCTACGGAACGTTTCACCGTCTTCTTCCCAAGCATCAATTTCGGTTACTTCAAAAATCGGATCCGCAAAGCAGAACGGTGCATTGAAATAAATCCAGATCGCATAACTTGCAAAATAAAATGTCTGTAGGCGCGTCCAAGGCGTTTCCCTCTTGTGGTTAAAAAAAGACTGCCTGGGACTGGGCAGTTCTTCAATTATTTCATTATCCAGTGTTAAAGCAGCAACATGATCAGGTTCAAACGACGTCTTCCAATCTGCATAGACCGGTTGAAAAGACGCAAATTGTCTTTTTGTATCTACAGACACATATGTATCGTTTATTATTCCTGACTGTTGTTTCCGAATCCAAGTTAGCCCATCGACTTTTAGATGTGCAGATATGTTAGTAAACATATTCCAATTTTGAAGGCCTCCATGTGCCTCGATCGTTAATTTTAAAAGATTGTTCATAAATTATTATCGCATTATTTTATAGCCATACGAAGTTGAAGCAGCATTTATGCATTCACTGATTCGGTTTAACACAATCAAGATGTTGCTGAAATGCTTCAACCGCCAATTCACTCTTGTCTGAATCGTACACAAATATATAAAAATATAATACCGTTCGGTATATTATTTTACATATATTTTCATTTACCAATTTGTGATACCACTTTGTAATGCCGCGACTTCAGTAATCAAGAGTTTTCATCTCCAGCATCGTGTTCTTGATTAAAAATTGATTCGCGATATTTCTTTGATTTAAATTATATAGGCAAAGTACCCCACGTTAAGGGGTTATCTTAGACATAAAAGGGTTATCTCCTCGGTATCGGAGTTATACCGGAAAGTCTTTCAAGCTGATTACTTATTGGAAACCGTAGGCGATTTAATCAATAGCCGTAATGCCCGCCTCGGTAATATAATTATTTCTACACCTAACATAGATCTTTCTTTCTGATTTGAAAACCGGCAAAATTTGCCTATGTTCAAACTGTTCTGAATATTTTGATAGAACTCGACACCTCCACATACAGCAGGACGTAATCAGTTGTATGTGTAAAACGTCAGTCAGCTCATAATAGCCAGAGGTCTCCTCATATTGTGGAAGGATCTTCAATCTAATAAAAATCTTGAAAGTTATATTTCATTTTAATATTTTTATATAGGCTTTTACAGCTAAGTCTAAAAGCGAGACTTGAAGAATGGTGTATGTTACCAGCCTCTTCCTCATCTCTCTTGCATAACCTTTTTTCAGGGAAGGTTGAAAATAAAGGAATTCTAAAGAAATAGCGGCCAGAATAATAATGTCGACTAAATAAGATTGTCTGCCATAAAGAAATACTCAGTTAAATAAATTTGAAACGATTATGAAAACAATTGATGATATTTATAGTACTATTGCCAGCAATATTAATTCTGTAATCAACGAAGAGTGGATTGCGGCAGCGTTAGACATAGAGGCTATTGGAGAAATGGTCAGTTTTACGGGAAGTTATGTCAATAAAAATGATCAAAAACAGCAACTTGACGTTGATCAGTTCGATTTCGGCTTAACATTTGATATTCTTGAACTTCAGAAAATAACAACGGAAGATGATAGAAACAGGTGGAATAGAGCTATTTTTTCCTTACAGTCAGACGGTGAGTTTGACATACAGCTTATCTGGGATCAGGAGCTCCATGATGAAGTAATAAGATTATCAAAAGGATAAAATTCAATACGAATAAAAGACTTCAAATTGAAATTGCAAATTATATTTCTTCAAAAAATTCAACTTTTATGACGGTAGATGAAATTTATTTAAACATTGGAAAAAGTATTGTAAATGCGATAAATGATGAAAAATGGAGTCGTGCAACATTAGATATCGAAGTTGTTGGTACAGGTGTAGTAAGCTACAATGGCGAATATAGCACGGATAATAACGAAACTAAAAATATATCGGTAAGGAATATTTCCAGAGATATTCGAAATTGGATCAGAGAATTACACCATATTACGACAGAAGAAAATGACAAAAAATGGAATAACGCCATTTTCAATCTAAATGTAGAAGGCAAATTTAATATGGAATTTATCTGGGATGAAGCACTTGATGCAGAAATAACCAAATTATCAAAAGAATAGAGAAAGCTAGTTAACTTCATTGATGTTTCTCACTTTGACAGCAGGCATCGTCTTGAAAATATCCTCCATGTACTTTCTATGGTTGGCCCCAGCTAGGACTACAACTCTTTTGGCGCCTACCATCTTAGCCCTGTTGACAACGTTATCGCACATTCCCTCATTTCTCATAATCCACCAATGTATTTTTGACAGCATATCTTCTTTGGGAAACTCATTCATATTATACATAACAGGCAAGTAAAAATCTCCCGAGGCGGAAATTTCGGCGGCCTCATCCGTGTTCAACCATTCCGTTATCATATTTGAAGACTTTTCGATATGAGCATATTTCTCAAAGCCTTTGTCAATAGCTATCAAAGCTGTTTTTAAATGATTTTTTGAAGAATCAACTATATTTTTACTGAACAAGGCAAACTTTGCGTCAAATGCTCCCCAAGATGCTTGCCAATTCAGATCATAGTCCTGGCAATCCATAGACATCAGTTCCTCGATGCCCAACTCCTGCATCATCGGGAAGGCGATATAAGCATACTCAGAAGTTTTTAGCCTTTTCATACTACGGCCTGTGGTATCTACACCAGGGCTAAGCAGTTTTTCGATATAGGTTTCAAGTTCGCTATTAGGATGATGACACAGAAAATTATACACCTGCCAAAATTGGTAATGCCCATTTGCCACATCTTGATCAAGATAATAGGCATGCGCTAAATCAGCTTTTACATGATAATCATGGGGTTGCAGCGTAGATCGTCTCTTCAAGCTGTCAATGGTATGCTGCAATAATACCTCTTTTATAGTTCGATTGCTTCTTAGTTTTTTTAGCCGATCGATATTTGGCTGTTTGCACCAATAATCCATCAGCAACCGCTCGTCCTCTTTACTCAAAAACTCACCAAAAAAGGCGTCAGGTTCAAATTTTCTAATTTTATGATGGATGCTAGAAAAATCCTGGACAGGATATTTACTGTAATCATGGGAAACACCTATTAATAAAACCTCAATATCCTGTGCTTTGGCATTGATCGATATTAAGAAAAATAAATAAAAGAAATACTTCATATTTTGTGCCTTCTTGTTTCGTTCAGGTATTAGATGGTTCTTTTTTCAGCGTCGCACTTGATACTACAGTTTACAAATCCGCTGCCAGGCGCTTATGCCGTCTACAGAACTAAAAATACAAATAAATCCCTAAAGTTTAACCTCATCGGCAAAGCATTAAAGCCGCATAAAGCACAATATAGCCCGGATGTAAACACGATTCGCTCATTATTACCTATGATAAGTCCAAGCTATTTATAATCCCTTTTTACCTGCCATCCAGTAGCCGTGTAAATAAACGGTACCATTGGTGTTTTCTCTAATGATTTTTTTGAAGAGTTGAGCCGATTTTGCATTACCTGTCAACACGAACTTAGCTTCTTGCCAATCTGGAGTATCAATCACCGGCAGTTTGCCTACCCACTCCTGCTTGTTGGACAAAAAGTTTTTGGGGAATATCAGGCAGTTTTCCAAACCCAATAATTTTGGAACATCTTTGTTCTCTTCCTCTAATTCAAAAATAAACATAAACTGATGCTTGTTCTTCTTCAACACCGGAAGAAACGAACAAGCAAGTGCTAACGAAGTTTCATCGCCAAAAATGACAAACCTTTGCGTGGTTTTATTATAGTACCTACTTAACGCTCTTGGCTTATACATCACAATTTGATCGCCCACTTTCAAATCCGCCATAAGACGACTTCCACAACCTTTACCATTCAAATAAACGACAAATTCAAACAAGCCCTTTTCAGTATCTGCATGCGAAACGGTATATCTTCGAGCCTCTGTATCATTAATTCTGAAGTCTATAAAGGAACCGACCGTACATTGTACATTTTTTAAATCCCCTTTAAAACAAATCTTCTTCACAGATTCAGATAAAGAGACTGTTTCGACAACTTCGGTCAAAGGCAGCTTGGGCGTTAAGAATTCTAAGGTATCAAATAACCACTTTGGTGCACTTGGCATAGTATTTTATATTTTGTTCAAAGCAAAGTACAGCAGAACCGATCGTATAAAATAGAACGGAAAAGAGTAGGTATTGGATTAATCGTGGTTTTTGCCCACGAAATGGCAGGGCGTGGTTTACCTCCGCTCTTTAAACATTGCTAGCAAATTATCAAGGCCACCTTCCGCGTGTAATATTTCTGTGTTTTCCAACGTATCTTTGGTTATTACTGCCGCCCTTGCCTGCATTTGTTTTTCATACTGTGAAATTGCCGTCTGAATATCCGGAAAATGATCGCTGGTCAAATTTTCGGCCAGCTCAAAAGCGTCCTGCATCGCCTGGTTTACACCCTCACCGGCATAGGGCGGTATACGATGAGCCGCATCGCCAAGCATGGTCAAGTTGGGTAATGTGGGCCAAGTCTGGTCCAATGGAAAGTGATATTGCGGTCGTGGCATAAACCAAATTTCATCACTTGCAAAAAGTTCATGCCATCGTTCACTCCAGGAGGAGAACGCGACTTTAAACCAATCAAATACCTGTTGCTTGTTGTTAAAGTCAATGCCGCTTTCCTGCACCCAATTTTCAGGAACTTTACAACCGGTATAAAACGATAAACTGCCCTCTCCTTTTGCACTTAAGATAATGGATTGTCCGTTTCCAAGCGCAAAGACTTTTCCGCCTTTTGCGATTTCCCAAAGTTTCGGTGCGTTTTTTTCAGCCTCGTAGACATTTCCCTCAACAATCGTGACGCCAGAATAAATTGGCTTAATATCGGTGAGATAAAGGCGGATTTTTGAATTTGCACCATCCGCTGCGACGACAAGGTCAGCGTAAAAAGATTTTCCGTTTTTGAAATGCAGAAGCCAGCCATGACCCTGTTCTTCCATTGAAACAAACTGACTGTCCCAGACAATGGTACCCTCATGCAATGCGTTTATTAAAATATCACGCAAAGGGGCACGATCAATTTCAGGACGATCTTCCTGATCCTTATGTGGAAGCTCGTGCTCATCCATTTTGATGATGGCCTGCTTGTCCAACACCCTTAAACGTCCCGCCTCGGGTCGAAAGCTAGCTTTAAATTCTTTCATCAAATTTGCCCTGCGAAGAGCTTCCAAGCCACTTTCTTCGTGCAGGTCCAGTGTTGCTCCCTGCTGGCGAACTTCTTTATTGCTATCACGTTCATATACGGTTACATTTGCTCCTTTTAATTGTAAGAGTTTGGCTAATGTGAGTCCGCCTGGACCACCGCCAACGACTGCCACTTTTTTGTCTTGTAATTTCATATCCAGTACAATTTAATTTTTTTGACTGAACAAAATTAGGTGGATCTGAGCGTTGAAAATTGTATAAAACGCTCATTTTGGTTCTTCAAAAGTTCTTTTGGTGAAACACCTGCAAGTTTCTTGACTTCTTTAATAAAATGGGATTGATCGGCAAAGTTTTGTTGTGGAAACAATTTGCCTTCTTTGATGTGCTGAAAGGAAGCACGGAAGCGGATAATATTGCAATATGCTTTTGCTGTAAGTCCGAACTGCTGATCAAAATAACGGTTGATCTGCTGCCGACTCCAAAACGATTGTGCTGCAAGTTCTTTGATTGTAATCGCCCCGTTTGATGTATAAATGAGGTCGAACAGTGTCCGTTTCCTGTTGTCAACTTCACGTGGCAAAAGTGACTGTATTTTTTTTGTCGCTTTCGCACAGAATAAATCAAAGTCATTCAGGTCGTCGGCACTAAAGTTCCAAAAATTAGGAGGCAAGAGGCTTGCCCTGTCCACCAAGTTGGCGATGCTGGTCTGAAAAATAGATTGGATTGCAAGCGGGTTAAAACTGATGGCGTAAGTCTGTCGCAAAGGCGCAATGGTCGCCCGCCCCGGCTGAGTTTGGATGCCCAAAAGCGTCATGTGGAAAGGATCTGTTGCAGATTGCGTAAAAAATAGATCAACTCTTCCGTCTGGCAGTACAACAACCTCTTTATCGCAATCCGATTGGTTTTGTAAAAGCCAAAAGCTGTCAACAAAATCCGCTAACGGCTTGTTAGGTTTTACTGTCTGATATTTTAATTCATTTTCCATTGCTTTAGTGAGTTTGTGCGCAATAGCCTTCCCCGCAAAATTCACTACGGCACATCCGGTGAAAAGCCCCACACATTCAATCAAAATTAAGGATTATTGTATTACCACACATGAAATAGATCAAATACCAAGCCTATTCGGATGACGGTAGCGGCGATCCGTGTTTTTCAATGACAAATGCTTTAAGCTCTGCCATTTTTCCATCTTCAAATCGCCAAATGTCGCAATAATCGAAATGCTCATATTTTCCGGCCTTATTTCTCAACCGGATTTCTCCGGTCACCATAACAGAATCGCCTTCCTCAATAGATTTTTCGACATTAAAAACTGGTGGTTTCTGATAGAACTCTTTCATATAAGCTCGGACTTCTTCTTTTCCTTGGAGGGTACGGTCCCCTACAAAGACCCATTTCGTGTCTGCAGTACAATAAGCTAAGAAGCTTTCATAATCTCCTTTTGCAATAAATTCGTTGGCGCTGTGTAATATTCTTATATTTTTCATTTTCATCAAAAAATTCAGGCAGAGAAAAGCCTAGTTTTAAATGGAAGCCTATTTATTCATCCTTTTGTTCGTTGATCAGACGAAATGTCAAGTTGATCCTTGCGCTCATCTTTTGCGTAGATTTTGCGATTCGATGTTCCCATGTCTCCTGCAAATTGCCTTTCATCAACAGCAGAGCACCATGGTTCAGTAGCAATGAATACTTCTTATTATGATCGTCCACTTTCCTGAAATCAAAATAGCGTGCTTGTCCCAGACTCACCGACCCGATCACGGGTCTATTGCCCAATTCGCTCTCGCGATCGCGGTGCCAGGCGACTGAATCGTTGTTATCGCGATATAGATTGAGCAAAACGGAATTGAATGTACAATAAAACCGCTGTTCAATCCGCTCCTTCAATGTTTTTAGAGGTTTAAGCCATTCGTTCACAGCGATCGTTTTGCCCGCCATTTGATAAGTCGCATTTTCATCGCCATACCAGGCTGTCAAGCGAGGAGTCGATACCGTTCGGTCGTACATTTTCTTGGATGTCTGCTGCCAAGGTACTTCCTTGAGCAGAAAATCAAACAACTGATCAGCTTCTTCCTGCGTAAGAAAGTCCGGTTCAAAGTCCAGGAGATCTTCCGGAAAAATATATCCTTCATGTTGAAATAAGCGAAGCTGATCCATGGAACAATGAGTTAAATTTATACGATTTTCCGAAGCACCCAAAGCCTATGCCTGCAAAGAAAGAACAATCCTCGCCGCAGAGCGTTTGCTATTTTTTATCAGCATACTCCTTTTTTGTCAGCACAGTAATGGAACTAATATCATCTCAAATTGCTTATGTATGAATTAATCTCTTTGTACTGATTATTGTTTAGAACAATTTTCCTCTCGGAATTTACTAAAATGTAACTTGGGTGGATTCGCGATATTCGATGTTAAATGACCTATTCATTTTTGTGAGAACGATGACCTATTTATCCCTGCCTATACAATAAGCGTTGCGAGCAACCTAAATTTGATTTGTAACTAAAAACCTGTACATTCAATAGAAATTAGCCTCTTTCCATTATGCAAAACAACAATTGGTTCCAGTTTAAAAAAATCCGGCCAAAAAGAATATTCTTGTTAATTACACTATTAACTATTTTTCATCATATAAGTTCTGCGCAAAAAGATCCGCAGCTTAGGGAAGCACTGTCTATCATGACAAAAGCGTCTATTTCGGGAGATATCGAAGGGATTCTAAGCCAAACATCGCCCCGCATAATTGAAAGCATGGGGGGGATAGATCAAGCAACAAAAATGACCAAGGAACTCTATTCTTCTCTAATAAAATACGGGGTTAAAATTGATTCGGTAATCAACTACGTCGATATGGATGTCTCAAAAATTAATGGGATTGCATATTGCTTTATTCCCCAAGTATTGGTCATGTCCATGTCTGAAAAAGACAATATGGCGATCACGTCAGCTAACTTATTAGCGCTAAAAGAAGACGAAACCAAGAAATGGACTTTTTTTAATTTCAATAAAATGGATCAGGAAAAGATCAATATGTTTATTCCGGAATTTAATGGCAAGATTTCCCTTCCACCGGGTCTAGAAAAAAAAACATTGGTCGTGAAGAAAGAAGAAGTAGCTAAAACTGTCGATCAACTAATGAAACTGATAGATGAATCGGTCAAAAAACACAAATAGTTTTAAGTCATTTGATCTTCGTCTGACAATTTTAAAGCAAAAAAGTTTCCCTCGAAGTAAAGGGAAACTTTTGGGTAATGGATTATCTTTATGAAATCAGATTTATTATTTGACTAGTCCACTCGTTATCAGCAACCTTTGTCACCAACGTATTTATAGTATAAAAGAAAATCGTAGTTCCTATTGGATAAACTGTTGACGGATATGTCGAATTTAGATAGACTTTGTCTATCGCGACATTGCTGGTAGAGTAAATAACATTATTATACCCTATTATTTCCCAGTAATTTCCTGTTGATATAATCCATAAATAGCTACCTCTGTGGTGCAATTTGATCGTATTCTGCATGCCAATCTTATTGCCAGCTACTGGATTTACCGATACTGTATTAGCGGAGTTATCACCTTTCATGATTCTGAATATTTTACCTCGATGTAGAGTAACGTCAGGCAAATTCACAATTCTATTAGCAAGAGTGGCATCTACATTTACTGTATCATAGGCCTGTGTCAATGTTACATCAGTATTTGAATTCGAGATATTTTGCAAACTCAAATCTAACCATGATGAACCTAACCACCACACCGGTTTCCCAATGGTGGTATCATAGTACGAAAAACCTCTATTGGATGCTGATAAAGTAGGTCTATTTATTGTAGCTCCAAATATAATGGGCTGCATTGGGTACCATCCTTGATTTGGCGAATTGTTATACTTTACAAATACAGAAGTGTCCAGTGTGGTTCCTGTATTATTTGTATATAGATCCCCTAACTTTCCTCCAATATTACCGTTTGGATCGCCCCCAGCAATTAATTTGGCAACTGGGAACACGACAGATCGATGCAATGGTATGGCGATTATTTGCGGTGAATTAGAATAAAAGTCATTAAAGACTATATCGCCCTCTAAATGACGCGGTTTTAACACAAGTGGTTTGGTCGTACCTGAAGCAGGGTTATATACTTTCCAGGAATGGAAAACAATATTCGTATAGCTTCCAGCTAGATTATCCGGATCATCTCCAATAGTACATTCGTAAGCCATCTCTTCATCAGTCAGTTTTCTTCGATCAATAAAACCGGTAATATTTAAATTGGACACTTTATGTGAGGCCGCAGCTGTCTTTACAAACAACCCTGTAGTATATTTTGCATTGACTGATTTTATATCAATATTTAAGTTTTTAATCTCGACGTCACCGGGTTCATTAGATCCATAGATCGCAACGGTATTTCTAATTTTCCCGACCAATGGCAACCGAACAGGTTTATCGGTACCAATATCAGTAATCTGTATATCGAGATTATCGCAACCATATAATGTTGTACCTACAACATGGTTGGAAATCAATACTCCTGCAACATCATAATTTTTACCGACCACCGTGATCGATGAATTATTGACAGCCGCAGCATAAATACCGCGGTGGACATCTAGTGCTTCCACATTAAATCTACAGAAATCTCCAGACTTCCATAGCGCAATAGGGTAACCGGTGTTGTTAGATTTTACATTCAGCGATGATCTCGTCAGATTGCCTTTATCTTTTCCGTACTCTCCACTAAAGATACCATACGATACTCCTTCGGTATTTAAATTGACTGACATGCCCGAACAACCGTCTTGAAGTTTGATTACTACCCACCCCAGTCGATATTGTACCGCAACGTTTTGTATGGTACCTTTAAAGCTTAGATCTATTTTACAATTTCTACAGTTACTTAACTTCAAAAATGTGTTATCAATATTAGAACGGCGCGTTTTTCCAACCGCATTGGCTGTTGGTGTAGCAGCTAGTGTGTATGAAAAAGAATTAACTCCGACCTCACAGATTTTGTAGAGCCCATTATAGCTCGGATCGCTAAAATCCGTCAAGACAACCTGCAGCCCATCGATAAATCCATGTGGCACTGCCGTTGTAATAGTAGCTTTATTGCCGACAAAAGTAGCGGATGCCGTTATTAAATCGTTAGCGAAATCATCGTTCAAAAAATAAGCTCCTTCTTCGGATAAAATTTCGATTCCTTCCAAATCAATAAAGTCAATGGAAGCCTGAGTTGTTATTTTGTAGATTCCCTTTTCTATCATCAGTTTACTACACTTGCTCTCTTTGATTAAGGTCAATGCTTTCTTTATACAAAGACTGTCATCGGCCACTCCATCTGCTAAAGCACCAAAATAAGAGAAATACAGAACCTGAAAGTTGTGGATAAATTTACTACCCTGCACCTCAATGACACTGCCTCCATCGTCGCCCCCTGGATCAGGATCAGTTAGCGGATTCACGTAATAGTAAACGATTGGAGCTGGCGTATCCCCTTTTTCGTAATAGCCTAATAATTGAACTCCTGTATAGGTTCCGTTTTGCAATGCAGCGATTTCAGTAGAGTCCAACGTCTTCATCTCCTGCATCGTGTTCTTAATTAAAAATTGATTTGCCATATTCTTTTGTTTTTATGTATAGAGCAAAAGTATGGCTGTAGGCCGGGCTATCTAAGGAAAAGAAGTGATATGTAAGCGGTATGTGGAAGAAACCGAAAAGTCTGTTTTTAAACTATGATGCGTGTGGTTATCAGCGAAAATAAATAGGCTGGATCCAATCGCTAAATACGCGATGCCGAGATGGATATTGATACGACCGATAATTTTTGTGACTTCAGGGGCGAAAAACGTATGCGTTTTAAAAAAATTAAAAGGAAGCGTTCTTTATTTTTCAAGCTCGTTAATTACCACCTTGGCCATTTCCTTCGAACTGAATGGATTTTGACCTGTAATCAGATTACCATCTACAACAACATGAGATGTCATTGGAATAAAAGCTTTTTTGAGATCTGCATCCCGCTCTTTGATGGCCGCTTCAAGATTGAAGGGTACCTCCCGTCTTCGTCTGGCAATCGATTCCTCAAACCAGTCAAAGCCAGTCATTGATTTCCCTTTAATCAGGTACCCACCGTTGCTAAGCTTAACATTTAATAATCCCCCCACTCCATGACAGATCGCCGCGACTTTCCTTCCTTTTTCATACTGATTCCTAACCATTGATTGTATCGTAGTGTCATCTGGAAAATCGTACATTGTACCATGTCCCCCAGCTAAATAGATCAGATCATATTCTTGTTGTGCCAGCTCTGCTAGTTTTTCGCTATTTGCAAGAGATAAACGAAAATCATCTTCATTCCAATAGTGTTCAGAAATTTTATCCAGTGTAAAGTGTTTTAGACTCTCGGGATCTACCGGAACGTTACCGCCTTGAGGACTTGCAATGGTAATATCATAACCCTTCTCTTTAGCCGTATGGTAGATGTGCGTGAGCTCACTAAGCCACAAACCGGTTTTCAGATGACCATTTGCATACATACCGATATTGGTTACTATAATTAAGATTTTCATCATACCCATATTTTTTTCTTAATTTAATGATGATCTGAATTCCAATGGAGAAAACGATGTTCGGCTTTTAAAAAGGCGGTGAAAGGACTGCGGATGCTCAAAACCAAGCTGATACGCAATTTCAGAGACCGACATTGAGGTCGTAGAAAGTAATTCTTTTGCTTTTTCGATCAATCGGTTTTGGATATGCTGCTGTGTGGTTTGCCCTGTCTGCACTCTCAACATATCACTCAGATAATTCGCACTCAGGTGCAGCTGATCGGCTATGAAATGAACCGAAGGTATACCGTTAAGGGTTAATTTATCATTTTTGAAATAATCATCCAATAATAGCTCCAGCTTTGAAAGAAGATCACTATTAACTTTCTTTCTGGTCAAAAACTGGCGGTTATAATACCGGTCACAATATTTTAACAGCAGATCAAGATTGGAAACCAGCAGGTCCTGTGAGAACGTGTCCATGTTTCCTTCAATTTCACTCCCTAGGTTATTGATTATATCAAAAATTGTCTTCTCTTCCTTTTCAGAAAGGTGCAATGCCTCATTCGCGGTATAGGAAAAATAACCATATTCTTTAATTCCGGATGCCAATCCATACCCATGCAGAAAATCCGAATGTACCACCAGAACAAAGCCCCTCACTCCATTAAGAAGTATATCATCAAACTGAAGAACCTGATTTGGGGCAATAAAGTACATAATGCCCTCATTAAAATCATAATATTGCTGGCCATACCTGCATTTTCCACCGGCACAGTCTTTTTTTAAAGCAATAACATAAAAATCAGTAGTAATGGCCCCAAGAATAGTCTCCGATTCCAGTTTAACATCATCAAAATTAAATACACTGATCAATGGATTTGCAGGTCTTTTTAATCCCAAAAACTGGTGAAGCGTACTTATAGAGGATACTTTCTCTGGAGTTTTCATTTGCTTATTTTCAGATTTGTACATGACTAATTTACTTATTTATTTTGTCCCCTGAAAGCTGTTCATCCTTAATGATTTTGATTCCCTGCGTATATGAGGTGACCTGAAAATCTGGAAATCTCTTTCTGAATTTTGAGTCATCAAATATATTGTCGTACTCATACCTGGGGAGAAGCTCCAGTAACTCCTTTACACTTTTGTTGAAAAATGAACCTATTTTAAACATCAATTTAGGAATGACAGCATAGTGGAGGTCTCTGTTATAAATCGCTGAGGCCATTCGAATAAACTCTTTGTAGGTAGGATGGTTTCCATCTACCGGAAGATGCCATGTCTGACCGAATGCGTCAGGAGTATTGCCAATCAAAGCAGTGGCTCGGCTCGCATCCGGAGTCCAGATGAGGCTTCTTTTCTTATTTACACTCAAAGGTACTTTCAACTTTTTATGTTCCTTGATATTGTTAAAAATCAAGGTATTGGTAATACTCTGTGTTTTGCCGGGGCCGTAAAATTCAGGTGCACGACAGATCACAGCCTCAAGTTCCCCTGACTCCATTTCCTTCAACAGCATTTCGGCCATTTTTCTTCGGACTGTTCCTTTCCTTCCCACAGGTCCAAAAACAGTTTCTTCTGTCAATACCCGGTCATCCTGGGGATACATATACGTATTGTCAAAGAATACCAGTTTTGTATGGTTAATCTTACAGGCATCAATCACATTGCGAAGGATAAGCGGGAACTGTTTTTCCCAGCGATCTGAACTGATCGGAAGGCCTAATGTAAAATAAGCTATTTCACTTCCTTTTACTGCCTCGATTGCTTTCTCACGGATCGACAGATCCGCAGAAAAAACCTCGTCTGTGTCGTTTACTTTTTTCGCATTCCTGCTGACAATTCGTATAGATGAAGTAAAATTTCTGTTGAGTTCTCTTGCGAGCTCTTCGCCAATCTGACCGTTAGCCCCTAATATCGTTTGCATATCTTTTGCTGTTTTAAATTATTAAACAAAGTTCAGAAGATTTATAAGGATCTCAGTAGCCCAATTCAGGTAAGTTGTAACAGAATCTCTGTTACATCACCTTTCCTCCTGCAGGATCTTGCCACCCTACGTTATCTATAGTGGTCGGCTCAATGTAAAGGGATTCTTCAACAATAAAAAAATGGCAAATAGCGAGCTATCGCCATTTTTTTAATCCTGACGTTATTTAACCAGTGTTGCTTCCAGTTCTACCTTCAAAGTTTCAAACAATGTCTTGACTTCCAAAACTGTACTTGTTTGCTTCACTTTATTTTTAGTAATCCAATCCTGAATTACATCAAAGTTTTCAAATAGCGCTGTAGAATCGGTCGTGTAGATATTGAGGCGAACGAGATGTCGAGCTTCATATCCACTTGATTGAATAACTTTTTCAAGATTTTCAATAGTATGAAAAATCTGCGTTCTCATATCAGCAGTGCTCGATACACCATCATCACTAATAGCACATTGTCCCGACACATATAAGGTTGAATTGGCATGTTTAATTTCAACAGCCTGCACATAATTTCTGGCTTCCTGCCAGTTCCAAGGATTGATTATTTTCTTTTCCATTTCTGTAAAATTATTATGGAGCAAAGCTCAAAATATTTTTACATTCACCTGTGTGACAAACCTCACAATTAAATAAAATCAAGAAAACAGACGGCTTAATGTCTCTCTGGATACGCCTAGGTAAGAAGCAAGCAACAATTTTGGAATCCGTTGCAGTAAAGCGGGATTTCTTTTGATCAGCTGCTCATATCTTTCCTTTGCTCCCGAGGTTAAAAATGATAAGATCCGTTGCTGTGAACCGATATGGCCGGCAATTGATTTACGAAGGAAAAAGCGTTCCATCTTTTGAAGCCTATTGCACAACCTTTCAAAATTTTCCAGCGATAGACAAAGTAATTCTGTGTTCTCAAGACATTCCAAAGTAAATGAAGCATTTCCGCCTGTATAAAAGGCCGAAACATCGGTTTCCCACCAGTCTTCCATTGCAAACGAAACAATATGTTGCTTAGCGTCACCGTCTGTATAATAAAATTTAAGAAGAC
Organism: Sphingobacterium sp. Ag1; assembly: GCF_000988325.1. NCBI lineage: Bacteria > Pseudomonadati > Bacteroidota > Sphingobacteriia > Sphingobacteriales > Sphingobacteriaceae > Sphingobacterium > Sphingobacterium sp. Ag1. The sequence continues at coordinate 526,474 of NZ_LBGU01000044.1, read as the reverse complement.
CAGACAATACAAAGTAAATATAGTTGACGGTATCTCCCTCCCTAAAAATACATTCCGACTTTCTATACTGCCGTTGAATAAAACATGCTTTTACCAAGGCAAATTCATCTTCAGTAAGTACAACGACTTTCTCTATATGTTCTTTTAACAGATTATATTTATCTTCCATTAGATTGTCAGTACCATTTGATGCTGATTACAAGTATTAAAACTTCCATTGTATAATTAACTAAATGAAGTGTTTTTTCAAAAATAATGATACAAATCCGCACCGCAAAAAATAGTGCAGAGAGTTTAAATATTCGCAAAAATTAATTGAATTGAGCTCTATATTGTTGTGGACTTTGTTTGGTTTTTAATTTAAACAATCTGCTAAAGGATTGCGGTTGTTCAAAACCTAATTCAAATGCAATTTCAGAAACGCGGAGAGCTGTTGTAGATAACTTATTCTTTGCCCGATAAATCATTTTATCATGAATGATTTGCTGGGTGTTTTGACCGGTAAGGTTTCGCAACAGATCGCTTAAATAACTCGCTGACATATGCAGCTGATCAGCCAAATAATTCACAGTAGGAACTCCTCCACTCAGGACCTTATCGCTATTGAAATAATCCTCTAGCAATTGATCAATACGCTCGGCAATACTTGGATAGTTTTGTTTTCGGGTCAGAAACTGCCTGTTATAAAATCGTTGGGCATAGTTTAGCAACAGTTCAATCTGGGCAATGATCACATTGTGGCTCATCTCGTCTATACGGTTCTCAAGCTCTTCTTCTATATTTCTGAAAAGTGATAGAATGGTTTCTCTTTCTTTGTTCGAAAGGTGCAATGCTTCATTGGTAGCGTAGGAGAAAAAGTGATACTGATGGATCTTTTGGGCTAACGGATAGTGCAATAAAAAATCAGGATCTATGAGCAGCGTGATCTGTGGGCGAAGTATGCTTTGTTCTCCAGTTTCCTTCTGCTTATCCGTTTCTATAGCAGAGAGAATCTGCTGAGGAGCAACAAAAAACAAACCGCCCTCTTTAAAATCAAACTTGGTATGGCCATAGATTAGTTCCCCTCCGGCATCTGGTTTAAAAGCTATTTTATAATAGTTCAACACATGTGATTTAGGAGGAGCATGACCTTCAAGTGGCTTGTCTACCCCATTTAACAAAACAATTAAGGGATGCTGCGGTGGCGGAAAACCTGATGCCTGCATGACATCGGCCAGCGTATTAAATCTTTTTACGGAATGATTTGATTTTTTGGAAACCATATTATAAAAATTCTAGGTTACAAGTTAAACAATATTCGCTTTTCCTCACAAAAAAGAAAAGCGAATAGATCGGAAGATTGTTAACGACGACATAGATCACTAGCCTTGGGCTGCTTGAGAAATCGGTTTCCAAGTTTCCCATTCCTGGATACGCTCTGAATAAATTTGTCGGATATGTTTCAGATCATTTTTACCCAAAAGGAGTCGCAACGGTGGATTTTCGGCATCCACAACAGCAAATAGCGCATCAGGAGTTGCATTAGGATTTCCCCGTTCCATCGTTTGTAAATTTTTCATCACCTGGCTTTTCAAATCGTCATAATACGGCAGCTTTTTGCTGGCTATTTTCAGTGATTCGGTGCTACCAAATTCGGTATTGTAAGCCCCAGGTTCAATTAGCGTTACTTTGATGCCAAATGCCGCAACTTCTTTAGACAAACTATCGTAAATAGCTTCAAACGCAAATTTCGAAGAACAATAATACCCGATTAGGGGATTACTATAAATGCCGACAGCGCTGGATGTGCCCAAAATATGGCCATGCCCTTGGGCTCGCAATATAGGCAATGCCGCCTGAATCACATGGATAGGTCCTATAATATTTGTTTCATACATGACTTTTACCTCATCAGTGCTACTCTCTTCAATGGATCCCACCAGAGAATATCCTGCGTTATTGAGCACAATATCCAATCTGCCAAAATACTGCTTGGCTTGGTGGATCGCATTTTGCACTTGGGAGCGATTGGTTACATCCACTTCAAGAACCAAAACCTGATCGCCATACGTTTCTTTTAACGCGGCAATACTATTTATATTACGTGCTGTAGCTGCCACCTTGTCGCCACGTTTCAAAGCGGCTGCTGTCCATATTTTTCCAAATCCTCTTGAAGATCCTGTAATGAACCAAACTTTTTCCTTTTGCCTATTTTCCATTTCTAACTAATATTAATATGAATGCAAAGTTGCTTCTAAAATGGATTTACTTACGTTGCCATAATGAGGATTATCCTAACCAAAATAAAGAAAACGGGCTGTGAAACAGCATTGGGATGATCTAGAAAAAAACATTAGTCGTACAGCAAGACGAAGTAGCTAAAGTCAACATCTGCAAAAGGCAACCCGACATATACAATAAACACCTAAGGTTCAACATTGTATACCATATACTAAAAAAGGCCGGAATAGTCCAGCCCTGATATATAGTTATGATCCCAATAATGGGATAGTCGGTTTCAAAAATGCTGGCTTGACAAAGTGTAAATCAAGCCAGCAAAAGCAATCGTCTCATTTTTCGTATTAGGAACAACCGGAATGCAGTATTCGTTTGATCTTTTATAAAAAAGCCGAGCATCTGACTTAAGCCTCTCTTCTGTTATCCAAGAGCGCGCCGGCACGAAATTCTTTTAAACTCATGCCCTTATGTCTTTTGAAGAACTTATTGATATGGCTTTCGTCTGTAAATCCAAATTCATAAACCAGCTCGTGCACCCTTTTATCGCTGAACCGTAGCCTATGCTCTATGAGGCGAATTCGATAGGACGATATATAGTGTTGCATAGTCTCGTTGCACTGCTTTCGGAAATAACTGCCGAGGTAGGTTGGCGACAGGCCGAACTGATTTGCGATGGCTGAAATCTGAAGTAAATCCGGCCGCCGGATGTTTTCCTGTATATAGTCCAGTATCTGCAATATTCGCCCATCCGACCTAGAAGATATGCTAGGAGGTTTCATTCCGGCAATGTTCCTTCCTGCGATGACAATGACAGCATTGACCAAATGACGGATAAGGTCTTCATTGTAAATAGATGGATATGCTGTCGCTTGCCGTAAATTCTGCATCAGTAAGGCAACCATCTGCTTATCTGCGGGGTGGATAATGACGGAGCCCGATAAATGCGATGCATAATATAAAATACAGGCGATGTGGTCTATACTTTTCCAATCGTATTCTTTGATATAGTTCTCCCCAAAACGCACGACCATAAACTCACAGGTGCCTTTCAAATCAAACTCGTGGCGGTCATTTGGTGTAATCAGAAACATATCTCCTTGATGGTATGCAAACTTATTTCCATTGACAACGTGGCTTCCAGTTCCCGAAATGACATACACGAATTCAAAAAAATTAAATTCCCTCTCACGCAATGGACATTGGTCAACCTTTTCATAGAAGACCTCTAATGATTGGTAAATATTTTCTTTCGCCATGAGGTAAAGATACCCAAAAACACTTTAAATGTACCTGTTTTAGCACCTCTTATCGGTATATCTTTGCTCAATAAATAGAATTGAAATGAAAGCAATCGTATTGGAAAAATTCGGAGACACGGATAGCTTAGTCTACAGAACTATTCAAAGACCTGATGTAAAATCAGATGAAGTACTGATCAAGGTAAAGGCCATCAGTGTAAATCCTGTAGATGCTAAAGTCCGTAGCAGACAGGCGCCGTTGGCTGAAGACTTAGCTCATCATCAACCCTTAATTTTGGGATGGGATGTTTCCGGTGAAATAACCGCAATCGGACCTGGAGTTAACCAATTCAACATTGGTGACGAAGTTTTTGGCATGGTCAACTTTGTTGGCCACGGTAAAGCGTATGCTGAATATGTCGCTGCTCCGGCAGAACATCTTGCTTTGAAACCCAATAACATCAGCCACATCGAAGCTGCTGCCAGCACCTTATCGGCGTTAACGGCTTGGCAGGCATTTGATAGTTACGGGAAATTGAGACCTACTGATAAAGTTCTCATCCACGGTGCTTCGGGAGGCGTAGGACATTTTGCAGTCCAGATTGCAAAACATATCGGAGCCTATGTTATTGCTACATCATCCATTTCCAATAGGGATTTTATACTCGGCATGGGGGCAGACGAACATATCGATTACCAAAAGACACATTTCGAGGATGTACTTTATGAGGTTGATTTTGTGCTAGAAGCCATTGGAGGTATTAATTTTCAGAAGTCAGTACAGGTACTAAAACCATTTGGAACAATAGTTACCTTACCTTCTGGTCATACGAAAGCGGATGAGCTTCAGGCTCAAAAAAAACAGTTACATGCCTGTTATTTCATGTCGGTTTATTCAAGTGGTCGCGATATGCAGAAAATAGCATCCTTATTGGAAAATGGTATTTTAAAACCACACATTTCGCATGTTTTCGGTTTCGACGAGATGGCAAAAGCTCATCTACAAATCGAAACCGGCCGTACCGTCGGAAAGATAGTGATTACCTTATAAAACGGTCAGCGATGCAAAAATGTATCGAGATCACCATATACTATAATCCCTGCAGGTCTTTAACTAGCGGCTAATACTAAGACTCGTCTTTGGTATTTTTCACCAGACCGATACCGGCAAAAAAGAAAATCAAAGCCAATACGCCCACTACCCCTAAATTGGTGTACGCGGTGCTTTTATTGATGAGTTCATAGCCTGTATAAATTAAACCGACAATACCAAGAATAGTCAGTATTGTTCCGAAAAAGCGTTTTACGTTCATAAATGCTCGTTTAAAGTTATTGATTTTTAAAAATGAAATTTATTTATAATATTTATCCACTATACTTTTTAGGTTAATCCCTTTCCCCAATACAGGTTTAAAAATATCCCCTTCACTCTGCATTCTTTCAATCGCGTTTAAAATATGAAAATCGCTTATTTTTAACCCTTTTTTCACTTCGTCCCAATGAAGTGGCATAGACACTGTCGCTCCTGGCTTGGGGCGGACAGAATATGCGGCTGCAATGGTCGCATGTGGCCTGTTCTGCAAAAAATCAAGATACATTTTCCCTTTGCGGTCTTTTATGGACCGCTCTAGACTGGTGAATTTAGGAAGCTCATTATGGACTAGCGTGACAATTACCCGGGCAAACTCTTTAGATTGTTCGTAGGTATATTTGCCACCGAGTGGTATATAGATATGAAGCCCTGTAGAGCCACTGGTTTTGCAATAGCTAGTCGCCCCCATATCATCCAATATGCTCTTTGTGACCTGAGCAGCTTCAACAACCTGATCAAACGAGTTTTTGTCCGGATCAAGGTCAATTATACAAAACGACGGATTTTCAGGCTTTTTAACCGTACTGCTCCAGGGGTTCATTTCAATGCAGCCAAGATTTGCCATATAGAGCAATGTGGCTTCGTCCTTGCCCACAAGATAATGACGGTCCTTTTCATCCGTTTCGCTGTGGTAGAGATAGGTCTCTGCCCATTCCGGTGCCGTATCAGTCACGTTCTTAAAATAAAAACCTTCGCCTTCAATGCCGTTCGGAAAACGGTTCATACTCTGCGGCCTATCCTTAAGATAGGGCAATATAAATGGAGCAGCCTGATAGTAATAATTGATGACGTCTCTTTTGGTTATTCCTTCTTTTGGCCAAAACACCTTATCTAAATTGGTAAACTTTAGTTCATGGCCATTTACCTTTCTGACCTGGGTTTTATCTGTCGGATTTAATAGTGTTTTCCGCGGTCCTTTTACTCTGGGTGTAACAATTTTATCTTCCATATCGTCTACCATTTTTTCTGTAGGAGTTTCCTCCTCAAGAATTACTTTTTTGGCACTTTTATCTTCCCGCATTCCGTCAAACGAAGGATGCCGCATAATACCGTCGCTGGTTAATTCCGCAAAGCTCACCTCACAGACGAGTTCCGGTTTAAGCCATGTCACGGTAGCATGTGGCGGATTTGGCCTGAAACGCGAGGGCTTATTGACGTCGGGTTCTTCAGAAAAAGGTGCTTTGTTAATAACAAGCGGCTTAAATAGCTTCATCATTTCTTTTTGAAGCTTAACATTAAAGCCAGTACCGACTTTTCCGGTGTAGATCAATTTTTTTCCTTCGTAGACGCCTACAAGAAGGCTACTAAACTGCTTACTTGACTCATCATTCAGTGTATACCCGCCTATGACAACTTCCTGTCTTTTGTTTGCTTTAATTTTAAGCCAGTCCTTAGAACGATAATGGATATGATAGGTACTATCTTTACGCTTCGCCATAATCCCTTCTAAACCAAGCTTTTTAGCTTCCTCCAGAAAATGTATTCCGGAAGTTTCAAAATGTTCACTGACCAGGATGCTGTTGCCTTTGGGAATGATTTCTTTTAAAATTGCCTTACGCTCGAGCAATGTCAGGTCTTTCAGGTCCTGCCCCTGATACCAAAGGATATCAAAAACGTAATATACCAAATCGCCATCCGCTTCACTCCGCCAATTTTGGAGCGAGCCAAAGTTGGCCGTGCCGTTTCCACCTAAAACGACGACTTCCCCATCCAAGATAGCATCTAATTTCAGCTCCTTCAATTGATCATAGATGGGATAGAATTTTTCATTGAAGCTCTTGTCATTACGGGATTTTAGTTCCACCTCGCCTTTATTCATAAAAGCTACTGCGCGGTACCCATCCCACTTGACTTCATAGATCCAGCCCTCATCATCAAAGGGTTTATCGACCAAGGTAGCGAGCATAGGCTCAATATGGGAATAGAATCTTTGTTTTGGCGCATTTTTTAAAAGTGCCTGAATATTCGTTTTCTTTTTGGAAGTCGCAGTAGGAACAGCTTCAAGCTGCTGATTGATTAGCTCGGATGCTTTCTTTCTTGTCGTGCGCTTATCTTTTACCGTACTGTCTTTTTTGATGATATGTTCACCATAAACCTGATCGGGTGATTTTTCCATCTGCGGAATGGTCTTGCCTGAGATCACTGATTTATCTTTTGTTGTGATATCTTTCTCACTGGCATATTTATCGTCAAGTTTCATAAGTAGCCATCCGTTATCTCCACGCCCGTGGGCTTTAACAAGAGCGAACTCTCCTTTTAGCTTTTGACCATTGAGCTTAAATTTAAGCTTGCCGGAATAGAGCTGATGCAACAGGTCCTTTTCTTGTTTAGCTACTTCCTTAATGCCACTTTCAGCTGGCTCATACGTTCCTTCATCCCAGACGATCACGGTACCGCCACCGTATTGACCTTTGGGGATCACGCCTTCAAAGTCTCGGTAATCATAGGGATGATCTTCTACCATCATAGCGAGGCGCTTAATATTAGGATCCATAGAAGGTCCTTTTGGCACCGCCCAGCTTTTCAGAACACCATCCATTTCAAGACGAAAGTCGTAATGTAAATGAGAGGCATCATGTTTCTGCACAACAAAGCGTAGTTCAGTCCCACTTGGCTGTCCCCCAAACGGTTCTGGGGTTTTCTCTTCAGAACGCTTTTCACGATATTTCGATAGTCCCATAGCTATTTATTTACTTTACCCCCATTTTCTCTATAACACAATAGCAGCATGAAAAAGGTTTAAAATATTTCCCTCAAAATGTTGTTCAACTGTTTACTACTATTAATCATTTTACTTCACAATAACATCTGGGGTATTTCTACCTAATTACAGTTAGGAAAAATCTGAGCGAAAAAGAACAAAATAATTTTTGGATTTGACAGTCCGAGACCTGTTCAAAGGGGTTATACAGCATCGGTTAAGATGGCGTTTACTGTCAAATTCTGTAAACAATGAAGCTAATCTTCATAAATTGAATTAACTTTACAAACGACAGCAATTTATCCATCATGAAGTTAGAACTATACCAAATAGATTCCTTTACAGAAGAAATTTTCCGGGGAAATCCAGCCTGCGTGGTGCCGTTAAAAGAGTGGTTACCCGATGAGACACTGTTTAAAATTACGCGTGAAAATGCGGTGGCGGAAACGGCCTTTTTCATAGACAACGGTGATACAATCCACTTAAGATGGTTTACACCTGAAATTGAAATGGACTTATGTGGCCATGCAACCTTAGCGACCGTCCATTGCTTGGTTAAACACCTGAATTATCAAAAAAGCAAAATTGTTTTTGAAACGCAAGTAGGTGAATTAACTGTCGATATAAAAAACGAAGTTTATTATATGGATTTTCCATCCAGAATGCCGCAGCCTTCCACACTGCCCGACGTTATTAAAAATTCGCTTAACATACAACCCAAAGAGATTTATAAATCAAGAGATTATGTTTTACTGTACGAATCTGAGGAAGAGGTCAGAAACATCCGCATTGACAGATCAATTTTTGATCTGATTAATCTTGATCCCGGAGGTGTGGTCGTCACGGCAACAGGGAACGACAGTGATTTTGTATCCAGATACTTTACACCGCAATCAACGATACTGGAAGATCCCGTTACTGGTTCTGCCTATTGTTCCCTTATTCCGTTTTGGGCATCAAGATTGGGAAAGGATACTCTTTTTTCCCGTCAGCTGTCAGAAAGAGAGGGGCAACTTTATTGCGAAAACAAAAACGATAGAGTGATCGTGGCCGGTAAGGCCCGTACCTATTCTCAGGGTTTCATTTGGATCGATTAACGATCATTGCTTTAGAAGTACATCGTTAAAATGCTGTAATAAGAATAAAAAAAAACAACTTTAATCCAAACAGGAAAAAGCGAAGTGATCATAGCTTGTTAACCGCTTACATCATTTTAATTCACTAAATTTATAATATGGACAATAAGGTTATAGATAAGGTCGCATTGATCAGCATTTCGGATAAAAAAGTGTTGACGGCACTTTCCAAATCAAAATCAAAGCTCTATTTGCCAGGAGGCAAAAGAGAACCTAATGAATCTGACATAGAATGTCTGAAGCGAGAAATTAAGGAAGAACTCAACGTTGAGGTCCAAGAAGATTCGATCCGTTATTTTGAGACCTTCCAAGCCCCGGCCGATGGCAAAGAGGCCGATGTAATCGTGAAGATGACCTGCTATTTTGCGGATTATTCGGGCACACTACAGGCAGCAAGTGAAATCGATTCATTTGAATGGATAACCCTCAGTGATGTTGGCAGAACCTCTGCCGTCGTCCGACTTATATTGGGTAAACTGAAAGAACTAGACCTGATCAACTAGTGCCAACCGGAGCGGCTGTGACTTTAATGGGCTTCGAATAAATAGCAGCTGGTTTGAAAGTTTTCGCATGGCTCAGTAAAACAGTGAGATAAATACAAAAAACCTTGAGGGGGGATCTCAAGGTTTTTTACTACCTGTTTTTAACCTAATTTATGAAAAGTATCCTTATAACAACGGTTGATTCCCTTTCGTTTTATTTTTTGTAAAAAAGGCCGATTTGCCTGATTGAATCGAATTAGCATTCGATAGACTATGGCTGCGATCTAAATCATTTGCTCCAATCACTATGTTATCGCTAATACAGATTATTTGATAAATACAAGTTAAACCATTTAGCATCTTGCTATCCCTAACGAATACCAAATCATTAACATCGTTAATGGGGAAAAACTTAACTTGATTAATTGTGTAGAGATCAATTTTGCTGAGTTTCTTAAAATACTTCGCCATACTTTTATTTTAAGCAGTATTTAACATCGAATTCAAGATTTAAATTAAATACTTCCCTTTGTTTTTACACAATAATTATTGATCTTAATAATAATATTTTGACGGAAAAAAAGATATGGATTGGATTACACGTGAAAGACCAAAGATAGATAGGATTGCTTGTCCATGGCTGATAAAGCGTTTTATAAATCCGGACGCAAAAATAATATATGCCCCCCTAGATATGGTCTTTGAAATTGCTAAACAAACGAACGCCATTCCGTTTGATATTCCTGATGTAGAATACACTCATTATGCAGACGAGTGTACATTTGACTATTTCCTTAAAAAACATGAATTAAACGATCCGGCATTAAAACGAATTGCTGCAATTGTCCGTGGTGCAGACACGGATAGACATGATTTAATGCCACAATCTGCAGGTCTCGAGGCGGTTTTTTCAGGTCTAGCTTACAATATCAAGGACGACAATCAGCTTTTGGAGATCGGAATGGTCATTTATGATGGCCTTTATAGCTGGGCTCAACACCTCTATCGACTGAAACACAGCAATGAAGGGCCAACTGAGGTTTTGCTCCTTAAAATCTATCATGAACATTTAAATGATAAGCAAAAAGAAAAATCTCCGGAATGGACCGCATCATTGCGGGAAATGATACAGGATCAAATCGATACAAATACAACATTAAGCTTAAATCGACTTTCCGAAGAACTGGATATTAGTTCAAGCTATTTATCACGCGAATTCTCAAAATATTTTGAAAACTTAAATTATGGTGAGTACATCCGTAAAAAAAGAATAGAAAAAGCCATTGAACTGATGTCTGACCGCTCAATTTCCCTTACTGACATTGCCTATCTGACAGGTTTTTCTGATCAAAGTCATTTCACACGCATTTTTAAAAAATTTTCAGGAATTAATCCTTCAGAATATAGGAGGAAATCTTTTAAAAAGTAAGGAATATACAAAATAGTAAAATTTATTCTATTTTGAGATGTTACGTATTAGTTATACTTGCTTTTATAAAGCAGATATTATGAAACTAAACCGATACCACTCCTCTTACCATAAAACTTTTTGTGCAGCGATCATTATTATACTCTTATCATCATTACATTTAAGAGCCCAACAACCGAGCAAACTAGTTGCTTATGTTGGTATAGTAAACCCCATTGTTTCCCTATCATCTGGTACGATAACGCCAAATTTTAAAGATAGCTATCAGGTAGGTATGCCGACAGGTATCAATATACTTAGAGAAGGACACTTGGGATTTTCACTGGAAATGGTTCCCTACATTAAAATAGCATCCGGGAACAGCAAAATGAGCAATTTCTTGTTCCATCCGGGCGTATTATTTCCCATCGGAAAGGAATTCACATTTATCGCTAGGGTCGCATTTGAAACTTCTGGACGATATGGGCTTACACCAGTATTAAGCAAGGTCATAACACATGGTCAGGCTGGAAAACTTTTTCTAGCCACCCCCTTCCCCGTCCGATTTGGCAATGAACAAAAAATTTCTATTGCTGCTGCTTTTCAATTCGGATATATATTCTAAATCGAATGGTGATCGATTAAAATTCCCAAATCGACAACAATAGTGGTGTTCATTTGTTGCAAGGGATAGTTTATTATTTATACGTAGTAATATTTTCAAAATATAATAGATCAGAATGGATAATTTTAGAAACTTAACGTCACGCAGAACGCTATTGAAAATGGGATTGCTCCTAACAGGCAGCGGACTAGTTGGCCTTAAAACAGTTCATGCGTTTTCTACGACCACGTCGAATACGCCTGATCTAACCGAGGCTGAAATCCAGGGAATTGAAAAGGCTTTAGGAAAGAAAGGAAAATATAATACAAAAGAAGTTACACATAATACCAATTTTCCCCGTAATGATCTAGCTGTGACCGTCAAAGGTAAGGATGTTCCTATATCTTTTGGCTTTGGAGGATGGGCTGCGATAAAGAGGACCATGGATGGAAAGAGTGCTGTGCTTATGAGTGATTGTGTTCTACTTCAGGAAGAAGTAAATCCCCTTATTACTGCTGCCCTTGAATCAGGTCTGGAAGTTGGGGCAATCCATAACCATTTCTTTTATGAAGAACCCCGAATCTTTTATATGCACATCCACGGTATGGGGGAACCAGTCGAATTGGCTCAGAAATACGCAGCAGCTATCTCAAACACTAAGATAGCTGTTGGAAATCAACCAGCACCATCGGATCAAAAACAAGATCCCGGGGATAAGATATTTAATGTTACGGAATTAAATAACATTATCGGTCATGAGGCAGCGATAAACGGCTCAACAATCAAATATACAGTGGGACGATCCGATTTAAAAATTATGGCAATGGGAGCCGAAATGACATCATCGATCGGTTTAAACAGTTGGGCGTCATTTACCGGATCCGAAAACGAAGCCTATATTGCGGGTGACATCGCAATGTTAGACCATGAGGTCAATCAAGTTATCAGTACTTTAAGGAAACACCATATCGAAATTGTAGCAATCCACAACCATATGCTTGGAGATGATCCACACATGATCTTTCTTCATTACTTTGGAGTCGGTCCTTCTAGGGAGCTGGCACTAGCTTTCAGAGATGCACTTCTTGTACTCGGCAAAAAATCGCATGGGCATAATCATTAATCGAATTAATTGATCTATACGCTCCATTGTACTTTTGATAAGACGTGGTGTAATATGCGCTTATTATATACGGCAACGTTAAATTTGACTATAGGATGTCCGCTAATCTATCTTTCTGTAAATAGCGGTAGGTCCATCCATTGCATCGATTGATAGGATTAATTCTTCTGAACTAACGGAATAGATCTGTGGAACGCCATCTTTGACATCATCATATATGATATACGATTCTTCCTTCCCTGTTATTTTACTTAGCTTTCTTTCAATGGAATACAGCCCCTTTTTTGTCGTGTTGTTACCCGTCATGAAATAATAATCTTTCACGCCAAATTGTACAATTTTACCATTTCCTTTATCAAAATTTTCCCGCTGCCCGGTAAATTCAATTATGGAAGCTTTTATCTCCCATTTACCAATAATTGATGCCATTGGCAACTTTTCATCTTTACTGCAGGAAAAAATTACTGCAATTCCGAAAACTAATAATGTAACTAATGCCGATCTTCTTTTCATCTCTGTGCCAGATTAATTGATTAGGTTATACTTATTCCAAAGAACGTATTTAGATTATATAATGCTACAGTTAATTCATTGAAAATATTGGCTATTCTTTCTCTTTCTTCTTTATTGATGGAATTTTAAAAAAAAAGGGACGAGTGTTTATGGTATATAGACTTTATATATTACTACTAATTTTATCGTATTTTTAAAAAAAGCTTCATTATATTAGACTTTATTAAACTGATCTAGAATCTTAACTAATACGATGACAACTGAATTATTTGAATTTGAAATTCTAAAGGCTAGCAGAATCAGGTTATTACAAGTAATGGAAACAGTTGATAATACCATATTATTTAAAATTCCAGAGACCTTTAACAATAATATCGTTTGGCAAATTGGCCACTGTATCACTTCTCAGCAGCGGCATATGTACATGCGTAGTGGACTACCAATGCATATATCGCAGGAATTTATGGAAGCATTCAAAATTGGAACGGCACCACATACGTGGAAGAATACACCAGACCTTGATGAAATAAAACATCTATTGCTTTATACAGTAAACCAACTTAGTAAAGATTTAGTATCAGGTATATTTGTTGAATATCAATCGTTCAGTTTACCAATTGGTTTCTCCATCAATAATCACATTCAAGCACTTCAAGCCGCTAACTTTCACGAAGCCGAGCACAGCGGAATAATATTAAGTTACTTAAAACTTCTAAGGCAATAAAATGTTTCCAGTCTTTCTTTGGGGACAGTTACGACAGTGGATACGATATCTTGATATGGCTTCAAGGCCAATCGATATTGAATCTACAAAGATATCCATTTTCAGGATGTTAATTTTTAGATAATCATCTCAAAAACTGGATTTCAAAAAAGAGTTTTATACTGTCTATTTATTTGTAATTCCCTATTTGACGAGTCTGTACTGGAAGTTTACGAATTAAACCACGATACACATTTGGCCACAAATTGCTCAAACTTTCGGTCCGTATTTCGCATGACTGGGCCATGACCAAAGCATATCATAGAAGGATTTAATCCTGCTAACTTTTGGAGCGATCTGATGTTTTGCTGTTGATCCGACGTGAATATTTTTGGAGGGAGCCCTAGGCCAGGCACTGTAGTGAGCAGATTCATATTTGTTGCAGCATCCCCGATTATCAATAAACCATCCCGCTCACGGAATAAAGAAATATGACCGGCTGAATGGCCCGGAGTTTCTATGACCCGAAAGTTTCCAATGCTATCATTTTCAACGAGTGTACCATCGACTTTGTGGCCCTGCCCCGCCCAGTATTTTTGTTGAAGTTTTGCTAACCAATGTTTGGGATTTGGATAGTCGTTGGTGACCATACCTGTTTCAGTCCTAAAAACTTCATTTTCATGGCAAAGTAAAGGTATTCCAAATTCATCACATAGTTGATCACTACAGCCCTGATGGTCTGCATGGGCATGTGTAAGCACATGTTGATAGACGGGTATTTTCTGAAGGGCTCCCTTCACCGTATTATATGAACTGCGTATCCCACAATCAACCAACACACCCTCTACTATATAGCAGTTGATACTATTTCGTGGCATCAATGGTACATGAAAAACTTCTTTGGCAATTTGATGTAACATAGCTTTTTTTTGCAAAACTATGGCACTCTATAGAAATAAATAAGGACATTTGTCCTATAATACTTTGGCGCTATGTATTTGTCCCTTCGCTCTTGTAAGAGATCGCTGCGTGATGCCCAGATATGAGGCAAGGTCTTGTGTCGCTATGCGCCGAACGAGCTTTGGTTCATTCGAAAGGACATGGACGTATTTATCGAGCGCTGATTTATTATTGTAATTCAGTATGTATTGTTCCTTTTGGATATACTCCTGTTCCATCACAACTTGTATGACCTTGTTCCAAGAAGTCACTCGACCAAGCAGATATTGATAGTCAGCATAGTTTATCCGATGAATTATACTATCTTCTACAGCCCTGATACTCCTTCTGGATTTTTCCTGAGCAACAAACTCTGGGAATGAGGTTACAAACTCATTTTCAAATTTGAAACAGGTTATATTTTCTTTCCCCTCCTTGTCGATGGCATATGCTTTTACCGCACCACTGGATATGAATCCAATATGACGACAGGGTTCGTCCGCACGAATAAAAAAATCACCCTTTTTCAAATAGTGTGGTTTGAAGAACTGAACAGAAAAATTCTTTTCTTCAGCTGACAGTACCCCTATCGAGAATAGATATTTTTTTAGTGCATCTGTCATATCATCATATTGTGTCTTCTATTGCTGTTCTTAAAAAAACTCGGGGCCATACCAAATCCAGCATACAAAAGTAACAATAATTGACTATTGAAAAAAGTTGCTCTCTTTGTTCGGATTTCTCCATCTACCTGTGTCATAATATGCGTATTTAAACGCTCGGATTCTTTTCGCATTGTTGGAGAATATTTCGCGATGATAATTTCTGAAATGTCAATATCTTAATAAGGAACATTGCCCTTTCTTAGTCTCAAAACAACATGTTGAATTTGAGGGAAGAGTATTAAAATAAGAATGACAAAAATTAAACCTGTTAACATCAAATCATAATAATCCCTAATAGCACGAGCCAATATCTGCTGACCTACCATCTGATTCAAGTAGCCCGAGGATACTATTTTAGACGTATATATATCGCTGCCTGCATTTGCGTATTGTGCCTGAATATCCAACAAGGTAACAGGCAACTGAGGGTTCGTCTCCGTGAGTGATTCCCGAACTTTTTCCCTTACAGATGATTTTGCAAATAATTGAAGCTCGTTATTAAGTGCCAGACTAGCTGTAAATCCTATGAACCTTGAAAATATACCAATCAGAGCGGCATTTACGGCAATTTTCGAAGGCGCTGATGCGGCGGTAAATGAAACAATCGGAACAAACAACACCCCTGTTGCCGCGCCATACATAAACATAGGCAGAAGGAAATCGGTTGTTTCGCCCTGTACAGAAACAAATAGTATCATATAGGCATAATATAATGCCATCAAGCCAAAACCAATAATAATCATCCTGATCAGGTTATACCCCATCAAGACAAATCGAGAAGTAATAAACATACTCAGTGTAGTTCCAGCAATTACCGCAATCCATACGGAAATGGTACTCAGTGGATGGTTTCCTAAAATCGCTTCAAGATAACCATAGGCTAGCCCAGTACTTCCTTTAAAAATATAAAAGGTAAAAAGAAGCAAAAGTCCTATAGTGAAATTCTTTGCCCTAAAGATCTGTAAATTGATTAATGGTCTTTTAAGTTTTAATTCTCTGCTAATAAAAAGAGAAAGAATAATTAAATTAACTAAACAAAGTGTGCTGATTAATGAACTATCAAACCATCCCAATTGTCGTCCGTACACAAGGATATATCCTACGATCATGATAAAAGACACATAAAGTAAATAGCCGATCCAGTCCACCTGATAGAGTGGTATTTTTCTGGTAAACCGGGCCCTACTGTTCATGGTAAGTAAAACAACACTTGTCAGCATAATGACTACAATAACAAATCCGTAGAATATCCAGTTGAAGTCAAAGAAATGAAGGATGACACTGATATAGATGGAGTAAAATGGTACCGCTATTTGTATACTGCCATAAAGGAGACTATAAGCAATCACACGGGCACGTACAGACTGTAACCTTGGAAAAATAAGCTGTAACACAATTCCCGACATTAATGCACAGGTAATGCCCTGCAAAAACTGACAGAAAACAAATAATATCCAATCTCTGAAATAAAAACAGACCACAGCACATAGCACATTTACCGCAAGTGCCAGCAGTAGATATTCCCGTGGTGCGAAATACTTTACAATTCTAAAATCCAGCGCCAGGAAAGCTACGGTTGAACCATAGATAACGACCATACCATATTGTACATCTGTGGCTTCTATTCCGTAAAATCCCATTGCAGCACCTGGAATTCCGTAAAAGGCAAAACTAAACAGGCTGGTCATGAGAATAGCAAATATGACAGACCTTGCCATCCATTCTGATACCCAGGATTTAAAAATCGGTATTTTGTGTACTTGCATCGTTAGTTTTTTAAAACATAAACATTCGCATTCATTCCGGCAGAAAGCTTGGTTAATCTTTCGGGCGTATCGATCAATTTAATCCGAACTGGAATACGTTGGATGATTTTAACAAAATTACCGGTAGCATTATCCGGCGGAAGCAGCGAATACCGGGATCCTGTGGTTGGCGAAAGGGACTCGATAGTACCTTTGAATTTTTCATTCGGAAAAGCATCGACTTCAATAGATACCGCTTGACCGATTTTGAATTTCCCAATCTGTGTTTCCTTAAAATTTGCCATTACCCACTTTTCCTCGGCTCTGTTCACTAAGAATGCCAATGTCTGTCCGGGCTGTATCAG
The DNA here is from genome assembly GCF_000988325.1 of Sphingobacterium sp. Ag1. Lineage (NCBI taxonomy): Bacteria > Pseudomonadati > Bacteroidota > Sphingobacteriia > Sphingobacteriales > Sphingobacteriaceae > Sphingobacterium > Sphingobacterium sp. Ag1. The sequence continues at coordinate 509,263 of NZ_LBGU01000044.1, read as the reverse complement.
TTGTCCCGCCTGAATGGTCTTTTTCCCAATTTGTCCATCAAAAGGTGCTGTGATAACGGCATATCTAATATCCAACTCTTGCCTTTTGAGAAGTGCTTCTTTGATCTTTATTTCTGCTTCTATTGCATTGTGCTGTACCCTGAAATCATTTAATTTGGATTCAGCGACGTGTAAAGAAGCTTTGGTCTGGTCATAATCTGATTGGGTGATGGATAAAGTAGCACTGATGTTGTCGAATTTTTGTTGTGTTGTCGATTCGTCCGCCAGTAGATTTTTATAGCGGTCAAATTCTTTTTGCTGCTGGTTCAATCGTGCTTTAGCACCTTCCAATTGGGCCTTAATGACGGCAATGCTTTTAACCTGAGTTTCCTCACTTGCTGCCAAGATCGGTAATTTGGCTTGCGCGCTCATGAGTTCTGCTGACGCAGCATCTCTCTTTAACCCGTACTCGTCCTGTTCGATCACTACAAGGGTATCGCCTTTTTTTACCTGCTGGTTGTCTTTATAATATATTTTACGGATATAGCCCCCTACTTTTGCGTTTATCGGGGAAAGATAGGCATCAATCTGAGCGTCGTTGGTCTGTTCATAGCGATATCCTTCGAAGAAATAAACAGCTGCCCAAATAATAATTCCCACGAATAATGTGATACCGAGCCATTTGGTTAGGTTAACAACAATTTTATCTGTTTTATTTTTGTTCATGATATTTGTATTAAAGAATTCCGATAATTGCCAATAGCCTGATATGCGTAAGTTTGACGTTTGTTTGTGCTGTTGTCAGATTAAATTTAGCTTCTAACAAAGCATTTTCGGCTTCCAGAAGATCGGTCAGAAGGGATTCCTGGTTTAAGTAGCTACTTCTGATAACACGAGCAGTTTCGGCGGTTTTAATGATATTTTGCTCCGCTGTTTCCATGCTTTCCAAGGCCTGTTTTTGCTGTAAATAAGCCTCTTTTACCTCAAGGTAGATCTCCTCTTTTTTAATATTTGCTTTTTCTCTTGCCTCATTACTGATCACTTGAGCATGAGCGATAGAATGCTTACTTTTGTAGAGATTATCAATAGGAAACTGGACTTTGATCCCGGTCTGACCAAATCCCCATAGATCATTAGAATATGGATAAAATGAAATCTGCGGATAGGTGTAATTGTAAGTTGAATACAAGGAGATTTTGGGTAACAACGTCGCTTTTACCTGCTTGATGTTCATTTCGCTCAATTTAATATCGCTATGCACGATGTTGTACTCGGGAGATTTGTTTAAAGCGATGTCTACATAATCCTTATAACCACCTTGAGTGATAGCCTCTAACTCGATTGTATCTTGGTATTTTATTGCAAGCTCAGCATCATTTTCATTCCCCATCAGAATATTGAGCCGCTGTTTAGCGATTTCAATCTTCTTTGCAACATCAGAAAGGTTGAGTTCCAGCTGCGCCAATTTTACGGAAGTTCTTAGTACATCGCTCTTTAGCACGGTGCCATTTTTATGCAAGCTTTCCACGAGTGCCAATTGTTTTTTTTCGGCTTCAATTTCTGCAGCAAGAAAATCCTGGAAATGCAGAAACTTATACAGATCAAAGTAAGCCGCTGCAACATTGTATTTTACACTGTGTTTTTGCAGATCGACTTCATATTGTGTACGTATCGCTTCTTCCTTTTTCATGGCGATGTTTCTTTTGTCCTTACCACCATTGTAAAGATTGACGTTCAGGTTGTAACCCACGCTGTAACCATAACCTTTTACAGGCACATCCTGCGGAGAAGAAAACAATCCATTGTCATAGATAAGGAATTTGGAATTGAGTTTTACATCCCCACCAACAAAAAGCTCAGGCAACAAATGGTCTTTCGCTTCCAATATTTCTAAATTACTTTGCTGAAGTTTTAGATCGGATAGTTTCAGTTGACGGTTGTTTGTTTCGGCTATTTTCCAAATTTCTTCTAAGCTTAACATCGGCACATTTTCTGTATGCTGGGCATAAAGAAAATGTGTAAACAGCGCTAGCATGATACCCAAAATCGGGACCATTTTATATTGTTTCATCGGTTTTGTTTATATATTTCTTTCTTTTTACTAGCCATGGTTTTACAATCTTTTTCAATTCATCAAAAGCAAAAGTTAAATCTACCATTGGCATAAAAGCATAGTTATACCCATAAGCAAACCAGAAAATATTTGCCCTGTCAATTCCTTCATCTGAATGATGTAATTTATCAGCAGACTTTTGGGCTTGTGTTTCAAGTTGAAAATCTTTGCGCGGTGTTATGATTCTATGTTTCATAATGACTTCACTATTATTACATAGCAAAAGTATCCAGCATGGCGAAATATCATTTTATATAATTAGCCTAATATTTGTTAAATTTGGCCATATGGAAATTCTGAGCCAAATCATACATATTGTTGATCAAAATCCTGATTCTATCCTGGTGATGCGACAGCAGACGGAACAACGTTTGCCTGCCCACCAGCATAAGAAGGCTCAGTTGTTATTGGTCTATGGCGGGATTGCTTACCTGCAGACTGACGAAAAGGATTTCTATATTCCCTCAAATCATTATATCTGGATACCAAAAAACTATCGGCACAACTTGATGTTCAACACCCAGGACCTGTTTATTATCAATATTTATTTTCCGGAGGAAAGTGCTGGTAATTTTTATGAGGAGTTGGGCATTTATCCCGTGAGTAGGCTGCTGGCAGAGATGCTTTCATTTAGTGAGAAGTGGCAAGGTGATTATTACAAAGGTTCGTGGGAATTTGAATTTTTAATTACGCTAAAAGGCCTACTATCAAAAGAAAGTCTCAAAAAATTCTCCATTCAACTTCCAACAACAGACGATCAAAGGCTCAATACCATAATCGACAGTTTTAGAAATAGGTTAAATGAAAATCTAAGCTTAGCAATGATTGCGCAGCAATCGGGAATGAGTGTTCGTAGTCTCACCCGATTATTCCAGCATAAACTGCACATTACATTTGTTCAGTATTTAAAAATGCTACGGATTATTAAGGCAATGGAATTAATCAACGATACAGATTTGAATATGACTGAGATTGCCTACGAAATTGGTTATTCAAATATAGCGGCTTTCAGCAATAACTTTTATCTGCTTACCAACATGAGGCCTACGGAATTTAAAACGAAGTGAGGAATAAATTTTTACCGTCCCGCTGTATTGGTTTTGGTCTGCGCATTATTGTCAGAGCTGTGTCATAGTTCTATGTCGATAAATTTCAGGCCAACTGAAATTGACGTCTAATCCTTGAAAACTAACGGGGTAACGGTAGCTAAAGCAAATTCTTGATCCACGTCAATCTTTTTTTTCGAAAAATAAAGGAACTTAGTTTATACAAAAAAACAAAAGAAATCGTATAAACAAATTTAAAAGAAATAGGATGAAAAAGATAGCAATTAATGGATTTGGCCGCATCGGACGTGCTGCCTTAAAAATAATAACAGAAGCTGTCGATCTTGAGGTCGTTGGAATCAATGATCTGATGAGTATTGAAAACGCTGCATATCTGCTTAAATACGATAGTAATTATGGGAAATATGAAAGAGATGTGCACATCGAGGGAGATACAGTTGTGGTCGATGGAAAACCGATTAAATATACAAGTATCAGGGAGATCGAAAAGTTACCTTGGAAAGATATTCAAGCGGATATCGTTATAGAAAGTACGGGCATTTTCACCAACAAAGCGGACGCCGAAAAACATTTGACCTCCGGAGCAAAATTTGTCGTCATCTCGGGCCCTACTAAAGATACGCCGACAGTGGTCCATGGGGTAAATACTGAAGATGGCAGGGTTTCTGTTTTTTCGTGCGCAAGCTGTACGACCAACAATATAAGTCCAGTAATCGAAATATTGGGTAGAAGACTGGGAATAAAAAAAGCAATACTAAATACCACACACGGTTATACGGCTTCACAGGCATTGGTCGATGCTCCATCAAAAAAAGAACCGCGTATGGGAAGGGCTGCAGGCATTAACCTTGCCCCCGCGGCCACTGGTGCTGCAATAGCGACGACAAAAGCACTTCCGCAATACGCCGGAAAGTTTGACGGTATAGCTGTGAGGGTGCCTGTTCCAGTAGGATCCATTTCCGATATTACGTTTATTGCAGAAAGGCCCACCACAATCGAAGAGATCAACCAAATCTTGATCGAAGAATCAAAAACTGATCGTTATAAAAAGGTGCTTACGGTGATTGATGAGCCCCTGGTATCTACCGATATTATCAAAAGTCCATTTGCAGCGACAGTAGATCTAGAAATGACTCGAGTTGTCGATGGCGATCTGGTAAAAGTGATGGCTTGGTACGACAACGAATGGGGATTTACCAACCAAATGATTAGACAAATTCAATCGATTTAGCGCAATAGCAACGAAAAACTTAACGTGCGAGGGGTTATCTAAAGGTTAGATAGCCCCTTCTTAATACAATTTTATACTTCTTGCAGCCCAGTCAAATAAAGTAAGCAGCATGCGTATTCAAATATTCAACTTTTAAACAAATCTTTCATTTTGTTAAAGTCCTGCTTAGGTTTTTTACAGCGATAGATCGTTTGCAGCACCCAATCTTCGCTACTTGCATCGGGACTATATAATTTTCGCACAGGAACAACTTTTTCGAAAAAAGGACAAAAGAAATCGTCACTGGTATCGTTATAACAAATGGCAATCACCGTTCGGGGCATGCAGCCTGTCGGTGCCCAGTTATAAAGCAGCATCTATACAAGCCAAGACTTAACTTTATGCCGTCTTCATCCTTATTAATCAGATCGTTTAATTGTCTCATTTTAGCTTGCCCAAAAGCAAATGAGATGCATAACAAATAGTAAGATTTTAATGATCAATTTCATACAGCGTGTACTTTCTACCTATTCTAAATTATAAAAGCATTGATTTCCTATCGCGACACCACCATATTCCAACACAAGCCTATCATTTACATTATGTAAGTACAGCCGTCATTGTAAGCCCTTTTTAAGCTATCGGAAATTGGTTTATCAAATACAATCGGGCCTACAAAATCTTATAACTTATTCTTTCATATAATTCGATGTTCCGTTTACATCAACCTGCTTACCTAAATACTTTGGTTTTCTATTTCTCATGATATCCAAAACGGCTTTCGCAACCGATAGTTTTTCTCTAAATGCATAGTATTTATATCCCGGATAAACTCCTCGATCCGCACTATAACCGAATGATTTTATGCCCAATTTATCACCCAGATAAACACATCTATTTAGATGATATTTTTGAGATACCAAAATTGCGGTATCAACATTAAATATATATTTTGCCCGGTACATGGTCGAGTAGCTATCGAACCCAGCATAATCAATGTAAATTTTTGTGGTATCGATACCATTTTTCTGACAGTACAACTTCATTACGCTAAGCTCATCGTACTCGTCTCTTCCGTTGTCTCCTGACAACAATATTTTATCCACTTTGTGGTTTTTATACAACGAAATCCCGGCATCGAGTCTATCTTTCAGATACCTACTTGGCTGATCACCATTGATACCAGCACCAAAAATAATGGCTACCTTGGTTCTTGGCACATCGGTGAGTTCGGTAAAAATCGCCGACTCTGTTTTAGCCGTTACATTGCTGTTGGTTAACACCACAACAACCAGGGCTACTACGCATAGGACCAGAACAGCTAAAACCACCCTTTTAATCTTTTTCATGAGCTTGATGTGTTTACAATAAATTATTATTTTAAACCCAAATTTAACTGTAAAACCTACTGAAAATTGAAGCAACTATAATTCGCTGCAGATCAATTATCATTCGTAGCTCCTTGCAGTCTTTTCGCAATATTTCCGATGGCTATTAATGCATTAAAATTTAAATACAACCAACATCGCTTTATGATCGGTTGGCCACACACCTTCGGGAAGTAGGAAGTTATCTTCACTATCTTTTTCCTGCTTCCGTCCATATTTTACGGTTTGTTCCGGACCGACAACGTTAGCTTTTAATGGTTTCAACGGTTTTTTGCTACGGTAATAAACATAGTCGATCCGATCTCGATCATCCGCTGTGGGTGCCCATGCTAATTTTTCCATAGGAACATCTTTGTTGAAAGCCGGATAGGTAAAACCAGGATGAGTAACCGGGTTAGGATATAATTGACGGAAACTATCTATAAATCCGGCTTTTTCCAATAAAACCGAACAGTCCCAGGGAACCACTGCTCCATGATGGTCAAAAAGATCTTTTGTTGCCAATGTCCAATCCAAATGTGAAGGCTCATTAAAATCACCTGCAATAATAAACGATTGTGATTGATCCTCTTTTTCTACGTCGCTCAGGATATCCTGGATAGCCTCATCACGTTTGCTTTTACGATTAGCCTCAATAATGGTACCCACCCCTGAAATAGGACGATCTAACTTCTTCCAGGTCACACCATCGTAACCACGTGGCAAATAGCAGGCATAATTTGTGTAGTCCAAGTGTAAAGAATAGCATACAAAAAAACGCTTCCCAATCTTGATCTTACTTTTTAAAACACCGCCCATGGTACTATCTTTTTCATAAAGCGCATGTTGTGATTCAATCGGATATTTGGAAATAAAACCGACATCCAATTTTGCATCACTAGACTGGCCAAAATATATAGCCCCCTTAGTTTTGAGTTCCGTTAGTATACGCTGAATAAAATCTGTTCCCTTGTAATTACGGACTTCACTAAAGAGAACGACATCTGCATGCTTCGCAATAATTTCGTTTGCAATCGCAGAAAACCCATTGGGCACAACAGTCCCCTCCTGCCAAATATTGATCTGCAGTACTTTTAACTCATTTTTTGCCTGGGCGAAGAGTGTATGCCCTAAAAGGCTTATCACCAAAAGCAATATAATTTTTCTTAATTTCATTGGAGTTGTCTATTTCTACGGCCAGTAGTACCGCACCTAGATATGTCAAATGCGGTTTTTACAATTATTTAGTCAGCGAATTTACGTCTTATTTCTGAAATTGTTCAGTTCCTGCAATAATTAGCTATCGGCCTATTGTTGTGGCTATTGATGTCCTCGTTATTAAAGCACCATCTGGGGTGTAAAAAATTATGTACAGCATTGCCCTAATCCCAAAACAACTGATTTTTTCATAAAGATAGCCCTTCCGCATAAGCTTTGATTATATACAGGATCTCTCCATAATTTAGGAGGTCTTTATCTTTTAGTTTTAATATCTTTGCTATATGAATATTGAACAGATCAAACAACCTTTCTTCAAAAAATTCCCTGGAGACTTTTCCAATAACCCTACACAGCGAGGCACCCCAAAAGTGCTATTTGCTACGATTGAACCTGCTGGGTTTGAACAGCCTCAACTAATTGTTTTTAACGAGGCTCTTGCTGAGGAAATAGGACTAGGTAAATTTGAAGAAAAGGATCTTAACTTTCTGGTAGGGTCTCATCTACCCGATAATATTCAGACCTACGCTACGGCTTATGCCGGACATCAATTTGGTAATTGGGCAGGGCAACTGGGCGACGGCAGGGCTATTCTGGCTGGCGAAATTACCAATACTGCCGGTAAAAAGACCGAAATTCAATGGAAAGGAGCCGGTGCAACCCCCTATTCAAGGCGTGCAGATGGAAGAGCCGTATTACGGTCTTCTGTACGCGAATATCTAATGAGTGAAGCCATGTATCACTTAGGCATACCTACTACCAGGGCCTTAAGCCTGGCCTTTACAGGAGAAGATGTCCTTCGGGATATCATGTATAACGGCAATCCACAATACGAAAAAGGAGCCATAGTGATCAGAACCGCCGAAAGCTTCCTTCGCTTTGGACATTTTGAACTGATGTTTGCTCAGGGTGAACATACGTTATTACAGGATCTGCTTGATTTTACAATTGAAAATTACTTTCCTGAAATTGTCTCATCCGATCAGCAGAAATACAAAGATTTTTTTGAGAATATCTGTAGCCGCACGGCAGATTTAATGTTAGAATGGTACAGAGTAGGTTTTGTACATGGGGTAATGAATACAGACAATATGTCCATCTTAGGCCTAACGATCGATTATGGTCCCTATTCAATGCTGGATGAATATAATTTAAATTTCACCCCGAATACCACCGATCTTCCTGGAAGGAGATATGCTTTTGGAAAGCAGGCGCAGATTGCCCAATGGAATCTATGGAAACTCGCAAATGCCCTCCAGCCCATCATCAACGATGAAAAATTCCTTGAAAACACCCTAAATAATTTTGGCGTGTATTTTTGGGAAGCCCATGACAAAATGCTCTGCAAAAAATTCGGATTTGATGAACTAAAAGAAGAGGATGAGATGTTTTTTAACAACTGGCAGGGCTTAATGCAGGACCTCGCATTGGATCATACCTTATTCTTCAATCAATTGGAGAAAATAACACCAGACACAGATTTACAAAAACATTTCAGCCAGGTAGCTTACAGCGCTTTAAATGAAGAAAAGCTCAGCAGACTGAAAGACTTCATGGAACGCTATCAATCCCGTCTGAATTCAAATGCTATTTCAAAAGCTGAGTCCGTGGAATTAATGAAAAAAACAAACCCCAAATTTATTTTGCGGAACTACCTGCTTTACCAATGTATTGAAGAAGTTAGTGCAGGAAAAACAGCACTCTTAATGAAACTAACGCAAGCATTAGAAAATCCATACCAGGAATTATTTCCGGAATTTTCCGTCAAGCGCCCTTCAAGCTATGACGACACCGCAGGATGTTCTACACTTTCATGCAGTTCGTAGTATGAGATGCCCCGTTCGTTAAACATTCAGGGCGGGTTTAAAAGCTAAAGTTTAGGATTTGTAGATTTTCTAAAAATAATCATACACAATAACCAGCCAGCAATTAAACCTACCAAGAGATAAGACTCCAGATGCATATCCTGAAAACGAATGCTGGGTATATCACTATCCGAAGCGAACTCGGCTCTTCTTAACAGGTCATGTATCTGAGCAACTTTAAATTTTAAATAAATCACGCGCATACCACAAAATATAGATCCCGACGTACAGATCAATAGTATAGCTAACAGTTGATTTCTTACTGAAGATAATTTACAATAATTTTTGACTGACAGATACAAAAAAGGGAGAATCCAAAGAGAGAAAATAAAAATCAGTGTTGGCAAAACCTGGCCAGGTAAACGCCAACTGTCCTTAAACAAAGGGCTTTCACCTATAATTTCCGTAGTAAAAAACGTCAAAAATTGATCTCTAACAAAGAAAGCAATTAGACACAATACGGTTGACAATCCAATAGCAATGCTGTATTTTTTCATCTTTTTCTTTTCATGAACTATGAGTCGGCAAAGCCGGAAACCTCAGTTTTAAAGTTTCTGTATTGCCAGATAATAATATTAAATATACGACCGCTTTTTTCGATAAATAGGGACAATTTATAAATCGTTGCGTTGTTTTTATATCCGCGATTGGCATACGCCCCTCGAACGTACCACTTGCCTGGGCTATCCTGATGGGATCTTTCAGCTTTGGGGATAGTACCGTCCTAGTTTCAAAATAAAAACTTAAAAGCTATAATCTACCCCAAAACTGATATAACCAGGCAAAAGCTTATATTCGGTGCTGGTATTATAAAGGTCTGTCAATTCAGCATTTCTGAAAAAGCGAGTATTGAAAATATTTTTTGCTGTCATGGTAAATCTTGTCCTATGCTGCCGCAATTCATAAGCTAAGGAGAAATCCGAGAAATAATAGGTCTTGGAATCCTGACCAAGGAAACTGCCAAAGCGATAGGATTCATTCTTTAGATTACACTGTATGTTTTTTCCCATATTCAAAAATACATTCAGAAACCCGCGGCTATTATGTAGTGTAGTTTTGCTATCTGAGCGATAAGTAATCGACTGCAGGGCGTAACCTGTGTAAATATTCAACCTGGATTTCCATGCACTTCTAAACGATAGTCCATAATCGTATGTCTCTGTATGGATGCGACGATTGCCCACCCCCACCACCAATGTTTCGTAATCTGCTGTATTTGCGCCTAAGTCCAAACGAAAATTTCCTCCTACAGCCTTCAGGTAGTAATTAAGATCTGCCTTATAATTGCTGCTCTTTTTGTTTTTGAGCAATACCTGTTGCACAAGGCTAAAATTGGGGTCTAAACTGCTTTCCGTACCCACATAATCAAACAAAATCTGATGTCCGACCGAGAGGTTCGCAAAAAAACGATCTGTCATACTGCCATAGGTATACATCAGCGTACCACCAGAACTGCTTAGCGTCGCTAGCTTATCCATTCCTCGAATAAAGTTTCGAACCCCTGTCGTGTAATAATGGGGAACGAGCTCGATAAGTGAGGTATTCTGTTGCTGAAAATAGAGGTCGGTTTCCAGGCGCCCTTTTGGGTGGATAGCCCATTTCCCCGATAATCCAGGCGAAAGCAAGAGGTTATTTTTAGGTTTGGCTTCCCCAAAATCTGTCAACCTGTTCTGTACGAGACCTACATGCAAGCGAGGTGTTAATTCCAATTTATCTCGTTTAAAAGTGTACTTGGAAATAAAGTTTGTCTGGAACACATTTAAGTCCATCACATTAGAAAATCCCGAGGGAGAGACTGCTTTCCCCCCTAACTCATCTGGATTTGACAGCAAATCTAATTCTGTATTAAGCTGTTGCTGCTGGTAGGCCATATTGAATGCCAACTCAAAGAAGTCACCATTTTTTTTCCGGCTTACATAATGCGTAGTGGCACCCAAATACTGTAGATTATTTTCAATATGTTGTTTTACCGCACGGATATCTTCCCCCCCAAACAAGTCTTTATAATAATATTGATCGATACTGTAATCTACTGGCGATTGCTGGTTTATCCAACGTAGAGAACTGACCAGTACATCCCGCTCCGAAAATTTGTAGCTATAACTCAGATTGTGGTTGGTCAAATACCCCTTGCTTTTGGTCAGTTCCTCACTTTGTACACCATTGAACAATAATGCGCCCAAATCATTTTTCCTCAAAGAACCTAGTGTACCTGAATAGCTCAACAATGTACGCTTATTGGGCTCCAACTGCAGCTCCAGTTTCGTGAAGTAGTTATCGATGTTTCTGATAAACTGATAATCTTCGGTGTTGGTAAATTGGATATCCTCCAAATGATAGTTCTGCACGGTATTTCGGTAAAATGATTTTTTAGTAGGATTTGCAAAACCCAGCCATTTGATTTTTAACTGTGGGGTCGGATTTAAAATGGTATTCAATGACAACAACTTGTCGTTATTGAAATTGGTTCTTTTATAATCAAAACCAGGCAGATTTGGCGTATTATCTATTAAAGTGGGTGTTGTTACCCCCACACCAATCTGACCTGGTTCATCTGGAGAACCAGATTGAATGAGGTGGTTGATGCTGCTTACGGCATCCACTCCGTTATTGTTAGCAGCACCCAATAGATAATATTTGTTTTTCTTCCCAAAATTCATCAGGTTAGCACTCGCCTGATAATATTTTGGGCCTATGGGAACCACCAGTGCATCAACAGAGCCAAGCCACTGTGCCCTGCTTTCCTCCTTAAGTTGCAGATTTAGTGCAATCTTGTCCGAATTTTCAATACCTTTCAGCTGCTTATTATTGGAATACCGCTGCAATATCTGAATTTTTTCCAAGGGACGAACAGACATGCTTTGCGTCAGCAAGCGGTAGCCCTTTTCGAAAAAATCATCCCCTTCCACCATCACTTTTTCCACTTCTTTATTACCTATTTTGATACTGCCATCGGTACCCACCTGAATACCTGGGATCTTTCGAAGTAGATCTTCTACCGTACGCTCGTCGCCCTGTAAAAAGGATTTCACAGCAAGCTCAATGGTATCTCTGCCCCGACGATAAGGCCCTTTGGAGTGGACAATCACTTCCTGCAATTGTTCCACTCCCCCCGCTGATAACTGCACATCAATTAGCGTATCGGCCTGCGTTGGTGTGATGGAAAGGGGAACAGGCTTAAAGCTCAGCGCCTTGAATAGCAACGTAAATGATCCACTTTGGGCCGTTTGCACATGATATTTCCCCTGGCCGTCGCTAAACGTATAAGCCAGCATTTTGTTATCGCAATCACGCCGTAAATCAATACGTACCCCTCCTAAAGGTTTTCCTTCAGTACTGACGCTTCCATGGATAGCAACTTGTCCATATACGGCCATACACAACAAACAAAAGCTGAGTAAGGCCGCTATCCGCTTATTGATGTTCCCATTCATATACTTGCTCTACACTACCCCTAACTTTTTGTTTCTCAACGCTTACGCCTTCCATCATTGGCATTTTGCTGTACATAATGCGCATTTGCTCTTCATTGAATTGGTCGTCTTTTTTAATAAACTCTTCCAGGCTCAATTTGGGCAAAGACTGAATATATTTATCATTTACGGGAATATCGCCAGTATAGGGATAATTTACCTCCTTCAAGTACCAATAGTTCGGATTAGCACTTTCGTTATAGAGCATCACGATAAGGCCCGGCAAGCCGCCAAATTTTGATGGTCCCACAGGTACGGGAATATCATTCGTATAATAAGCTACCAACGTAGTCCCTCGATAAGAGGCCGTTGCCTTATGGCATACATGTTTGCCCAATGTATCCACATCGGTGTAATCCGTATTCCAGACCAGTGCCGGGAATTTGTCCGTCACCAAATAGTTAACACCTTGAATGGAGCGGGTTTCTAACTGTTGGTCAGCCTTATTTTGATGGATCACGACCCTGTTATACCTCTTGCCAGAACCGATTGTTATCGAAAATGAAGATGCTACTTCATCGTCGGCATCGGCATCTTTATTGAGCTCTTGCTTACGAATTGGCATGGAATCTCGAACAGCAATCTTCACTGTTCCATCATAATAGACAGCTTCTTTAAAAGTAGCCATTGCCGATGGAATGTATTCATATACGGCATGAAGCCGCTGTGCAGAAGATAATCTGGAAAGGAACAGAAATAAAAAGAATATATAATATTTACGCATGATAATTTAGTTTAGAAAGACGAGGCGCAAGCCCCGCTTTTGTTTTTTGTGATAAAAAAAAAGTTAGTTGTTTGCAACCCAGTCATGCATTGCAGCAAAGAAACCAGCACAACCACTAGCCGACGATGCATAATCCGTGAAGACTGCGCTACCTAACAAAACGCCATCACAGCTGAATATACTTACTTTAAAATTACACCGTACGAATACGGCATTCGTTTCCGTAGTTTCCTCGGTTACCCGAACGGTATTGTTCGCAAGGCGCTGGGAAGTTGTTTTCACAGATTTATTTCCGTTGACCATTGTTATCGCGGTCTTGGCCGAAGCAACAGATGATAGCATGACTACTGCTACCAAACTCATCATTAATCTTTTCATTGTTTTTAAATTTACTTGTTAAACCATGGTATGATTTGATGGCATACCCTTGTATATGACGGTAAAAATAAAGACACATTGAATTATTAAAATGATGATTAAATATCTGTAAATGGTCACTTAGAATTCGTAGCTGATCCGTTACTATTTGCAATGGGCTTGTTCACTGAATAACTAAAATTATGGAGCAAATCGTTATGAGATAAAAACGTTCAAAGCCCTACTGGATACCGATTAAGGGTGCAGTATAAACTGGACGTCAACTTCCCGCTTCTGCTTTTTTTGAATACCGTAGATGAATTAGCGAAAAGCTATATCAATCAGATTCGACAACGTGCAGACCGAAAATCTGAAGTGCTTAAATAGGATCCAATGGCCTTGGATGATCTGTTTTTATGAAATTTTCATTTTGGTCAAAAGAATATAGCGCAGAATTCCTGTCACTTAAATACTTGCCTTAAGATAAGTGTTTGAGGTATTTTATGCTTTAGTTTTACAAGATTAATGTTTCTTTAATCATGCAAAATCTTTTTCTAGCTATTACAATAAGTTCTCTTGTCCTATTTTGGTTCGCTGTAAGGCACAAACCTTCGACACGAGTTTATATTTTTTGGTCGCTCTTCATATCATTCGCCGCACTTACAGGGCTCTTTATACAGTTCCCTCCTTCTTTTGCCTTATTGCTATTCGGTACAGTTATAATAATAGCCTGGTGTACGGAGTTATTGACTAACATAAAAATAAATATGCATTTGCTTTTGGCGATCCATATCTTGCGTATTCCCATAGAATTTATTCTCTATTCTTTATTCAAAGAAAAAATGCTGGCGCGAGAAATGACCTTTATTGGCTACAATTATGATATAATTTTCAGAGTTACAGCCTTAGTATTTTTGATAATTGGCATTTTCTTTCGTAAAATTTTCTATTTCAAGATTTTCAGATTATGGAACATATTCGGTATTTGCTCAGTTCTAATCGTTGTTATTCTGGGAATACTATCATCCCCAATTCCCATACAATTGATCGCCTATGATCAGCCAAATATTGCTATGCTACAATTTCCATATGCTTTACTGCCCAATTTGGTAGTACCCTTGGTAATCTTATCCCATATCATACTGTTGAGGAATTCAGTTACATCAACATTTAGATAATACATAGTTGGAAGAGCCTCTTCGGATTTCTATTCCTGCCGACTGCCATCTTTAGGAATTTCAGGCAATTGCGCACTATGCCCATCAATTTTTTGTGCTGCAGCCATTGAAACTACCAAATCATTCAGCATAGTGCTTGCTGCTGTTGGCGAATTTGGAAGCAAGACCAAATTGCTTCTGCTATTGGCTCCAATGGCATTCAGCGTATCATAATGTTGCGTCACCACGATTAACGCAGAAGCTTCCTGTGCATTGATATTGGCAGCATTCAGCATTTTCACCGATTCTTCCAATCCCTTTGCAATCTCTCTTCGCTGGTCTGCAATCCCCTGCCCCTGTAATTTTTTAGATTCTGCTTCAGCTTTTGCAACCGCAACAATTCGTATTCTTTGTGCCTCAGACTCATATTCTGCGGCAGTTTTTTCGCGTTCAGCAGCGTTGATTCTGTTCATAGCATGTTTCACCTGTTCATCAGGATCAATATCTGTCACCAATGCTTTGATAATATCGTAACCGTAGCTTTGCATCGCATCCTGCAATTCACTTTTTACAGCAATGGCGATATCGTCTTTTCTTACGAAAACATCATCTAATTTTGTTTTTGGAACTTCAGCACGTACAACATCAAAAACATACGATGTAATCTGATTTTCGGGATTCTCCAGACGATAATACGCGTCTTTTACATTATCTCTGATTACCTGATACTGAACAGAAACTTTCATCTTAATGAAAACATTATCCAGTGTTTTGGTATCAATTATGACATCCAATTGCTTTATCCGAAGATTCAGCCGCTTAGCGATCTGATCCAAAAATGGAATTTTTAAATGCAAACCGGCATGACTTACTTTTAAAAATTTTCCCAGCCTTTCTATCACGGCCGCAGACTCTTGCTTTACCGTATAAAATGAAGCAAATAATGTAATAAGTCCAAAAAAGACCAAAATTCCTAAATATAGCATAACCTTAAATTTAATATTGGTGATCTACAAACTTACATGTTTACATTGTCATTCTTCTGCTACTTATAATTTTTCGATAAAGTTCCGAAACTCGGTCATCCATCCTAAAGATAGCCTACAGTACATCCTATGAGAGTCAACGGAGATAAATAATCCCAATATCATACACAAATTTCTCATTTTGATAGTATCAGAGGAAATATTTTCTGTTAGTTTTGATAAGCGCTTGTGGTAGGCGCAAAATGATTAATTTGTTGTTGGGACGATAAATTCGTCCCACTTCACTCGCGCTTACAGCAGCTAACTTCGACCACATTTGTTATTTTCTAAATCGGTCATCCTTTTCTTCGATCATCTAACGGGCTACTTGTCTAAAAGAGGACACCTGCTCGTGGAAAGCGGATAAAAACTGCTCAAATTGATAGCAATAATACCCAAATTAAATGTAACAAAAATATAGACAGTCGGTATCTTAGCTATTATAAAAATAATGTCCTACCTATGATGTTAAAAATGCTGATCGTCGATGACAACAAATTAAATCACTTTATATTGGAATTCCATCTGCGGGAAATTGGATTATTTTCCAGCCTCATATCATTGTATAGCGGATCAGAACTGATTGAAAAACTAGAGGAATTGTGCCCGATTGATGGGAAAATTCTTATTTTCTTAGATATCAACATGCCTACTATGAATGGCTGGCAAGTATTGGATTTTATCGACCAATTTCATCTTAAGACCAATATTAGTATTATTATCTTAACATCGGAATCTTCCCCACAGACACAGGAAAGAGCGTTCACCTATCCTAACGTAATCAATTTTATCGAAAAACCGATCAATAGAGATAAGATCCTAAGTATACTTCCCTGAATTCTGTTGGCGTCTGTTTTGTGACCTTTTTGAAAAAGGTCAAGAAATTATTGGTTTCCGAAAAGCCCAAATTAGCGCTAATTTCTTTTAAAGTTAATTCGGGTCTTGTAAGATATTCTTTTGCTCTTTCAATAATGTAACTATCCAATATCTGCTTGGGACTTTTTCCGAAAACTTCCTTTGTCATTTTCGACAAAGTCCGCTTGCTTACCAAAATCTCATTTGCATAGAATGCCATCTTCTTGTTGCTATGGTGATAACGTACAATAGCCTCGAAAAACTTATTCGCCCTTTCCTGGTTATAGTTTTTGACGATCTGCTCTTTTCTACTTTTTTTATTAAACACAAGGTTATAGTGTAGCACAACATGCCCCAACATGCTCGAAATAAATTTTTCTCCCAATACGTTATCTTCATTTTTCTGATAGCAACGAATCATATATCCCATATACTTGAGATATTCCATTTCACTTTGGTCAAATTCAAAGCTAAATTCATTGCTTTTCCGATTATCAAAAAGGATACGTACAGTAGGATCCACGAACAGTACACGATTAAGAAAAAGAATTTCCATATCCCTCAAAATCTCTACTTCAGAATTACTTTTCAATTGAACGACCTTGGCAATTTGCCTATACTTACCTGGTCCAACATTTAAAAACCTCGAAATCGTCATGATCTCAAAACATTTAAAATATGTATCGCATTTCTCTGGTTCATCTAAAAGTTCAGAACCTGATATCATTAAATAATTTCTTTTATGCACAGGCTATCTTTCGTACCGACTTTATTGCAGATGTCCTACACAAAAATTCACCACTTCTAAGACTTTTAATCTGCAAATTAATACCCATCAAAGTTTCATTGAAAATAAAAAGTAAGATACTTGAAATTACTGTTGAAATTTCAAACATCTTACTAGGGTCTTAAACTGATCCCCTATAAGGTCATTACATAATTATCGATCACTTTCACTCTTTGACGCAAAAATGTTTTTAGCTTCGCCTTATTGAGCGCTAAATTGTTATCACCTGTTTTCCAAATATTGAAATCTTTCTTTTGAGAATCCCTAATCTGAGCGGCATAAATCTCGATGAATTGCATTAACTCTTCAAACTTTTGACTGCGATAATCCTTCCAGGTCTGCGTTAGTAATCTTCTTAGGTCCGGATCTTGGAGAAGATGCTGATAGAATTTGGATCCTATACGTTCGTCATCGTCCCTGATCAAGTTCATTTCTAGATAATTGAAATAGGTCCTTCCATGGTCTTCGCTGAAACCAAAACCGAAGTCGAAGTCCCAAATTGGTCCCATCGTATATTTCCCATTAACCTTTTTATGCATGTAAACGCTTTTAGGCTGATTGACCTCATTATTCCAGGCAAGCATATTAACAATTAAAAAATTAACAAATTGCTGTTTATCAAAAATCTCTCCATAATTATTATTTGGAAAACTCTTTTCATACAGCTTATCTTCAAATGACTGAAATTCAGCTTTCCAAGTACTAAATTGCTCCGGAGATTCTGGGTCCGGGTCTTTCAACATTACAGGAAGGTTGGCTTTTGCACTCCTAAATTTATAAGCTTCATCAAAGTAATTGTCTATTTCCCACAAAACGCCCCCATCTCCTAAATCTACCCTGTTTTCTTTCACTTCCACCTGTTGTGTCAAATTATAGTTTCCTCGATACTCGCCATTGACCGTTAAATCGACAGCGATAATATCGTTTGTATAAGGCATGCCTAATTGTTTGCCCATTTTCATTGCTACAGCGTTGCACATTAAGGTATAATCATTATAATTTGCCAATAAAACCCAATCTTTAGCTGCAGGGAGGCCAAGTACAATCGCCTTTTTATCCAATTTTAACCGATACGGTTTTTTAGGTTTGCTCCAGGTAGAGTTTCCTCTTCCTTTAATCTTTGTCTTTACTTTATCCATATTGGCGAATCTGCCATTACCAACAATATGAACCTCCGCATTGAGATAAGTATCTTTATCAACCACTTCGGCACTGCCTTCGATATTAATATAGATATGTGGCACACTTGCTTCAATACTTTTATCCAAGATTGGCAATTCTTCAACTTCTTTTTCCCCCGTTATGTCAGCAGGCTTTTTGGTGCAGCTTGTAATTATGATTGTACCTAGCATAATCCCGTAGATTCCTAACTTTATTCTTTGTTTCATTTTCATAACATCATTTTTTTACGTTATACATTTGTTTTTACTATGCAGATCTTGCTGCTTTATTCTATCGATTTTGCCTCAAGGTGTAGCAACTTTGCACGTAATGCAGCTCTTTCACGCTCCAATATATTTTTTTCTTGTTCAAGACGCGCAATCCGTTCATACATCTTCACGCCGATATTCTCAAAATCTGCTCCTCCTGTCACCTTGCTTTCAGTTGCTTCCAGCATTAATTTTGCTTCTGGCAAAAGGGTTCTAATCCACGAAATTATTGTGCTTTTCTTTGCGACATCATATTTTTCTGTCGCTTCCTTCATCGTCATATTACCATAGACTATAGCAAATACGACATCAATTTTGGTTTCCCTATTCACTCTCTTGCTCTTCATTTTAATAATTGTTAGGAATGCTCCAAGCCATCAAAGAGCTCATCCCCATGAGCTAAATGATATGATGGTCTCTTGCGAGCAGTTAGATTTTTCCGACTTCTCATTGGCGCATGTTGGCAAAACTAAGGTTAGAAAATCTCCTGCACAACCTCAACTGAGCACATTTTCGTTTACTCAGAAAACTTTCTGCCAAATAGCAGATCAACATTTCCAACAAACTTGGAGCAATAGCGTCCAATAAACCATTTATCTCAAATGGTTCCAAAAACACTTTCCGGAAATAAATTATTGATTTCTTTTTCTATTTGGTTAACCCTACTGTCCCCCGCTTTCTTCAAGTTCCTTTTTAGTAAAGTGAACGAAGGCCGAAGGCGGAAGTCCAGTTTGATTTTTAAACGCTGTCGAAAATGTGCTTAATGAGGAAAATCCACACATCTCTGCAAGATGCGCCAACTTGAAATCAAGAAGGGTCGGATCGCTTTTGATTCTGCCGATAATATAGTTTATCCGATTTGTCTGCAGATAAGTGTAAAAGTCCATACTTCGATATTTCTGAACGATATAACTGGCATAGCGTTGATTGGTCCCAATACTGCTAGCGAGTTTTGCCAAAGAAGTCGTTTTATCAATAAAAAACAGATCGCGCTCCTCAAACAGAAAACCTTGATACAGCCGATCCTCAGTTTCTTTCGAAATATTAATTTCCTTGGCCTCTTTCTTTAATTCAATTTCCCGCTTGGAAAGGGCTATTGGATGACTGACAGAGGAAGACCCTGCATCAAGGGCCTGATCCTTAACATCGCGCTCCCTTAATTGATGATAACGCTTCTTATAATGGCGCTTTAGCAAGATCAAGTAACCACTAAAAATAATAAAACATAACACGACCAGAACAAGACCGACGATAGCCATCATATATCTATTTTCATAAATCTCTTTATCTGTGCCGATTTCGTCGATTAGACCATCGCTTATCTGCTGGGCTATTTTTATACTATTATCCTTAATGTGTATCGCTTTAGCAGTATAGTCATTGGATAAAGAAAAATCGCCTCTCATTTTATAGTAAACGGCTTTTGTCTCATAAGTCAACATTTCCAGTTCTTCCACATTCTTCTCTTTCAGATAAGGATCGATTAAATTCAGGCACTGATTTGCCTTCTCTAAATCTTTTTTTGCGAGAGCTGACTCAGCCATTATGCGATAGATATAGGGCTTTAAGTTAGTTTCCATACCTCCCAGCTTTTTCAACGAGGCTTCAAGAAGAGAATCAGTATTGTTGATATCTCCTATATGGAGTTCGCAAATGGCATTGAGCTGATCGTTTGTTGCTTTTATTAACAAGGCACGCTTATCTTCATTCCCTTCCATCTTAATATTAGAAGCCGCTTGGAGAACATACTTTTTTGCCTTATGGTAATCATTTTCGGCAACAGCATGAAAATACCATTCATGTGCTATATTTATCCTTGTTAAAACTTGTCTTTCCTTATCACTTTGCTTCTCATTTGCTTTCTCGGCCTGCACAAGGTAACGCTCAGAGACCTTCATCAATCCCAACCTTCGAAAAGTTGTTGACAGAAGTCCCGAAGTTACAGCCTGCCAGGAGTAATTAAGTGTCATCTCTGCAAGCGAATTAGCCTTAATGGCGCTCTTGATCGACTTACTCATATCACCCTTATTTTCGTAGATCTTGGCCAAAAGCATATAGGATTTAATCTTTTGCTCATCACTTGACGCCACGGCTAACAAGGAATCGGCAACACGCTCAGCTTCTACAACATTGGTTGCAACCAGCGAAACATTCACTTCAATATATCTCTTGTCAAATTCATCTCCCTTGGTCTCCTGACCAAAAGTATAGTACTGACAAAACAATAGAAAAAAACAAATTATTAGTACTTTCTTCATAGGTTTCAAAACTTTGCTCAAATAGATCAACGCTTTGTTTCTCAAAAAGAGCTTGTTAAATAGTAAGTAACAGGATCGCAAGTAGGATGAGAACGCTGGCAACAACCGCCCACCAAAAACTGATCTTCGGAGACTTCTGCTGTCCAGTGGAGCTTTTCATTTGTAGATGGGCGTCGTTTAAGTTCACATAATCATAGTACGCTCGCAACTGGTTAGAATCTACAACAACATCAATAGCCTTCCTTACTTCTCTTTTCAATTGAAGCAGCGTGAGCTGTGAGGATAGATACCCCACTTCATTTCCCTTCAAATCACGACTCCCAAAAAAGTCCGCAAAGGCTTGATCTAAATCGTCAGCAATTGAAAATCCTTCATTTGAAAAATGCTTCTCGATTTCGAGATTTAGGTGCTTCTCGGTATCAATAAGAGTTAAAAGCAAAGCCTTTGGATCGTAGACAGTTGAACGCATCGAAAATTATGTATATACAAAGAGCCGGCAATCTACTAAATATCCTATAGATGACAAATTATATCACGCTGGATTAAAAGAACAAACTTACAATCAATTATTTAAATATCATTATTTTTTAAACTACTAAGATTTAATTAAGGCTACTTATTGTCATGAATACTTTTTTCAAAGTCCTCATCCATGTAATATCCTTTATTATTTTCTTCTCCGTCCACCATACGCTTTACCCCCCCACCGGCATTCATTTCCTCTGTATACAGCTCCTCATAATCCTTTGTATACATGGCGTTGGGAACCACATTGATATCAAAAATAATCTCCCGAAAAGGTGATTTTTCAAAATTACCGTATAAGGTGACATAATGTTTGACATAACCTATGTTTTTTGCACTATTATAACTTAACGAGAGCAACCGCTCTTTGCCCGGAGGGACAGAAAATGCACCTGATTCACCATTAACTTTCAGGCAACCACAAGAAGTAATAATATCTGTGATTATCAATGGATTTTTCCCTGTATTCTTAATATTAAAAGACAGGTCTTTTTGCTGGCCAGCCAATAAAGGGTAATAATGTCGCTGATTGTCTTCTACCGCTATTGTTGTCTTCTTGTTTTTAACGTCTAAACAACTCGATGACAGGAGACTCATTAAAACACTTAACAAAACACTAAAATAACTGTATCTCATCGCAGGCAATAACCGAATTTCTGATTGTTCTATTTTTGTAGATTTTAATATATAGTTTTTCATTTTCATTGATCCTTAAATCCTTATTTAATATCATTAATCCATTTTCCTTGTCAAGATCGCTTGTGCTGATCCGATCAACAAAACGATCATTTACAAATATTTCTATCGCCTCTGGTGGTAACATTCGATGACGCTCGTTCAGAAGGAAGCGAATACTCAAATGCTGCGTCTGTTTAAAAGGACGAAAAAAAATCTTGTCGATGACAATGTCAGCTGAGCACAGAAACCATCCCTGGTTAAAATCCGACCGGAAGCCAAGTACATTGTCGAATAGGAAATGACTGTTTTCGTGTTCCCCGTCAGCCGATAAAACGCTTAACCCGGCTATTTTATTTATTTTATGAGGTCTCTCCAACTGATCTCGCCATTCATGGCAGTATATGCTCAGCTGCCCCTCTTCTTCCTTGTAGATGGACACACCTCCTTTTCCCTGATTTTTTTCCAGACCTAATAACGCTTCATTAATTGTATTCGCGATGACAAGTTCTTCATCTTTTATTTTCATAAATCCACCGGCCCTAAACCCTTGCTGATAGCAAATCTGCAATGAAGTATAATTCATCGCGGTTATCAGCTTAGCTAGACGTAATTTTTCTACTCCATTTGTCTGTGGCTCCAGACGCTGTATATCCTTGAATAGTTCCAGGAATTTTTCTGAATCAAAATAATTTCTCTTAGCCGTATAAAAACCTGTGTATATGTCAGCAGCGCTGTTTTCCTTTTCGGCTCTTCTTTCCAATTGTAGATAATAGGATGTTAGCAAGCTAGCAGTGACGGGATAAAATCTTTTGAAATAGTTGGCCACCAGCTTCTCTACCGATAGCTGCGTATCAATCATCAATGCACTTAACACATAGGTTTTTACATCGTCGAAACTCGAGTAGTCATAACCGCTCCCATTCATGAAAATTCCTTGACAACCCAATGATTGAAAAAATCGGAGGTGCGATTTCGTTCTGGATAAGACGGGATATGGGGTAAGGTAGTCATCAAAATTACTTACGTAGTCCCAAAGAAATAGTTGGTCTGATTGTTTCCGCCAATCATTTACCAGACTTGAAAATGCCTGCACATGTGCGTCATTGAGGTCAAGGTCCCCCTGCGTGGGCAGGTCAATCGTACTGATAAAAACGCCGACGTTCTTATTTGTTTGTGTCGAAGGGGCATTTTTTGTAGTCCGATAAGCCATCGTAAAAAAATGATGCGACGGATAGCGTGTTGCCAACCTGTTTAAAAGAGCAATAACTCCAGCAGTTGCCTCGCCAGGTTTATTGCCCAGCTTACGACATTTTGAACAGCTACATACCAGATCATTGTCATTGGGAGCGATCATAAACCATTTGGATTCGCTCACGCCATAATGATCGCTAATAAACCGCTCCAGGGCTTGAAACATGGTGTTTGAGGAAAGACAATATTGCTGTCTGTTCCTTTTCCCATCGACAAGTGCATAGGCATCGGAAGGCAAATCCTGCGGAAGCACCTTATATAAATTATGTCCCCAGATTCCCCACTCGCGCTCAATACTATGCGTATTCAATATGCCAAGATTGTTTTCATCTAGGTTCGGCAAAAAATGTGGCTCTCGGTAACGAAAAGCAAAAGAACCGGTCCTATCCTCAAAATCTATATATGCTGGCGGTAAGTCCGCAACCTCCAGTGGCTGAAATTTGCTGATATGATCGATTAGCATATAACTTAGCCATCTTAATACAGACCTGTCTTTTCCGAAAATAGCAAGGCTATGGACTCCGTTTTTTATTTCAAAATCATGATCCATATCAGGCACTACTTCCAGATAGATCCTTTCGCCATGATAATTGGCCAAATTTTCATCTGAACGTATTAAATTCAAGCTTTTGGCTGCACCTGCACGACCGCTCATATGTTGGTAAAGGTAATCTGCCGCCACAGTGCTCTCTTCGTCTCCGTTGGATGTTATCAAAAACTCATCACGCGAAAAGTCTACACCTTTATCCTTACAAGATAGGTAAAGCGGACATAATAGCAAAACGGATAAAAAGAGTTTAAAATGAGACATAAAGCTGAACATAAAGGTTATACAAGTTTTTGTAATTGCTCCCATTGACAGTGCCTGCAGCTTGGAAATTATACCAAGTACCCATCATGCTTGCACTTACATTTTTCGAAAACGACCTGCCCACACCCGCACCGACCATCGCATTAAAAACATTGAAACTATTATATAGCTGATTGTTCAATAGGTCGGCATCCGGCGCGCTACCTATACTTCCAGTCGCTATAAGATAGTTTTTTCGGTTGTTCATAAAATACTGTGCCTTTGCAAGCACACTATATAGGTAAATGCGCTCCCCTTCGCTGTCAAGCAAGTAGTTGTTCCATTTAGCTCCCAGACGAAAATCAGCAATTTCTTTCGTCAAGCCTACATTAAGATTGAAAAGGTGCTGTCCAGTAAAAAATCTTCTGTAACCAAGACCAACCTCTGCTTCCCAAGTAGGTTTCCACTCGTAAAGCCCTGCTGCATCAACAGCGATCTTTGCAAAATATTTGTTGGCAAGGGCAGCGTCAATTCGTGTTGAGAATTTAGTAGTCCAGGGTCTGCTCCACTCCACCTGCGCTTGTACCCCTTTACCTTCCTCCCTGCCTGTATAGTGTAAACGTCCCACATAGGAAGAACCATCCGCTAGCAAGCGTCCATATTCGAAAGAGGAAATTGAGGATATTCTATTATCATCACCAAATCTTGCACGTAAATGCGAAATGGCAATATAATTTTCAAAAGTTTTCTGCGCTAAATAATTGAGATGTGCTTTGAAATCATCCAATTCAAGGAGCGACGGTTCGTAGAACTTCTGATAGTAATACGCGGAATCAAAGTTTCGAAGACCTTCGAAAGCGAGACCTTTTAAATGCTTAAGATCTTTGTTGTCTTTACACAGTAATCCTTTGTCAATAACGGATAGCGCGGCCTGGTGATTCTTTTCATTGAGCAGCTGCTTAGCATACACCTGCGTTGTGCTAACAAACGTATTAACCAATGGTTCATGGTAAGGGCGTTTTTCCACCTGTTCATGAAGCATCTTCCAAGAATGAGGAATTTGTTCGGGCTGTTGGTTTAGTGCCTCCGCCAATTTAATTTTGAACTTAGGATCATCGTATTGTTTTTCGGCACGTTGTGCATACAGAAGCATCGCTTCCTGATCCTTTAACATAAAGCTGATATTGATCATATTGAGCAGTGCTTCTTGATTGGTGGGGTCAATAATAAGCCATCCTTTGACCAGTCGCTGCGCTTCAGGAAGCTTATAATCCTCACGCATACTTCTGACTATTGGTGAAATCATTTCGCTGTAACCACCGATATAACGTTGGCGATCTTCGGGCAATGACTTTGTTAGCACCTGCTCATAGGTCTCCAGCGCAAGCTTATATGCGCCCTGTTTCATGTAAATCTCAGATTTCTTTAACAGTAGATCTAGGTTATCCGGCTCAGCAGATAGCAAATCATTCAAGCTCAAAAGTGCTTCGCCGTAGCGTCCCGATGTCATGTAAGCGCCGTAAAGCCCACGTTTTGCAATACGTATAGATTCTGGGTCGCCATAGCGTATTGCTTCCTGCCAGTCCAGGATTGCCTCTGCCACATTACTCTCCAACACATTGTTCTTGGCCTCCTGAAGGCTGATTCCAACAACTGACTCTCTGAGTTCCGTATCTCCGGGATATTTAGTAAAGAGATATTTGGTCAACGCGGTTACCCTGGACTGATTTCCCATTCTTTTGTGAACCATAAGTTCTAGCATATCGATTCGTTTGCTACCGCCCACATGCACCTTGTGCTTCTTCAGCACTGCAAGTGCTTCGTCGTATTGTGATTTCGCTAGAAGGTCGTTGAACACATAATTAAAAGCTTCCTTGTTTTTTGGTGCTTCCTCAAAAATTTTTCCGTAAAGTGTTGCTGGTTCATTATTTTTAGCACTCCGTGCCGTTTCCTTTAGGAAATAGCGATATTGTTTCTGTAGCATAGGGATATTTCCGGCTCCACCTTTGATGCGGGCATTGAGGAGCGATAGAATCTCAGGATAACGTTGATCGTGCTCAAGGATAGCGATTTTCTTCTGAAACAGCGCATCACTTGCAGGAAATTGATGTAACGCTCGTTCAGTATAAACCAGGGCATTGGCATAATCTCCAACCTTAATGTAGCTGTCGATTAAAGGCATATAGTTCCAGTATTGAAGTGGACGCTCATCAATCATTTTCTTAGTCGCTTCAATAGATTGATCCATCTTCCCTTCCTTTTTTACCTGCAGAAGCCGCTGTTCGACCAGATAAGCCTGATCTTTTTTTAGCTGGCTATCCTCCGGATAGATTTGGGAAATCCGCTTGAGCAAGCGGTCTGCCTCCACATGATTACCCAGGTGACGGTAAAGCTCAATTTTCTTACGCCAAAGCCCTTTCCAATAGGGATTAACCTCCAACAATTCATTGACGTAGCAAATTGCACTTGAATATCGACCGGTCTCTGTTTCAACAGCTACCAACATATGCTTAGACTCGACATTTGCGGGCGCCGATTTGAGGGATTTGACAAGCTCATATCTTGCTCGGCTATAGTCCTTGCGGTGAATATAATATTTCCCCACAAGCATACGCATATCTGAATCCTCCGGATTTTTTTCGAGAATAGCATCTGCGATCTTCTTTCCCGTATCCCATTTCCCCTGTTTATATAATTCGTTTATTTCGTAGGCCTTTTCATTTCTATCAATTGTGGTCGATGCCCGCTGCCCGTAAACAACCGGAGTGAAATAAATTGATGCTGAAAGAGCTAAAAGTAACTTCGTTTTATGGATATTTTTAAACATTATTAATTCATTTAAGCATTTTTTGTCTGAGAAAACCCCTTACGAGTCATATTTCCCCATTTGATATCTTTCCGTGTTAAATATTGTATATAGCCCCGCAAGGTGAAAATGATGACAAACGGGTGATATAATATCGGTTCAAATGCTGAGAATAATACCAGCTTGAGATATTCCCAAAAGTTCCGGTAAAGTTTTCCCAAAACCAGATCGTAGGAAACTGTGATAACAGATACTGAAAATCCAATAAGGTAGGCATATAGCAGCATCATCCAGAATGTATCGAAGTTGATCTGGTGGGTAATCAGCAGAAAAATCATGAATAGAAGACCTGTAAATTCGATAATAGGAGCTAGGAATTCGAACATGATCATATAGGGTAATACAACAAAGCCTAAGCGTCCATAATCCTTATTGAAAATCATTTTCCGGTGATCGACAAGAAACTGAAACAGGCCTCTTCCCCAACGGCTTCTTTGACGGTTCAATATGCTTAAATTTGGCGGTCCCTCAGTCCAACACAAACTGTAAGGACATTGAGCGATCCTATATTCACGATTATTTTCAAGCATATAGGCAGAAATCCGCGTAGTGATATCCATGTCTTCGGCATGCGAAGAAGAGTCAAAACCACCTACTGCAATAATCACTTTAGAATCAAATAGGCCAAATCCTCCAGAAACATTTGGAACAGCATTGATCATATCCCATCCCATTTTTCCTACCAGATAAGATCTTAAATATTCTGTTTCCTGAAATAAAGGAATCAAACTTTTCGGAGGTCTTACCCGTGTGATCTCGCCATTTTCGATCCGACAGCCATTTGCCATACGCATGGTGGCCCCCACGGCTATGACCTGTTTTTCTGAATCCAAAATAGGGAGGACGATTTTACTGAGGCTGTCTTTAGCAAGAATACAATCAACATCGGTATTGATAAAGTAATCGTTCTGAACCACATTGATCCCGGCATTGATAGCATCCGCTTTTGTTCCGCCATTTTCTTTATCCAACACGATCAGCCGGCTATATGCTGGATTTTTTGACCGAAACACGCGTTTAATAGGTTTACAATTCACTTTATAAACTAGATAATACGGAACTTCTTCCAGCTCAAATTCCGTTAAAAGGATATCCAAGGTTTTGTCTCTGCTACCGTCATTCACGACGACAACTTCAAAGTTGGGGTAATCGAGATTCAACAGCGAATTGACACTATCCAAGATGATGACCTCTTCATTAAACGCAGGTGCGACAATAGAGACTCCTGGCGCCTTATCGGGAAACTCCAGCAAATAGTTCTCTTCCCGCTTCGTGTATCGATAGCGATAACGGAGGGTATTATAATAGCTCATTACCATAAGTACAACATAGGAAATACCCAATGTCGTGGCATAGAAATAAATGAGATAGGTAAAAAAATAGACCATCTTAAATAAATTTTAAACTGATATAACTAATCTTTCTGCAAACACTTGATTTAACAGTAATTTCTCCTTTTCACGCGACTGCAAAATCGCCTCCTCCTGAAGATGGAGAAGTAAAATTTCCCCTTCTTTTCCCTGTGCCTTGATGGAACGGGCGATTAACATTTTTAAATGATCATCGTCAGAAAAGCAATAGGTATCTGTTAAAAACGGGATAACTTTCTTGGATTTCAATTTGCCCATTGCTTTCACAATTGCCTCACGTACAATAGACGATTCAAGGGAAAATCGGTTGATAAGCTCTGAAATACCATCATTGTATTCAAGCTTCCCCAAGGTCAAAACAATTTGTGCGCGGATATCTCTATTTTCCTGCGTTTCCAACATTTCAAGAAGAGCAGGACAAGCTTCTTTTTGCTCAAAAAACTCTATTTCCTGTATAATGAACTGGATATAGTTAACATTTCTGGAATTATTAATCCAACGGAGAAGATTTGGAAGCTTAATTTCCCGCGAACGTTTCAACAATGTAGCATGAAGGCGCAATTTATCCAATTGTGTAAATGCTTCATCGAAATTCTCCTCCATAAAACGAAAGGGATTATAATTTTCCTGACTTGCATATAAATCTCGTGCGGTCTTTCGTAGATCTTTGTCTTTATGAAACATGGATTTGGAAAGAATGCCGCTGTTCACCCCAATGTTGAACTCACCCACAACCTGTAAAGCCTCCCTACGTTTGGACAATCCAGGTGTACGCATACGCTTTTCCCAAAAACCCATGAGTCTGAGTGCTTCTAAACAATTTTTGTAATTAAGCTCATTTAGCCGACCGCTTTTGAATGACTCATTTTTTACGTGGAGAACGATATCGGTCAATGCATCCGTTCTCCATTTTTTTGATCTCGAAACATCGTAGTGTAACAGTTCTCGGATTTCATCCACATCATAGTTATTCTTTGCTGTCATAACAAAAGCCAACTTTTCATCGAAATGCTCACGAATTTTCCTCCGCTGTTTTTCCGTCCTGTTAATGCGATAGCCGATATAGAGTAATCGGACAATACCGAACAAGACAAGGCCCAATAGCCCCAATACCATGGCTGCGGTAATCCTTACGACCAATGGGTAACCATTGTACAAAGCTCCTATGTAGCTTAAATAATAGAGGTAGTAATCATAATACATTTTTTGTGTTATTTAAATTTTTAATAGATAATTATTGCTTGTCCTACAGCACAAAAACATCGTGATTGGAACGCTGATACAAAATTGATTATCCACAAAACAAAAAATGTCTCACTTTCAAATAGGTCCATTTTCCATAAAAACAAAGACAAAGCATTAAACAAAAAAACAAAACACAAAAATCACAATATCAATACATTAACTACCAAAATCAGCTTACAAAAAATATGCAGATTTTCAGTGAAACTAAAATCTTAAATGGTAGAAGATTTCAGATTGGTTGAAAAAGAGACAATCTGAAAAAGACAAAATTTGATCCACGAGAAGAATCTCGACTGATAGCCAGCATATTTCCCATTCACATCAGATAAGACGGATCGTCGTTAGGTTTTTGTAGCTTTCGTTTCAATCCAAACGGTAAGGGACAGCATTGAAAACGGTTCACTTCGCAATCCTTTCAAAATACAGCACAATTTTCCCTGAATACATATGGTTAAAGGATAAGGGTAATGTAAAGTCTGATACTTGAAATTGCCTACAACCGAAATGACAAAGCCGTCATCTTCAAAGCGGTCGAACAAATAACGACGACATGAAATCCGATAAATTTTAAGAATATTATAAGGGGGGTAAAATGGGACCGCTTTACCGGGTGCTCATGGGGACAGCAGTTATACCGAAAAAGCATAATCCTAGCGGCTAGATGCAGCTCAAAGTAAAAAGAAAATAGATGGCTAGGAAGCAGTTTTGCAGAACTGTAGGGGTGTACAGCCAAATTCGGCCTGAAAACTTCTGTAGAATGAAGCTCGTGAATTGAATCCGCAGACAAAACTCAAATGATCAACTGTCGTTTGAAGTTCAGTATTTTTCAACTGTTTTGCTGCATAATTCACGCGAAGGTGGTTAATAAAGGCATTAAATCCTCTGCCGAACTCCTTTTTAAGGAACGGAGATATATTGTTCAGCGGTATTCCAAGCTGATGACTGAACTTCTCCTTATTAAGTTCGGTATCCAAATAAGCTTTGGTATGGATAAACTGTTCGAGCTGTCGACGATAAAGCTGTTCCCGTTTATCCAACGATGTTACATTCGAGTCAATATTTTCTATTTTACACAATAATGCATCGCTTACCGCGATGGTTAATGTGAGTTCTTCTGAATTTGTTCCCTCAGATTGTCGCAGATAAGTGAAATAAAATATAAACAAAGACGAAAGGAACGTTAAAAAAAATGAAAGCACAAATATCTCATGGATAATGACATTTCTATAGTGACCGATCATAATCAGAATTTCTACAATGAGCAGAAATATAAATACGATAGGGAAATAAACTTTACTCCCATATCTTTTCATCAGCCTAAATAGATCTACACCCGTTTCCTGTTGATTTTTTAACCCCACATACGTCAGATAACTGGAAAAATGCACGAATGACATTAAGTGAACCAACAAGGTGTCGTCAACATCAAATCCATCTAAGATCCACCATTTCAATTTTACAATACCAAACAACAATAAGCTACCGACAAATGGTATAAAGTGGAAAATAAACTGCCAACCTATATTTTTGGACTTTAAGCTACTTACCAACAATAAAATAGCGGGCCCAAACAGTAGCCCAAAGGGTAGGCAAAGAACCAAATAGACCTCATCCGCTGACCAAATCTTTAAACCACAAATTAAAATTTGATGACATGCGGCAATTAGCAAGAAAATCATCAGGAATTTATTGCATAACATCTGTCCTTTCGAACAATTCAAAAAGAGGAGATAGCCTGCGCAAAATAGCGTTATTATGGTTAGGGTCGTAACAAACATATCTTTTAGCGATCTTCTGAATTCCCTCCCTTTCATGGCAATCAGGCTGGAATTAGAATTGATGGCTAAAATAGAAAAATCAGTCAGTTAAACTTATCAAATATCCTAGACTTGTTTTTTCTGTAGCTATTCAACTACATCGCAACATCGAACATCAAATTTGACCAATAACTATCTTATCACGACCAAGTTTCAATTAATAATAAGATATTTCCTTAATAAATATGGAATTTCACCTGAAACCGCTATTGTTCCATAAATGTCGTATAATTATGGACAGCAATTGGCGCTCGGGTTTGCACATTAATTTCCCGCAATGCATTAATTATGGCTGATTTGCTATTCCAGATACGACCTATCTCATCAGCATCGAGTCCGATTTGAATGTTTGCTTTAAAATTATTCCTTTCCCAATTGGTACGCTGAACGATGGTTGGTATTGATGCTAATTCATAAGCCATAATGGTGAATCCGTTGATGTAGTTCATTGTATCGTTAAACCAATTGTATTTTTCGATTTCTGATGCCCAGCCGATAGCACTCATTTCATCAAACCAAGTTGGAATATCAGCCATTATTTCATCCTTTTCCATCCCATAATGGAGTAAGGTTAGCCTAAGATCTCGGTAGGTATCTTTCAATAAATACAAAAGTTCACGCTTCCTATGTATGGATGCTACACTCCATTCTTTTAGCTGATGTGGCTCAAGATCCAAATGCAAACCTTGAAGTTTTGCATCTACATCGACGGAAAGATTAAATTTAACGTAATATTCCAGAATATAATCTATCATCATTTGACGATTTTCAGGATATATCCACTGTTCATTTCCGATTAGATAAATAGATTTTATGCCCAGTTGCTTAAGTTTTCTGTTCCATTTGGCAAGATTTTCTTTCTGTATCGGGTGTGCAGGAATCTTCGAATATCCGCCATATACCCGAGTAACTTTATTTTGAATATAGCTGTCAATGGTTTCACTCATCCTGGCCTCATCCATAATCACATTGTTGATACCATAAGGACGTTTTTCAGAGCCCCAATGCCATATGCTAAGCTCCGGAACTTTGTTTTCCGGGGCCGGTCCCGGGCTAGTCCCATTCTTTCCCTCCTCTCCAGTACCTAAATTATCCTGTGATAAATCATTTTTTCCACAGGATATAATTGCAAAACTAATGAAAGCTATGCCTAAAATTCTATACCCGTTCATTGATCGATAATTGAAACGTTTTCCATTCCCTCCTTTGGTAAACTTTCCGAAGTTTATAAAAATTTTTCACTTTACCTATAGCCTACAGTAAAATCACAACAGGCCATTACGCCCCTTATCGCGGAATTTTACAGGAATTGAATGAATAGAATTTATTCTGGTTGGATAATGACATAATGGATAAATTGAAATTCGGTTTTAATGCGTGTGCGGATGCGGGCAATTGCTTCGGTAATATCTTCTGTATCAAGATCATCCTTAAAATCAATGATAAGCATCAGTATAACGTCTTCAAGAGACTGTTAGGTAGACAGCAAGCTCCGACTTTCCCTGGCGAGAATAAACGAAACAAAACCAACAGCACCCCAACAATTACAGAAGCTAATCCATCCAATTCGGGAATCTGCAGGGAATGGCTTAGCGACATGAGGATCATGACAATCAATAGTCCCGCCACTGCTGCTCCATCCTCAAAAACAACAAGAAAACTGGAGGGGTCTTTGCTTTTAATGATCGTATCCCAACAGCCACCCCCCTTTCAGGCTTTGTTGAATGCTTTTACAGCAATAATAAAGGAAGTACCCTCAAAAATAAGCGCGAGAATCAAGACGATATATCCCAGAAAGGATCTTTCATCAATTCGGGCTCCCGTATATGCATCAATCCCTGATAGATGGACAGCGCTCCACCCAAACCGAATATGAGAATAGAAACCACAAAGGACCAAAAATAAAGCTCTTTTCCATAACCAAAGGGATGAGACTGGTCGGGCGCCTTTTTACTACGTTTCAATCCATATAATATCAACAGCTGATTAGCCGTATCAACTGTGGAATGAATTCCATCAGAAATCATAGAAGAACTGTTGGTAAAAGATGCGGCGATAAATTTGGTCAGCGCTATCAGTAGATTGGCAGCAAGGGCACTATAAATTGATGTTTTATTATTGTCTAGGATATAATAGCCTCTATTTTTTGCTGTCCGCCATAAAATATTATACTTAAAATTATTCGATATTATTATTTTCAAACTGCCGTCACCCAATTTTTGTTTGCTTTAAATAGCTTCAAACATGGTTTAGTGCGATTTTTGTTATTTATCATTAAGATGACCCGTACTTTTACCTTTTTTAAAGTAGTTTTATATCCATATAATTGTCTTTATAACACCATACGACATCTTTATGAACAGCTCCGAACAAATAGAACAATTACGAATTGAAAATCTCGAGCTCAACAACCGGATTACTGAACTAACTGACTTTATCGACAGTGCATCATTAGCACTACATTGGGTTAACCGGGAAGGGGTTATTATTTGGGCCAATCAAGCTGAACTTGACCTTCTTGGTTATCGTAAGGAAGAATATATTGGTTTCCCCATTGCAGACTTTCACACAGATCAGGATACCATTTCGAAAATCCTACACATGCTTTTAAATAATCAACGTGTGGTGGATTATCCAGCAAGTCTGAGGTGCAAAAATGGAGATATAAAGCATGTTGTTATAAATTCCAGTGCTTTGATGAAGGACGACGAATTTGTCCATTCGATGTGTTTTACCAAAGATGTTACGGAAGCCGTACTTGCAGAAAAAAGAAGAGATAAACTCACAGCAATCCTGCAAGAGAAGGAAGAGCGACTTCGCCTTGCCATCGCCTCTACCGGACTTGGGACCTGGGATTGGGACGCTGCGAAAGGAATAGTTCAACTTTCCCCACAGGCTCAAGAAATTTTGGAACTTTCTGCCCCAATCCAAAAGAAAGAAGCGATGATAACGCTCATCCATCCGGCCGATCAATCCGCTATTTTCCAGCAAATGAAAGGGCTGAGCGAAAATAAAATGGACGGCCATTTTGAGTTTACCTGCCGCATTATAAGACCTATCACACATGGGATTGCCTTTGTAAAAATCACGGGATCGGCTTTCTTTAGCGGCAGCAAAGAATCGCGCAGAATTATCGGAGCGCTTATGGATGTGACAGATCAGAAAAAAGCGACAGAAAAAAGTGCCGAACTCGCAGCCATTGTTAACTCATCCTACGATGCGATTATCGGAAAGACCCTAGACGGTATTATAACCAGCTGGAACGACGCTGCGACGAATCTTTTTGGCTATTCAAACGCGGAAATGATCGGTCAGTCCATCCTAAAATTAATTCCACGAGATAGGCATTCTGAAGAAGATTATATCCTGGGGCGAATGCGCATGGGGCATTCCATCAAGCATTTTGAAACTGTTCGGCAGACAAAATCAGGCAAATTGGTCGATTTGTCGCTGACGATATCCCCCATAAAAAACAATCTCGGCGAGATCATTGGTGTATCAAAAATTGCACGGGATATCACCGAAAAAAAGCAGGAAGAGAAGCGAAAAAATACGTTTATATCCGTAGCAAGCCACGAACTCAAAACACCGCTCACCACAGTCTTGATGAGTGCGCAGATGATGCAACAGCATGCAACTATATTTGGTGAAAAAAGTGCCCAGATAGGAACTAAGATCGAATCCCAAGTAAAAAAAATGATGCTCATGATTGCGGATTTTCTAAGTATAACGGAGGTAGACGAAGGTAAATTGCAACTTCACCAAACCACTTTTCAGCTTGACAAATTAATGCGGGACTGTATTAATGATCTGGAAACGAATCGGCACAGCATTGAACTGCGTTGCGATCCTACCGTTCATATTTTAGCTGACTGGCCCAAAATGGATCAGGTTTTTGCCAACTTACTTAACAATGCCATAAAATACTCTCCCCACGGCGGAACGATTATTATTGGCACGCAGATAATAGGCGAAAAAGTACGTATATATGTTCAGGATGAAGGGATTGGGATCGAGCCCAAACATCAAAAGAATATTTTTAAATCATTCTATCGGGTGGATAACCTAAATACTTCTAACATATCTGGATTTGGCATCGGCCTATATTTGGTCGCAGAAATCCTGCGAAAACATGGTTCACAGATACACGTTCAAAGCGCCAAGGATAAGGGATCTATTTTCTATTTTGATTTCCCGTTCACCTACGCTTCAAACTAAATAAATCTATAAGCCTACTGGCCTACATTCCAGCAGATCTACAGTATTAATATAGCGACTAGAGCAGCCCGACCTCACTTTGCCTAATAACTAACTCTTTTTGGGCAAATTGTAATTCGAGTTTTTTCTTGAATTGTTTCCAGTAGGCATGGTCGATTTCAGCAACCATGATTTCATAAACCACATTCTCGTCTTTAATTGGCTGTTTTTTAGGATCGACCCATATACCAATGGCAGGGGCACGCGTATAAGCTGTTATCCCACCAAAGTCTTTAATGAGCTGCTTACTAATATCCTGAAATAGTTGAGCGGAGAAGGGTGTTCCCGACGCATCGTAGAGTGGAAGAAAAAGTTCAATTTTTTTGATGGGCTGGCTGTTACTTTTTGCTTTTTCTATCGCCTTACATGCATCTTTAGCACTTAGAATTTTCAAAGGCTGGAAATTTTTGCCTTCCTGTTTATTATAATTTATGAAGAACTGTTGCAGTTCATCGAGCACGGTTTCAGGCAATTGGGCGACACGATGAATGTGACCAAAGACGGCTGAAGCCTCTGGCACAACCAAAAACCGGTCATTTTCGACAGTGTCGCCATCTTTATCCTGCTGTATCGCCTTTATTGCACCAATGATTCTGCATTTCAATATACAGCCAGGAAACGTCCCTTGTTCCGAAATAACGATAATATCCAAGGGGTCACCATCCTCTCCTACCGTGCCCGGGATAAAACCGAAATCATAGGGGAAAACCGAACCCAAAGGAAGGTATTTTGCTAGAACAAATCCGCCACATTTTGGCTCATAGTTGTATTTGGCATTTGAATTTTTGGGTGTTTCAACCGTGCAGAATATGTATTTCATCGTCATTTCTAAAATGGGTTTCGGCTCAATATCGATTTATTAAAACTAATGAGTTTTATAGTTGAACAGCAGCATCTACAATTTCGTTTACGATTTTATAACAAATTTAAAGCGCCTTGGTCTTTACACCTTTGTCTTTTTGATAACTTGCTCTACCCTTTCCAAACGCTTTCTCCAGGCCATGACTTGCGGTTCTTCATATCTTGGGAGGCCACCCTCCTGCATTAATCCCAGTACTTTCGCCAAACGCTGACTTAAGTCCGCTGTCCCACCGTTCAGCTTCTTCCATTTGCGCTGATCTTTCAACAGATCATTTTCATAGGCGGCGAGCGCCTTCTTTATCGTACTTAGCTCTTTCTTGTACATTTTCTGCCTATGATATACAATCATGAGCCGATTATATGCAGCGGTATGCAGCTTATCCTTTGCGATAACTGTATGATAGTTTTTGACAGCATCCTCCAATTTGCCTTCGGATTCTAACAATTTAGCCTGTTTCATTAATTCGTTGATAGACAGACGTGCTGTGGATCTTTGATCAGCCATTTCAATTCGATTGTTCGAGACCATAAAACGCGGGTATGAGCCCGGATCATAAAGCGATTGCCTTTCCTAAGGAATCTCGATAGAAGGACAAGATTCAGCAAATAATAGTTTTCAACTGATTACATCTTCCCTAGAACCTTTTCACACCGCAACTATTCCAGCGTTGCTAGCTGAAATTCTTCAGTACAATGTTAGCATTTTAAACGAATGCACAATTGGTTAAAACTAATTCCTGTATAGTTTGGTTTACTTTCTAAAATCTCAAACTTAATCATTTTAAAACTAAGTCATTATGAGCACTATTCTGATAAAAGATATCATTCAGCAATTAAAGGATGTGGAGCACGCCGATCTATGGATCGATGAAAATTTTGAAAAAAAATTAGCTACGGTGACCGAATCATCTGTTTATGAGCGTCCTATCCCAGAAATGCACAGTGTAGCGGAACTGATGTCGCATCTCATTGAATGGCGTAAGGAGGTTCTGAGCCGTTTGAAGGGAAATCCACGGGGACTCGAAATGAACGAAGCTAGGAATTGGCGAACGAATGACGAACTGAAGACAACAGGTTGGAAAAAGCTGTTGGAAGATTTCTGGGATAGTCAGCGACACGTTATTCACTTTCTCAACGGCAAAGACGATTCCTTCCTCGAACAACCCTATAAACATGCGAATCCTGATTTCCCGCATAATCTCAAATACCTCCTGACAGGCCTTATCCATCACGATTTTTACCATCTGGGTCAGCTGGGTATCACCATTAAATTTTTGAAGCTAAAAGAGGTGTTAATGTAATATGAAATAGTTGTGTTGGTCATTTTTTTGAAACGATACTGTTTTGACCACTGTTTATCTAGAAATCAAAACTCATAAGATCATGAAAAGAATATTTTTGACCCTAGCAATTGCATTTTCTATTGTTGCTGTCCAAAGTTGCGGCAATGCAAATAACGACAGCAAAAAAACAGCCGACAGTATCAACGAAACAAAAGCACCAGAAAACATAGACGATAATAATACGGCAACGACGCCTGTTGCTGTCAGTGAAGACGATGCAAAATTCGTTACTGAAGCAGCGAACGGTGGCATGGCTGAGGTAGAACTTGGAAAACTGGCAAAGGAAAAAGGCCAGCATCTAGATGTAAAAGCCTTCGGCGAAATGATGGTTAAAGATCATTCCAAAGCAAATGATGAACTTGCCACGCTTGCACAAGCAAAAAATATCACGCTACCAGCCACCTTGGGTACAGATGAGCAAAATTTGAAGGATGAATTGTCCAAAAAGTCGCCCGGAGACTTCGATAAATCGTATATCGAAGATATGGTTAAAGACCATGAAAAGGATATCAAGCTGTTTGAGGACGCTAGTAAAAACCTTAAAGATACCGAGCTGAAAGCGTTTGTAGATAAAACTCTACCAACACTTAGAAACCACTTAGATCATGCTAAAAGTGTAAAAGATAAGTTGAAATAATAGCAAAACACAGGGGCTGGTGTAGGATATTGGTCCCTGTCTTTCTTAATTACACCTCAACTGCCCCGACGATACGAAATCCTCCCCTCGGTATTATCGCGCTCCGATCTTTTTTTAACGAACTGTCTGCTTGCGTTTCTGACGCAATCGCCCCTATATTTGTCGTATTTCCACAGTATCTTCCTGGGAAATCGTAATGATATTTGTCATGTACATTTTAAATAAATTCGTTATGAACACACGTATCAAAACCAATACTATTTTTAAATCATTACTTTATATCATTATGATGATTACTGTTATGCAATCTTATGCCCAAATTAAACCCTCGGCTCAAGGTTTAGTACACCTTAAGGACATCAAGGTATATTATGAAGTTTATGGTACTGGAAAACCGATTGTATTATTACACGGCGCTTTTATGACCATCAGCACCAACTGGAGTCAGCTCATACCCGAACTGTCAAAAAACAGGAAAGTCATCGCCATTGAGTTGCAGGGCCATGGCCATTCACCCTATTCTGATAGAAAATTTGACCACGCCATACTTGCAACTGATGTTGCCAAAGTGATGGATTATCTGAAAATTGAACATGCTGCAGTGCTTGGCTACAGCTTTGGAGGGGCAGTAGCTTACCAATTTGCCATTCAGTATCCGAAGCGCTTAGATGAATTAGTCATTATTTCTGCTACCTATAAAAGTAAGGGATGGATGCCGGAAATTAACAAAGCCTTCCAGAACATGAAACCAGCATTATTTGAAAATAGTCCGATGCAGCAAGCCTATGAAACCGTTGCTCCCGACAAAACAAAGTGGACAAAATTTTTGGAACAGATGATCTCATTGGCACAGCAACCATATGATCTGGGAGACGCAAATATTGCCAAAATATCTTCACCTGTACTCTTGATTGCTGGAGACAACGACGGTCTAGACAAGATCGAGCTGGTAAAAACATATCAATTATTGGGCGGTGCAGTAGTTGGTGACTTTGGACAAATGCCGAAATCCCAATTAGCCATTATCCCAGGACAGGGCCATGTCAGTCTGATGAGCCAGACAAGTGTCATTTTAGGTTTCCTGAATAGCTTTTTAAAATAATCTACACAACAGATACTGTACTTATTGTTTCTCAAACTGCGCCGTCTTACCAATAACATCTGCTAAGGAAACACGAAAATTAAGATAAACAGGTTTTTCATCTGCTTCGGAATATAAGCCTTGAAATCATTTGATTGGCTAATGAATAGTGAATCAAATGATTTTCCCTATATTTAATCACCGTCATGCGACGAACATAATCGTTGACAGTTTGAAGGATAAAGAATGGTTAAACTACCTCAATCTTATTATACTAATACAAATACCATCTTCCTGGCGGAAGATCTGTTAGGAAAAGTTCTCTATACGCAAAAAGATGGCCTGGTAACAGCGGGTAGAATTGTCGAAACCGAAGCTTACTTTGGCATTATGGATAAAGCATCCCATGCATTTAACGGAAAGAGAACATCGAGAACCGAGCCGATGTACAAGGACGGTGGCGTCGCCTATGTATACCTCTGTTATGGTATTCACCATCTGTTGAATATTGTGACTTCTGGAGCAGACGATCCCCAATGCGTTCTAATTAGAGGGATTGAACCGTTGGTTGGCATTGACGTAATGGCATTGCGGAGACCCGTGCGGCCCGAAAAACCCTCCTTCTCCAACGGACCGGGATCTACGGCTAAAGCTTTGGGAATTGACGCTTCATTTAATGGCGTATTATTGACCGGTGATAGCATATGGGTTGAAGATCAGGGAATAAAATACAGTTCAGCACAAATCGGAAAAGCAGCACGAATCGGTATCGCTTATGCTCAGGAGCACGCAGTCCTACCCCTGCGTTTTTTTGTAAAGGACAGTAGATATGCCAGGAAGGGATAACATAATAATGCGGTTTATTGCTGAACTTTCGGGCCAGCCTGCTGTTTTTTGATTATTTTCCGGAATAGGATAAATTCTAAGATGGTGCTGGCTAGATAAATAATGGAGAACAGAAGCAGCATTTTTAACGGGTCAAGAACCATATGATATTTATAAAATCCAACCAAAATATAAATGATCAGTAAGACCAGGCAAACAGCCGGTATTCCCGAAAATGTCAAAAACGATAATGCTTTATTACGGCGAATTTTTTCGATATGATTTAGAAAAAATAGTAAGGAACATAAAGTCACCGCGAAAAGATATATTGTTGAAAAACCCAAATTGACAATAATATCCAGAATAACGATGATTGTCTCCAGAAATCCCGTAGCAGCCGTATCCGTCTCTGCGATAACAAGTCGGTACAGTATAAATAGCGCGAAACTTATCAATACATTAACCAACCAAAATCTGAATATAATTTTTCCCATATTACTTCGTATTTTATAATTGCTGTTGCTGATTTCTTGGTTTTATGAATAATATAACCGAGATAACGTTTTGTTTATGCATTGATAACTCCTTCAAGTACGCTTACAAAGATATCAAGTTATTTTCTGGCACTGATACACGAATATAAAGTCAATCTCGGCGAATAGTAATTATTATGCCTTCCAATAAGCCTAACAGCAGATAAAAACGGTGCCAAAATCCCCCCGTCTATTATTCACTTTTAACGAACATCTTGCTAAAATTCAGAGCTTAAAACTAGCCTATTTTTGGAGGCTGTACAGATCAAGCACGGACATAGCACTGTTCGGGTACAAGAGGTGAGTCGCTTACATTCGAGGTCAATAGAGGTAATTTCACAAGCCTTTCCTGCAAATCGCATTTGCAACTAAAATTAGTATATTGCGCTGCAATATGGTGTAAATTTTAAATTATCCGAATCTATTGACTAAATACCCTAAAGCAATTAAATTCAAATATTCACGGCGCAAATACCAATTACGGGTATTTCGAAAATTATTGGAGTATCTTAAAGATGGTCATTTACATGTGGTAGCACCTCCCGGATCCGGTAAGATGGCCTTGGGGCTTGAAGCGAGCAAAAAAAGAGTTCGCTGGCGATAATTCCAAGACGTTATGTCTGGTACAACAAAATATTTTCTAATATAAATAAAATATGAAAATAATTTCTTCACTCCTATTGTTACTAGTATTTTCATCGGGATGCAGTCAAACCAAGCAAGAAGTCATCATAGAAAAATACCTCAAAAACGGTGCTTACCGCTATCACTATACCCTACAGGGGTGGGAGGATAATATCAATAAAGCCCTTCAAAGGGATTCAACCATTGCTATATTATGGCAAAACAAGGCTCTTCCGTATTGGAAAATGAAAAAATATAATCTAGCATTACAATGCTATAATAAAGCGGTCCTTTATGACCGAGAAAGCTACCTCGGAAGAAGAGGCTATTTAAAATGTATTTTTCAAAGAGACTACACAAGTGCAATCACCGATATGGAAATGGCCGAAAAAGAATTTGGCTACGGTTATCAAAATGATCACTCTTATCAGTTTTACATTTCATTATGCTATTTACAACAAAACAATTTTGAAAAAGCAGCACAAATCTTGACAAAAGACTTCGAAAAAACAATAAAAGATCGCGGAGAGAACTGGATTCATTTTTTGGATTTATTTTATATGGGTATCATTCAATATGAATTAAGGAATTATGACAAGGCAATTTTATATTTCGACAAGGCCCTGCATGATTATGTAAATTTTTCAGATGCAAAATATTATAAAGGACTCTGCTTACTACAGAAAAATGATGTCGTCAATGCCGAAAAAATCATGCGGGAGGCTAAAGTCAATGCTGAACAGGGTTTTACAATAACGGAGGATGACTCATTTTATGAATCCTATCCGTATAAAGTAAATTGGCATATGGCAAAATGGACCATACCGAATTACGTAGAAAATTAGGATTCTACTCAAATTAATACTAATCGATCAGCGCTACAATTGCTGGATCTTCAGGATCTGTTTTTGGAGGAAAATGCTTGATAAGCCTGCCGTTTTCATCGATCAGATATTTCTGAAAATTCCACAGGACAGCAGAACTTTCTACGCCGTTCAAGCTTTTATTGGTTAACCACTGATAAATAGGCGCTTGCCGCTTTCCTTTAACATCAATCTTTGCTGCCATCGGAAAAGTTACGCCGTAATTCCGTTGACAAAAAGCAGCTATTTCGGCATCTTTATCAGGTTCTTGGTCCAAAAAATCATTTGATGGAAAACCTACAATGACTAACTTATCACTGAATCTTTTATACAAACGTTCAAGTCCCTCGTACTGTGGTGTAAACCCACATTTAGAAGCGGTGTTTACAACAAGTATCTTTTTACCTTTAAATTGCGCAAAATCGATGGACGAGCCATCCAACCCTTTCACTTTAAAATCATATAGCGTAGCTGACTTCAAGGCCATATCTACTTTAACATTACCATTGGTGAATAAATAATAGGCTACACCTGCGGCGACTACCGCCACGATGAATAAAATTATAAAGAGCATTTTTTTTATTTTTTTTTGAAACATGACAATCTATAGCTACACGAAACCAGCCCAACATCGTCTGAATTTAGGTCGATGAATACCCTTGGACCTAGGACCAAGGATGGTACATGACAACCTTGCCGACCAACGCTGTACAAGACAAAACGTATGCTGCGAAGTTTTATAAACGGTAAGCGCAACGTTCATTATAGATTAAAGTTACTAAAGAAAGTCTGAATTGAAAATGAAAAGTGCTTTTCTGATCGGATAATAAAACCCTATAAAAAACCGAATCTTCATAACGAAGATTCGGCCGTACTATTAAACTATATAAACCAATTGTGTTCGTTAAAAGTTGACTTATTGTGGGGAGGTTGGTCTATTATTGCAAAACTGTAGATCAGCAATATTACAGCAATTTAATTATAAAGCAGTAATTGATCTAAGTGATCTGACAAGATTTTCTTTCGAAAAAAGAAAACAATACGATCTAAATGCTGTATATTAAAGGAGCTCAATGGTCGATTTTTTTGACTACAACTATTTCTTCTTTAACAGAAGACCAAAAGTTCATTTGAGTAGTCGTTTTTTAACTCGAATAAATTAAACTAATATAAACACCAATCCGATTTTCTATGAAAATTACGTTAACATTAACCCTTATCATGTTTGTACAAGTCCTGTTTGGACAGAAGTCTTTAACGTCTCAATGGCAATCGGACACTACCCTAAGATCTCCAGAGTCCGTGTGGGTAGATGCCAAAAACAAAGTACTCTATGTATCAAATACGATTGCTTTCGAACCTAACACAACGGCATTCATCAGTAAACTGGATATGGACGGAAAATTTATCAAAAAAGATTGGGTGACAGGATTAAATGCTGTTTTGGGCATAGGAATCCACAAAAACCGGCTCTATGCAGCAGAAGCATTCGCTAAATCGATTGCCGTCATCGATATAGATAAAGCAAGCATCGTTAAAAGAATTACCATCGATGGTGCTGAGCTGCTCAATGACATTACAGTTGACTCAAAGGGTATTGTTTATGTTAGTGATACGCGACTTGGAAAAGTCTATCGCATTGAAAATGACGCCCCTATGCTATATACCGAAAATCTCAAAGGTGCAAACGGACTGCTGGCTGTCGGCAAAGACTTGTATGTGTTATCGGATGGTGCTCTTGTTAAGATAGATCAGGATAAAAAAACCACTGTGATATCGAAAGGTATGGAAGGTGGATTGGACGGTGTCGTACAAATTAAACCCAACGAATTTGTAGTTTCGGGCTGGCAAGGACTGATCTATCATGTCAAACCTGACG
Organism: Sphingobacterium sp. Ag1; assembly: GCF_000988325.1. Taxonomy (NCBI): domain Bacteria; kingdom Pseudomonadati; phylum Bacteroidota; class Sphingobacteriia; order Sphingobacteriales; family Sphingobacteriaceae; genus Sphingobacterium; species Sphingobacterium sp. Ag1. The sequence continues at coordinate 464,933 of NZ_LBGU01000044.1, read as the reverse complement.
GCTCCAATACGGTATTGATTGATACTCGGGACAAGAAGATAAATGCCGCCGATATCGGTTACGACAAATCTTCGGGTATGCTTTATGTGCCTACCGTTAGGTGTAACAGTGTTCAGGCATACAAACTGGACTAAATGATTTAATGGATATATAAGCAGATGAAGCTTTCCACGTTTACTCCTTATACCAAGTCATTTAGAAAGGCTTTTTTGATTATTCCCTTTTTCGTTATAATAGATGTGTTTTGCGAAATTGTACAACCTCGTCTAATGTCTATTATTGTCGATGACGGAATCTTGCATAAAGATATCAATTACATTTTGAAAATTGGATTGGCAATGATCGGGTTAGCTATCGTTGCCATCGTTGCCAATTTGTGCAACATCTATTACTCTGCACATGCATCTGTGGGTTTTGCGACGAATCTCCGGACTGCCCTGTTTCGAAAAATACAATCTTTTGCTTTTGCGGATACCGATTATTTCAGTTCGGCGTCGCTTACTACGCGGCTCACCAACGACACCAATATGATGCAGCAAGTCATGATGATGTGCCTGCGTATGCTCCTCAGGGCACCACTTATGATGGTTTTTGCCATTATCTTTGCGGTTTCTATAAATAAGGATCTGTCCATCGTGATGGCCATTGCGTTGCCTATATTGGCCCTAAGCATTTTCATATTATTACGCAAAGGGCTCCCCTTTTTTATCAAGATGCAGCAGGCGGTCGATCGTATCAATAGTGTTGTGCAGGAAAATCTACTCAATGTGCGGGTGGTTAAAGCTTTTGTACGTCAAGACTTTGAGAAAAAGAAATTCGACAAAGTCAATTTCGACCTGATGGATGTTGCGACCAAAGCTTCAAGCATCGTTGTCCTTATTATGCCTGTCATGCAATTGGTGATGGGCTTGTCGCTCGTTGCCGTGACCTGGTTTGGCGGACAGAAAGTAATGACCGGAACGCTTGCGCTTGGTGGACTGATGTCCTTTCTAAGTTATATCACACAGATCCTTATTTCTTTGATGTTGCTCTCATTGACTTTCATGATGATTTCAAGGGCAATCGCTTCGGGTGATAGAATTGAAGAAGTTTTAGAGAAACAGCCTTCCTTAACGGATACGGTGGAAGGTCTCCAAAACAAATACGCTATCACAGCAGGACGGATCGCCTTTCAGCAAGTTACTTTTCGGTACAACAAACAAAGTGAGAAACCCAACCTCGACAACATTAGCTTCGACGTGAAGCCTGCGAGTACCTTAGCTATCATAGGTGGCACAGGTTCCGGAAAGAGCACGTTGGTACAATTAATCCCACGACTGTATGATGTGTCTGAAGGTAGCGTGTTGGTCGATGGCATCGATGTCAGAAACTACCAGCTACAGGAACTGCGCAGCCAGATTGCGATTGTCTTGCAGCAAAATCAACTTTTTTCAGGAACTATTTTAGAAAATCTCAAATGGGGAAATGAGCAGGCAACGGATGAGGATATTTATGCTGTTGCCAGGATTGCCTGTGCAGACGATTTTATACGCTCCTTCCCCACCGGATATCACACGCTACTAGGACAAGGAGGCGTCAATGTTTCGGGAGGACAAAAACAACGCATATGTATTGCCAGGGCTTTATTGAAGAAACCTAAAATCTTGATTATGGACGACAGCACAAGTGCTGTGGACATCGACACCGACCGGAAAATACGTGAAGGTTTAAAAAATTATCTGCAGGATACCACACAATTAATTATTGCACAGCGTATTTCTAGCGTCATGCACGCCGACCAGATATTGGTCATGGAAGAAGGCCGCATTGTCGGTTCCGGATCACACGAGGTACTTCTGCAAACAAATACCATCTATCAGGAAATTTATCAGTCCCAACACCTGCAAAAAGAAGAAGCCTAATGAGTACCTCAAACAAATCCATCCCCGTGAGTTTACCCGGCCCCGGAAGTTCAAGACGCATTAAAAATGAAAAGCCTCAACAGGGATTTAGGGCTCTATGGCGATTGATGCGCTACCTGTCTTCGCAACGGCTGATGCTCCTGCTGATTTTAATTTCACTTTTGCTGGGAACTGCGGGAACACTAGCGGGCAACTACCTTTTACGGCCTGCAATCAACAATTATGTACTTAAAAAAGATATTGTTGGTCTAGGACATATCGCCCTCGTCATGATCGGAATTTATATCGCTACAGGAATTTTCAACATGTTGCAATACCGGCTGACCATAAAAGTTGCGCAGAAAACGATTTCAAACCTCCGAAATGAGCTGTTCGACCGCATGCAGTACCTACCTTTACAGTTTTACGATACCCATCAACATGGTGATCTGATGAGTCGCTTCACCAATGACATGGATACCGTAAGCGACGCCCTAAATAATAGCATTACACAGCTTTTGATCAGCTCAATTACCTTGTTGGGGACACTCGGCCTCATGCTGTATATCAGCCCTATCCTATCTATTATTGCATTGATCATGATCCCACTGATGTTATATCTGGCGAAACTGATCATCAACAAAAGCAAGCGTTTCTTTGCCGCCAACCAAGCTGCACTCGGCAATGCCAATGGCTATGTAGAGGAAATGATCAGCGGACAAAAGGTGGTGAAGGTCTTCGGGCACGAAAACGCCGCCATCGAACAATTTGAACAGCTTAATCAAGTGCTCCGGGAAAAAGCAACAAAGGCACAGTTTTATTCTGGCATGATGATGCCTTTGATGGCGAATATGAGCACCATTAACTACGCGTTGACCACCATCGCAGGTGGTATTCTAGTGATCACACGTGGATTCGATTTAGGGGGATTAACTGCATTTTTACAGTATGCACGGCAATTTGGACGGCCTGTCAATGAGATTTCCAGCCAATACAATAGCCTACAGGCAGCGTTGGCAGGCGCAGAACGTATTTTTGCCGTTATTGATACGGCGCCTGAAAGTGAAACGGTCGATCCGCAGCCAATTCCGGCACCGGTGCAGGGCCAAGTGACACTATCGCATGTAAATTTTGGTTATGTACCCGAAAAACAGGTTTTATTTGATATCGACATCGACGTAAAACCAGGTCAAAAGATCGCTTTTGTGGGTGAAACTGGTGCCGGCAAGTCGACAATTATCAATTTGCTGCCTCGCTTCTACCCTTTGCTATCCGGGGATATTCTGTTAGATAAGACATCGATTTTTAAGCTGGATCGCGATGAACTGCGTAAAAAACTATCTATTGTATTTCAGGACACCCATTTGTTTACCGATTCGGTTATGGAAAACATCCGGTATGGCCGGCTCAGCGCAACAGATGACGAAGTGATAGCGGCAGCGAAGCTTGCCGCAGCAGATAGCTTTATCATGCAATTGCCGCAAGGGTATAAAACCGAATTGACCAATGATGGAGCCAATCTGAGTCAGGGACAACGGCAGTTAATTAACATCGCCCGGGCAACTATAGCCAATACGCCAATCTTAATATTGGATGAAGCGACCAGCTCGATCGATACACGAACTGAAATCGCTATTCAGGAAGGTATTGACCGGTTAATGCAAAACAAAACAAGCTTCGTCATTGCCCATAGACTCTCGACCATCAAGAATGCCGACGTCATCTGTCTTATCGAAAGAGGGAGAATCGCCGAGTTCGGTTCGCATACAGAATTGCTAAAGCAAAAAGGTAGATACTATCGTTTGTATATGGGACAATTTGACTGATCATCCCGAAGCTTTAACACCCTACTTATTTCGTGAATACTATATCTATTTCGTGGCAGAGGATCTTTTTTGAAAAGTACCGCGGCTTGCAAAATACGAGATCATCGATTTTCTGAAAGATGGCTACAATATTCTGACATTTGGATACATCTGCCGTCAACCTTACACAGAACTTTGTCTCAAGAAAAAAAAGATTATGAAAGTATTTATAACTGGAGCTTCGGGCTTCATAGGTTCAGCAGTTGTTCAAGAAATGATCGATGCGGGACATCAAGTAACTGGTTTAGCACGCTCAGAAAAATCAGCAGAGATAATCACCAATTTAGGTGCTCAGGTAATCCGTGGCGATCTTCAACACTTGGATATATTAAAACAAGCAGCTTCAAACGCCGAGGCCGTCATCCATACGGGGTTTTCCCACGATCTGATGTTTGCAAATGAATATGCAAAAGCTGCCGAAATTGATATCAATGCGATCAATGCCATGGGTGAAGAGCTGCTTGGTACACAAAAACCGCTTGTCATTACAGCGGGAACCTTGGGTCTACCACTTATCAACGGGTTCATCACAGAGGAAAGTACACTGCTAAATTCTCCAAGAGGTTCAGAACCTGCGGCAATGTCCCTGGCAGCAAAAGGTGTCCATGCTTCAGTGATTCGCTTACCACCCTCTGTTCATGGCAGCAGTGATCTTGGCTTTATGGCAGGCTTCACATCAAGCCTCATCCAATTTGCGCGCAATCATGGTGTTTCGGCCTATCCCTTAGATGGAAACAATCGTTGGCCAGCGGTTCATCGCTTGGACGCTGCAAAAGTTTTTTGCAAGGCGACCGAGAAGGCCGAAGTTGGGGCATTGTACAACGCTATTGGTGAAACCGGCATTAAAATCAGCGCAATTGCTGAACTGATCGGCACGAAATTAAATCTGCCTGTTACTTCATTACATGGTGAAGATATGGTTAAACATTTCCAATGGCTGAGCCATTTCATCACCTTCGATAGCCCGGCGACAAGTTTTGAGACACAGCAGCAATTAAATTGGTCGCCTACGCAGATCGGTTTATTGGACGATGTTCAGCAAAATTATTTATAAATTTGTTATATGCCACAAAGTCGAACACAGCGTATAAAAACGATCAGTGAATTTCATCAATTAAGAGGTTTGCCACAGCCAGAGCATCCATTGCTGAGTGTTGTGGACTATTCAAAGATGAAACGTTCTCCTTTGGATGATGCTTCGGCCTTATTGTTTGATTTTTATGTCATTTCCAATAAAAGAGGCATCACAGGCAAAATGCGCTATGGGCAGCAGCTCTTTGATTTTGACAATGGTGTGCTCGGTTTTATGTCGCCCAATCAATTGCTGAAACTGGAAGAAAATGACGCTGCTGCCAACGTCAACCGAAGCGGGTGGATGTTGCTTATTCATCCGGACTTTTTATGGAATACCACATTAGCGAAAACTATTAAAGAGCATGAATTCTTCGATTATTCGGCAAATGAAGCTTTATTTCTTTCAGACAGTGAAGAGAAAACACTTAACGATATTATTGAAAATATCCAACGGGAATATCGAGCAAATATGGACAAATTCAGCAAGAACATTATTGTGTCAAACCTTGAAACATTACTGAATTATTCGGAGCGTTTTTACAACCGACAATTCCTGACGCGCGAGAAAGCCAATCATCAGGTTTTAAATCGCCTGGAAAAACTGCTGAATGCTTATTTTTCGACAGAGAGCCTGATCGCACAGGGTCTTCCATCCGTTCAATATATTGCAGATAGCTTAAATATTTCCTCCAAGTATCTGAGCAGTTTGCTTAAGGTACTGACGGGACAAAGCACCCAACAGCATATTCACGAAAAACTAATTGAAAAAGCCAAGGAGAAATTGTCAACAACGGCACTTTCTGTTAGCCAGATCGCTTATGAATTAGGCTTTGAACATTCACAGTCATTCAGCAAATTGTTTAAAACAAAAACCAAACTTTCGCCTCAGGAATTTCGAGCAGGCTTTCACTAAGTTAATGAACGCTAACCGTTACCATCGAATGGCCATTAGATTCAGTAAAACGGTCCATCTGGGCATGGACATTATAATTTTATGGGCGAAGATCAAAAAAAGAAACAGCAGACCAAGCAATAGTTATTATCCGGTCTGCTGTTTGAATCGACAAAGCTTATTTTTCTTTATGATCTTTAATTGTATCTTTAATCGCTTTAGTTTCTTCGGCGGTCTTTTCACTTACTTGATCTTTATACTTATCAAATTCATTTGAGACCTTATCAGCCACATGGCCTGCTGTTTCGCTAATCGAGGATGACACATGATCATACTCTTCTTTCACTTTATCGGCTACTTCTTCGTATGTGTGTTTTGCCTGTTCTTTGAGGTCCCTTGTTTTTTCCTTGATTTTTTTCCGCGTTTTTTTTCCACTATTCGGTGCCACTAATAGACCGACCAATGTACCAACTGCTGCTCCCGCCACCATTGCGAGAAGTAATCCCGTTGAATTATTTCTTCCGTTGCACATCTTTAATTTTTTTAGACAATCGTAATTAAGCATATATTTTCAAAATGATTATGTTGTTGAACTTCTACAAGAGCAAACAATAAAAGCAAAAAATTAGTTTGTCATATTTTAAATAATGTACAACAGGGTAGATTACAGCACCAAATGAATCGAAAGGCGCTAAAGATGAGCGTTCAGAAATGGTCTGGATCAAATAGCTCTGCTAGACTTGACTTTTCAGTTCTGACCCCAATCCAGTGTTGATTTTCTTTTGTTTGAAGTATTGAAAAATGACTGCAATAATAAAAAGCACAAAAAGGACAAGAAGGGTCTGTCCAATAATTGGATCATTTATATCCTTTGCCAAGGGATGTCCGACCGGAACTCTGGTAAAGGTCTCATTAACAGCAGGCACCAGCGACAAGAAGAAACTAAATGACCATAGAAAATTCTCAAAATACTGAGACTTCGTACTACTTTTCTTCGTTGCGTGCAGCCAATAGGCCACCATTACAAGAACAAAGATGAAGAGCGAAAAAACATGTCCAGCATTGAAGCCACCTTGTTTCGAAATCCCTAATGCCGTAAGAGAAGTGATGGCTGTCGCATAAAAATATAACTTCCCCGATAATACTTTAAGATTGATCTTACCATAGCTGATAAATCCTAATACAGCGCCTAAAAGTGCTGTTACTCCGATAACTGTGTGGAAAACTCCTAAACCTGATAAATTCATTTTTCTATTTTTAACGTTGATAATTTCAAAAAAATGTTCCTGTAAGGTCGTTGTCACGCTTTCACGGCACAATCCATGGAATAACAACCCTTTAAAGGAACACTACAAAGTTGCGATAGAATAAGGAAAATGGTTTTTTGATTTCGTTCAAAGATTTGATGTTTTAGTTCAAAAAACAGGACCACAATCTTATGGTTTTTAGTTGCTTTTAAGCTGTCGACGATATTTTGTTGGCGATATATTGTATTTGTCGCTAAAACTCTTTGTAAATGTTGTAAGGTCGTTAAATCCACAGTTAAAGGCAATTTCGGAAACACGCTGATCGGAAACCAAAAGGAGCTCTGCCGCCTTTTCGAGCTTCTTATTTTTGATGTAGCTGGCAGGTGTATCATGATATAATTTGGCAAACTCTCTTTTAAAGGAAGAGACACTCAGATTATTCTGTTCCGCAAGCTGCTCAATGGTTAATTGGGAAAACAGATTGGCTTCAATAATCTGTTTAAACGAATAGGTATTTGAAGAAAAAAGCTGTGATAATATCACTCGTATGACCGACGCGTTTCTCGTTTGGGACAGGAGCAATATAATTTCTTTTAATTTGAGCACCAGTATATCTTCATTGATCAATGAAGGATTTTCAAAATAGAACAGCAAGCCTTCCACATATTTCTGGATCAGGAAATCATTGTCAATTTTTTCTTTTGATTGGTTTGAAATAATATTTTCAGGTTCAAGCAGCAACGAGGGCAACTCTCTATCGTAAACTTTCTTCAAGGTATCTGGATAAAAAGTGACGATTAACAGCTGACAATCACGCGTTGGATTCACATCGTGGATTCGCTTTCCAGAATTAATACAATTCAGCAATAAGGAATAATGTTTCGCAATAGTTAGCTCTTCGTCATTTGCCTGGCATTGCATTTCCCCTTCCAGTACATAGAGGAAGCAAGCCTGTTCCACTACTGGAAATTCAAATGTAAATGGTGCCTTCAATGCAATTTTTTGCATCATCGGTCTTCCAAATAGCTCATATTTTTTGTAATCATTTACCATTGTACCGCTCAATTTCTCAAATTTAACGATTGAGTTCCGTATAATTAAAATGACGGTTGTGCAATCGAGTCTTATTTTTTAAAATTCCGTTAAAATAGATTCTTCCAATCGATGTATTTTAATTCGTTAAACACCTGTTAATATTAGTCTAAATTTACGTCTATTTTAACACCAAGATCTTTGCTGCTTGCCTTTAAAACATGATCTACCCAAATGCATAACATAGACTGTTTTCCAGGTTTGTTTTGATCCCAGTCTTCTTTCCAAACAATGTCTATTGTTTTCCCGTGATAGGCTAAGTTTCCGAGGTAAAAATAATCCATTTTGCCAGCAGGTATCAGCGGCTGAACCTGAAAGCTATTGTGATGGGATGCCTTAAATCCAATGAGATCTGCTATGATTATGTCTAGATAGGTTGAATGAAAATAATCCTTCTGCCCACCAAATTGCTCACCGTCACTTGGTATATACCATTCACCGATATTTGGGTGGGCATAACCGTGAAGCCGTGTAAGCTTCATAATTTGTTCGTACAGGGTCTCTTTGTCCTGCGCAGTGATATGATTTTTATAATTTCTTAAATAGTTGCTGTATGCTTTATAGACGACTGAGTTTTGAAAAGGCCATCCTCTGCCGTTCCAGGCATAAGCCTGCTCATTATAATAGGGATGTTGTCTTTCGGCCGTAGTCATTCCTTTATGGTTATTGAAACCTTTTTCGGAAGTAAACATCGCCCAAGCTACCTCATACTTTTTATTATCCTCACGCGGTATCATATTGAAATACCAAGGGGTGTAACCAACGGATTCCCGCACCCGCGCTTCGTAATCCCGTACACCATAGGCATTGTCTCCGGCTGTCAAGGTATAAAAAAAACCATCATCTGCATTCCAAAGTGTCCTGAGAAATTTCCACTGTATTTCCTGGCTTCTGAATTTATAGTAATCTGCTTTCGCCTTATTCTTAATCGAAGGATGATGTTGCTCTTCCTGTCTATAGAGATTGTACAATGCGTTGGTATTCCCAAAGGAATAGCTTCCAACGGATGGGCGCACCAGATAAAAATCAGGATAACCTTTGGTAAAGGCCAATGGAAAGTCTTTCGCAGCAGTCGTATTTGCAGCCTTGTCTGTCGTCCCCCAACCTAAATAAAGATCTCTCCATGTACTATCGCTATAAATAGCATAGGGCCCTTTACTCTCAATCAAGCCAAGCACCGCCGAAAGGCTGAATTCCATACCATCGTACAGATCCAGAATTTTGTACATGCCGTTGGTCTTCGCATCGGGATTTTTCACAGTGAATAGGCTATCCAAAAGGTGCTGGTGGGTCTCCATCGCTGGAAGCATCTTTTGTGTCCAGGCCTGATCGGGATGAATTTTTAAAAATGATTCAATGCCATCGACCATCCAACTGGAAAAATGAACACTTTCGGGCCGGCTCAAATGGGTTAAAAAATTGCCGTTTTCACGCTGATTTATTTTGGAAGCTGATCCAAGCATAAAATATTCTGCATAAGATTGAAGGTATTTGGGATCACGAAGCCAACGTACATCGTAAAACTGATGCGCTGTTGGGCAGGTAATCGCTCCACTCAGGGATCCCCAGGCGGGATAACCAAAAAATTCCGTTATAACCCAATATTTCTTTGAATCATATGGATCGTAATAATCCCGAAGATGCTTGCTGATCATCCACCAACGATAATTATACACGCGACTTAGGGTATCGTTGGAACTCTCAAAATACGGAATGTTATTGACCAAAAAGTCTTTGTTGTTGGATTCGTCAAAAGCTCCGTCCGATTTTGGCCGGTGCTCGAAAGCATTGAACTCCTTTATATTATCTGTTAGATTATTTTTCGCCACTTCCTTTAAACGATCAAGTTCAAGCCGATATATCGACTCCTGCTTTCCCGAAAATCGCCGATTACTGGAACAGGAAAAAAGAATCCCTAGAATCAAAAAGGCTGTGCTGCTTAAAACAATAGAATTTAAAAAAACGGAACGATGTTGTCTTTTCATATGGTTGTATGGAATAGAACTGGAACGAAGACCTAATCAACAGAATTTTTATGACAATTCAGCATGGTGGAACAAATCGGCGTAAAATTGATACAATATATCATATTGCAACAACCGTAATTTATATAAAACTCAAATATTCCCATTTTCACATAAAAAAGTATCTTTTTCATATTCTTTCTACTGCTATTCTAAGCTACATTTGTCCATAAGTAAACTTGACTCAAGAGAAGTAATTGCCGAAATGAATGGAGATGCCTATCTCATCATTTTAAATTTCTGAATTGATTCGATAAGAATACTGTAAAAAGAATCCTACAATACTACACTGAAGAACATTTTGTGGAACGACAGCGTCGTTCCACATTTTTAATTTATTAAACCGGTCTTTACCCCACCTTCTACGGTAGCCACTTTAGCTTGCTCACCGGCTTTTTCATGCTTAGTCTCCGGTAGTTCCTTCCGTTGTCATTTTAATTTTATGGATTGTACCATCTGGACGGTAATTTAAGGTATCTATGCATATCGAACGGCTAAAACTGCCTCCATCTGGATTAATTCCCCCATTATGGTAAATGAAATACCATTGATTTTTAAAAGGGACAATTGCTTGATGGTTCGTATTGCTATTGCCTGCTATTTCATTCAAAATTCCTTTATAGACATAGGGACCTTCGATCTTATCGGCCATGGCATAAGCGATCTTCTCCGGAAATTCCGTAGCATAACTCAAATAGTATTTTCCATTGCGCTTGTGAACCCACGGTGCTTCCGTAAAAGCTAGTCCTTCAAAATTCACCTGTTTTATTTCGCCATCAATCTCAACCATATTTTCTTTGAGCTTTGCGTAGTAACACTCGCGATTGCCCCAGAAAATCCAGGCTTGACCATCATCATCAATAAAAACAGCTGGATCGATACAAGCCCAGGAATGGGAAGAAGCAAAACAGTCTTTGTTGGTCAATAAGGGCTTTCCCAATGCATCGCTAAAGGGACCTTCGGGTCTGTCTGCGACAGCAACACCTATTCCGGACCAATTGGAACTGATGTACCAGTAATATTTTCCATTACGTTCGGTAACATGTCCTGCAAACGCATCGCCGCTTTTTGCCCATGTAAAATCACTTATGCGCAAAGACACGGGATATTCCGTCCAATTTTTTAAATCCGTTGTAGAATAAACGATCCAGTCTTTCATCTTATAGCCTTTCTGCCCCCCTGCAAAGTCATGACCTGCATACAACCAAAGTGTATCCCCCTTAACTAATGCAGCCGGATCGGCCGTAAAATGATGCTTAATAATCGGATTTCCCTTTGCGGTAAAATGATACCGGTCATCCGCAGCCACAGGAGCTAGCAATTCACCAGGTACACCGCCCCATTTATTGTTCAGAAGACGAGACTCTTCCTTGCTGATTGAAATCACACTTCCATGTCGCGGATTAAAATTCTTATGAAAAGGTTCAGGTTTTGAAGAGAAATTAAAGAGATCGTCTGTGCGCTGAAATTCGTATCTTCCATTCGCATACAAATCGTACATCAAGATATAATCGTTTGTTCCATTCAACTTAAAAAGGCTCGATCCTTCGACAACAACAGAAGTGTCTGCGTAGGCATCGAGATACCGGAAGTCTTCTCTCCATGGTCCTTTTAGGGATTTACTTGTCGCCTGCTGAATTCCATTTTTCACTTCTTTTCCGGCAGCATCTTTTGTATTACCCTTAAAGAAAAAATGATATAGCCCATCTTTATAGACAATGTCGCCATCAATACCGCCAAATTTTGGACTGAACAATAAAGTAGGTTCCTTTTCAAAGCCACTAAAATCTTTATTCGCATAGGCCGCATAAAAATCAAGTTTATCATTCGCATGCGATTTCACAGTAAAATACACCAGGTATTTTTTTTCAGCCGGATCGTAGATCGTCTGTGGTGCCCATACCCATTTTACGTTCTTAAATTTTTTAGGGTATAACTTTGCCAGGTCAACAGAATTGTGTTTCCAGTCCGTCAGATTATCAGATCGCATCAGGATAATACCCGGATTACTTCCCCACCCATTCTTTACCGTAAACATATCAGTTGCGACCATATAAAATGACTTTTTGTCCTCTCCCCTAAGGATGTGCGGATCACGAATCCCTCCCGTTTGGGATATATCCGCCGATGACAAAATAGGTTTATTGTTATTTAATGCAACCCAGTTTTGCGCATCCTGACTGACTGCAAATCGCAATTGTTCTTGTGTATTTTTATCCCCCGAACCTTCAAAATATGCAAAAAGATAACCCGCCGCCTTATCTGCATTGTGTATTTTTTGCGCTACGGCATTGGTAAAACTCATTAATGCAATACTTAATACCCCTATTTGTTTTAGTTTCATGTTTGATCAATTTTTAGGTTTTTCTAAATGCTCATTTGCCAAGCAAACCTTATTTATTACACCTTAACCATGGATTATTTAATGCACAAATTCCAAATTATCTTGATCGAAGGGCTATTCAACACGAATTTAAATTTGCTCAAAAACACTTTTCCACGAAGCTGTAGAAGAATATGATACGAGGTTTACTTTTATTAATGTCAAATATACATTTATTATTTAAATAGGCGATATTTTTATGGTAAGTATCGTTTAAAACGGGAGATTTTCCAGGGGTAAAAGTCTTGAATCCGAGATTGCTGCAGTACGATGCCCTATAATCTTCATATACGCTGGATTTTGTTCAAATGAAAAAAAATCGGACACACTTCGCTGTTTGATCAGCAGACAAATATCCCACTGCTCCTGATCGGGGCCTATCAGAAACTGGTCACCATGCCCAACAAAAAGTAGCTCACCGCCGCTTTCTTCCACAAAAGGTTTGGCTAGCTTTATATAATTCATGAAAGCATCGTATCCCGAAATTTCTTTGATTGGCGCAATCTCCGGAAAATTAGTATAGTCCGCGATTTTCCTCAACTGAATTAAATTGAGATTGACAATGGGGCCTTGGATATTTTTCAATGCCAGATTCCTTCCGGCTTCATAACTCGGATACAAATACGTCTTTCTTGCCATATTAATAGATACTTGTTGTTTCACTCACTTTACTCTTCAACTCAGTTGCTGCATGATGTACGACTCTTTTATAATCAATGATTTTGTCGTTTTCAAATGGAATAATAACTGCATTTTCAAACAGGAAATTTCCCTCGCCCAATTGGTTCCAATCCGCCTGTAAGTTTTTGTTGTCAAATTGCCCCATGTTTAACATAAATCTGATTCTGTTGGAAAGAGCCGTTAAATTCAGGCTATCTGCGATATATGTTTTATTTTCGGCCTTATTGTAAATTGTTAACACTCCCATCAATTGTTTACTGTCCAAGAATTCGGCTTTCAGTTGTTTTTTATCTATTTTGTTCATGTGTTTTTAAATTAAAATTATAAATCTCCGCCCAATGACTTCAATTGCCCAGCAAAAATAAGGAGATCTGTTACGGCCATTCCGTCCAATAGCTTGTTGGCGATGTGCTCAGCTGTAACAGTCGCCTCCTTTAAAATTCGATCACCAACCGCCGTAAGCTTCACATAACTGACCCGGGCATCTCTATTATTGTGCTCTTTTACAACAAGCCCCATCTTTTCCATGGGGGAAATAATCCGTGTAATTCCTGAGGCTGTTAAACCGGTACTTTCAGCCAGATCAATTCGCCGTAGCCGCTTACCGGGAACTTGGCTTAAAATATGTAAGATCATAAAGTCTGTCAGACTTAGTCCATGCAAGCTCAACCCATCAAACTTTTTGGTGATGACAGATTGAACTTTTACAATGTTCAGAATCGTATTAATCGCGTTCATAGTATTATTGTTCTTGTTATTTGCATAATACTTGATAACTCAAGTATTATGCAAATATAATAGTTTTATTTAAATGGCCGAATAGAATAAAAGATTCTGCCAACAGCGCGGTTACACGACAGCGCAATAAATCTATTTACCTTACGAGAGAAGTTGGTTGGTATAAAACTACACTTAGGTGTAGCCTTGATTGACATAATCTATAATATTTTTGGACAAATTCTAATCGACAGGAGGCTAAAGCCAACGATTTTCAGAATATGGAAAGGAAAGAATCCTCAGATATTAACAAATTTATTACCTATAACATAGTATAAACATGACAAATTGCAAAAACTGTGGGACAGATATAACGCTGAATTTCTGTCCGAAATGCGGACAGCCAGCGGTCCTTAAAAGAATTGATGTGCATTATATCGTCCACGAGATTGAACATGTCCTTCATTTCGAGCGCGGCATCTTGTACACGATTCGTGAACTCATTACCACACCCGGAAAAAATGTAAAAAAATATATTGCCGAGAACAGGAGTCGCTTGGTAAAACCCATTATTTTTATCATCATCACCTCGCTGATATACTCTGTAGTAAGCCATTTTTTTCATGTAAACGACAAATATGTGAGCTATTACGAATCTCAACATTCTACTACGGGTTCGATATACCTCTGGATCCAGGATCACTATGGTTACGCCAATATCATGATAGGATTGTTTATCGCTTTTTGGGCGAAACTATTTTTTAATAAATACGGTTTTAATTTTTTTGAAATTGTCATCCTGCTGTGTTTTATTTTGGGAATCACGATGTTGATCTATACTATTTTTGCATTAATTGAAGGTGTAACACATACAGGCGTTATGGTACAGGCTAGCATCGTCGCTATGGTATATAGCGTTTGGGCGATTGGACAATTTTTCGACCCCTACAAAATACCCAGTTATTTAAAAGCGCTCGCTGTTTATATTTTAGGGTATCTGTCATTTACTGTTGTCGTCGTTATTATTGGTCTATCGATAGACTTAATTTTAATGAAAAGATAGGTTATCCTCCTTTTTCCGTTCTTGTAAGACCTTTTACAATAGCATAAGGGTAAGTTTGCGCTGTAAACTTACCCATCCTATTACTCGTTGCCTGTTACAGATTATTTCTCAGATATCCCTGAAAATTATCTTGAAACTGAAGGCCGGACCCCAGTCTATATTTACTTAATTTATTGTTGAGGGTAAGTCCCCATAAAACGAATTCAGTCAGAAAATGGAGATCTTCGGGTTTCGTTTCCGGTTGGTATTGCTGAATTAAAGCATGGATAGGCTTCACTTGGTCCAAAACCTGCCCGTACGCCAAATCGTTGAGTTCATCAGATAATTCGATTCCTTCTGATTCCGAAAACCAACGAACAATATCATCGTAGGGATAACGCTCGTTTTCTCTTTCCAGTTTCTCAATTTTTGGGAATAAAATCGGGAAAAGGCTTTTAATCGCTTTTTCTATTAGCTGCACTGCAACGATACCCGCTCCTTCTTGCTCGCCTTCATAAACGAGCTCAACTTTGCCGGTTATCGCAGGCACAATACCCATAAAATCACTCAGCCGTACTGCCGTTGCTTGCGCCCCACTTCTGAGCATGCGTAATTCAGCGGTACTTAATAAGTTTTGAAATGCTGTAATGCTCAGACGCGCACTTACGCCGCTCTTTTCATCAACATTTTCACTATTTCGTGCTTCAAAGCTTATCTGCTCAATCAATTCCCTAGCTAGCTCAGGGACGTATATCTGCTCCTTCTGGGCCGCTTCCAAGTTCGCCTCCTGCGCAGTAATTGCCTTTGCTATCTCAACCGATGCGGGGTAATGTGTAAGTATCTGCGATCCGATGCGATCTTTCAGCGGCGTCACAATACTTCCTCTATTGGTATAATCCTCTGGATTCGCTGTAAATATAAATTGTACGTCTAACGGCAAGCGTAACTTAAAACCGCGAATCTGAATATCTCCCTCCTGTAATATATTGAAGAGGGCTACCTGGATTCTAGCTTGAAGATCAGGTAGCTCATTAATGACAAATATAGAACGGTTTGCCCGAGGAATCATACCAAAATGAATCACCCGATCGTCTGCATAGCTCAGTTTTAAATTTGCGGCTTTGATGGGATCTACATCACCGATCAAATCAGCTACTGTCACATCAGGTGTAGCCAGTTTCTCCGCAAAACGATCGCCTCGACCAAGCCAGCTTATCGGTGTATCGTCGCCTTTCTCCTTCAGCAACTCTATCGCATAACGCGATATGGGGTTAAACGGATCATCATTAATCTCTGAACCTTGAACCACAGGCACATATTCATCCAATAAGTTGACCATGAGCCTAGCTAGACGTGTTTTCGCCTGACCGCGAAGGCCCAAGAAATTAATGTTGTGTTTGGAAAGTATTGCTCTTTCAAGTTCTGGAATTACGGTATCTTCATAACCATGTACCCCATTAAACACGGTTTCACCCGCCTTTATTTTTGTAATCAGATTCTGACGCAATTCTTCTTTTATTGTTTTAGGTTTATAACCCGAAGTTTTTAATGCACCAAATGTTGTAATCTTCGTGTAATCCATATATTCTTATCGTATTCTCTTTTTTCGATTTTCTTCGTAATCCTCAAAGATCATTTCACCCAGATCCCCAAGTCCCGTGTAATAAGCCTTCCCTTGATTTGAAGCTGTAAACTCGTCGACAAATTGCTGTAGATAAGGATCCGAAGCAATCATAAAGGTTGTAATTGGTATTCCCAACTTTCGAGCCTGTGCAGCCATACTATAGCATTTGCTGGTGATAAAAGGATCCAAACCCATAGGATTCTTATAGTAAGTGCCGTCCGGCATATTTAAACAGCTGGGTTTCCCGTCGGTTATCATAAATATTTGCTTATTCGCATGTCGTTTTCGCCTTAGTAAGTCCATCGCTAGCTGTAAGCCCGCGACCGTATTGGTATGAAATGGTCCAACTTGCAAATAAGGCAGGTCTTTTATCGCGATAGGCCATGCATCGTTTCCGAAAACAATGACGTCAAGTGAGTCTTTCGGGTAACGGGTCAAAATAAGTTCTGATAAAGCCATCGCCACTTTTTTTGCAGGAGTGATCCGATCCTCGCCGTATAAAATCATACTGTGGCTGATATCGATCATCAACACTGTACTCATCTGCGACTTAAACTGTGTATCTTCTACGACGAGATCATTTTCTGATAAGGCAAACTCACCTATCCCATGATTGATCTGTGCGTTTTTCAAGCTCTCTGTCAAAACTATTTTCTCCAGGCCATCTCCGTACTGATAGTTTCTGAAATCGCCCATATTTTCGTCACTCCTTCCCTGGTGATTAGTTTTATGATTGCCTGATTTTCCTTTCCTCATTTTCCCAAAAATCTGGTCCAAGGCATGCTGACGCAAAGCTTTCTCCAGCTTTGAGGTAATATCTACGCCACCTTCACCACCAAACTCCACTTTTTCCCTGATATAACCTTTATCCTTCAGATCCGCAATGAAATCGTCTATCGTATAGGCTGGAGTCGTCAGTTTGAACTCTTTATCCAATTGCCTAAGCCAGTCAATGGCTTCATCAAAATCACCAGAGGTATGGGTAATCAATTCTTTGAAAATGTCAAATAATTTATCAAAAGGCGTTTGAAACGGCTCTTCATATTGTTTGAAAAGAAAACCTTTCCTTCGTTTCGTGCTTTTCATGCATTCCTCTTATTAGTATGAAGAAGCTATCCAACTCGTGTATCGGATGCTTCATAGTATGAATTTACGAAATAATAATTTTTGTGAGCACCGTATGTCCATTTAACTTCAAAAACTGGCTATAGTATGACGCATAAAAAATAAGGTACACTAAAATTAATGGCAGTCTTGTTTACTTAGCCCGATTTTTTTGGGTGATAGCATAAAGCGCTATTGGGAAAGCGTAAAAAGCCACAGAGAATTGGCATTCTCTGCGGCTTCTTGATCTGGTTATTCCACAAATAGGATAGAATTACCTGAATAAGTACCAGCTTAATAGAGCAGTTCCAAAGTCGGTTTATTGGCGGCAGCTTCCCTACTACTAAAAGACATATCATTTGTAGAAGAGGCCGCAGCTGTATTTAAAAATAGAAAGGATGCTTTACGATCAGTGCCGGTCAGCAATCTATTAATGGCCGAAGTGACGTCGATGGTCTGTAAACCTATCCCAGAAATAGGAATTTTACCGACAAGTACAGTATCCATTGGTGCATTGTTCCAATTAATGCTATTTTCCAACCAAGATGTCGTGGAGGTTGTATAAATATTAATAGTACGTTGTGGTGCTGTATTCACCCCTGCAACATACAATTTTAATTTTGCCGAACTCACTTTAGGTTTAGTAATCATCGCAATATCAAATTTAGCATATGCTTTACGCGCGTAAGATGTAGCGTCGGATTTGATGACAAGATCAGCTGTAGTTCCATAATTTGTACTCGCATAGCTACCGTTGCGGACATAGGCATCGGCAAGAGAGCTTCCAGCATTGGCTACAACAGCATGCTGAAACGCTCCAACATCTGGATTACCCAATGGCAGCGCATTTCCAGCAAAATCCTCTCCTCCATTGTTACTTATAAATACACCGGCATTAAGGGCGGCCGAACTGGAACCGACATCATAACCTTTTGCAGCGTCAAGGCCGTTTCCACCAATTGGGTTGACAAACACCGGATCTTCATAGAAATTGTTGTTCCGCACGGTAGTTCCCCAGTTCAATGACGTAAATGTACTTGACGGAAATAAACAATTATTGTTAAACTTCAGCCCATTATCGGCTTGGGTGGATAGACTGCTAATGGTTGAGGTGGTATAAAAAATATTATTTGAAAATGTCGCATAAGGCTTTCCTGAACTCACGCCATTCATGACGTTAAACAGGCTGGCGGTTGGATTTTTAATATAGAATACATTATTATAAATCTCACGGGAATCGTATGTCGTTTTTTCGATCAAAAAGAGTTTTTTTAACCGTGTTGTACCGATATCGTTGACAGAAACGTTATAGCGAACTTTAATATTCTTAGACTGGTTCATAAAAAGCATAAATCCGCCGTTATTATCATGCGAATAATTGTATTCGAAAATATCTCCATCGGTTACTGAATTGGTATCATAGCCATCGGCATCGAACGCGACTCCATCGTTAGCGCCCCCGCCTGTCATACCGTAAACTTCATTATAAGCCACCAGCGTATTCAAGCTACCAATTGTCCAAATACCCGCATAATTTTCAGAGCCTGTGTTCATACATGCCTTATAGACCGTATTGTGTGTGATTTTACTTCCTCCCGTCACGCCGGACATAACGATTCCGTCGCCGTAGATATATTCAATCAAATTGTTATCGATAATAATATCTTTTGATCTCGCTGCCATAGCCCTATCGCCAGTAGTCCTTATCCCTTCAACGGAACAATTGGCTACGTGGCAACTTTGTACCAAAGCACCATATATTTTACCGTCTAAGATAATCCCGCCAGAGCTTTTGTTATAATTGGTCTGTCCATCGATAGCACCATTGACGTCGTGAACATAACAATTTCTAACGGAGACATTGCTAATTGCTGTTCCTGCAGAACTGCCTCCAACCACGCGGATCCCCGTAGCAGCATAACTTGTTCCGCTGGGGATTGTATTTGTCAGTTCGAGGTTATTTACCTCAAAATAAGACACCTTATTGAGGTATAGTGCATTTGATCCGTTTCGCTTTCCACCACCGTTGATAATCGGACGAACATCACCGCCATATTTGTCTATAATAATAGGAGCTTCAGCCGTTCCCGAATTTTTCATATGCAACGTGTCATTCCACACGCCACCACTCTTGAACAAAATACGATCACCAGGGCCAAAAACCGAGGCATTAATTTTGGCCAGCGTTCTCCATGCTGCAGTTGTGCTCGTTCCTGTGCTATCATCGTTTCCGCTGGGATCTATATAGTAAGTATTACCTATACTTGCTAGATTTACCTTCGCTTTTGTTTTTAGTGATGTCGGAGAATCTAGTTGAACAGACTTTTGGCAGCTCAATAGCCCAATGATTCCAATAGAAATCACCATCATAAATTTTCTCATAATGCTGTTTTTAGTTTATAAATGTTATAATTCTTGCAGACGTATCCCTTATTCCAACGAATACGAATTTTATAATTTGATTAATAACATTAAATTATAAATAACTTGCCAACCACAGGGGGTAAAATCTGAAATAAAGAGGGGTAAAATTTTAAAGGCAGGTCAACATGTAGCCAAGATAAATCAATGCATCTTTTTATCCTGACCTACATCGATATAGAAGAAAATTTGATACTTTTAGCTAATAACTACAGCCCTTAAGAACAATACGATATTATGGAAATAGATCAGTATATCAATACACTTTCGGAAACGGAGCAAGAGGTCATCCGTCAATTCCGGAAAGCGATAACAGAAAATGACAATACCGTCTCTGAGAGCTTCGGAAAATTCATGTCAAACCCTAATGCGATTAGCTTTAATGAACAGGGCGTATTTAAATACGGGCTAACAGTCGCAAAGAATTACATTTCATTCCATTCCTTGGTTATCTATACTAACCCCGAATTAATGGAAGAACTAAAATTAAAATTACCCAAGGCCAAATTTCAAAAAGGTTGTATTAATTTCAAAACATTGGATGAATTTCCCGCATCCGTATTGGCAGAACATATTCAGGCTTCATCCAAAATAGATTTTAGCCCCATGATAAATCGCTATTTGAAAAAGAAATAAGTACCTGGCCAATTCCCAGCATTCTATTTATTCACTTTTACGCGCAACAATAGCATAAACCATCGGAATTTTATTTCCCAAATGGGCTATTCTGAATTTTTTAGGATCTAGTTCTGTCATGTTTTCAAAAATGGGATAAGGTGAATAGTCAAATTCGTTCAGGTCTTGAATGTTTAACCCATGATGAAGTAAAGCTCCAACGACCTCACTCACACTATGATTCCAGGTAACATAGGACTGCGAAATAGCTGCATCTTTATCGGCATAGGTTCCCTGCTCGGTTTCAACAATTGGAGCAATATTAAAATAATTATAGCCAATTTTATCAAAATTATCATCGAACATCCAGACAACTGGATGAAACTCGACAAAAACAAACTTCCCTTTCGGTTTCAAGAAACGTGAAATTATTTTCCCCCATTTATCTAAATCCGGTAACCAAGTAATCGTTCCATAGCTGGTAAAGACCAGATCAAATTGTCCGTCAAGATGATTCTCAAGCTCATACAAATCACAACAGATAAACTGTACATCTGCATTCGTTTCTTTCGCAATTTCTCGGGCACTTTCAATAGCCTTGTCGGATAGATCAACACCAGTAACTTTGGCACCAAGTCTACTCAAAGAAATTGTATCCTGTCCGAAATGACATTGTAGGTGTAATATTTTTTTTCCGCTGATATCACCCAATAACGCCAATTCGATTGAATTTAGCGAAGTCTCCCCTTTTAAAAATCCTGCTAGATTGTAAAAGTCTGATTTTAGATGTGTATCTGTTCTATTATTCCACGAGTGTTTGTTTATTGCGATGTAATTTTCTTCTGGATTCAAATCGTTCATTTGGTTTTTTATTAAACGGTTAATTACCGACTAAAGTACACTAAAAATTGAATACTATCGGATTCATCTTCTCCCAATTTAAAAATAAGTGTTTTAAGAAATTAAGCTTGGTAAAAATTATCATAAAGGTTCTCTATATTTAAATCGATTATCCAATACATCCAAGTTTAAAAGGATGACGTATGAATAACACCTATTTACATGAAGAATAAATGACGATAAAAATATATAGACCAAAGAGCTTACTTCTAAAAAAATATATTGAATGCTTCTATGTACTTGAGAAAACTCACGAAGAAAAAGCGACGGCATATTTTACGTTTCCGAGCATTTACACCATAGTGACGATAAGTGAGCAGACCAAAACTAAGGTAAGCCCAAATGAGGTCATTACGAAGCATTGTCCGTCCAATTCGATAGAAACAAACCTTGTATGCAATTTTAATGAACCTGTTTTAGTGAGTTATGAGGGAAAAATAAATGAAATTACCACTTACTTCAAACCTCTTGGGATAAATGCTTTTATATCCAATGATTTAAGCTATTATAACAGCGGAACATTTCCTGATTTTAATCCGCACCTGGATTATAAAAACGCGATGAGATCTATCCTTTCCATTGATGACCAAGACGAGCGAATCAAGGCCTTAGAAGATTATTGGATATCAAAATTTCGGGCATTTGAAAATGCATTGCTCGAAAACATAATCACCGAAATGCTAGATACAAGTAACCTCAATCAATCGATGTCAGAATTTTCGCTAAAAACAGGAAGATCGAGAACAACCATAAATAAGCAATTCGATCAACATATCTGTAAAACACCTTCCCAATTCAAAAAAATCATTAGATTTCGAGCTGCGATTCAAAGTCACCTCGAAGATGGCAACAAAATAGGTCTGTCTTATAACCTGGATTATTTCGATCAGTCCCACATGATCAGAGATTTTAAAAAATTAACAGGGTTTACACCAAAAATTTTCTTTTCCAAAATAGCTGATCTTGAACGGGAACAAATAAAATGGATTTTTATTTAGCAGGTTTACAAAAATACAATCACACTATTTTATTAAACAGTAACATTGCTCCATAATTATTTATACCATACGCTATGAAGCTTTTAATGTTACTTATGTTTTGTCCAATTTTTCTTGTGGCACAAGAAAAAACATCAGCCAAACTTGCCACCTATATGCAGGCACAAGCCGATGTAAATAATTTTAGTGGAACAGTTCTTGTCACGAAAAACGGCGCCATTTTATTAAAAAAAGCCTACGGTTTAGCAGATTATGAATGGAGGATCAAAAATACGATCGATACGAAGTTTCAGTTGGCATCGGTCACAAAACAATTTACCGCGGCTGCTATTTTACAGCTCGTAGACAGCGGAAGATTATCGCTAAACGATAAACTCAGTAAGTTTTTCCCCGATTATCCAAAAGCCGATAGTATCAGTATCCACATGCTGCTGTCACACACCTCAGGACTTGCTATGGGTTTTAAAGAAATCGCATTAAGTAGTATAAGTAGCGATTCTGCTTATGCCGCCATCAAGAAAATTCCTTTCGAATTCTCACCGGGAACGAAAAGCGCCTATAGTAATATCGGTTATTATTTGTTAGCAAAGATTATTGAAAAGGTCTCAGGTGAGCATTACGCTTCTTTCTTAAAGAAAAACATATTTGATAAAGCTGGCATGAGTAACACCGGAGTCAGTAATAATGATTCCATCGTCACGAAAAAGGCAAAAGTATATTATCCTAATGCAGAAGGTTTTATCCATAATCCCCATATCAACTGGGAGATCAACTTGGGCCACGACGGTATTTATTCAACCGTTGAAGATTTAGCCATTTGGGACAAAGCACTCTATGGAACGACGATTCTATCTGCAGCGATGAAAGAAAAAATGTTTACACCATATAGCGCTGAAAATTGGGGCTATGGATTTATCATCAATCCATTTTACAATCACGGACATTATTTGATTGCACATGATGGCGGATTCTTTGGTACAATGACTTCTTTTAATCGATTTACTGACGACAAACTCTTTGTCACTGTCCTTTCCAACAACGGCTCCCCCGCCCATATCATCGGGTATGGACTGTCTGCAATTGCGCTGGGTAAAGAAGTAGAGCTTCCCTATAAACATTATCCCACCAAAATAGATACGACGCTGTACGATAACTATGCAGGTGAATATGGGAAAATACATATATTAAAAATTGCAGGCAAACTCTACTATAACGATGCGGATACTGAACTCATTCCCGAGTCTAAAACAAAATTTTTCAGGGCAGACGACAACGACAGAACAATCGAGTTTGTTAGAGACAAAACAGGAATTTACAATTCCCTTATTTTAACAAAAGGTGGCGTTAAGGAAGTTTTCCCAAGGACCAATAAAAATTAATGAACCCATATGCATGCTTTTAGCATCAAATGTGTAATCGACTCTTTGAAACCTTAAAGAAAAAAATTAAATTACGCCCTTATCAGTCCAGTGTTAAATAGTATACAAACTATCCTAAATTATAACATCGTGCAACAGACAGATCAAAATCCGGAGAAAGCTAAAAAGAGTCCTTTATTAAAGTCTTTTTTCGGATGCCTAGTGTTTATGGCAGCCTATCTCATCAGTTTTTTTATTTTTGATGCAGGCAACAATGTGAAGCTGAATTATATTATTTTTTCGCCGCTTGCATTTATACTGAGCTGGGTATTTTGCTATTTCTATCTGCTGTTAAAAGATACCAGTACTTTAAAATATTATCTACTGGGATGTATGCTGATAGCCGGTACAATTATATATACAAATGGTATTTTTGATATCGATATTAGGATTCAAAACTTCTTTCACTCGTCGACACTCCCGAAAAAATACGGGCAATATCTCGATATCAATAACACCAAAAATAGATTTGGACGACATGAAATCATTCTTTTCAAGGCGAGTAGTAATCCTATTGATCAGTTTTTGACAAAGAACAACGAATTAATCATCCATAGTTTGAGCAAGGCTAAAAACGCTAACGATGCAGAACCAACCATCCATATGTTTTATAAATTGGACAAAAACGGCAAGCAGATCGATCAATATTCTTACACACAGGATGAAGATAAGGATACGGAGATTCTTTTCGAGGGCTATCTGATCAACATAGGAAAACATTACTTTCGTAGCTGGCCATTAGATGGTGATACCACAAAAAACAGCATTGAAATACGCAATGCCGATCTCAACTGGACTGCGGATCAACAACGCCAACAACTAGATGATATCGATCGTAAAGCACAGTATTTTCTTTCTGAGCGAATCTATGATTTCGAACACAGCAATTCGAAAAACTACTCAAAAAAAACGTATTTCATGGACGATAAATGGCATATATTCTGTGAAAATATATCGGATGATGGTAATTTAAATCTGCAAACTGTGTCTAGAGGGCGCACAGTAAATGACCTTTTCGGACACTGGGACAAGAATGAATGGGTCACGAATCATTCCCCCGCCAATATTCAATCGGTTTATTACCAAAAAATCAGGCGTATTCGCAATCGACAGGATGTGAACAGCGGAAAATATGAGCAAGGCGATCGTTGGCAAGGTTGCCTTTTCTCACACCTTATTGTCGAAAACGACACCTTAAAATTTAAAGATCATTTATATCTTGATGAGGAGTGGCATTGGTCTCAGATTGAAATCAATGGTAAGAATATTGGAGCGCTGACTTTTGAGGATACGGAACAATTTCATAACTATGGTTACTACTCAAATGCGGCTTTAAATTACCAGCTTTTCACCAGTCGACGCAATAGGCTTTATTTGATTAAAAGAATAGATCCTTAGCTTCATCCAGATAAATTAGGAAAAATAATAAGCAGACGAAATGCGGACTTGCTTTTTGCTATCCAAAATAATGACTATATTACATGAAATGAATTTTTGTAGAAATACATCCAATTTGATAGCCATTGGATCCTAGTGAAAATAAAATTCTGATATAGAAGGAAATAAAGCATATGAACAAAAGATATTTTTTCTACTTCATCCTCATTATCACCTTGTTCGCCTCGTGTGGTCTTATTCATAACCTTCCTGATTCGGCATCTCCCAATACTGGAGTAGATCCCAATTTATGGTATTCATTTGTGGATCAGAATGGAAATTTCTACCCCGATAATTGGAAGAAAAGTTATGGCATCCCCTCGAATAAAGCTGCTAGAGACCCTTATTCACTGATGAAGATTGCCACCGACAGAGGCGACCGCGAACAGTTACTCGCTTTTGAACGCGGTAACATGCTGCGTCTGTCAAAACGTATTGCACCCAAAAAACGTGTGTTCATTTTAATTCATGGCTTTAATGCCGATGAAGAATCCGTTGTAAAACAATATAAATATATTGCCGATCATATCGTTACAAATCCCAAAACCGACGAAATTATTCGCTTTTATTGGGATGGTTTACGATCAACCTCTCCGTTTCGATCTGCAAAAAACTGGTTTTCCGCAGCCTCCTTTAGCCAGATGGCCGGTGAATTTGGATTGAGACGTATACTGAATAATATGGCCGATAAAGATGTCTTCATTATCTCTCACAGTCGTGGAGCATCTGTGGTGATGAGTGCTATTTCGAATCCGGAATACAATAGTTCCTTTTCCGCTCAGGCCAAAGACATTCATAAGGTCGATATCGAGCGGGCAAAACCTTTATTGGAAAACAAAAACAGGATTACCTGTATTATGTTGGCGCCAGCCATAGGGCTTTCCGAATTTCAGTATACCGATACAACAACTAACACCAAAAAATTTGTGGAACTGAGCTCCCAGGTTAAGAAAATACATATCACCATAAATGGTACGGATAAGATGTTGAAGAAGTTTTTTGGATTCTTATCGAATAAACTTAATCCAACAGATCTGGGATATAAAGAGGAAAGTTTTAACGCACTTAAGAAAAATTATACCATCTTTTCGATGACTGATTTCACAGGAATGTCAAGCCATGACTTTAGTCGTTATATCCGAGATCCCAAATTCAAACAGATGCTTCGGGAAGAATCCATCCAAGTACAATAAGATGGTCGCTCGTCTAATTAAGTCAATAGGCTATGAATCGAAACTATTCGCTCAAAACGGCCATGGTTACTTACGGAAACAGGCAAGCGCCTCTTCCCATCCCTCAGAACGAGGCTTGGAACTCCGAGAGAATCTTTAATAATTCCATCTCTTTTGATTTCAACAATATCGTCCAAATGAACTAACTCGCCAGCTGCTACGGTATGTATAAAATCAGGGGAAACGATGGTCTTCGTATAATACCTTTTCCCTTCGCAGATGACTTCTCCCCTCGCCTTGCAAGAAGATCGTTCATGAACTGAACACCGCAATTTTAAAGGAATGTACTTTCTGATTCCTGTCTGTCTATTCCATATTTTATAGGCAGCCTCTTTCATACTCCATAAGAGCCAAACAACAATTTCAGGATCTGGACTGTTCACAATCAATAGTTGTTCCTGCTCATTAAATAGTTTTGAAAGAAAACCTCTACGTCTCCAATTACTCTCTTTTCTGGACTGAACCAGATCGATAATGTCATTACCAATCATTTTTCTTGTAACTTGCTTTCGATTATTTCGACTGCAGCTCCAACATTAAGCATACGCTCCATATCGGAATTTTCAATAACGATCCCAAATTGATCTTCGATATCCAGCACAATATCAACCAAATTGGCTGAATTAATTTGTAGATCACGCATAAAATCAGTCTCTTCAGTAAGTTTTTGGAAAGCTTCTCCGTTTGTTGTGTAGGGCGCTATAATTGGTTTTAAAGCACCGATCAATTCTTCTCTGTTCATAAATTTAGTTATCAAATTTTTTAAATATTAAACAGGCATTTACATCTCCAAACCCGAAACTTGCTTTGGCTATAATTTGGGGTTTGACATCAATTTGCTGTATTGGTACTCTTGATGGATCTATGAGTGCTGCAATCTCGGGATGTAAATCAGTACAATTACTGTTTCCGAATAAAAATCCATGAAATAACTGCAAAACTGTGGCCACGCATTCTATGCTACCTGCCGCGCTGAGACAATGCCCAGTCATTGCTTTTAACGAATTTATCCATGGAAAATCTTTCCCTTTACGCCCAAGTGCCTCAGTCCAATTTTCTATTTCAAAAGCATCTTTGGCTGTTGCCGTTAGATGACCGTTTATAGCATCGACATCCCATTTGGAGACGCCCGAATTGTTTAGGGCCTCTTCAATGCAACGGCGTACAGCATCAGCGTTTGGAGCTGTCATACTGCCTGTTCCCCGTTGTCCTCCAGAGTTTACTTGGCCGCCCAATAACTCGCCATATATAACGGCATTGCGTGCTAAGGCACTTTCCAAATCTTCCAGTAGCATTGCTCCAGCTCCACTACCCGGGACAAATCCTGCGGCTGTTGCACTCATTGGGCGCGACCCCTCCGCAGGGCGGTCATTATATTGCGAACTACAGACACGTAGTGCATCAAAACCGCCCCAAATATAAGGCCCACTATCTCCAGTACTGCCTGCCAGCATGCGTTTTGCTCTTCCGGACCGAATCCGGTCATATGCCATTAGAATTGCTTCAGTCCCAGTAGCACAGGCAGAAGAATTGGTGGTCACCTGATTTCCGAGGCCTAATTTCCCACCTAAATATGCACTGACACCACTGTTCATTGTTTGAGCCACGACTGTACTACCTAATCTACGGATTTGCAGCTCATCAATTTTATAAATACTCTCGCGAAACTTATCAATACCTGATGTACCTGAACCAAAGACCGTTCCGCTATCCCAATCGGGGACCGAATTTACGGCAATAGGAAGACCTGCATTTGTCCAGGCCTCCATTCCAGCAATGACTCCGTACAAGATGCCTGTACTATTAAAACCTCTAAGCTCAAGTTCAGTGAAATATTGCCTTTTAAGATCATCTGATACTTGCGGCATTCCCGCAATCTGGCAGGAAAACTGTAGCTTTTCCAGCAGTTCATCATGTCTAATGCCCGAAACGCCATCTTTGATGGCCTGGGTAAAGGCTGGCACCCCCACTCCATTGGGCGCAACGACTCCTAGTCCAGTAATCACAACTCTCTTCATAGCTCCTCCGTCATCATACCTGCCAATATCCCTTTACAAACTTCCTGCCCGGCTTCATTCTTCATCGTAACGGCACACTTTAGTTTGCCAAACCTAAAATATATTTTTTTTGAAAACACGGTGACTTTCTCCTTTGGATATACTGGTTTTAAAAACTGTATTTCAGTAGAAGTCAACGCAATAGACGAGCCTTGCATTAAGTCTTTATTGAGCAGAAAGATTCCCAAACAGGCCAGACCTATTTGAGCCATCGTTTCGATCAGAATAACTCCCGGGGTAATCGCTCTATCATAAAAATGGCCGCGATAAAAGTCCAGATCTTCATCAAAAGTATAGGTACCTGCAACACCTTCGTCATCGACTTGAATCAACTCATCGACAAATAAAAACGGCGCCCTGTAGGGCAATTTCGCTAGTATAGTATTCAATTCCATTGTTCAAAATGAGTAAGTTACCACTGTAATAAAACCCGCTGTGCTGAAAATCCCGGACCGAAACTCAGCATCAAGCCCAATTCACCGGCTTGAGGCTTACGTTTCATAATACGTTCAAGGACGTAGAGTACCGTAGCGCTCGACATATTACCATAGTCCGCTAGTATAGCCTTAGTATCTTCAATATCTTTATCAAATTCAGCAAAAATCTCCTCGATTGTGGCTACGATCTTTTTCCCGCCCGGATGAAAAATCATGTAATTAATATCTTTAATTTCCAGCTGGTTCTTTTTCAGGAATGGATGTATAACTGCATCAAAATGGGACGCAATCACATTGGGCACATCCACATCCAGTATCATCTGCATACCAGTGTTGGTCAATTTAAACCCCATAATGTCCTCCGCATCATAAAAATGATACATCTCCTGATCACGAATTACAGGGCCGCAATCTTCCTCATAGGATGAAAGCAGACAGCAAGCTGCACCATCGCCGAAAATGGCGGCACTGACCATATTCGACATCGAGAAATCTTCCAGCTGAAAAGTCGCTGTTGGCGTTTCCACCGCAATAACCGCAGCACGTTTACCTGGGTTTGCCTGAAGAAAATTTTTAGCATAAATAATACCTGAAACACCGGCAACGCAACCCATTTCGGTAACTGGTAACCGGACAATATCCTGTCGGAGTCTCATCCTATTAATAAGATATGCGTCTAGAGAGGGGATCATAATTCCAGTGCAACTGACTGTAATGATATAATCCAGAGACTGGGGATCCCAGCCCGTTTGTTCAAGGGCCTGACCAAGTGCTTGCTCCCCTAGGGCTATCGCCTCCCGGCAATACACATTGTTTTTTTCTTCAAAAGATGTCGCCGTGAAGACATCAATCGGATCCATAATCGCATAGCGCCTGTCCACGGCGGCGCCTTCGAAAAGTTTCTTGATTTTCTTAATAAAACGAGGTTCCTGTCCATGAAGCCAAATATCCAATAGCGGAAGAATATCAGCGGTAGCACAAGAGTATTTAGGGAGTTGCTTGGCAACAGTTATTATTTTAACGTTCATATATTGGAAATTATCCACTGGTAGCGAAACGCCCATTTCCATTGGATGGTGTAATGTTCTAACCGTAATCTCTTGGAGAATTGTACAAGCTCAACCTTTTTAAACCCACGCAGTATGGAAACAAGCCCATCCACTTTTGTCATTCTATTTAACCTAAAAACAACAGCAATAGTTTGAAAAAGCCGGTAAGCCATTTTACTCCTTTGTAAATCGTTGATGACAACCCCCAACCTTGATACGTTGACCAGGCTACCTAGCAAACGAAGAATCGCATCATCGTCGAAATGATGTAAAGTAAGCGTACACAGAACAATGTCATACTTGACATCTTCAAAATTCGCTTCAAAGATATCTGCACACAAATAGGATATATTGGTATAATCTTTCGACAAATCCCTTGCACAATTTATTGTATAAGGGTTGGCATCTATACCGAGCAATGAAAGCTTAATATGATGTCTATTGCCATAATCGCTCAAC
Source organism: Sphingobacterium sp. Ag1 (assembly GCF_000988325.1). Classification (NCBI taxonomy): domain Bacteria; kingdom Pseudomonadati; phylum Bacteroidota; class Sphingobacteriia; order Sphingobacteriales; family Sphingobacteriaceae; genus Sphingobacterium; species Sphingobacterium sp. Ag1. The sequence goes on along the minus strand of NZ_LBGU01000044.1, from coordinate 434,285 downwards.
ATGCGAAGCATGTCCCCATTACCACAACCGATATCCACAATGGTTATTGTTTCATTCTTGTAGCTGGTTGACAGCAATTTTTTTACGCCATTCAGCGTAATGCTATTTCCGCCTAGAAAACGATTAATCTTTGCGATCCGATCCAGTGTGATGCGAAGTTCATCACCTTCCAGCCGAAAATCGTCCATGATCTCATTCTGCGATGTTCTATATCTTGTGTCTATCCCCATTTTATTGAGCTTGCATTTCCATGAGTTTGTTTTATCATCCAACTTAAGATTTTTGGAAAAAATACCGTAGCCTTCATTAAAACTGCGGTACCTATTTTATGGCGCAATACAGCCGACAGAAGTCGTCCGATTAAAAGCCGTCTTCTAAAGGTTCCCTTCCATTGACTCACGTAGGACTGTTCCAATTGCTGGCGCGAATCGATATGACCATGGTAATAGTCCACAATAAGCTCGGACGCCATTTTTGCACTATGTATCGCCATCGCCATCCCATTTCCACAGAATGGATGAATAAGACCGGCCGTATCACCAATCATAAGCATATGGTTTTCTACCGCTGATTTCTGATCAAATGAAAATTGACTTATCGCAAGCGGCTTGTCAAAAAGCAGCCTACTCTGTTCAAAAAAACACTGAAGATGCCTATTTTTAGACAACACATACTTTTGATAATCACCTATATTTTTATACCTCTTGAACGTTTTTACATCGGCCAGATAACATAAATTTATCTGGTCATCTTCGACCTTAGAAATACCACAATAACCGCCTTCAAAATGATGCAAGGCAATAAGGTCATTCGGAAAATCGCCCGAATAGTGTGCCTTAACAGCCATCCACGGAGAGGTTTTTGTTATAAAATCGCGGGATAAGAGCTGATCCACATTGCTGCGTTTTCCATATGCGCCCAGTACAATTTTTGATCTTAATACCTGATCTTGAAACGAAACAGCAAATGTATCATTGCTAAAGGACACTCCTGTGACGGTCGCAATAACAATTGTACAACCCGTCCCTTTTACTCGCTGATATAATAGATCATCCAACGCGTAACGACTGATGCCAATTCCACCCAAGGGTAACCTGACCCTATTCATCTGCCCACCTTCTGTCGTGAACTCCAGCTCCCGAATATGTGTTGGACGTAGCGATTCAACATCCACTTGTAGCCAATGCAGATAGGGCAAGACTTCATTCGAAACATATTCGCCACAAACCTTATGACGAGGAAAATCATGTTTTTCGATTAACGTCACGCTGAATCCTTGTTTAGACAGATGCAATGCACTTGTAAGTCCAGCCAAGCCGCCACCTATAATAATCACATCAGGGTCCAATACCATATATCAAAGTTTGTTCTATATGAGTTTCATCTACAAAAAATCAACGTTATAAATCATGCTTCGGTCTCCTACATTGGTTGTCCCCGCTATTCAACAGACGATTCTTAATAAATCTGTTCACGACCTAGAATTTTCCTGCACAGGACAATATCATCCATCCGCTTTTATAAAAGTCTCTCTGATAACAGCCCTTAGCGATAAATGGTTTTTATTTGACCGTAAAATAAAGAAGGTATCTATCTGGATTTATATTCACGGTCGACAAACATTTTATCCAGAAAAAGATACCTGTTCCGGAACTCTTCAGCAGAAGCTTTCACCTCGGTATTCAAATTCAAGATATTCATACACTTATCTTTTGCTGTTGTTTTCGGCCAGGCTGGAAGTCCTTTTCCATTTGGATCACCCGTCTTGATAAAATTAACAAAGTACTGCTGACCAAGTTTCGAAACCTTGTAATCATCTTCTGCCCAGGCAAAAACATCATTACTCTGCAGATTTCCCAATAAATATTCGATATCACTGGCATGGAAAGCTCCCGGCAGGGGCTGTGGGCTTTTTTCCTTGTCTTCTTGTGTAGATTTCTTGCTAATTCCTCCGGCAAGCCCGGTTTGTGCATCACGATATGCCGGTTGCATGGGTGGCCGCGGTTTACCGAATATATAAACGAAGACTGGCTGGCCGCTATTCTTTCGTTGCAGGTCAAGCCATTTCCAAGTACTATACACAATAAAATTATCGCTAGCTAATGCAGTTGCCGATTCAATGACTTCTGCCTCGGTCTTCCCTGGATACTCCTTGAGCACTTCCTCAGCTTTAACACCAAACTGTGCTCTTACCAACTTCTCATAATTCTCCGGAGATGGGTAAGATTTACCCATGTAAGCCATATAGGGAGCTTCCGTGGAAGTCCAACCGGCAAGCAAGGGAACCTTAGATTGCTCCCCGGCTTCAAAAATAGCCAATGGAGATCGCGGCAAAAAATAGCCATCAACAATCAAACGGGTAGTGAAGGCTCCTGGCTCGCTGGCTTTATCTAGAAGTTCGGCCGCAGGAATTTCACGCAGTTGATCAAGACCTGTGGCATTTACCCGCGATGCAAATGCAACACCCTGTTGTTCCTGCTCAGTAATAGAGGCTGTACCATACCGTAAGTTAAAGACACTTCCGCTCTGACCGATAGCACGCGTAAACAACCCCTTGGATAGCGGACTAGTCATTTGAGCGGAAACAGACATACTTCCTGCCGACTCGCCACCGATGGTGACCGCATCGGGATCACCGCCGAATGCAGCTATATTTTTTTTGACCCAAACCAAAGCTGCATGCTGATCCAGCAGTCCATAATTTCCTGAAGCATGTTTCGGTGATTCCTCCGTTAATGCTGGATGCGCAAAAAAGCCAAAGATACCAAGACGATAGTTGACAGTAACGACAATAAGACCTTCTTTGGCAAAACTTTCACCATCATAACGATTTTCAGATCCATCACCAGCATTGAACCCCCCGCCGTAAAAATAAACTAAAACAGGAAGTTTGCCTGAATGAAGGCTCTTTGGACGCCATACATTCAGGTAGAGACAGTCTTCACTGATCCCCGGCGACCGAAATCGCATATCCCCATAGATCGGTTTCTGCATCGGAGAATAACCAAAATGATCTGCTTTGCGGATGCCAGACCAGTGTTCAGCAGCTTGCGGCTCTTTCCATCTCAGATCGCCTACTGGGGGTTTTGCAAAGGGGATCCCTCGGAAGGACTCGACCCCGCTTGACAAGATAATCCCTTCTAGCCCCCCCTCTTCAACCTTTACCTGTGGCATTTGGGCGAAAACAAACGATGCAACCAAAAGCCCAACAACTGTAAAAAAAATCTTTTTCATCATAACATTCATTTACAACTCTAGAGTTTTATTCTTACAGTTAAAATACAAAATAAAATCTATACCACCGTGATAGACTGGCATTTCACCGCAAAAACCTAAAGAAAATTTAACCAATAGACAAATACCTGCAGCAGCCGGATGCTTGCTTGCAGTGATCAACGCATTTAGTTGGTCAGCCAAATAAAAAGTAGCATAAGCCATTGGACAAGAATACATGTCCAAAATGGCTTACTACTTGCTGTGGTCAATATTTCGAGTACACCAATAAACTTTGACCTTATAATAGCATAGAAGCTAGTGTTATTATCCAAATCCAAAGAATCAAACTTCACTTTGTTCAGACCAAAAATGACAATGCGCCGCACCCAAGGACCCTCAATTTTGGTATTTTTTACGTCATTAATCAGTTTAAGTTTCGCAAACGAATAATCAGCGACATTTTGTATTACATCGGGCTGATTTGATTGAAAAATTAAGAGTACTTTGTCAAATGCCGGCAGAATGAGATCATCCTGCCTTTCCTCCAAGACAAGACTTGCAATCTTTGAAAACACATATTTGTTGCTGAAAATAAAAAGTAATACAGGTAGCAGGATCAATCCAATCAGCCAAAGGAATTTAGCCACGGCTTGTACAGGACTGACTGTCGAAAAGAAAGCTTCATGACTAGCATTAAATTGTAAACTACCAACCACCAAATAAAGTAAAGTCGAAACAATAGCCAGCAAATAATATTTGACTAAAGTTTTCGTCCCCAATACGCTCAATTTTTTTAAGTACGATAACTGTGTTTTCATCTTGTTATAATTAATTACCCTAATTTAGCATTATTCGCCAAACATTGATCCGTAGGTTTAATTCTCGATTGTTTTCATTTTAAATCCGCCAGAAAAGAATTTTTATTCGTCATCTCCTTTTCTGCCAACCGATTTTCTCCACAGAAATGTAAAAAATATTTGCGTAGCTAAATAACTACACGTATATTCGTAGTCAAATGACTTCAAAATGAACTTAAGACGAGATGTTTTCCAAGCTATAGCAGATCCAACAAGAAGAGCGATCTTACTTCTTTTGGCCTCACAAGCCATGACTGCAGGTGCAATTGCAGCCAACTTCAACACCGCAAGACCGACAGTTTCAAAACATTTACAAATATTGACGACATGTGAGTTATTAAAGTCTCAACAAAATGGACGTGAGATATACTATCAACTCAACCCAACGAAGATGAAAGAAATTGCAGATTTCATCGAACCTTTTCGTCAAATGTGGGATGACAGATTCAATAAATTGGAAGCTATTATGCAAAACTACAAGAACAAATAATATGGAGGTAAAAACCAACGTCCAGGCTGAGGATAATAAACAGGAGATTGTCATTACAAGAGAGTTCGATTTACCTGTTGAACTGCTCTTCAAAGCATACGAGGATCCCGAAATTTTTGAACAGTGGATGGGAACCAAAGTCCTGAAATTGGAAAATAAAACGCATGGTTCCTATGCGTTTGAAACTTCCAATAATGGCCAGGTCATGTTCAAAGCAAATGGAACAATACACGAATTCCTGCCCAATCAACGTATCACACGGACGTTTGAAATGGAAAACAGTACATTTCCCGTACAATTGGAATATTTAACATTTGAAAAAATAGGTGCAGAACGTAGCAGGCTTCACATCCATATTATATTTCAGTCGGTCGCGTTTAGAAACCAGCTGCTACAGATGCCTTTTGCGCAAGGAATCAATATGGCGCACAACAGATTACAAGAAATTCTTTCCAAACTTACCTAAAGCACTACATGATGAATCCAAAAATTGAACATTTTTTTGAAAATGCGACAAGATGGAATGAAGAATTCAATCTGTTGAGAGAAATTGTCCGTGGCAACAAAACACTGCAAGAGGATTATAAATGGATGCACCCTTGTTATACATTTGAAGGTAAAAATGTCGTATTGATACACGGCTTTAAAGAATACTGTGCGCTGCTATTCCACAAAGGTGTATTATTAAAAGATCCCAAAAATATATTGATCCAGCAAACCGAAAATGTTCAATCGGCCAGACAGCTTAGATTCACCACTGTTGAACAGATTGAATCATTAAGAGAGGTGATATCGGCATATATTCAGGAGGCCATCGAAATTGAAAAATCAGGTAAGAAAGTGGACATGCGAAAAGCTGCAGATTACCCTGTACCGGAAGAATTTAAGCGCGCCTTACTGGAAGACCCTTTGCTCCAAAAAGCCTTTCAATCACTTACGCCTGGTCGGCAAAAAGGATATCTATTCTACTTTAACCAGGCAAAACAAGTGAAAACTCGCGAGGCAAGAATCGAAAAATACTACCAGCATATTCTCGATGGAAAAGGTGTCGATGACTAACATATTTATTACAGTTTATTCGCGATATAGTAGTCTATAAAGAGTAGATTTGTCTACAATCAAATAGACAGAACTAGACCAAGACGAACGATTATAGCAATTATCGTAATCCGGTATACTCAATTCGTCGACTCATATATCGCTGAATTCACATGAATAAAAAATTAGTATTGCTCCTCTGCGGCCTCTTGCCCATTTTTTCACAAGCACAGAAAAAGAACAACGCAACACAACGACCCAATATCGTCTTTATCCTGACGGACGATTTCACGGCCCAGGCATGGGGCGTATACGGTGGTATTTTAAAAGATTTTGTCAAAAATCCGAATATTGAAAAATTAGCCAGTCAAGGGGCGGTGCTAAATAATACCTTCTGTACAAATTCCATTTGCACCCCTAGCCGTGCAACCATACTGACAGGACAGTACAGTAATAAAAACCAAGTTTACACACTTGAAGATGCATTGGATCCCAATAAGGAAAACATCGCTAAGGATCTGCACCATGCAGGCTACCAAACTGCTGTTTTTGGAAAATGGCACCTGAAAAAAAGGCCAAGTGGATTTGACGATTTTAAAGTTCTTCCTGGGCACGGTGTTTATCATAACCCGACTTACCTCTCTAAAGACAACTGGAATGATAAAGAAGAGGCTGGCACACCTTACGAAGGCTATGTTGATGATATCACCACAACGATGAGTCTGGACTGGTTAAAATCACGCGATCCAGACAAACCCTTCTTTTTAATGTGTCATTACAAGGCGACCCATGAACCCTTTGATTTTGCTGAGCGATTCAAAGATTACTACAAAGATGTGGAGTTTCCTTATCCTCCTACATTTTTGGACTCAGGAGCAATCACGACTGGACGCTCTTTTGAAGGCCAACCCTTGGAAGAGCTTGGCCGCCGTTATGAGCAAGCTTCCGTTGGTCCCTTTTGGACATCTTATCCCGAGCTTCCGTTTTCAACAAAAGGAATGGACCCTTTAGAAGCTCGCAAAAAGATCTACCAAAAGTTCATCAAAGATTATCTGCGTTGCGTCGCTGGGATTGATGATAATCTGGGAAAAATTATGCATTACCTTAAAACCGCAAATTTGGACGAAAATACCGTTGTGATCCTAGCTTCCGATCAAGGTTACTTCTTGGGAGAACACAATTTCATGGATAAACGTCTCATGTACGAAGAATCACTGCGCATGCCTTTTGTAATCAGCTACCCCAAAGAAATCAAAGCGGGTAGTCGATTAGACGATATGATTCTAAATATCGATTTCGCTGCGCTATTTGCAGACTATGCCGGCATCAAAAAACCCGCTTACATCCAAGGTGAAAGCTTCCGGAATAACCTCAAAGGAAATACATCCAAAGCATGGCGGTCTGCCCTATATTACCGTTACTGGCAACATGCACCAATACGCCCTGCCCACCTTGGAGTCCGTGATGAACGTTACAAACTGATTTATTTTTACGGACAGCCCTTAGAAATGACAGGTAGTGATTCCAAAACAACAGCACCAGCCTGGGAATTCTACGATCTACAACAGGACCCCATGGAAACACACAATGCCATTCTGGACAAAAAATATGTCAAAGAAATTGCCCGGTTGAAGAAAAAGCTGACTAAACTAAAAGCCGAAGCAGGCGATGATGATGCAACAAGACCCGCTTTTCAGCAGGTCCTCAAGCAAGAACACTTAACCGTTAAATAATTAAATACAAGCGATGGATTTAAAGCATCTATTTTCGTTTATACCATTCTTATTTACCCTTGACGCTTCTGCAGCTTCCATTACAGATGGGAATAAACCGGCTCCACCTCCAAACACCGTTATTATTTTAATGGATGATATGGACCTGCTGCCAACCATCGTCAACTCAATTATAATAAAAACGGGGATCCAGCTTTGGATCCCCGTTTTTATTAAACGACCTCTGTTAAACAGCGGTGTAACCGCCATCAACTAAATAGTACCCTCCTGTCATAAAGGATGATTTATCCGAACTTAGGAAAAGAACCAGTTCAGCGACTTCCTCGGCCTTTCCCAAACGTCCAATAGGGTGTTTACTAATTAATGCATTGATATGTTCTTTATCCAACTTCGCCAATAAAGGGGTATCAATATAGCCAGGTCCAACCGCATTGCAACGAATATTTTTTTGACCATATTCTGCACCAATATTCTTTGTCAATCCCACAACAGCATGTTTGGCTGCAGTATAGGCACTTGACATTGGAGCAGCAACAGTACCATGAATGGAAGCCATATTCACAATAACTCCGCCTCCATTTTTTTCCATCGCCTCCAGCTGATATTTACAGCCATAAAATACGCCATTGAAATTAATATCGATAACTTTTTTCCAGCCATCTAGACTATACTCTCCAGTTAGAGCAGCCTCTCCCCCAATACCCGCGTTGTTACAGGCGATATCGAGCCGACCAAATGTTTTGACTGCAAAAGCTACCAACGCCTCATTGTCAGCAGGAGATGAGCTATCTGCTTTAAAGAACGCAGCCTCTCCTCCCAGAGATTCAATTTGTTTTACTGTTTCCTGGCCAGCTTGCTCATTGATATCTGAGACAACGACCTTTGCTCCTTCTTTACCGTAAGCCATTGCAACAGCCAGTCCGATCCCCGAACCAGCTCCCGTTACCAAAGCTACTTTATCTGCTAAAATTTTCATATGCTACAAATTTTATGATAAATACAATTTACTAAAAGCAACGCGGAATAAAGCAGAAGCGGACATTTACTTCATTTAAAACGAAACTAAAATGACATTTCTAGACGGGTTAGTTCTGTAGCTGCGGATATTTTTTATATAATCTATCCAAAAACAAACGCCCCATCAATTGGAGCTTGGCTTGCGTTTCAAACATACCTGAACCTGGAGAAATAATACCATGCGGCATACGCTGAACAGTGCCATAATACATGATATCGAGCCCATTTCCATTGAGGTCAAGATGCATTTTCTTAGGTTTCAAGCCCATAACGGAGCCCATACGCGTTACCTTTTCAGCATTTGTAATCTGCGCAGTCCGTGCATTGAGCAAGGTTTCATGATCGAAAACCAAATGGTCTCTCACCTCCCCCTCATCAAAAAATACGTAATGCAATTCGTTGTTGCTAAGCACCAGATAAGAAGCGTTATCCCGTTCATTGTACCGAGCCTTTACTCCTACAGCCGCCCAAGCAACAGTCTTCGCTGCTGTTGCCGCAGCCGAAGCAACTTTATCCCCAACCGTTGCAATATACGCGCATTGCGTAAAGGCGTCGATTGGAGCGCCGTTCAATTGTTTTCTTAATTCGCTAAATTCATCATTTAACAATTCATCTTTTACGCCTGGAGCTAGGCCAATCCCGGATTCACCTTCATATTTTTTGGCCGTCTCCTTTTGCTTTTTCATCATCATAAGAGAAAAAAACACGCAAGCTACAACGATAACAGCAAAAATGCCGATGTACAACATCATAAAATAAAATTTAAAATGGGTTTATAATTCAATAAAAATCCAAAAAAGGAACAACCTAGTCAGTTTTCCTTTTTTTTAATATAATCGGCTACAAAAATTTTGCCAGACTAAAGAATTTTATCCGGGTAGTGAATATTATTTAATGCGGTTTGGTGCATATCCACCCAAATAGCGCTGTTTGACTGCAGTATAAGCCAATTTGGAGAGCTTCGCATGTCGGCATCGGCATCATTATTATAAACGGCCGGAAAATCAGACTCTTTGGCCCGAAGCAAAACGACGATCGTACCTGCCATAAACAAAGGAATATCACCCAAAACAAGATTATAGAATCCATCTTCAAGCAATCCTGGGCTAAATCGCTGTAAACTGTCGTAACTACGCTCCAATTTGCCAATCAATTTTTCCAGTTCATGTGGGTAGTGAACCTCAACATAAGACTCAAACAGCCTCGACCCTTTGTCGTAGGCGCCTGCTTTCATCAGGTTGAGTGCTTCATTTCTATACACCTGCAACCAACGATCTGACCCGAGATCATGATATTCCGCTGCCGCATCTTTACCATCCCGTTTCAGGGCCCAAAGTTTAAGCTGCTCAAGCCGCTCGGTGGTTTCCATTTCATTTTTTCCCATAAGACTACCGCTCCCGTTCCCTAAGCTCTAATTGTAATAGAATATCGCGCTTTTTACCTTCAATTAAAGATAAATTGCCAGCAACAAAAACGCCTTTCTGTCCTGAATTTTTGCTGATACCATATACAGTCGATTCATCATCAGGATCTGACGCTCCTTCGTAGCGAAATAAGTAGTCAATTTTATACTCATCAGCATGAGCCAACAAATCGTCAAATTCGATATTATAGTCTATTGTGTAACCTAAGTTGTTTAATTTTTCCAAGGCAACACTTGCAGAGGAGTATCCATGCATTCTTTCCATAGTTGATTGTTCTAAATCCGATCTAAATTCTAATTTTTATAATTTATTATAAAACGATTGACAAAAGGGTTTTGTTTTCCGCAAATTGAAATAGTTTATTCAAAATCATATGTCTACTTTTGTGCTACCAAACACGATGAAATATGGCAAATCTAGCAGCACCAGCTTATCAGCATACACCTCAATTGGCATTTCAACGATTACTCGATGTCTTATATACCTTACGGATTGAATGTCCTTGGGATAAGAAACAGACCATGGAAACCCTTCGCCATTTGACGATGGAGGAAATGTATGAATTAACCGACGCCATTTTGGAAAAAGATTATCCCGAAATAAAAAAAGAACTTGGTGACGTCTTGATGCACCTTGTATTCTATGCGCGCATTGCCGAAGAAGAGGGACAGTTCAATATCGTAGACGTACTTAATGCAATCTGTGATAAATTGATTACGCGGCATCCTCACATCTACGGTAACACCAATGCCGATACAGAAGATCAAGTCAAATCCAATTGGGAAACAATCAAGCTCAAAGAAGGCAACACATCTGTTCTTTCCGGTGTCCCGAAAGGTCTGCCGGCATTGGTGAAGGCGTATCGTATTCAAGATAAAGTGCGCGGTGTCGGCTTTGACTGGGAAGATAAGAAACAAGTATGGGAAAAAGTAGAGGAAGAACTGGCCGAATTTAAAGCTGAATTTAATCTAGAGACAGCACTTCCAATGGATCAGGAAAAAGCGGAAGGCGAATTTGGCGACCTCTTATTCTCCTTGATAAATTATGCACGGCATATGGGTATAAACCCCGAAAATGCGCTTGAACGTACCAACAAAAAATTCATTGCACGCTTCACCTATCTGGAACAAAAAGCAGCCGAAAATAAGCAGCAACTGCAGGAAATGAGTTTAGCAGAAATGGACGTTTATTGGAATGAAGCTAAAAAATTGAAAAAATAAAGCAATTCCTATAAAAGGCGGGCAGCGACCGAATTTAATTCGACTTTGTCAAATTTATGCGTAAATTCGCAGCAATATGGAAACAGTTGTTAGCGGTATCAGAAGTACCGGAAAATTACATTTAGGAAATTATTACGGCGCATTGAGCAATTTTGTGAAAATGCAAAACGAATATAATTGCTTTTTTTTCATTGCGGATTTACATTCACTAACGACCCACCCCACTCCTCATGGACTTCAGGGAACGGTTCGCCAAGTTATTGTTGAATATTTAGCAGCAGGAATAGACCCTGAAAAATCGACTATTTACGTTCAATCTGATGTTCCAGAAGTCGCGGAGCTCTATCTATACATGAATATGAACGCCTATCTCGGCGAGCTTGAACGCGCTACAGCTTTTAAAGATAAAGTTAGAAGCAATCCCGACAATGTTAACGCTGGTTTATTGACTTATCCGGTTTTGATGGCCTGTGATATCTTGATTCATCATGGTACAAAAGTCCCTGTAGGAAAAGATCAGGAACAACATTTGGAGATGACGCGGACTTTTGGTAATCGCTTCAATCGCTTATATAATGTAGATTATTTTAAAGAGGCATTTGCGTTCTCTTATTCTGACAAATTGGTGAAAGTTCCTGGACTTGCAGGCCAAGGAAAAATGGGTAAATCTAACGGTGAAGCTGATTGTATTTATCTATCGGATAGTGAAACCGTAATTCGTAAAAAGGTGATGCGCGCAGTATCGGATTCAGGCCCGACGGAGATGAACCAGCCTAAACCTGAAGCTATCCAAAATCTTTTTGACTTAATGAAGGTCGTATCTACTGCAGACACATTACAGCATTTTGATGAACTCTATAACAAATGTGAAATTCGTTATGGTGATTTCAAAAAGCAATTGGCCGAAGATATGGTCCTTGCCACCAACGATGTACGCTCCCGTATTGAAGAAATATCAAACGATGATGCATACATTGCTAAAGTTGCAAAAATGGGCGCTGAAAAAGCAAGCGAGTCCGCACGCAAGACCCTGAAAGAAGTTCGTGAGATTATTGGTATTAGAAGATTTTATTAAGCTAGAAATAATATGCACATAGCTATCGTTGGAAATATAGGTGCCGGCAAAACAACATTAACCGAAATGTTGGCCAGTCACTTTAAATTTGAACCTCAGTTTGAAGCTGTAGACAACAACCCTTATCTGGAAGATTTTTATTCGGACATGAAACGCTGGGCTTTCAATCTTCAGATTTTTTTCCTCAACAGTCGCTTTAGACATATTGTAAAATTGCAGGAAACCGGCATTGATATGATTCAGGACCGTACCATTTATGAAGATGCTTATATCTTTGCCGAAAACTTGTATGATATGGGCTTAATGAGCGCACGTGATTTTGAAAACTATAGTAATATTTTTCAAAGCATCATCCACTATATCAAACCGCCGGATTTATTGATATACCTCAAAGCCTCTGTCCCTACCCTGGTGAATAATATCCAAAAAAGGGGCCGTGATTATGAGTCTGCAATTCGTTTGGATTATTTGTCAAAGCTAAACGATAAATACGATAAATGGATCAATAATTACAAAGACGGTAAGGTCATGATTCTCGACAAAGACAATCTGGATTTTACCACAAACCCAGAGGACCTCGGAAATATCATTCAAAAGATCGAAGCCGAATTATTTGGATTGTTCGAATAATTGCGATATCAAAAAGCCTGTAAGTCAATTGATTTTACAGGCTTTTTAATAAACGTGCATTTCCTCAGCCAATGATAAAAAATAAAAAATGAAATTTTTAGGTATTATTCCTGCCCGATATGCATCGAGCAGATTCCCTGGAAAACCGCTAATCGACATCGAAGGAAAAACGATGATCCAGCGTGTCTATGAACAGGTCAAAAAATCAACAAAATTAAACGAGGTTGTTGTTGCTACTGACGACCAACGCATCGCACAGACTGTACGCTCTTTTGGTGGCGAAGTCGTCATGACCGCAGCGCATCATCAATCGGGAACAGATCGTTGCGCCGAAGTCATAACGAATATAGGAGGCTATGATGTTGCCATCAATATACAGGGTGACGAACCCTTTATCGACCCCGCACAAATTGATCTTTTAGCAAATTGTTTTGAAGATCCCACTACGCAGATTGCGACCTTGGTCAAGGAAATTACAGCAGAAGAGGAGCTATTTAATGTAAACATACCCAAAGTTGTCCGAAACACCAAAGGAGAAGCCATCTACTTCAGTCGGCAAACCATTCCTTTTTTAAGAGCCGTGGAAAAAGACCAATGGTTACACAGACAAACATTCTATAAACATATTGGAATATATGCCTACCAGGTAGATACATTAAAAGCCCTGACACAACTTCCTATTTCTATGCTAGAAGAAGCAGAGGCATTGGAACAGCTACGCTGGTTAGAAAACGGTTACGCCATTCAAACGGCAATTACAACGCATGAAACTGTCGCCGTGGATACAAAAGAAGACCTCGCTAAAATATTAAGACTATTTTTCAATAAATAGTAAAGCTTACCGGTGTTCGGTATAGTATAACGACCGGACACCTTCCAATAGAACCTGCTTATCCGAATCACTTAATTTGATCATCTGCTCTTTTGCTCTGATCAATTCATCCAATTGCAATTTTGTACTCACACCAACAAGTGCTGTTGCTACTGCTGCATTAGAAAGCACATAAGAAAGAGCAACAATCATATTGTCTTTTCCGATACGTTTGGAAAGATTTGCCAAGTTTCTCACGATATGGGCCACCTCTCCCGAACTATATTGGAGAAAAGGTTCAATAGGTTTGTTAATGAGAACACCTTTGGCTAATACGCCGCGTACGACGATACTTACACCCCGTTCTTCCAATAAGCTACTGATTTCTTCTTCAGGTCTTCTATCCAATAAGCTGTATTGCATCATAACTGAGGCCATATCAGATTTGGATAAAAATGCCTTAATAACATTTGGGCGAATTGATGAAAGACCGTAAGCACGGATTTTCCCTTGTTTCTTCAACAACTCAAACGCTTCAACAATCTCCTCTATCGGATCTTCTATCGTACCACCATGTAACTGATAGAGGTCGATGTAGTCCGTTTTTAGACGTGACAACGAACCTTCCACAGCCTTGATAATATAGTCCTTCGATGCCTTCCAATCCCAACCTGATCCATCTGCACGCCAAAGGTTACCAACTTTCGACGCCAACACAATTTGTTTGCGAAAGCTTTGCACACCTTCCCCAACGATCATCTCATTTAGCCCCTTATCGTAGAGGTCAGCGGTATCGAAGAAAGTGATCCCTTTGTCGTAAGCTTTTTGGATAATATCTTTCGATTGTTTGGACTGATTGCTTTTTAGCGACATACAGCCCAAACCTATTTCCGAAACGATTAAGCTTGTATTACCTAATTTACGTTGTTCCATCTGCGCCAATATCAAGCAATTCTACCTCAAACACCAATGTGCTGTTTGCCGGAATTTCACCTGTTGCCCGTTCGCCATACGCTAATCTACTTGGTATGAAAAATTTATACTTTGCACCCTTAGACATTAACGGGATTCCAATCTGCCAACCTTTGATCACCTGACCCAAGGATAGTTTCAATGGCTCCTTACGGTCATATGAGCTATCAAATTGCTTTCCATTCAATAAGGTACCTTTATAATGCACTGTTACCTCATCGTCACTTTTCGGTTTTGGCCCTTCGGTTTGACTTAGAACAAGATATTGAATTCCCTCAGCTGTAGATTTCATCCCAGGAACCTTTGCATTTTCGGCAAAAAATTTATCTTCTTCAGCACGGCTAGCAGCCTCTTTTTTAGCACGAACGTCCATAATCGCCTGCTGGATAACAGCTCTTCCTTGGCCATCTTCCAATAGCGATTTCTCCCCTTTCAGAACATCCGAAATTGCTTTTGCAATGACATCTGACTTCAAATAATCGATCTCAATAGACTTTAGGGAATTTCCGATATCGGCACCAAATGCATAAGACACAGAATCGGCCTTCGTTTTCAGTTGATTTGTTGCACTTGGTTTAGTTGCGACGACCTTCTTCTTTGCCGTCGTGTTCGTTTTTTTTTGTTGAGCAAATCCTGTGACTGTCGTCAAGGATAATAGGGCTAATGCGATATACTTCATGTTTGTTTAACGGTGCTTCTGCACGATTTCATTTATAATTTCTTGCGTGATATTAGGGTAATCAACGTCAACCCTAGATTTACTGTTGAGCCAGGCTTCTATCGCCAGCATGTTCTTCTGTTTTAAACTCGAAATTACAGGCACTCCCATCTCTTCCAATGACGCTGCATTCAAATGCTGCTCATACTGGTTTTTCATTGGGATAACTAACAGTTTCTTTTTCAAATATAACGCTTCTGCCGGTGTTTCAAAACCTGCCCCACATAAAACTCCAGAAGAAGATGCCATACTATCAATAAAAGATTGGTTATTGATCGGTCTTATCGTTACATTTTTCATGTCAAATGCCTTTGAATTGTGTTTACTAAAGACATCCCATTTCACGTCCGGAAACTTCATCAAATGCTTTAAAAGATGCGCATCGTCATATGCGGGGAGGTAAACCGTGTAATGTCCCTGATCGGTGACATTTAATTCACGAACAGCATTGCGGATAACCGGTGGATAAATGTTCTTGCCGTACCGCTTGAAATGGAAACCATAGGAATGGGTAGACGGAGCATAATTTTTCATGATAAATTTGCCCAACATGTCACTATCTTCTGGCTTGGGGCTCGATGGGTCTAAGGCAGCGATCTGATGGCTCAAGCCAATGCATTCTAAATCTTTTGAATGACAAGCCCAGGCAGAGATCGGTTCAAAATCATTGATCACCAAATCATAGTTTTCGATGGGTAAGCTCTTAATTTCATTCGTAAATTTGCGGATCGTCGAACTCATAAAAGTTTTCCACAGGTCTACCCCGCCGGATTTACCAAAGATAAAACTCAGCCCGTGATAACGGTATTTCACTTCAAAAGGTAATGATAGATCCGCTTGAATTCCACTAACCAAAACATCGACTTCCCCTAACTCCCTCAGACAGGGGACAATATCCATTGCACGGCTCAGATGTCCGTTTCCTGTCCCTTGTACGGCATACAATATTTTCATAATGACTGCATTTTGTGTCGGCAAATTAATCAATTTTAACGAGTATCAATATTATTTTATTGTTTAGTTATGTTAAGAAAATATAAATTAACATCAATAAAAAATGCAGTTAATCCATTTTTAATTTTCCTTTATGTATATTTAATATCAACAATTAATTAATAGCCAGTTTGATACCCCATGAAGTCTCTATTTTATCAGATGCTTTGCATAATCGCCATGCTAATTTTAACATCGTGGGGATTTTTTGCGCATAAAAAAATTAATCATTATGCCGTTTTCGCCCTACCAGCAAAGTTGGCAAAATTTTATAAATCCAATATCGACCTTATTACCGAAAAAGCGGTCGATCCAGACAAACGTTGCTTCACAGATAGCGCTGAAGGCCCGAGGCATTTTATCGATATGGAGGACTACCTTAAGGAAAGTACAATTGATACCATACCCCTACATTGGTCACAAGGCAAAGAAAGATTTCAAGAAAGTCAATTGTTAAAAAATGGTATAGTACCCTGGCAAATCAACCTTACCTATCAAAAGCTTGTTAAGGCCTTTCAAGCAAAAGATTATAAACGGATCATCAAACACTCAGCAGAACTGGGCCATTATATTGCAGACGCCCATGTTCCATTGCATACGACTAAAAATTACAATGGACAGCTCACCAATCAACTAGGCATACATGCATTCTGGGAAAGCCGCTTACCGGAAATGTTTTCCGAAAAATACAACCTTCGCGTCGGAAAAGCGAGCTATATCAAAGATCCTCTACAAGAAGCCTGGGTTATTGTTTACGAAAGTAATCGCCTTGTGGATTCTGTCTTAACGATTGAAGCTGGTCTCGATCGTCAATTTAAGGCATCTCAAAAAAAATCATTTATTGAACGAAACAATCAACTGGTATGGACCTACTCTGA
Source organism: Sphingobacterium sp. Ag1 (assembly GCF_000988325.1). NCBI lineage: Bacteria > Pseudomonadati > Bacteroidota > Sphingobacteriia > Sphingobacteriales > Sphingobacteriaceae > Sphingobacterium > Sphingobacterium sp. Ag1. The sequence goes on along the minus strand of NZ_LBGU01000044.1, from coordinate 417,213 downwards.
TAATTATGCCAGAGCCTATCATGAAGCCATGAACGGTATGGTAGAAAGGAGAATGCAAAAAACCATCTTACGTGTTGCCTCCTATTGGTATTCCGCCTGGCTCGAATCTGGCCAACCCGATTTGACCAACATCGAAAAAATAAAAAGCACCAACAAGCAAGATCACATCGATATAACAGGGAAAAAGCGTATCGGTCGAGAAGAATGGATATAAGAAGGTTATAGAACACCACCCGGACTACCAATATTATTCGCGCCGGACTATTTGTTTTTTAATCTGCTAAGCTACTTTTGCAGCGTAAAATCTAGGAAAACATGTTGAATAAGAATATTACGTTAACAAAACTTGCACTAGTACTGAGTATTGGAGCCGCGACTGCGCAGATTAAAGACACAACCGCTTTGGGTGAAGTCATCATTAATCAAAATCGCTTACAGATCCCTTTTTCAAAACAAAGCAAGAACATCCAAATATTGACGCAGGAAGATATACAGAGACTACCAAATCGATCAATCAACGAATTGCTTAGCAATATCCCAGGAGTTGATATTCGCCAACGTGGACCATTCGGTTCGCAGGCAGATATAAGTATCGACGGAGGCTCTTTTGAACAGACGGCGATCCTACTCAATGGTGTTAAAATCACCGATCCACAGAGTGCCCATCACAATATGAACCTTCCGGTTCCGCTGGAGGCCATCGAGCGTATCGAAATCATTCGAGGACCAGCATCCAGAATTTTCGGCATTAATGCGCTAACTGGCGCCATTAACATCGTGACAAAAAAAATGGAATCGAATCAGATTAGCGCCCAAGTGTATGGTGGTTCTTCATTCAAAGATAATGAGCAGACAAGTGCAGGCAAGTATTATGGTAAAGGTGTTCAGCTTGGCTCACAGTTCTTAACCAAGCAAACAAGCCACGGTTTATATTTTGGCCACGAAGATTCGAATGGACAACGCTATAATACAGCCTCTAACAATAATAAACTCTATTATGACGGGACATATCAACCGAATACAGCCAATATGATAAAAGCCAATGTTGGCTATATCAACAATCAATTTGGAGCCAATGGTTACTATGCTGCACCGAATGACAAGGAAGCTTATGAACAGGTTAAGACAGCTTTCGCTTCCCTGCAGTCCAAGCATCAATTAACACAGGCATTTTCCATCAGTCCACGCATCAGTAACCGCTACAACGAAGATGAATATTGGTATTTAGGCAGAGAAACAACCAAAGGTAGGTCCAAACATTACAGCAACGTCTTTGGAGCTGAAATCAATGCCACATTGGAGCAAAGTTATGGTACATTTGGCTTAGGATTAGAAAGTCGATTTGAACGCATCAATAGCACCAGTATTGGCGACCATAACCGGGAGAATTACGGTGGCTACCTTGAATTCAAAACAGAGGCGATCGAAAAACTGATGATCAACTCAGGTGCCTATATCAATTATAACTCAAAATTTGGCTGGCAGGTATTCCCGGGGCTAGATCTAGGATATGATATCACCGAACATTGGAAGATTGTAGTCAACGCAGGTTCTAGCCAACGTATCCCTTCCTTCACGGATCTTTACACCAATCAGACAGCCAACGTCGGAAACCCCACACTGAGCTCTGAAAATGCCTATCAGATCGAAGGTGGTATAAAATACTTATCCAATCGAGTTATTGCGCAAGCGGGCTATTTCCATCGAAGGATAAACGATTTTATCGACTGGCAAAAAGAGGATGCCAATACCGGAAGCGGAACGGTCGTTCCATGGAAACCGATTAATATTGGAAAAAACAAAATTGATGGATTCAATGCTTCATTCCGATATAATATCAATGATCCCAGTGCAACGACACGATACTTTACAACGCTAAGTTATAATTATCTCAATCCAAGCATAACACTAGCAGATGGGATACTATCCAAATATGCTATTGAGAGCCTAAGGCATCAAGTTATTGCCAACTTTACCATAAACTACAAGAATTGGATGTTCACTTCTGCCAACCGCTTTAATGAGCGTATCAGTTACAAATCTTATTTCATTGCTGACGTACGAGGATCGTACCAATTCCAAGACTTAAATATCTTTGCCGATGTACAAAATATATTTGACAAGAGTTATATAGAAGCTGCGGCCGTTCCAATGCCCGGTCGTTGGTTTAGTGTGGGGGCAAAATATAAACTAAACTATTAAACCCGAGCAAATGGTGAAATCAATAGTCTTCCGATTTCGCTATTCTCGAAAAAAAAGTCCCAAATGGAATGACCATTTGGGACTTTTCATTGTGTCCTTGTTAAAAAGCCACGTAAGGTACGCCCTATTTAAGAAAATCGGTCAATAGCTTACTATTTCTTAGGAAGAACAGATAGAATTCCTCCAATGAGATGTTTTTGGAATTCAGGTTCGTCATAGGACTCATCGGTATGTCCAAGCCCGGTATAGAATACTTTCCCCCCGTCGTAGCTTTGGGTCCAGGAAATTGGATGTTGATCACCCATTTTTCCATTCTGGTAGCTTTTTTCATCCAGATTCATCAAAACATGCAGACCACCCTTCACATCCTTGAAGTTATACCACTCATCCTTGTGCCACCAGATCGGATCGAGGTGCTTGGTAGCTGGATGTTTTCTATCCAGTACATCAATTTTGGCTTTTTGTACTGCAGGATGAGACGCAAAATATGCCCCTACAAGACCATTATACCAGGGCCAATCAAACTCAGTGTCCGTCGCCGCATGGATACCCACAAATCCTTTTCCCGATTGTATATACCGCACAAATGCTTCCTGTTGCGCACTATCGAGAATATCGCCGGTTGTGCTCAGAAAGATAACGGCGTCATATTTGTTCAATCCCTGATCGGTAAACAGAGCTGCATCCTCCGAATGATCAGATTTTATCTTTTCTTTATCAAGCAATTGCTTAAGTACCTGCGCACCCTTTTCGATGCTTCCGTGTCTAAACCCTTTTGTCTTGCTAAAGATCAATACTTGCCTTTGTGCCTGAACAGCAGCTGATATCCCCAACAGGAGAAACAGAAAAACGAAGATTCTATTCATGATATAAATGGTTATTATGATGATTAAAGTTTAGATTTACTATTTTACGAAACGAAATCGCGATAAAAATAGCTGTAAAGAAAAGCCGTGCATTCTCCCGATACACGGTTTTTCTGTTTTATTATGGTGTGATTAGCTCACGGTAAAAATCAAGGCTTTCAATAATATCTTCCTCAGAAACGTAGATATCATATTGACAACTGCCAATTTGGTCAAGCAATGCAAAACCGATCTGATTGGACAAATTTTTCTTATCATTTCGCATCAAATCCAACAAGGCTGTATCAATGGATGAATCAAATGTATAATCTTTAAAGTATTTTCTGAAGGTTTGGATCAAATCGTTTAATTCATCCAAAGGCAGACCATTCAATTTATGCGATAGATACCCCTCACAAATCATTCCCGCTGCAATAGCTTCTCCATGTAATAAAGGTGAAGCATCATTCAACAACGAGTATCCCTCAATAGCATGACCAATTGTATGACCAAAGTTTAATATTTTACGTAGTCCTTTTTCTTTCGGATCCTCAAGGATAACACGGTTTTTGATCGAAACAGAATGCTTGACCAAAGAATTGTCGATTTGATCGATCTCCAATTTTTTCACTCGCTCGTAGTAATCCCGATCGAAGATCAGTCCATGTTTGATTACTTCAGCAAAACCTGAGATTAACTGACGCTGATCTAAGGTTTTCAAAAACTGGCTCGAAATAAATACTGCTTGAGGTTGTGCAAAAGTTCCAATAATATTTTTCACACTGCCCATATCAATACCGGTCTTACCTCCTACCGATGCATCTACCTGGGAAAGTAAAGTCGTCGGAATTTGAATAAAATCCATCCCTCTTTTGAAAGTTGACGCTGCAAATCCCCCCATATCGGTGACTACCCCACCACCCAGGTTGATCATCAACGAATGCCTATCCGCTCCGAAATCGAGCATATTATGCCATACGCCAATACAGAAATCAATATTTTTATTTTCCTCGCCAGGATCTACTTCTATCACATCATAATTCGCCAAATTGGGTAAGGCCTGCTGAAATAAGGGTAAACAATTATCCAAGGTGTTGGTATCCACCAAGACGATGATCTTTGAGTAACTGCGCTCAGCTAAAAACGCCTCCAAAGAGGCCAACGTATCATCAAAATATACCTGATAGCCCAAACTTTCTATGACTTCCATTCTACGATTCTTTAAGGTTTAAGTTTTCTATTTACCAATATTGTTTAATATTACACCAATTTTATTTGCATCCCATCAAATTCAACAACATCTCCTGGTCGCAATTTGAGCCTTTTCCGGTAATCGACCTGCCCATTATACTTTACACACCCTTCCGATACAACCCACTGAGCCATAGCACCATGCTCCACCCAATTTAAAGCTTTAAGTAACTGTATGAGCTGGATATATTCGCCCTCGATTTTAAATTCTTGCATTTCACAAAAATAGTGGTTTCACTGAGGAATACAAGAATTATCATCGTTTTAATGCTTAGTAAATTGCTACATTTGCCTTATTGCAAATAAAGATTATGATTGAGAATTCTGAGCCCAAGACATTATCCTTTGATAATACAGAGATTGCTTTTAAAAGTAAAAGCGATAAGGATTTGGAAAGAGCGTATTGGTTATTCAAAATAATAGCGAATAACTTCTTGACAAAAGTAGGTCCGTCAATGACCAACTTTGCACTGAACATCGGATTACCTATCCAGGGTATCATCCGTAAAACAATCTTCAAGCATTTTTGTGGCGGAGAGACCATCGAAGGTTGCGAAAATGCGATCAACGAATTGGGAGAGAATGGTGTAGGGACAATATTGGATTATTCCGTTGAAGGAGAAGAAACTGAAAGTGCATTTGACGCTTGCTGCAACGAGGTATTGCGCACCGTAGTCGCGGCCAGTAAAAACAAATACATTCCATTTTCAGTATTTAAACCAACTGGATTAGGCCGATTTGAACTGTTTGAAAAAGTCAATGCAAAGGAAGCCTTGACAGAAAGTGAACAGGCAGAATACCAACGTATGTTGGATCGTACCGATCGCATCTGTAAAGCTTGTCATGCAGCTGGTGTAAAAGTTTTAGTAGATGCTGAACATTCATGGATCCAAGATGCAATTGACGATATCGCTCGTGAAATGATGGAAAAATACAATATGGAAAAACCAATTGTATATAATACTTATCAATTGTACCGTAGTGATAAGTTGGCATCTTTGAAAGCTGACTTTGAATACGCCAAAGTTAGAGGATTTCACATGGGTGCTAAGATCGTTCGTGGTGCCTATATGGAGATCGAACGTGCTCGCGCTGCGCAAAAAGGTTATTCCGATCCCATCCAGCCAAATAAAGAAGCTTCCGATAGAGATTATAATGAAGCTATTGAATTTATCTTGGATCATCTGGACAACTTTGGACTAATGGCGGGTACACACAATGAGGACAGTAGCATGCTACTTGCAAAGGAAATTGACAGACGTGGTATCGACCGATCAATCGACCGTATTTACTTTGCACAATTATTGGGTATGTCTGATAACCTGAGCTTCAATTTAGCTGCACATGGCTACAATGTTGCCAAATACATGCCTTACGGACCGGTGAAAGCAGTGATGCCATACCTTTTCCGTAGAGCACAGGAAAATACTTCAGTCGCAGGAGCGACAGGTCGGGAGCTCGGGCTTTTGATCAAAGAAAAACAAAGAAGAAAAGCTAGTCGATAACGACTAGCTTTTTTTATAATTGGCGCGCATCAAGTCCATCTACTCAAGGAACTATGCTCAAATGGTCTCCAAGAAACACCCTACTTTTGAAAAGCACAAAAGCACTTTACCTATCACTCGCCTCCCCTTCGCACTTTTGAAACAAGCTAATTACAAAATCATTCCATATTCTTGAAACAATTATTTATGTTTGCAAACTTTTCCCTTAAAACAAAGTTCATACTGGAAGGGTGCTCCCCAGGAGCTTAAAAGAATACGATTTGAAATGGAAGAAAAACTTAGATTATTTGATCTTGCACGTCAACAGATGGGCAAATACCCCAATCTTGATATGTTTGCGCACAAAGTGGACGGCAAGTGGAATTATATCAAAACAGCAGATTTTCTTGAACAAGTAGACAACCTCTCCGAAGGGCTGATTGAACTTGGCGTGAAACCCAGCGAGAAAGTTGGTCTCATTGCCGGCAGTAGCATGGAATGGCATATGATTGACTTTGCAATCCAGCAAATTGGTGCAGTCGTGGTGGCCATCTATCCAAATATTACCGATACAGACTATCAATATATTTTTAATGATGCCGAAATCAGGGTCTGTATCGTCAGTAACAAAAGCTTGTACGATCGCCTGATGAATCTAACCGATTCAATCTATACATTGAAGTATCTTTTTTGTATCGCCGAACAGGAAGGAACACGCAGCTGGAAAGAACTTAATGATATAGGCTCCAATTGCTCCCCAGAAAAACTAGCAGCGCTCCGCGATCAGATCAAACCTGAAGATCTCGCTACCCTGATCTACACTTCTGGAACCACGGGCAAACCAAAAGGCGTCATGCTGTCACACAATAATATATTTTCCAATGTATTAGGTGCAGCAGAAATTACGCCCTGTAAGGCTTACGACCGCGGATTGACCTTCCTGCCACCCTGCCACGCCTACGAACGCATGGTTTTATATACCTATATGTATCTCGGCTTTACGATCTATATCGCAGAATCTTTTGATAAAATAGGTGATAATCTGAAGGAAGTAAAACCTCATATCATGACCGTTGTCCCCCGTATTCTTGAAAAAGTCTACGAGAAAATCATGAAAACAGGCCACGATCTCACTGGTTTCAAACGAAAAGTTTTTGATTGGGCTGTCTCAGTCGCAGAAGAATATGATCCAAATCCTGAGAAAAGAAGCCTATCCTATAATCTCAAACTAAAGCTTGCCAAGAAACTTGTCCTTAACAAATGGTATGAGGCTTTGGGTGGCGAATTGCTTACCGTTGCCTCTGGATCAGCCTCTCTTCACAGCAAGTTAACACGTGCCTTCTTAGCTGCAGGAATTCCATTATATGAGGGTTACGGCATGACCGAAGCCTCACCACTCATTTCAGTCAATCATTATATCAAAGGTATTCGCATTGGCACTGTTGGACTTCCTGTACGTTTTGTTGAAATAAAACTCGCCGAAGACGGAGAGATATTGGTAAAAGGTCCCAACGTCATGATGGGCTATTATAAGAATAAGGCAGAGACGGATAAAACCATCATTGATGGATGGTTGCACACCGGAGATATCGGGAAGTGGGAAGATGAGAAATTCTTAAAAATCATTGACCGAAAAAAAGAGATGTTCAAAATTTCGGGTGGAAAGTACGTTATACCACAACCTATCGAAACCAAGCTCGTTGAATCTAAGTTTATAGAACAGGCAATGGTAATCGGTGACGGGATGAAATTTGCCTCTGCCTTTATTGTACCAAACTATGCCCATTTGTTGGATTGGGCCAGAACAGATGCTCCTGAACTTGCTACCATGGCAAAGGATGATTTTCTGACTGACCCGACTATTGTAAAAAAAGTCAATCAGGAGGTGCGCCGTGCAAACCAGCATTTTGGTAACTGGGAGCAGATCAAGAAACCGATTATTTTAACCGACGAATTTACAATTGAAAATGGAGAGTTAACACCAACCTTAAAAATGAAACGGAAGGTCATTCTCGAACATCATCAAGAAGAGTTCAATAACCTCTATCAAATGGAGATGGATTAAGGATCAACTGATCAAAATTTTGACATAGCACGCTATATTTATACAAGTAAAACATGAAATTATTAAAGGATAGAATCCTTCATGACGGTAAAAGTCTCGCAGGAGGCATACTTAAAGTAGACAACTTCATCAATCATCAAATGGACCCCGTATTGATGAAATCTATTGCGGTGGAATTTGTCCGCCGTTTTGCAGACCTCCCGATCAATAAAATCATTACAATTGAAGCAAGCGGAATAGCCCCAGCGATTATGCTTGGCTACCTTTTAGAACTCCCGGTTGTATTTGTAAAAAAAGCAAAACCCACGACCATGGCCGATATGTATGTGAGCCAGGTACATTCGTTTACCAAGAATAGAACCTACGACATCTGTGTCAGTAAAGAATTTCTTGCACCCGGCGACAATGTTCTTTTTATAGACGATTTTTTGGCCAATGGAAATGCTGCTTTTGGCATGCTCGATTTGGTCCAGCAATCAGGTGCGTCGTTATCAGGCATGGGGTTTATTATAGAGAAGTCCTTCCAAGAAGGGGGAAAAAGATTAAGAGAATTGCCTGATTTAAGAATCGAATCGCTAGCGCGGATAAAGTCGCTTGAAGTGAATAAGGTCAGTTTCGAAGAAGACTAGCAAAAAGAAAAGCCTCATCTCCCTAAAGATTGAGGCTTTTTTATTCAAACAACAAGATAAATTCTTTCTAGTCCCAACGGTAGTCATTGTAAAAATCTTCAGGATGTCTGCTAATTGCAACATCTTTTACAATCCGGATATTGGCTGCTCCCAAGTTGACATTCAACATAAACGAAGGCACGTTTGATGAAAAATTCCAACGGCCATTGCGCATATACACGTAACCTCCTCTGTAAGGGTCATAGAATGTTTTGTAATCTCTAAAGTATACATGGTGTCTACTATCGTAACGATGTGCACTTGCCCAGGCTGGTGCTCCATGACGGTATCCTTTTCGGTATGACTTAGCTACTTCTTTATGATATTTACGGTCTTCTTTTTCGCGTTTTTCTAAATATTTTCGATATTCCTTATCCCTTTTCTCTTCATATTTTCTACGCTCTTTGTCCTGTTTCCATTCACGTTCATGTCCCCGATACTGAGCGGAAGATTGTTGTGGAGCCACTAATACAAGTCCTCCTATTGCCAACGCGAAGTATATCATCTTTCTCATAACAGTATAATTTAAATTTAAAAATTAATTTCACTCCGCCTGTGTTTCATTCTTTTTTACAAGCGTTTCTATGGGTATGACTTCAATGTTTGAACAAAGGTTTAATCGGTCAAGATGAATTTAATTTGTGCCGCAATATATAGAATCCATTATTCCAATTTAACGTATCTTTGTACCATGTCAAATACGGGATATATCACTGAAGATACCATTGTTGCATTAGCGACATCTTCTGGAACAAATGGAGCTATCGCTGTCATACGCGTTTCGGGTCAGAATGCCATAAAAATTACAAACGAAATATTTAAAGGAAAGAACCTGCTTCAACAAGCATCGCATACTATCCATTTTGGAACCATACGGGATGGCGAAGAGATTATAGATGAAGTACTTGTTTCTTTATTTGTAGCCCCGAACTCCTACACGAGAGAAAATTCGGTGGAAATATCAACGCACAACTCCAAATATATTATCGAGCGCGTTGTAAATTTACTGATCAAAAAAGGAGCACGTGCTGCTCGTCCGGGAGAATTTACCCTACGTGCATTTCTCAATGGTGGCATGGATCTATCACAAGCAGAAGCAGTTGCCGATTTAATTGCATCCAATTCTGCAGCTTCACATCAAGTGGCGATGCAACAAATGCGGGGCGGTTTCTCCAATCAGCTTAAATCCCTTCGTGAAGATCTCATTCACTTTGCTTCACTAATTGAATTAGAGCTTGATTTTTCGGAAGAAGATGTGGAATTTGCGAACAGGGATCAGCTAAAAAATCTAATCAACAAAATACAGGTCATTGTTCAAAAATTAATACAATCTTTTGAACAAGGTAACGTCCTTAAAAATGGTGTGCCTGTTGTCATTGCGGGGAAACCGAATGTTGGAAAATCAACCCTATTGAATGCTTTCTTAAATGAAGAACGTGCCATTGTTTCCGATATTGCAGGGACTACGCGTGATACTATTGAAGATGAAATTAATATTCATGGCGTCACATTCCGATTTATTGACACTGCAGGTATACGTGAGACGGCAGATGTTATTGAAGCAAAAGGAGTTGAGCGTACCCGTGAAAAGATGAAACAGGCACGATTGATCATTTACCTTTTCGATCCTACCCAGGACAAAGTTGAAGAAGTACAAGCTCAATTACCAGAAATCGAGCGACTACAAATTCCGTTTGTCACCATTATCAATAAATCAGATTTGCTTTCTGAGGCGCAAAAAGACGTTTACAATGTCCTTAATCCGCTCTACATTTCAGCAAAAGAGCAAATTGGCGTCGAGGAATTGAAAGACGAATTGATCAATCGTGTACAATTAGGAAATTTAAATACAGATGATGTTATGGTCACCAACATCCGTCACGTGGAAGCGCTACAAAAAACAGCAGATTCACTGGAACGCGTAATATATGGTATTGACAATCCGGTCACTTCTGATTTCCTAGCAATGGATATCCGCCAAGCGCTATATCATCTTGGTGAAATCACGGGAAGTGTTTCGACAGACGATTTATTGGATAATATCTTCTCGAAATTCTGTATCGGCAAGTAAATCATAGCCTTAATGATCGCGTGATACAACAAAGAGCAAGGTCCGACCATGGTCGGACCTTGCTCTTATTAGTGAAAAAAAACATACAAATCCAGCGCAGAGCAGAGCCAAGAACTATTTGGCTTCAAGTTGAATATCACCCGAAATTAGTCCTTCGCTTTTTGCCCTTACCTGTATTTTGCCTTTGTTTTTGCTCGTGACAATCGCCAAGGCTTTACCATGAAAAGCATTGCGGGAAGCAGATTGGAAGCTCGTCAGATCCGTCGTATTGCCATTGTCTGTCGCCACAATTTTTGCACCATCTCCCTCCACCTCAAATTCGATTTTATCGTCTGCATAAGGAACGATCGTGCCAAACTCGTCCACGATATAAGCATGTACAAAGGAAAGTTCTTTCTTTGCCGAATTGAAATTCACATTTTCTGCAAACAATTGTATACGATGCGCTTTCGCTGCGGTACGGATCGTTTTACTTAGCAGTTTCTTGCCACCTTGAAACGATATTACTTCAATCTCCCCTGGTTTGAATTCAACAGCTTTAAATACAAGGTCGTACCGATCTGGGTCTTTGGACTGCTCCCTTATCCTTTTACCGTTCAGATAAAGCTCCACCCGGTCAGCCTGATTAAAATATACCACGATATCTACCCGATCACCTTGCTTCCAATTCCAATGAGGCAATACATGTAAGACCGGCTTTTCTGTCCAGACGCTTTGATACAGATAGTAGACATCTTTCGGAAATCCAGCTAGATCCACAATACCAAAGTACGAACTTCGTGCCGGCCAGGTGTAGGGTGTTGGTTCGCCGAGATAATCAAATCCTGTCCATACATACATGCCCGCAATATGGTCGTACTTTTCCATCAACCTCAAGCTTGTCTGATGATTTGATCCCCAAGGTGTAAATACATTGTCGTAAGCCGATATGTTCCTGTCTTTGTTCCCGCCAGAAAAGGGAATATCCCATCGTTCTGGCCACATGCGACTAGAATCATATGGCACCAAATCATACGTTCCGCGGCTTTCCAATGCCGAAGTACTTTCCGTTACGATAAACTTCTTTTCAGGATGATCTTGTGGGAAGCTTGCCCATTTCTTATGGTTATAGTTGTAGCCAATCAAATCTACCGCCGAACTCATCAGCACCGGATTGGCTTTGGAGAGTTCATTATTGGCAATGGTGGTCGGACGTGTGCCATCCAGACTATCGACGATTGTTGCCAGCGCAATCGGAATCGCTGCACCATCAGCTTTGGAATGCCATTGCTCCTGCGCTTCATTGCCCAGGCACCATATAAACAGCGACGGATGATTCCGGTCCCTTTTGATATGGTCAACAAAGTCCCGCTTGTACCATTCGTCCCAATATAAATGATAGTCATAGGGATTTTTACGCCCATTCCAGACATCGAAGGTTTCACTCATCACAACAAAACCCAAGCTATCGCAGAGGTCCAAAAACGCTGGCGCCGCAGGATTGTGTGATGTCCGTATTCCATTCACCCCCATTTCTTTCATGATGCGAAGCTGACGTAATGCTGCAGATCGGTTGAATGCCATGCCCAAAGCGCCGAGATCACTATGTAAACAGACCCCACGGATTTTAAGCGGCCTCCCATTGAGCATAAAGCCCTGTTGCTGATCGAAGCTAAAATTACGTAAGCCAAATTTCGTAAGCTGTTCATCTACAACCCGACCATCAACAATAAGTTTAATCTTTGCTGTATATTGATAGGGATTTTCGATACCCCATAAGATGGGATTTTCGAGGACTATCTGCTGATCGAGGGGATGCAGACCTGCCTTGAGGGCGTTCAACGTAGTACGTTTACTCGCTATAACAGCACCTTGAGCTGAAAGCACCTCTGTCAACAACATCATATTTTTAGATGCCTTAGGGCTATGCTCAATTTCGAGGCTGAGATCCACGACAGCGTGTTTCTCGCTGAGCTGCCCAGCCCTTATGAAGGTACTGTTGCTGCCTATGGCGACTGGATTTCGGCTGATTAATTTAACATCACGATAGATACCCGAACCCGAATAGAAACGCGAATTGGGCTGATTCTTATTGTTTACTTTTACTGAAAGCAGGTTGTCCCTACCATCCCAGTATAAATAAGGGGAAAGCTCATATTCGAATCCGATATAACCATTGGGTCTTTTTCCCAAGAAATGCCCATTGATCCAGACTTCACTGTTTTCGTATACACCTTCGAATGCAATAAATATCCGTTGCCCTCGCTCAGCCTGAGCCAACTTAAACGTTTTTTGATACCAGCCTACGCCACCATCGAGGTAAGCAGCCCCGCTACCTGCAGGGCTGTTTTCTCTAAATGGCATTTCGATACTCCAGTCATGTGGTAGATCGAGCTTTCGCCAGCCCTCTCCGTTTCGTCCATTGCTATATTGCTGGATGCTGTCCAGTTTAAACCACCAGCCCCCATTAAAATCAATAACCTTTCCGGACTGTCCACTTACGGAGCTCGCGGTCGCAAATAAGAGGAAGAGCAGGATCATTATTCGGCTATACCCAGTATCAACTAATTGCTTCAGCATACATTTATGGGGTCTTGTTGTTATCCTTGGCATCTCCGGCCAAACTCTCCTTGTAGGCCTTGCTGATAAAATTAAAGGTCAGCATGGCCGCTCCGTCGTTCGAAAGCACGGGATCTCGCAATACCCCCAGTTGCATGGTATTCTCGGTCAACGACATAATACGGACATCGCCCCAGTCGACGACGATCCCATCTTGTGGTTTTCCATGTAAAGGCGAAGCCCCCGTCATGCGGATGGTTTTCTTTTCGGTATCAATATTGAAAGTTCCCTTCTGGACTTTGCCCAGCATAGCATGGTTAACATGAATGTTTGCGCCACCTTTCAGGTCAAAAGTCATACTCCCATAATTGCCTGCCGGCATCAGCCAGCTATTGCCTTTCCAATCGGGTTCCCAGCTCCAGCTATCGCTGTTTAGGGGCGCAGCTGTTTTGTTGATGCTTCCCCACCAGTCACCGGTACCGTAAAAATACAGCGGACCTTTAAAGTAACGGGAGATACCGTCAGCATCTAGATCGAGATACCAGGTTTTCTCTTCCCCTGCCCCGCCCGCCAGTAAGGTCCAGGTCTCGTCACTGATAAATTCGGCATACATCTGATCGATTTTAAAGGTCACAGGCTCGCCGTAGACGATGCCACCACGCGTCTCGACACCAAATTTTACCGTGTAATCACCAGGGAAAGGCATTTTCAAGGTCACCTTTTTTTCCTGGCTCCGTCCCTGTGGATGCTCCCATAAAGCGGTGTATCTGGGATCCATCAAACTCGTTAAATACACAATATTGGGATTATTGGCATCATGTTCAATGGTAAACGCTTTACCCTTCTCTAACTGTGCCGATGTGACATCGATGTCCCCCAGGGTATAATTCTCCGGAGAACAGGCTCCAAAGAGTACCATCGCTACAAAGAAGCAGATGATATATGTGAATATCTTTTTCATGTTTATCTAGTTATAATTCAACTAATAGTAAGTCCTAGTATACCTATGTTTAGTTCCAGCCGGCATTTTGTTTCAGTACACCATTGGATAACGTAATCTGCTTGTTTGGAATCTGCATAAATCCTTTCGTTGTCAAAAAACGTTCCTTAGTCACGCTGACCTTCTCCGGCACCGAACCGCTAAGCACATCTTCGGTTGTTTCCAGTGTAGCAGCCGCATTATTTAACCCCTGCCGCAATACATCCCAATAACGGATACCTTCAAACGCAAATTCAAATTTTCTTTCCTTCAGAATATTATTTTTTGAAACTGTTAGCGGCACAAAATTGGTCTTGTACGCTCTTTTCCTTACCTCGTCAAAGTATTTCTGTGCGTTTGCGGATCCGAGTTCTGCCGCCATAAGCAAGACATCAGCATAGCGGATGACAAAGTAATCCTGGTCTTGGGACAGTTGCATATCCTTATCTCCACCTGTATTGGTAGTGCCATCCGGCAATGCCGTAGGGGCGTATTTTTTTATGGTGTAACCTGTATACTCACGCTGGTCTTTCAGGTCAAATCCGGTGATGTTCTCGCCATCGATATCAATAATTGAGGCGGTTTTGCGCGTATCCATGTTGTCAAACTCATTGAAGAACTTTTTGCTTACCGTACATGCACCCCATCCCTGACCATACGGAGACCAATTTTTACCGCGCAAGCCCAGGAAGACGACCCAGCGGTTGCCATCGATATACCCGCTATAATTCGAGGTATTGTTGAATTTCTGCGCAAATACCACTTCAACATTTCCCTTACCGGCATATTTGGAGATGTCTAGTGTATTATTGCTTGCATTGGGGATATAGCTCGCTGCCGGCCACAGATTCTTGAAATCTGCCACCAGCGCAAACTGGCCACTGCTGATAACTTCTTCCAGTCCCGCCAAGGCTTCGGCTTTGGAGACACCGATATCTTCACTGCCGTAATAGCCTGAATAAAATAGATAAACACGGGCCAGTAGCGCTTTAGCAGCAAATGGAGTTGCCCGACCATCATTGGTTGCCGCAGCTGACTTCGGGTAAGCTGTTGCCGGGATATTGGCAGCCGCAAATTTAAGGTCCGAAACAATCAGTTGATAAACAGCTTTGGGGTCCGACTGTGGAATATTCTCATTGGTCGGGCCCGTTAGCAAAGGGATGTTTTCGAAGAGACGGACGAGATCAAAGTACATGGTGGCCCGCAGGAATTTTGTTTCCCCTTCAATACGTACCCGCGCTGTTGTGTTACCTGAAAAATCAGTACCATCCAATTTTCCCAAAAGTGTATTGCAGCGAAAAATCCCCGCATAGTAATCAGACCAGGTACCATCAAAGATATTATTGTCCGATTGGGATTGCGCAATATCAAAACGGTCTATTGCCTGAAATGCGCGACCGTCTGTTGTACCAGTTCCACCAAAACAATTGTCGCTTGCTACTTCTGCAGTGATATAGAAGGCCTGACTCCCATTGGAAGTCGTCCGTTGATAACCATCATAACAACCGACCAAGGCCATGTCAGCATCGGCTATCGTTTTATAAAAATTGCTTTCCAAAACGCTAGTCATCGGTTCGACATCCAAAAAACTGGATGAACATGATCCTAAGATTAAGGATCCAAATAACATGGAATGATAGATATAGCTCGTTTTTTTCATGATTTCTTGTGTTTAGAATTTAACATTTAGGCCAAATAATACAGTCCTTGGTCTTGGATAGTAACCGAGGTCGATACCCGATACCCAACCATCGGTTCCATAACCGATCTCAGGATCCATCCCATCATATTTGGTGAACGTAAACAGATTTTGACCTTGTACGTAGAAGCGGATCTGATTGGCATACTTCCATTTGATCAGCTTCGATAAGTCATAACCTAAGGTCACATTGCTAATCCGAAGGAAGTCTCCATCCTGAATATAAAGGTCTGAAAACTGCCAGTTGACATTAGTTTCCGTAACACGGGGGATCGTATTGGAAGTACCCTCTCCCGTCCATCGCTCTAATATTCGTGTGGTATAGTTTGCCTGTTTATTGGCATGATTGCGGTAAGACTGTACAATTTTGTTGCCCAGGGAGCCGTAGGCATTGACCGAAAAATCAAATCCTTTATAATCTAGTCCAATATTAAATCCATAGGTGAAACTAGGCATGCCTACACCCAGATTTGTTTTATCCGAGGCATTGATAATACCATCGTTATTCTGATCTACATATTTCACATCGCCGGGTTTTACATCCGCTTGAAGAATACCTTTCCCGGCTGTTTTCCAGGCATCGATCTCGGCTTGGCTCTGGAACAGACCGTCTGTTTTATACCCCCAGAAGTAACCAATGGGCAGGCCGTTTGCGGCACGATAAAATTCTTCCGAATTATCGTATAACATGGCTGTCTGTCCGTGGATAATTCCATCTTCAGTTGGTATTTGTCCGACCTTATTTTTGTTGTAGGCACCATTTACCCCAAGACGGTATTTGACTTCATTGATCCTGTCCGCCCAATTTAGTCCCAATTCTACCCCCGTATTCTTCACATCACCGCCATTGATAAAAGGAGGCAACGTACCGGTTGTCGCCAAAACAGGCGCTGTAACCAACCAGTTCTTCGTCTTTTTGACATAAAAATCGGCCACAACATCCAGGCGGCTTTTCGCGAATTTGGCGTCAAATCCAATATTGGTCTGTTCGGAAGTTTCCCAGGTCAGATTCGGATTGGATAAGCGGCTCGGATAAGCACCGGCGATATTATTATTGCTCGTTCCAAAGACATAATGCGCTCCGGGGTTGGAGGACGTAATGCCTGTTGAGGTACTGATGGGTGCCGCATATTGAAAATCAGCGATATCCTGGTTACCCACTTGCCCCCATGAAGCACGAAGTTTAAAGAAGTTTACAGCCGCTAAATGTTCTTTAAAAAACTCTTCCGAAGAAATTACCCAGCCTGCCGATACCGAAGGAAAATATCCCCAGCGATTGCTGCGCGAAAATTTAGAAGATCCATCTGCACGCAATGTAGCATTCAACAGGTACTTTTCCTTATAGTTGTAGCCCAGCCGTCCAAAGTACGAGACCCTACGCGTGATGTTCTCTGGTTTTCCAGACACGGTACGCGTTTCGACGACATTACCTTTTTCGTCCAGGTGTGCCTGGCCTGTGGTATTGTCCAGGTAAGCATGTGCAAAATCATTGAACTGCGAAAGCAGATTCCAGTTGGACCCCGAAAGGTAAGTTCCCTGGTAACGTAGCGATTCCATACCGACCATGGCCGAAAAACGATGATCCGTATGGATATCAAAGTCATAGGAAGCAGTATTTGTCCAGGTCAGCGTATGACCTTTGCTCATGTTCTGTGAGGTTGTTGTATGATCTTGGTTGTAGGTGTAGATGGAGAAGCGGTATAAGGGCGTAAAACTTCTGTATTCTGAAGCATAATAGTTGAATCCCAGCAATGACCGAACCTTCAAGCCTTTGATCGGCTCGATCTCCGCAAATACATCCGCCAGTAATTTTTGGCCATCATTGGCGTTATTAGAATTGGTCATCATCACTCCATATGGATTGCTGTCCCCATTGTACCAAGGTGAATTGGAGGTATCATTGAAAGGACTTCCGTACAAGCCATTGTCCGAGTACACCGGTGACAAGGGCGAAGTCGCAAAAGCACCGCGTAAGGTATTATTGTACTGGTTGCCTACACCGATGCCCCGATTTTTGATGTAGTTAAAGTTAAGGTGCTGACCTATTTTCACAAAGTTATCGAAGAGTTTATGTTCCGAGTTCGTACGGAAACCATAACGCTGATAGTTGGAAACATCTTTACCACCGACAATTCCCTCCTGACCAATATAGTTCATCGATAAGGCGTAGGTGGATTTTTCATTGCCGCCAGTCAGGGCAACATTGTAATTGTCCATTTTTGCATTATCCTTAAACATGTAATCCATCCAATTGGTATTGGCCAGACCATCCATGCTGTTAAAATCAATAACCCCAGCCCCCGAATTCAGCGATTGCTCATTCATGATCAGCTTGTACTGATCTGCATCCAGCAATTTTGCTTTACGCGAAACGTTCTGAATGCCTGTATAGCCATCAAACGACAGCACATTTTTTCCCGCAGCGCCCATTTTAGTGGTGACCAGAATAACCCCATTGGCAGCCTGCGAACCATAGATGGCGGCCGAAGCCGCGTCTTTCAATACGTCGATAGATTGGATATCGGCCGCATTTAAGACCGAAATATCCCCTCCCGGAACGCCATCGATGACGTACAAGGGGCCTGAATTGCCAATTGTTCCCAGCCCCCGTACGACCACCTTCATATCTGCTCCCGGCTGACCGGAAGTTGATGTAATGGATACACCCGGTGCTTGCCCCTGAAGCGACTGCAGCGGGTTTAATTGATTGCGCTTCTGTAGTTCTTCACCCTCCACCTTCAAATT
Source organism: Sphingobacterium sp. Ag1 (assembly GCF_000988325.1). Taxonomy (NCBI): domain Bacteria; kingdom Pseudomonadati; phylum Bacteroidota; class Sphingobacteriia; order Sphingobacteriales; family Sphingobacteriaceae; genus Sphingobacterium; species Sphingobacterium sp. Ag1. Next base: position 398,666 of record NZ_LBGU01000044.1, on the reverse strand, counting down.
GGCTCCTGTATTCAGTTTTTTCTTTTGTACACCGTAGCCGATAACCACCACCTCTTCAAGATCGGAAGCTTGCGGCTGTAGGCGGATCACCATATTGGGGCCAGTCACTTTAATTTCTTCGGTTTTGTACCCCACGTAGGTAACGATCAATACTGTCCCTGTGCTGGCCTTCAGTGCAAACTTGCCCGATTCATCACTGCTTGTTGAAATCTTCTGATTCTTTACTTTGATACTCGCTCCCCCGATCGGCAGTCCTGAATCAGCCGAAACAACCGATCCGGTAAAGGATTGTGCCCAGACCAAAGAGGTTACGCTGGTCATGACAACGACGGCCATGCCCCTGCTCAACAATTGTTTGCTTATCATATCTCTTGATTTATAAATTGGTTTTTATTATTTTAATTTGACCTGCAAGGCTTTACCGGCATAGGTTACCACTGTGGGTTTTGCTGGTGAAACATCCAGTCCAACGGCGTTGCTGTCGCTGACAAAAATGAAATTGAACTTTCTTTTGGTCAGCATGCCATCGAAATCACCCTGACGGTTGGCCACTGACAGCGTCTTTGTCGAATTGTCATAACTGAAATCAATGCGACTATATTTCCCTTTTTCATAATTATAGTTGCTTCCTTCGTCTTCATAGAGTGAAAAATGACCGTTTGCTCCCGCATAGACATAGACATCCAGTACATCCGGCTTTTTCTCGGCAGTATACTGCATGACCGGTCCAATAGGCAATATTGCTCCGGCTCTGACATAAACAGGGATACGTTCGTATGGTGCAGCAACAAGCAGATCCTGCCCACCTGTTACCATCTTGCCACTGTATAGATCATACCAGCTGGTTCCTTTTGGAAAGTGTATCTTGCGTGAGCTCGCACCTTTTTCAGTGACAGGACTGATGAGCAAAGATGGTCCCCAAAGGTATTGGTCATTGCGGTCGAATCCATCTTTGTCCTGAGGGAAATCCATGGCAAGTCCACGTATCATCGAATAGTCATCAAAAAAAGTCTTTGCGGCAAGACTATAATTATAGGCCAGTAATTTATACCGTAGATTGATCGCATAGATCATGCTTTTATAGGCCGGATGATCCACAGGAGCGATATTATACGGCTCGCGGTAGGGATATTGTCCATGCGCCCTGAATAAAGGCAAGAATGCCCCGTATTGGTACCAGCGGCTATTCAGCTCGCGCCACTCCTCCAAGTCCGCCGCATCAGGTTTGTGAAACCTATTTTCAACCAAAAAGCCACCTGCATCCATCGTCCAATAAGGTGTACCGGACATCGAGAAATTGACGCCCCCGGCAATCTGATCTTTCATGTCATGCCATCTCGAAGCAATATCGCCGCTCCAGGCAGCAGCCGCATAGCGCTGCTGCCCTGCAAAAAAGGATCGCGTCAGAATAAACACCCGTTTGTTAGGATCTGTTTCACGCTGGCCCTCGTAGATACCCTTGGCATTTTGCAAAGGGAACGCATTATAGTAGCGAACAGATGATCCTATAGCTGGCTGAAAGACCGATTTACGCTCATCCAGATCAATATTGGAGTGAATATCTGGCTCACTCGCATCCATCCACCAGGCATCGATCCCAATTTTGAAAAGATTGTTGTCCAACAATTTCCAGAACCCATCGCGTGCCGCTTTGTTGAAAGGATCATAAAATGTCGAGGTATAGCCCTTTCCGATCCAGTCTTTACGGCCGTCATAAATATTTCGCGGATAGATCCATTTGTTGGCTTTAAATTCTTGGTATACCGATGACTCTTCATTGATTTTGGGCCAGGCCGAAATCATGATCTTAAAGTGCTGATCATGCAGCTTCTTCACCATAGCCAGAGGGTCTGGAAAACGCTTTACATCAAATTTTTGGCTCCCCCAGTCGTTTTCAGCCCAGTAAGACCAATCCTGCACAATATTGTCGATCGGAATCTTACGTTTGCGAAATTCAGCCGCGACCTCCTCAATTTCCGCTTGTGTCTTGTAACGTTCTCTGCTCTGCCAAAATCCAAAGCTCCAAATCGGCATAATCGGTGCCTTGCCGGACAAGTGGCGATAACCTGCAATGACCTCATCCATTGATGCGCCCTGTACAAAGTAATAATCAATGGCATCTCCAGCTTCTGAATTAAAGGAAAATACGTTTTTACGCGCTTCTGGAATGGGGCTCTGCCAGTTTAAGGTAAAATAAGATTCGCCCCCATCAGGTATCCATTCCATTCGGATCTGGTAAGTTTTATCTTTCTGCAGGTCTCTTTCTATTTCAAAGGTACCCGCATTCCAGGATTGCCGCCAGCGGTCAGCGACCTGCTCGCCATCAATCCAAACTTTCATATAACCTGAATATTTAAAATGCAGCACATGTTTGCCAGTATAGGCCGAAGAGAAACTTCCGGCATAGATGACTTTGCTTTCGGCCAGCTTTACGCTCTTTGGAAATTTGTGCTGATCTGTTAGGTAGCCATAGTCGATAATCGATTCCGGTCGGGATAGATACACTTCTTCGTCCCTGTTCCGATTTACATAGGTTGCCGTGAGCCAACCCGGTTCTCCTTCTTTTGACTGCAACTTAAAAGCATTTAAAGGCAATAACGGCCTCACGTCGCCCGCTTTTGTAATGGAGTAATTGTGCCATAAAATGCCATAGTTGTTAGTGGACAGTAAAAAGGGTATTCCGATTTCTGTATTGTACTGCAGCAGCGAAACCTGTTTGCCACGGTTATAATTCATCACCGCATTCTGATGTTGGCCGAGTCCATAGATCCCCTCTTCCGCATTGACAATAAAGTCTTGGTTAATGTGATAAAATGCATCACCTTGATAACTATTGGCTAAAAAAGAACTTGAATTCCGCTTTGCTTCTTTAAGGATGGATTGCCCCTTAAGGTCAAAAAATTCCACTTTGCCGTTCATCAAGGAAACCACTGCCTGCATATTGGCCGTTTGTACATTTACCGTCGAGTCGGTCGAGCTTACCGCGAGTGATTTTACTTGCCGGCGCAGTGAATCGACGATCACTAAGCTCGTTTGTTCCGGTAAGACTGCACCAGCTGGAACAGCTGTGACACGCACAATCTTGTCGGTTACGACATCCAAATAAATATCCTGATCAATGGAGGTCTCCGAATTTTTGAAGCTGACCTTAATACCGGAAGGCATTTTTTCATAATGAGCTTTATTGGCTTGGCTAAATCCCTGCTGCACGATTGCGAAGAGCATCAAACCACTTAAAGCGTACGTTAAGTTGCGCATTTAAATAAGATTTATTGGTTATTATATTCCCTTGGTTATTACGCGTCCTTTCCTATTGAAAGAACAGATCAAATATAGAATGCAACCGGTTGTATAAGGGGTATATTTTGTTAACTTTTAGGGGTTATTTTGTTAACTTATGCGGGGATACTGGCGGAAAACACTATCGACAATTCACTTATTTACAAGCTTTTTCGATAAAAAGACGGCAGGTTACCAAATGCAGATTTAAAATATTTGCTGAATTGTTTCGGATTTCCGAATCCTACTTCATAAGCGATCTCAGCCATCGATAATTTCGAGTTCTGAACTAGATGCATGGCACGTTTGAGCCGAATATGTCGGATGTATTCCATCGGTGAATAGCCTGTGATGGCAAGCACCTTTTTATAAAGCCCTACGCGCGTGATGTTCATTCTTTTGGCAAGCAGTTCGACAGAAAGCGAAGAGTCACTGAGATCCTGTTCAATTTCCATTACCAGCGCACGGATAAATTGTTCATCAGCAGATGCGATATCGGGCTGCGTCAGATTAACATTAATCTGTTTTTTATACCGTTTTACCATTGTCTGTTGTTGATGGAGTATCTGCGCTAATTTTGAACGCAGCAGGTTAATATTAAAAGGCTTGTTGATATAATCTGTAGCACCCGACTCCAAGGCTTCCAGTTCAATTTTCTGATTGACTACGGCCGTTACAATCAGCACAGGGATATGGACCAGCTTGGCCTGGGCCTTTATAAACCGGCAAAATTCCAGTCCGCTCTCTCCAGGGAGGCTGAGATCGGTGATGATCAGATTGACCTGCTGCTTGCTTAGGATCAATTTTGCATCATTGATGCTTTGCACAGCGTGGATTAGGTAGGCTGAACTCAGGCTCCGTTCCAGGTAATGGAGGAAGTCGATATCATCTTCGACCAATAAAATAGCAGGTTTATCCTGCTTATTGCTTTCGACAGGATCGACACTCGCTTCGGCCTTATGTATGGGTAGCTGAACTTTAAAAATCGTCCAGTGCACATTGCTGCTCAGCGCGATAGTTCCGCCCAAGAATTCGACATAGTCTTTAACAATGGAAAGCCCGATTCCCGTACCCTGATTCAGTTTTCCATTGGGAACATCCAGTTGCATGTAACGTTCAAATACGCGGGCTTGTAGGTTTTCGGGAATCGCTGTACCCTGATTTTGAACTTCAATACGCAACATCTTTCCTGTTTCGTGTTCAGTGACTTCGGCATTGAATGCCACAATGCCGGATACCGGGCTAAACTTGATCGCATTTGACATCAGATTGAAAATAATGCTTTCCAATTTGTTTTTGTCAAACCAGGATAGATAGGTGTCTGGAGCGATATTGACCTGCAGCGAGATCTGACTGCTTTGCGCTATCCCGGCAAAGGCATCAAGCATTTCGCGGATAAATCCCATGAGGTCCCCATACGCTTCGTTCAGCTCAAGCTCACTTTTCTCCAATTTTCTAAAGTCCAGCAGCTGATTGACCAATTTAAGCAGACGGTCTGCATTCTTCTTGATTAAGTTTAGGTCAGCTTTTTTTTCTGGATGCTGCTCTTCATCCAGCAGCTGCTGCGCTGGAGTTAGAATCAAACTGATCGGAGTTCTGAATTCATGACTTATATTGGTAAAGAAACGTGTTTTCAACGCATCCAGTTCCTTTGCCTGTGCAGCCTGTTCCTGGGCGAGGTAGAGTTGATTGCGCGTCTTGACACGTAGTTTTGTCAAATAAAAATAAGCCCATAGGACGATCAGTACCAGGCTGGCATAGAAAAGAAAGGCCCAAGCCGAACGCCAAAAAGGTGGCTGTATATCGATTGTTAGGAGCAGCACGCCCTCAGACCAGCTATTCGAATCGATGGCGTGCCGAATATACAAATTGTAGCTTCGGGTGTCTAGATTGGTGAAATTGGCGCGCATGGTTGCCGGTTCAAAATCAAACCATTCATCACTTAGACCAGCAAGCTGATATTGGTAGAGTCCATTATGCTGTTGCAGGTAGTCAAAGGTAGAGAACTCCAGCGAAATGGCATTGAGGTTGTAAGGAAGACTCAGTTCTTTAAGATTATTCAGGGCTTGATCGTAAATGACCCGGCCCGAAAATTCCTCACCTACGGCTATCCGCTTGTTAAATAAATAAAGATTGGACAAAAGCGGTAAGACCAGTTCACTTTCGCTGCTAATTTTCTTAGGGTCGATAAAATTGAATCCCTTTGGCCCGCCAAAGACAAGTCTTCCGTCCCGCATTTTTAAAGCGGCGTTTTCATTGAATACATTCCCCTGAAGGCCTGATTCCCGTGTAAAATTGCGGATGATGAACTTCTCGGCCTGCCCTTTGCCGACAATCGCCGACAGTCCTTTGTTTGTTGAAGCCCAGATTCCCCCCTGATTATCGACCAAGAGCGCCAGGATCGCATCGTCGCTGAGTCCATCCTGCTGTGTGAGATAGCTTACTTTTGTACCGTCAATTACATGCAAGCCCTCTTGTGTTGCTACCCAAATACGACCAGTTTTGTCCTCTTTAATATCATAAATCAGATCATTCATAAGTTTCATGGGCGAACTGGATGTATTCATATAGCTAATCTTGTCGTCGGGAGCCAACAATGCCAAACCTGTAGCTGTGCCGATCCAGAGCCGTTTTTTTGAATCTTCAAACAAGACAGAGATATAATTGCTGTTAATGGTTTGTCCCTGCCGAGTATACGCTCTCGAAAACTGTTCTGTCTTTTTATCAAACAGGTACAAGCCAGCACTTAGGGTTCCTATCCAAAATCGATGTTGACTATCCTCGTAGATCTCCCATACACTATCGTCGTTCAACTTTCCAGGAGCCGAATCACGGTGGAAAACCTTAAAACTTTTGCCGTCGAATAGACACATACCACCTCGATAAGTTCCGATCCACAGCTTATCTTCCGTATCCAGCAATAAGGAAACAATCACGTTGGAGCTCAAACTGTTGGGATCCTGAGGATCATGCAGGTATTGCGTGAATGTTTTCTGACTGCTATTATAATAGAGCAATCCCCCACCGTTTGTCCCGATCCATAGATTACCCTTTCGATCCTGTACAAACTTATTGACATCGTCAAAGGGAAGCGATTTAGGAAGCCCTGGATAGTTCCTGATTAAAGAGAATAACAACAGGTTGGGATGATAATAACTGATGCCACCTTTATAGGTGCCCGCCCATATGATACCTGACTTATCCCGATATAAAGCCGTTATGCTATTGTAAGGTAGGCTCCGTAAATCATATTTATCGTTAGCGAGGATCTGTACACTTTTTGTTTTTTTATCATAAACATTGATCCCACCATGATCAGTTCCTAGCCAAAGATGCCCTTGATCATCTTGCACGATATTGCCTACAAAAGGATTGGACAGTTCTTTTTGGAGGTGTTGAATTGATCCATCTTTCGGGTCAAGCCAGTATACACCAATTGGAATGTCTTTTGAGAAAATCCATATCGCCCCTTCCCGGTCGGCAAATAGATTATAATTTACCAGCTTACTGCTGATCGGCAATAGGCTGGTTTTGGTACTTCGCAATGATTTGGTATCGATGTGGCCCAACAGGCCATTTTCGTAGATTACCCAGATCGTATGCCCTTGACCAGCTATCACATCAGCGATTCGGTTGTTTTTTGTCAACGACGGTACAGTACGATAGGTTTTCTTTAGGCTATCGTACAAGATCAGCGAACGATCGCTATACAATAATGCGAAGGTCTGCCCTTCCAGCGGCCTTATCGTGTGTACGTCTTTGACGGGCAGGTTTAAGTGGGTCAGTATGGAATCAAGCTGCTGGACGATAATGCCTGAGTGCTGATCATACACATTCATCCGGTTGCTGGTGCGAATCCATACATTGCCTTCTGGTCCCTCAAAGATTGCAGAAATTGCATTTCCACTCAGGCCGGTACGTTTATTGGCGGAATAGCGAAAATTTGTGAATTGCGTTCCATCAAATCGGCTCAGGCCAGATTCGGTACCAAACCAGAGGTAATTGTACTTATCCCTGAGTGCACAATTGACATGATTATGGACCAGGCCCTGGTCAGAGGTTAAGGTTTTAAACGCATAGGTATTGACCTGGCTCCAAGCTGACGATTGCCCTAAGAAAAGGAGAAGAAAGAGTTGGAGATACGCGAATAAAAAAGACTTAAGCTGCTGCATTGGTTATCATCTCCCCAATGATACAAAAATTGAGTAAATACAGCAAATCAAGTTGCTATTAATATAAGCTTTAGCATGAGCCCCATATTTTTTATCCTATAAACTAGGTTACCACATTGAGATCAAGTTCGTAAGTTAAACCTAAATAACACCATTTTTATAGGGATATAGCTGGGGGTTAACAGGGGTTTACCCCTGTTATACCCCTGTTATACCCCTGTTAACCCCCTGTTACCCCCCAGTTAAACCCCTCCTACTGATTGAACTCGTATAAATTAATTGATACGTTTAACCACTCTAAACAATCGTTAAAATCCAAGAAAGAAATTGACTTATAAGGAAGTGATGGAAAACGTAAAAAAAAGCGAAACAACGCTACATAGAACGTGCAATATTAGTCATAAAAGACAAAAGCTAATGCTATACGCCTGATTCATTTCGATAAATGATCCCTTTACTGAAATTGTTTAGGCCTATCTTTTTCTGCTGCTCTTGCGGCAATCTCATCAATGCGTTTTTTGCGGGTATCTGGTCTTTTGGCAAGAACAATCCATTGCAACATCATTTTTTTGACGGATTTACTCAGCCCAAGAAAATAATCTTTTGAACCAGCATAATGTCGAAATGCTTCATCCAGATCCTCGGGAATAATTAATTCTTCCACACTGTCCAAAATTGACCAAGAGCCATTTTCTTGTGCTATTTTTATAACCGCGTACCCCGCTGGAGCCATCAGATTCGCATCGATTAGTTTTTTAACTTTTTCTTTGTTAATTCTAGACCACGTGCTCTTTGGTTTTCTTCGACTAAATAATTGCATAAATGAATAGGCATCAATCGGCCTCCTCGTGCTATCAATCCAGCCAAAACACAAAGCTTCATCCACCAGCTCTGTCCAACTGACTACTGGTAGATTTGATTTTTTGGTATTACAGATCACCCAAATTGATTGTGCTATTTGATGATTGTTTTCGAGCCAAAGCCGCCACTCTTCCTTTGTGTTCAGGTAAATAGTGACTCTTTCTTCTGCATGGTGTTTTATCATTGTTTTTGTCGATTGGAATAGATCGAATTTATCTATTGTGAAAATACGACTTTTTCAAATGCTAATCATCACTGTTGTCCAAAAGGATATGGACAAGCTCAGCACATTTGTTAATCCAAATTGTTCACCAATATTTTCCTTCTTAAATTCTAAGAATGTACCTTTTTGGAACTAGGATAAGTATGACGAGTAGAACAATCTGTATGCAGACTGCGAAAAACAAAAAAGTTTGCATTCGAAAAGCAAGTTCAGAGACTCGTTTTGCGCTTCTGCGCCGTAAATCGATCTGATTTTTCAGCACATGCTTTTCACAGCTGTCAATATCAGCCCGCTGCTCTATTTTCCATTTTTCCTCACTTGCCAGATGATCACTTTTCGTAGGCGCCAAATCGATAGCGTCAAATAGGGTAAAAAAAAACCAGCAACAACCTATAATAGTAATTAAAGTCAAGCTAATCAGGATTTTCTTTATCATGCGTATTTATTTTTTTGCATTTCGTTTCAGATAATAAGCCCTTAAACAAATTGAGATCAATGCAGCAGTTAACCCCGAAACCAGAAAAGACGAAAACTGGAAAATCACTTCACCAAACGCTTTACTGTCGCCAAAACACTGTACGGAGTTTCCCCATGCATCCGTACCCATAGCTCCCTCATGTATACAGTTCCGACAAGCCCAATATTCGGGAAGTATAATCCCAAGATAAATTGGTAAGAAAATACCATAACAAGTTAGAAGAATAATTTTTATTGCACGAACCAATTTCATATTATCTATCTACCTAAACCTTTTATTCGTTAAACACGACAATCGCCAATTTACGGTATTACAATAAGCTAAAAGATCGATAGTTTATATATGTTGGCAGCCATTTATAATTCGTTAGGGATCCATCAATTTACACAAACGTTTGTGTATTCATTTTATTTGAATCTCTAATCCATTCTCCGTATACTCGTGATAACATTATAATCAATTATTCGAGGCTAACGTTCAAGCACACCTGGACTAACAATAAGACAGCATGAAGAGAACAAGTACCTTGTATTCTTATAGAAACACATGTTAAAACGCTATAAAAAATGAAACAGATTGGTTTAAAAATCAAACGGGAATGGAAGTTTCTTTCCATATTCGTCATCTGCTCTTTACCAAGCTTATTCAGCATGGCACAATCCAACAGGCCGGTTCTCCGTATCGGTATCATGGCCGATATGCAATACGCAGACAAAACAGACCACGGTAGCCGGTTCTACCACAATTCTTTAATGAAAGTCGATACCGCTGTAGACTTCTTTAATCGCAATAAAGTCGATTTTTCATTGGTTCTTGGCGATCTTGTCGACGAAGGCCCAAAAGATCTACCTGTATTGTTAAAACATCTCTACCCTTTAAAAAAACCGATGTATTGTCTACTTGGCAACCATGACTATGTCAGCGTATCTAAACCAGATCTTCTGCACACTACTTTTGGGATGCCAGCTAAATACTACGCATTTACAAAAGGGAAATGGCGATTTGTTTTCTTAAATACGAATGCGCTCAGTGAATATGCCACAACGCCCAATTCAGCAGACCAACGTGAATGGAAAACCTTGGTGGGTAGCCTACAGGCAGACGGAAGGAAAAATACGCAACCCTGGAATGGCGGAGTTGATCATAAACAACTCCTATGGTTGCAAAACGAACTTGCCCAAGCGCGGAAAAATAAGGAGCATGTGATCGTATTGACACATCATCCCTTATTGCCAGAAAATGGTTATGAAACACTCAATAATAGGCCAGTTCTTGATATACTCTACAAATTCCCAGAAGTTAAACTGGTACTTTCCGGTCATAATCATAAAGGCAATTATGTGATGGTAAACAATATTCCTTTTGTAACCATGGAAGGTATGATCGAAACACCTACAAGCAATGCCTATGGTCTTTTGGAGCTTTATCCGGAAGAAATCAAAATCAAAGGCCAGGGTAGACTCAGTTCAAGAGTTTTTAAATTATCATCCAAATAAGGCTCAATCGGGCGATTAAAAAACTCGCCATAAATGAAATTTAAATAAAACACCCCCAACAGCGAAAGCCGTTGAGGGTGTTTTTTATTGAATGGGTTTAGTGAATACACTATTCTAAGGTTGGATTAAATGTTCCGCCCCAATCTTTATTCTGCTTGATATTCGGATTTTTATCAATGACTGATTGTGCTATTGGAAAGAAATAATAGGTATCTGGTACCAGGTTCACTTTGTTTCCTGTACTTGGCACCTGCAAGACACTATATTTAAACTGATTCTCTTTCAACGTGTATGTTTTGGCCAATGCATTTGCATCTTCCAGTTTCATTTCAGTTCCATTAGCATTGATCGCAATAGCTTCAACTCCATGCTTTGTCGTATTGTTTAGTATATTTAACTTACGTAACCGTCGTAAATCCCAAAAACGATGTCCTTCAAAGCAGAACTCAATATTACGCTCTGCTAAAATGGCTTCACGCATTTGCTCTTTCGTAGTCGCTGCAATACCATATTTATTATCCGCACCAGGTTCTATACCCGCTCTTTTTCTGATCTGTGTCACCAAATCTAAGGCTGTCGCAAAGTCTCCGGTTTCATTTGCTGTTTCAGCATAATTCAACAGGACTTCGGCATAGCGCATCAACACAAAATCCACATCATACTGGGTTTCCACTTCGGTCTGTTTTAATGATAATTTAGAGTTTTTTAAGATAAAAAATCCACTATATCGATCCAAATTGGAAGAAGGTGTTTTTGCGTTAGGGTTTATACCAAAGTCATCTAAAGCCGGAGCAATACCTACAGAAGTGTATTGTCGTTTGCCGGTCTTTCCTGAAACTTCATAAATCTTGGCATTCCACACAATGGATTTATCAAAACGCGGATCGCGGTTTTCCCAATAGGATTGCAAAAATTGATCTTCTGTCTTATAGTATTTGCCCGTTTGATCGGAATAAAGCTTTCCATCTTTCATTGGAAAAGCTTTTACAAATTCCCAGGATGGAACGGAACCCGCTGGCCCTCTACTTTCGGAGCCTGGTCGTACTCCATTATCCCAATTAGCGACTTTATTTGGATAAGTATTAATCACAGCAAAAACAACCTCTGGTCCTTTTTCAACCAGCGCAATATTGGAATAATCTGGAGTCAAACTATAGCCATCCGCTTTAAGTTGCTCATAAGCCAATTTATTCGCAGTGTTGGCCTCCTGCCAATAAGCATTTCCATAAGGATTGGAAGGATTAAACTGGGGTGAAGCTTTATATAACAATACTTTCGCTTTAAAAGCTGCCGCAAAATCACCGTCAACCTTTCCATAATCTGCCGTACCCTTGGCAATCGTTTTTGGCAGTAAGGAAATAGCCTGATCCAAATCTTTGATCATCAGATCAAAACACTCTTTTGTAGAATTGCGGGGTACATTAAGATCATCATTTTTTAAATCTTGAGGTACCGTAATATAAGGGACCCCACCATGAATCCTGACCATATTAAAATACATATAGGCACGGAGAAACAAAGACTGCCCAATCACCGCATTTTTGAAGTCCGCTTTTAGCACAGTACTTTCACCAACTTTCTGTATCGCCGTATTAATTTTTCGGATGGTTGTATAGTCCCAGGATTTGTAAGAACCGTTGTTGACGGTGACCGCATCCAAGGGGAAAGCGATGCCAATTAGTTGTTCCGAATTTCCATCCGCACCAGCGTTCCAGTTGCCAAATAGTGGATATAGATTGGCAAGATAGCCGTTGACTAGATTTGGATCGGCCCATACCTTGGCTTCATCCAGCGAATTGAGATCTTCAATGTCCAGCACATTTTTACAGGAAGACATACACAGAGCCAACGCTATTAAAGGATAATATATTTTTTTCATCTTTTTTTCATTTAAAATTTAACATCAAGTCCAAACGTAAAGGTTTTCATGACTGGATAAGAATCATACAGCTTTTGTTCCGGGTCATGGAATTCTTTCATCGGCGAAAAAACAAACAAATTGGTTCCATTGAAAAACAGGTTGACATCTTTTACACGGATCTTCTCGGTCATGCTTTTCGGCAATCGGTAAGACACGTTAACATCGCGTAAACGCAGATAGGCTCCATTTCTTATCCAGAACGACGAAGGAGCTGCACCAGACTCAGCCCAACCAGAATAGCCTGTTGGACGAGGGTATTTCGCATTGGTATTATCCGGCGTCCAAACATCGGAAGCCCAAATCGGGTAATATGGACGGAAAGTATCGCCATGCTGACGCATTCCACCACCTTCTTGATTGCTGATCATCCGATCATAAGCAAGAACCCCCTGAAATAATGTCGAGACATAGAAGCCTTTCCAGCTCGCATTGAAGCCAAACCCGTAATTGATGCGCGGAGAATTATTGTCCGACAATAACTGCAAATCGTTATCATCAATTTTCCCATCCGGACCTCCTGAGTAGTTCGCCCCTTGAATATCTTTATATAAGATCATCCCAGGAAAAGGATCCCTTCCGTAGGTCTTAAATCCTTTTGCTTTCAGTGCGTCGGCTTCAGCCTGTGTCCTTACTAAACCCAGTGCCTCTAAGCCGATAATTCTATTTTCTGGCCGCCCAATTCTGGAACGAAAGTTCTGCGGTTGGCCGGCAGCATACGCCGGTTCCTCGTCAATGATATCCCAGCGGTCTTTTGCATAACCCAGATTCCCATTGAGCCCATAGGTCACCTCGCCCACCTTATCATTCCAGTTCAACGAAATCTCCCCGCCTTTGTAACTTCTTGCGGCATAGTTTTCAGGAGCAAGTGCGCGACCATAGTTATCCGGAACTTTCAGTGATCTTGGTCCTAGGATGTTCGTTTCCTTACGTGAAAACAGATCTAGGCTACCGGTCAGCTTATTCTTAATAAATCCAAAATCCAAACCGAGATTGACGCTTTTAGAAGTCGTCCAAGTGAGGTTCTGCGTCGGTGTTGCACCATACGCAATACCATTGTAATAGCGATCTCCGAACATATAGCCACCAGAGCTGTAATATTTTTCCAGATAGCCAAACTGACCGATTCGATTAGCATTTACATCCAAATCATTACCCGTTGTACCGTAAGAAGCTCTGAACTTCAAGTCTGATATCGTATTCTTTATATCCGTAAAGAAGTTCTCGTCCGATACACGCCAGGCTGCCGAGACTGAAGGAAAAAAGCCCCACCGTTTATCGCTAGGAAACAAAGGTGATCCATCGTAGCGGAAAGAAAACTCCGCAATATACTTATCTGCATAATTATAATTAGCACGCCCAATCACGCCGCGTCTTGAATCAATTGTTTCATTGGCAGTTGTCGACCTAAAGTTCCGATCTGTAGGATAAATAAACATCTGATCCAGGGCTGTAATCGGATTCTCTGCCCGTGAAGTAACGTACGTCCCTCCTTTTTTGGACTGCTCATAAACCAATGTCCCATCGACGGAATGTTTACCAAATTTGCGGTTATAGTTTAAAAACCAGTTTACCTGATATTCCCACAATCGTTGTGGGCTGTAATCCATGAAAGGCTGACTCTGACTAAAAGTAAAGATATTGATATTCGCTTCCGAAGGTGGGGCCGGTATAAAGCGGTTGTCATTTGGATTCAGTGAAGTAAAGGTGTAGTTTTTTTGAAAGCTCATATAGCGCTTGCGCATATAGTCACTGGCAAGATAACTCCCCACAAGTTTTGTCGATAGACCTTGTACCAATTTATCCAGCTTCAAGTTTAGGCTCATAATTGGATTGACCTGCCGCACTTTGCGGTCGATATAACGATCCCCGATGACCTGATCGATCACATTCCATGCCTGCCAGCTTCCCATAGGTGTCTGTACGGGATAGGCCGTTGGCGTATTGCTCGGAGTTCCGTCTGCATTCAGGTAAAACGGATACATCTTTGGCCAGTTGAAGGTAACACGGTAGAAATCGGATACATCAAAATCATCATCATTGGAAGATGTGCTAAAAGGCCAAAAAAAGCGCTTCGAGTTGGTCTGGTTAGCTGAAATATTAAAATCCATGCTAAAATCTTCGGTAATCTGCGCGGAGATATTGCTGCGCAAATTGAACTTCTCATGGTCCAAAGATTTATAGGATCCATTTTCTTTGCGGTAGCTCAGCAAGCTATAATAAGTAATTTTGTCGCCACCACCATTGACCGATATGGATTGCCGATGGGTAAATGGATTTCGCCAGATGACATCGTTGGCATTATAATTTTTATCCTTGAAATAATCAAACTCTTTTTGTCCATTTGGGATGGAAAGACCGCGAAATTCGGCGACCCTGTTTTGATAGGTGAGCTCATCTTGTGCAGTCGTTAAATTCGCAAGAAGTTCCTGTGTTGGCGTATTAAAGGTATAATTACTTTGTACATTAAAAACTGGTGCTTGCGCTGTTCCTTTTTTCGTCGTCACAACGACAACGCCATTACCCGCCCGGGTGCCATACACTGCGGCAGTTGCTGCATCTTTTAAGAAGGTCATTTGGTCAACCTCGTTCGCTTCAAGCACATCAAATGCAGCTTTATCGCGGACCACACCATCAATTACATAAAGTGGCTCGGCAAAACTCCCCCGGATACGCAAGCTCGACGATGCTCCAGCCATCCCCGAAGTATTGGTGACATTGACCCCCGCTGCCCTACCGGCAAGTGAATTGGAAAGATTTGAACTGGGGATATTTTTTAGCTGTTCTGCATTTACGGTAGCGACGGAACCGGTGATATTCCCTTTCCGCTGCTTACCATACCCAATGATCACGACCTCTTCAAGCGCCTGATCACTCGAAACCATAACAACACTGATGTTGCCTGCGGAAACTGCTACCTCCTGCTTTGTAAAGCCCTGGTAGTTCACGACCAAAACATCACCACGCTTGGCCCGAATAGAAAAAATACCTTGTTGATTGGAGGATGCTTGAACGGATGTTCCTTTGACGGTGATGGTAGCGCCGGCTAATGCCTGACCTTTCTCATCTTTGATGATCCCTGTAACCTGATCTTGATCGACAATAGCATTGATCGGATCCAGATTCAGTGCGTAAGAATCAGGCTGACTAAACAGCAGGCAGAGCCCCAAAAGGCTAATGGGTCTCGCCTTTCCATGAAGAAAAAAATTTCTCATCATAATTACAAATTGGTTTAAAATAATAAAGAACCCTCAGGCTCAACTTTGGTTTATTTACTTAGCCTGCTTTTCTTTTTGTAAAAAACAGCAAAAGTGGATTAGATTGTCTACTAAATTTAAAAAACAAATTCTTATTTACGAAATTAACATGATTTTTTAATCAGAAGTTCACATAAACGTTACATGCTGAAATAGGGAATGGAAATGGTTGACACAGCAGTGCCGATCTTCAGGTAGAACACCTAAAAACTGTGGTGAATACAGGGGTTTAAAGTGAATTTACATCCCTGTACGAATACTATCTAGGAAATTTTGTTTTCAGGCAAGCTGAGTACGATCAATGTAGAGACCCCGAATGGGGCTAAAAAAAATAAGAGTCTAAAACTGTAAACTAGCGTTTAAACAAAATTGTCTCCCGTTATATGTTGGAAGTACAACATAGCTCTTTTTCGAATTCTGTAATCGACTGTCTACCAACGGGAGCAACCAATAGGCGATTTTAGTACTTAAGATACCGACCCCAGCTCCCATAGCGATATCCGAGAACCAATGCTTGTCGTTGTACATCCGCAGATAACCGGTACCTGCTGCAACAGCATATCCTGCTATTCCGTACCAAATTGACTCCTGTCTATATTCCTGCCAAAGCAGTTCGGCACCAACGAATGCAGCTGCAGCATGCCCTGAAGGAAAGGAATTATTCGCTGAACTATCAGGCCGCCATACGGGAATGGTGGATTTCATAATTTTCACGGTTGAAGTCATGATAATATTAGAAACAGCTGTCGTAAACAGGCGTTGTTTAAGGTTATGTTTGGCAGGCACCCCTACCGCGTCCAAAACAAATACTCCGGCAGTTCCAGCAAAGCGGGTGAAATCGTCCAACTTAATTTTTCGGCTAGTCCCCCTCGATACGCCGTCTCTAATGTCTTCATCTATCCCCTTTAAAAAAGGATTTCCTTTGGCAACGACACCATAGGTGATTAGTCCTACAGGAACAGCCAGTTCCTTGTAAGGAACTTTCTTAAAAAAATGAGATCCGCTGCTCGAATCCGACGGTTGTTCCGACAGGATTTGGGCAATTGAGGTAGCCGGTACTACAAAAAGTAAAACCAGGATACAATAAAAAACAAAGTATCTTTTGTAAGTGCTCATTTTATCCGTATTTATTTTATCGTGTGCAAAGATAATATTAAAATATCCAGTAAAAAAGATACCGGGCATTGTCAACTCGGAAACTAAGCATCTTGCACCATCCACCTTCGTCAGAGGGTCAGCTTCCCTTATAGGCTGAATAGCCGTAGGGCGAAAGCATAATCGGCACATGAAGATGTGTCTGCTCAAAAAGCGTAAACAAAAGTCCGCCGTTTCATGAATTGATATGAACAGCGGGCTTTAGATTTAAAATTTATGTATGATCAAAGTCCTATCGTCACGCCATTGGCAATGACCGCATCTTTTTTCACAACAACAATCCCGTCACAGATCATATGCGTATCAAAATCACCATCATTCAAACCCGGTCCACCAATGATACGAACGTCATCTCCAATTCGGCAGTTCTTATCCAAGATTGCATTTTCGATATAACAACGTTTACCTACACCTACCGGTGGTGGCTTTTGTGTATTTCCCAATTCCAATACTTCTTCCAACTGCTCATAGTAATCAGTTCCCATCATGTAGGTCGATTTAATAACCGTTCCTTCACCAATACGGGAACGTATCCCAATAACGGACCTCTCCAGTTTATCGCCATTTAAAATACATCCATCGGCAATTACCGTATTATTTAACGTTGTACCCGAAATTTTCGAAGGCGGGAGCATCCGCGCACGTGTATACACGGTTTCATTAAACAAATTGAAGTCCGGAATATCATCTGTCAATCCGATATTGGCATCAAAAAATGATTTGATGGTCCCGATATCGGTCCAATACCCATCAAATTGATAGCTCAATACCCGAAGTGCTTCGATAGCATCAGGTATAATTTCTTTACCAAAATCCATCCCCGGGTTGGCGATCAAAAGGTTGCGCAATATGTTTTTCGAGAAAACATAAATGCCCATGGATGCCAAATAATGCCTTCCCTGTTTATGCAAAACCGCTGAAACCTCTGAGGTCCAATTTAATACTTCATCCTTATCGGGCTTTTCGACAAAGGCAGTGATTTCATTCGCTTCGTTCGCTTTTAAAATACCAAATCCCGTAGCATCTTTACCATTGACTGGTATCGTAGCGATGGTAACATCGCCTCCATTTTCAACATGGAAATCAATCAGCTTTGAATAATCCATTTGGTATAATTGATCACCGGACAATACAAGAATGTAGTCGTAATCGACATTCAGGAGATGCTTCTGCGTTCGTCTTACCGCATCGGCTGTCCCCTCAAACCAACGATCGCCCTCATTGGTCTGCTCTGCAGCCAAGATGTCGACAAAGCCCTTACTGAAAATGCTGAAATTGTAAGAATTTTTGATGTGTGTGTTCAAAGAGGCTGAATTGAACTGCGTCAGTACGAAGATCTTATTATAGCCTGAATTCAAACAGTTCGAAATCGGAATATCGACCAAACGGTATTTTCCAGCTATTGGAACCGCTGGTTTCGAACGCTGTTGCGTCAATGGGAAAAGGCGCGACCCTCGACCTCCTCCCAATACAAGGGAAACTACTTTGTGTATCATACCTCAATCCATTAATTGGTTATAAAACTATTATCTTCAAGAACAGGGACCTGATCAGGTTTACGCTCGAGATCCTTTAAATTCAGGTTTAAGAATCCTTATTAAATTAGCAATTTTTCGGATAAGAAGCAAACAGCAATTTTGATCATTGATTCTTTTTACAATAAAGGTAATCCTCGAAAAACGAACAGAGCCATTCTTAATGTTAACCGATTAAAAGACGATGATTACAAGTCCGTGTCTCCCGTAGATTTAATATCCAAATAGACCACTGAATAAAAAAAGGCAGTAGATATAACCAACAAGCAATAGATTAATACCTATTTGCGGATATTTCTTTTGCGTAAATAACCATAGGATCTCAATAAAGGCATAAATAGACAAGGGTGCCGCAAGACTGACTGTCATAAAATAGAGTAAATATCCTGCTCCCAAACCATCATTTTGTTGCTTAAGAATCAAATATGGGACAAGAAGTAGCAGGAAGGCGATACAAACCACAGAAAAGCGGATAAAAAAATGTCGTTTCAATTTTCTATCTCCTTTAAGAGGTTTGTAGACAAACATAGTTGATCCTGATATATAGACAGTTAACAGCACATAACCGATATAGTGATGCGCGCTCTCCAAACCATTCCAATCTTGGTTAGCATACGCAAGACCAACAATTAGAAATAAAACAATAAATAAGACTACTTTAATATAATTCATCTAAAAACACAGGGTACTTGCCCTACTAGAGTAATTGAACGCTATAAATTTTAATATCGTATGGAACGCAAGTGAATTACAACACTTTGCTCCAATACGACGTCTTGCCAATCGAACGTTGACCACAATAGTGCAAATCAGCAGCACATGATCGATCCATCGATTTAAGAAATCTACTCAAATTTGAATACCAGCGGCAAAAATAACTATTTAAAGAGATAATTATAATCATCTTCAATAATAATGGTATATCTCAAATTTGCTTGAATCGTTCAAAATTCAAAATTTCTACCAAATCCATCTGTAATTTGTCTTGTAAATCAACCCTCCTGCTTGAATGGCGTTAATTTAAGCCCCTATTGCCGTGGAGACATTTGTTTAAATATGAGCGGAAACGAAAGGTATGCGCTATTTTAAAGTAACCCGAGTTTATTCAATAGTCATGGCACTATTGCTATTTTTTAGTCTGGCGCATGCACAGACAAGCAATAATTTGACATATTTTATCAAAAGTGCCCAGCTCAATAGCCCCCTATTGACAGACTACAACAATCAAATTCTCTCCACGCGTATTGATAGCCTGAAATTAAGCGCTACCTATGGATTTATTGTCACTGCTGAAGGTAATGCGAGCTATGCGCCCAGTAGCAAAGGCTGGGGCTATGACAATGCACTAACGAACGGCCAATCAATCTTTGCAGGCGTACGTGTCTCGCGGGAATTTATCAGCCGGAACAATCTCGCGACAAGACTCAAGGCTTACAAAAGTAGTATCGCTCAAGTTATCACGCAAAAAGACCTTGCGATTCAAACACTAAACAGGCAGATTACAGATCAATACATCACTACATATACCAGTCAAAAACAGATGGACTTGAGCGCTGAAATTATTGCACTATTGTCCAAAGAAGATCTAGTACTACAAAAACTGACACAAAAAGCAACTTTTAAACAAACAGACTACCTTTCTTTTAAGGTTACATTACAACAAAATCAACTCGCACTACAACAGCAGACTGCGGACTGGCAAAATAACTATGCTTTGCTCAATTATCTATCGGGAATTATCGATACCAACTTTCATGCGCTCCCCCCTCCCGATATGGGAGAAATATCCCTCTTCCCTTCTTTTCAGGAAAGTATTTATACAAAATCATTTCAAGCTGATAGTACAAAACTGGCAAATGATGCGATGGTTATTGCATATGACTACAAACCAAAGGTGAATGCCTTTTCAGATGGTGGCTACCAATCGTCGCTCACACATACCCCATTTAACAATTTTGGTATGAGTATCGGTCTTTCAGTCTCTTTACCAATTTATAACGGACATCAGAAACAACTATTATTGCAGCAAAACAACCTTGCTTTACAAACCCGAAAGAAATACCTCGAACAAACGCAGAACCAGTATCAACAAGAAGTTTTCAGTCTACAGAATCAGATACGACATTATGATAACATGTTAGAAATGGCCACACAGCAAATAGAATATGCGAAGACTTTAGTTGAGGCGAATGCAAAACAATTACCCACCGGAGACGTAAAAATGGTGGATTTTATCCTGTCCATCAATAATCTCCTCAACCTAAAAGCAAATATTATCCAATATAGCAATGCATTATATACACTTAAAAATCAGATGAAGTACCTCATCATCCAATAATTATGAAACATGTCCTAGCTCTTTTCATATGTTCTTATTTGCTGTTTTCTTGTCATTCAGGGCAAAGTGAAAATGCGAACATAGCTGATCCGATCATAAAACCGGCAACCGAAGTCAGCATTGCATTCCCCTCGGACACAGCCAAGCTAGCCAATGTGGTCACACTGAATGCAACAGCATCTTATCTATTAAAGTCCGATGTCAAGGCTAACGCCAATGGTTATATTACAAAAATTACCATAAAAATGGCCGATCATGTCAACAAAGGAATGTTATTATTCGGTCTGGAGACCAAAGAGGCCCGGGCGCTGGGCAATACAATCAATAAACTGGATCCGTCGTTTCATTTTAATGGTAATACCACTGTGGTAAGCCCAGCAACCGGATACGTCGCTATGCTTAACCATCAAATCGGCGATTACGTCCAAGATGGTGAAATCCTAGCCACGATAACCGACGCGAATAGTTTTGGTTTTGTGGTTGACGTTCCTTACGAATACCTTCAGATCGTGAAGAGTAAAAAAATATTACCTATTGCCTTACCGGACGGCATTATTCTGCAAGGCTCAATAGCGAAGGTCATGCCAACGGCGGATGCAATCTCCCAAACAGTAAAGATTTTATTAAAAGTCTCTGCTAATGATATTCCCGAGAATCTTATTGGAACAATTAGTTTCTCAAAAAATCTCGATTATGGTCTTTCGGTTCCCAAACTGGCAGTATTGAGCGACGAAGGACAAACCTCTTTCTGGGTCATGAAACTCCTGAATGATTCGACCGCAATAAAGACGATAATCGAAAAAGGTATCGAAACGGACAAATTTATTCAAGTGAAGTCAGGTGATTTAACAACTAAAGACCGCGTGTTAATATCCGGAAATTTCGGACTGGCAGACACTGCTGCAGTACATATCAGAACAGGTGGAAAACGATAAACAATAGGGTTCTAACATACCTAAAAGCATTTTCTCATGAAAAAATCATTCTTTGTTACTTATAAAATCCCCCTCTTTGTTTCGATACTCATGATCATTATGGGCGGGATATATGCGTATTCCAAGATTCACGCGGCATTATTTCCGCAGATCACTTTCCCAAAAATAAAGATTATCGCAGACGCCGGACAACAACCTATTGACCAGATGACTGTAGGCGTAACTAAAATACTGGAAGATGCAATCAAAAAAGTGCCTGATTTGCAATTACTCAAAAGTACGACCAGTAGAGGGAGTTGCGAAATATCGGCATTCATGTCCTGGGATATGAATATTGATCTGGCCAAGCAACAGATAGAGAGTAGTATCAACCAGATACGTAACCAATTGCCTAGCGATATCAATATCACTGTAGAGAAAATGAATCCTGCCATTTTACCCGTAATCGGCTATTCATTAAACTCAAATACAGTTGATCCAATTGAACTAAAGCAACTTGCCCTATACACCATTAAGCCCTATCTTTCCCAGGTTCCCGGGGTCAGTGAAGTGCGGATCATCGGCGGTCAGGACAAAGAATACCGGGTGCTAATGAACCAGCAGATGATGGCGCGATTGGGTATCACTTCCACTAAAATAGAACAAGCCATCAATAGTACAAATTTTATTAAATCCAATGGCTACTCTGCTGATTTCCGCTTTCTATACCTGACCTTGACCGATGCTCAAATCCGCAATGAAGCGCAATTGCAAAATTTGGTCATCAGCAACGATGGCAATCGGATTGTTAAGCTGGGGGATATTGCTCAAATTATGGTACACCAAGCCAAACAGTACATAAAGGTAAATGCCAATGGACAAGAGAGTATTTTGCTCGCGGTCATCCAACAACCCAACGCCAACGTTGTCGACGTGACAACAGCCATGGAAGCGAAAATCAGTGCGCTACAAAAAACATTACCGAAAGACCTTACCTTAAAACCCTACTATGTTCAGGCAGATTTTGTAAAAGATTCGATAAAAAGCGTAACAGATGCTTTATGGATCGGACTCGTATTGGCAATTATAGTAGCCATTATTTTCCTACGTTCCTGGAAAGCGAGCCTGGTTATCCTAATAACCATTCCGATAACACTGGCATTGACGATTTTATCGCTTTACGCCATGGATCAATCGTTTAATATCATGACATTAGGAGCTATTGCAGCTGCTATCGGACTTATCATCGATGATGCCATTGTCGTTGTAGAACAAATACACCGTACACACGAAGAACATCCTGAAGAAACGGCCACAACACTCGTACAAAAAGCCATAAATTACTTACTAAAAGCCATGATCGGGTCATCGCTTAGTACGATCGTGATATTTCTACCATTTATGTTGATGAGCGGCGTAGCTGGAGCCTACTTCAAGGTCATGACCGACACCATGATTTTAACGCTTATATGTTCCTTTTTTGCAAGCTCGATTTTACTTCCTGTAATTTATCTCTTTTTTTCATCCGAGAAAAAAAAACGGCAGCCAGCGCAACATCATGATGTCAAAGAGCGGAAATGGGTGGGATTTTTTTTAGACCGCCCTTGGTTAAGTTATTCGTTCATCATTATTTTAATACTGTGTGCAATGGTAATCTTGCCAAAGATCGACACCGGTTTTCTACCCGAAATGGATGAGGGCAGTATCGTTCTTGATTATAATTCACCTCCCGGAACCTCGCTGGAAGAAACAGACAGAGAGCTGAAACAGGTTGAAAAAATAATAACCGCTACACCGGAAGTAGAAGCGTATAGCCGAAGAACGGGCACACAAATGGGCTTTTTTATTACGGAACCGAATCGAGGCGATTATCTTATTCAACTAAAAAAACAGCGTAATAAAACAACAAATGAAGTCACCGACGAGATACGAAATCGCATTGAAGCATCAGGGCTGCCTTTGACAGTTGACTTTGGACAGGTGATCGGTGATATGCTTGGTGATCTAATGAGCAGCGTCCAGCCAATAGAGATCAAAATCTTCGGAACTGACCAAAGAACAATACAGGCATACTCAAAAAAAATAGCCAACATTGTACAAAAAGTTAACGGTACTGCTGATGTATTTGACGGAATTATAATTGCCGGGCCTTCGATAATCGTTAATCCTAAATTCCCTGTACTGGCACAATACAATATTTCTCTCGCCGATTTCCAAAGTCAATTACAGACCAACTTAGATGGTAATATTGTGGGCAACATCTTTGATAAGGTGCAATACACGCCAATACGTTTACTTTATAACTCACGTACCAATCAGTCGCTCAGTGATATCAACAACAGCATGATCGCACTCCCAAATGGCATACTGAAGCCCTTGAGTGAATTTGCAAACGTTACAATTACTGCTGGATCGGCAGAGATCAATAGAGAAGATCTTCAGTCATTAGGTATTGTGACCGCTCGATTGGACAATGGGGATCTAGGGGGAACCATCCAATCAATCCGGCAGCAAATTGATCTACAGATCAAATTGCCAACAGGTTATTCCATTAGCTATGGTGGAGCCTATGCCGAACAGCAACAATCTTTTGGTGAGTTATTGACAATTTTGCTCATCTCCTGTTTATTGGTTTTTGCGATCATGCTATTTCTATTTCGGAATTTCTTGCTTGCGCTTACTATATTATTTATTTCGATATTAGGTATTTCCGGAGGGATTATACTCCTCTTCCTCACCGGTACACCCCTCAATGTTGGCAGCTATACGGGTCTTATTATGATGGTCGGGATAATTGGCGAAAATGCTATTTTTACCTATCTACAATTTCACGAAACCTTGGCAACCAAGACAAAGGACCAGGCAATCATCTACGCTATTAGCACAAGGCTACGTCCCAAACTAATGACTGCAATTGGCGCGATCATCGCATTAATGCCACTTGCCTTGGGTATCGGCACAGGCGCCCAAATGCATCAACCGCTGGCAATCGCAGTTATTGGAGGATTTATCGTGGCTTTGCCCCTATTGCTCATTGTTTTTCCGACCTTACTTAATAAAATCAACTTCCGAGAGGGTAGCTAAACGCAATTTTCATTGGAGAGAAGCACGCTATTGACCTAATATTTATGTAAATTGCTAAAGTATAGAGAACAAAATAGCTATGGATTCTTCACTATTGGATGAGAACTATTGGGATGAACGTTATAAGACCAAATCGACAGGCTGGGATATTGGCTATGCATCCCCTGCAATCATCAACTATGCAGCGGGGTCTATTGCTAAAGATGCGGCGATTTTAATTCCCGGTTGTGGAAATGCTTACGAGGCGAAGGCTCTCCTTGCCATGGGGTTCAATCAAATTACCTTACTTGATATCGCCCCAACGCTCGTTGCAAAGGTAAGAAGCGAATTCGAAAATAACCCTAACATCCAAATTGTATGTCAAGATTTCTTTGAGCATCAAGGCCAGTACGACTATATTATTGAGCAAACCTTTTTTTGCGCGCTAGATCCCTTGTTACGCCCCAACTATGTACAACAAATGCATACTTTGCTCAAGCAGCAAGGTATATTGATGGGTTTATTGTTTAAACGGGAATTTGCGCAGCAAGGCCCACCTTTCGGTGGAGATCAAACAGAATACCAACACTTATTCAAATCTAAGTTTGACATTTTACACCTGACAGATTCCACCAATAGTATTCCCCAAAGACAGGGAAATGAACTGTTTTTTGAGCTGCGCAAAAAATTGTCTACTTGTCCGGCATAACCCGATAAGTGGGATCTTCCACGATATTGACCTTCACAATGTCTGCTGCATCTTTTAGCAGTGAGCGACAATCCTCACTGAGGTGCCACAATTCGATCTTTTTCCCTTGTGCAGCATAGCGTTCGGTAATTTTGTTGAGGGCATCCACAGCGGACATATCCACCACACGACTCTCCTTAAAATCTAAAATCACACGGTCGGGATCTTCCAAAACATCAAATTTATCCAAGAAGTTAGCTGTTGAACCAAAGAAAAGAGGTCCATAGATTTCATAATGCTTGATGCCCTCGGCATCCAAATATTTTCTTGCTCGAATGCGCTTCGCATTGTCCCAGGCAAATACAAGTGCGGATACCACGACACCAATCAGCACCGCAAGTGCCAAATTATGTAAAACCACCGTAATCGCTGCGACAAGAATACCAACAAAAATATCAGATTTCGGAAATTTATTGACAATACGCAAGCTCACCCATTGGAAGGTACCTATTGCCACCATCATCATCACACCGACCAGCGCTGCCATTGGTATCTGCTCAATGAAAGGAGCACCTACCAAAATAATCACTAAGATGGTCATGGCTCCAATAAAAGAAGAGATCCTCGTGCGTGCACCAGCATTCAAATTGACTAGTGTTTGAGCAACCATGGCACATCCACCCATTCCTCCAAAAAATCCATTGATTGCATTGGCTACCCCCTGCGCCATGGATTCGCGGTTTGCATTTCCTTTGCTCGCGGTTATTTCGTCCACCATATTTAGTGTCAAAAGCGATTCCACCAACCCTACTCCGGCCATCACCAACGAATACGGAAAAATCAGTTGCAATGTTTCCCAGCTCAGGGGTACATTGGGTAAATGTAAATGGGGTAATGTCCCACTGACAGAGGCTATATCTACTACTTTTTTGGTATCAATTCCTAAAAGAGAAACCAAGCCAAACACAACGAGAATAGCGACTAAAGAGGCCGGAACTGCCTTTGTGATCCGAGGAAATCCAATCACGATCAACATCGTCAGTAGAGTGAGTCCCCCCATGATGTATAAGGTACTTCCCGACATCCACTCCACCCCCGATCCTGTATTCTCTTTAAATTGGACCACTTGCGCCATAAAAATAATGATGGCCAGTCCGTTTAAAAAACCGTACATCACAGGCTGCGGAATTAAGCGTACAAATTTCCCCCATTTAAAAAGTCCGACCAAAAATTGTAGAAGCCCCGCCAAGACGACAGCAGCAAAAAGATAATCAATACCGTGACTTGCCGCCAGGGCCATTAAAACAACCACTGTTGCACCAGCACCTCCAGAGACCATCCCTGGCCTGCCTCCCAAAACGGAAGTAATCAAACCCATTAAAAATGCTGCGTAGAGTCCCGTTAAAGGCGGTAATCCAGCCAAAATAGCAAACGAAAGTGATTCCGGAATCATCGTCATCGCGACCGTTAATCCTGCAAACAACTCATTCTTAAGATTGATCGATTTTATATTGAATATTTCAAAGGTATTGTTCATTTCTAATTACTTGAACAGGATAATTGCTGCAAAGGTACTAATCGCACAAACACTTTTATCCTATATTTGTTATTCTTTACAAATTTTATCGCAAAACAGTATGTTCATTTCGATCAAACAACGCATTAACCAACGTCACTATAGTCTCTTTATATTTATCTTTTGGGTGCTTGTCCAGCTCGGGAATATAGGACCAAGTAAGGCAGCACTCCTTCCAGCAAGAGACTCTTTAATGAATTCAGATAGCCTATTTCGAGCGACATCAGTCGAAAAAAATCACTTGTTCCACCGCGAGCAGCCAAAACCATGGAACAATCATCGTATCAATGTAAAACAAACAGACAGTCTATTTGATTACCAAAAAAAGAACTTCTTAAGGGCGGGAATTGAGTGGTTCTCCATCCAGGCTATTCCTGCCTCGGTTAATTACTTCATTCGAAAAGATCCTGTTTCCCATATTTCCTTTAAAAACTTCTTTAGCCATTTAAAACTGTCTGCCTGGACCTGGGACGACAATCTTTTTGCAACGAATCAAATGGCGCACCCTTATCACGGTCAGTTTTATTTCAATTCCTTCCGATCCAACAACTATAGTTTTCTACAATCAACAGCTGCAACCGTAGCTGGTAGCTATATCTGGGAAACTGCAGGTGAAACCGAACCCCCATCCATCAATGATATCATCAACACAAGCTTTGGGGGTACTATTTTAGGTGAAATGACCCATAGACTATCGCATCATATTCTTTCACGACCAAGCCTAACTAAAGGACAACGTAATAAAAAAGAACTACTGGCCATGCTGATCAATCCGATAAACGGACTCAACCGATTGCTCGATGGGCGCTGGGGAGATAAGGTCAAGGGAGCTGTTATCGACAGTTCTTTAGTGCACACCGAAGTCGAATTGGGGCTAAGACGGTTTGATGCCAAAGAACATGACATCTTAAATAAAGGAAAGAATGACGTATATGCACGTATCAAACTGATTTACACCAACAATGATATAGACAAAAAGAAACCCTTTGATGACTTCTTCCTCAATTTGGAACTCGGATCAGATGATAGTTCCATTGTCAATGCGGTCAATGTCTATGCTTCGCTATATGGAAACCGTATTCTCTCCAATTTAACAGGACGCCACCGTGGTATCGTGTCTGCACATTTCGACTTTCTGCGCAATGAAGCTTTTTATTACGGATCCCAGAGCATCAATTACAATGTCTTTTCAAACTTCAATATTGGTAGCCGTACCAAGCTGACAACCATTCTTGGTGGTGGTCCGGTGGTATTGGCCGCTGTACCTGATCCCTACCTCCATTTTGGTGAAAGCCGCACATACGATTACGGACCCGGAGCTGATGTTAGGGCTTCGGCTACATTGAGCACATTGAACCGCTTTAAATTTGGTGTAGATTATCGTGGTGGATATTTTGTCACAATCAGTGGTAACAAATCCCACCATTTTCTTCATACGGCATCCACGAGTGCTTCAATGCGTATCTGGAAGAACTTTGGTGTCAACCTTTACTCTGGTTACTTTAGATTGGAAGGTCGTTATCAAGACCATAACAACGTAAACAAAGACTATCCTTTTGTCCGGATAGCCCTAGCCTACAACTCTGAATATTAACTATAAAAAAAGGCTTAACGCATTTGGTTAAGCCTTTCTCATCAATTTGTCCAATACTTCTTTAACGCTTCCTTTAAACGCGGGTCGTACCCGTATATATCCGGATAAGTAACAATTTTACCTTCGTCATCCAACCAAGTTGTATAATACGTGATATAAACTGGCATCTGCCGTTTTAGTGTTACCCAGCGAGACTTTGAAATGGAATCTGTCGTAATTTCTTTCGCAATTTTTTCGGCCTGTTTTTCATTATTGACAAGATAAGAAGCCAAATCCACAGGTTTTTCTACACGCACACAACCATGGCTGACCGCCCGGTTGCTTTGCCCAAACATTTGTTTTGCCGGCGTATCATGTAGATAAATAGAATAGGGATTCTCGAACAGGAACTTTACATTCCCCAATGAATTATCCGAACCGGGATTCTGTTTGAAACGAAAATTCTCCACAGAATCCGAATTCCAATTGACAGTTGTAGGATCCACTTGTTTACCTTTGTAATAAGCCACCATATTGCGCGACGCCAAATAGTTTGGATTATTCCGAACACTTGCCAATAATTCTTTCTTAACAATACTGCTTGGAATATTCCATACCGGATTAACTTGCATGGCATCCAACATCCCCTGCATCACAGGCGTCTCATGGTTCTCACCTTTCCGCGTATATGCCGGATTGTCTGTTTCACCCACACACACATTCATCAGTTGGCTTGTCTTCCCATCTTCCATGATATGTAAACGCTGTTCAGGTATGTTCACAAATACATATTTCTCCGGAAAAGCATCCCCCATCCAGCGCAATTTTTCCAATACCATTAACACCTGGCTTCGTTGTGCACTGTTTAGATTCCCATTTTCCAACAAATCTTGAAATCTAGCATAATATTGATTTTTAGGCTGTATATCGGCCAAGACGTTTCCGATTTTCACGCTGTCCAATAAGTTGACAACTTTGCCATAGCTCATACGTTTTTGAGGAACGAAATACCTTCCATAAAGGCGTTTGGGATTGACCACACCATATTTGATACTGCTGATATAAGCCACGAGTCCATCAGTGCTCAATAAGTCAAGCTTCGCCAATAAAGGATAAACTTCGGCAACATCTTTGCCCTTCAGTTTTCGAAGCGAAAACAACGTTTCCTTAATCGCAGCCGTATGGAAATAACTGGTCCGAATACCATGCTCTTCGCTTCGCTCGAAGTAAGTAATCATAGTATCGATACTACCATCAAAGAGATGTTCGGCAATTAAAGTCATCCCTTCAGTAGAATCCGATAATTCCTTCATCCAGCTCGGATTAACCAATTGGGATTTTTCCTTAGCATACACGTCACGGAAGACTTTTACGTAAGCAGCTGTGTCAAAATCCTTATAGGACTTATTTTCAAACTCCTTCGCCAGCACATCGCCATAAGTTGGAGGGTTATCTTTACAAGAAAAAAATACTACTGAAATAAATGAAATAAAAACTAAAAATCGTAACATATTACAAATCGTGAAAAAGAAATGGCTTCGCAATAATGAAGCCATTTTCTGGGGACAAAGATAAATAATTCTTATGGTCTAAAGAATCTTACCTGTCATTGAATCACTACAGAATCAATCACTGTATTTTTTCAGAAAATCTTCCAGCAATTCCACCATATCGGTATTGCCCAAAAAAGCTGCTGATCGTTGGTGCAAAGTTTTTGGCTCAATATCTAGTATACGCTGAGATCCATTCGAGGCTTTACCTCCGGCCTGCTCGATGATAAAAGCGATTGGATTGCACTCATACATCAATCTCAGTTTCCCATTAGGGTGTGCAGAAGTCGTTGGATAAAGAAAAATGCCCCCTTTGAGGAGATTGCGGTGTATATCGGCGACCATTGAGCCGATATACCGTGACGCATAGGGGCGTTGCGTTGCACTGTCTTCCATTTGGCAATATTTGATATATTGCTTGACGCCGTTTGGAAATTTGGAATAATTTCCCTCGTTAATTGAATAAATTTGGCCCGAAGCCGGAATTTTCATGTCGGGATGG
Organism: Sphingobacterium sp. Ag1; assembly: GCF_000988325.1. Lineage (NCBI taxonomy): Bacteria > Pseudomonadati > Bacteroidota > Sphingobacteriia > Sphingobacteriales > Sphingobacteriaceae > Sphingobacterium > Sphingobacterium sp. Ag1. Next base: position 368,088 of record NZ_LBGU01000044.1, on the reverse strand, counting down.
GATAAACAAAACTCGCCGATCGATGGATCCAATGTGAATCCGTTTACGCCCTTTCCGGTTGTATACACCAACATGGTTGAACTACCATAGATCACATAACCTGCAGCGACCTGTTTCGTTCCATGTTGTAAAATATCATTGCTATTACAAGAAACACCCGTATCAGAAATTCGTCGATAAATGGAAAAAATAGTCCCCACAGATACGTTGACATCAATATTGCTTGAGCCATCCAGGGGGTCAATACACACAATATATTTGGCATTTTTGGAAACCCCTGACTGGATGTAAACTGGATTTTCATGCTCCTCTGAGGCAACTACACAGCATTCGCCCCCACTTTGAAGTGCTTTGATAAACTGTTCATCAGCGTAAACATCCAGTTTCTTTTGTCCCTCGCCCTGCACATTAACCTGTCCTGCATCGCCTAAAATATCAACCAATCCCGCTTTATTTACCTCTCTATTTACAATTTTTGCCGCAATTCCAATATCGCGCAAGAGTCTAGAAAGTTCCCCTTTGGCATATGGAAAATCGGCCTGTTTTTCAATGATAAATTGACCTAGTGTAGTTATACCACTCATAATATTGTTTTATTGGATATTTGTTGCACAAAGCTAAAAAAGTTAAACAAACTTTAGCAAACACATGCTGCTCATATTTAGCATTTTAGCAGACTAAATACGCAATCGATTGCGCTAAGTTTTGAAAACTCTTCTTTGCTAAAACGATTATTAGCTATTAAAAAGATAATAAAAGGTGGAAAGCAGTGGATAAATTTCAAAGAGCGACGATTAGAAAAAAAAACAATAAATGCTAAGTATTTGGTAATTTTGGCTAAATATTCTGATACAATGCAACAACTTATACAGCTCATCGAAAAGGAAAAATTGGGAAGCCAATTGGTAAAACAGCACACGTTGATCATAGATGATAAACAGGTCGTTCACGGCGCCCTATTCATGGTCAAAACCACAAAAAAAACATTTAAACTGATGATCCCGGCACCTTTTCACGAAGCATTGCTGAAAGAGCAGGTCAGCATCAATACATTGATCAAACATCCCCAAGTGATGCTATTAGCTTAATCAACGAGATATTCCACCCCCATAACTACCCCCAAGCAAACAAAACATAGTTCGATTGTGTTTATCATAGCGTGATTTCGATGTTTTTCACATCACATTCCGTCTCCCGAAGACTATAAAGCTGGCTCGACCTAGAAAATGGGGGCAAATTGAAAGCATATTATCAACGGGAAATTTTACAAAAAAACCCGGTAAAAGTGTAAAAATCACCTCGATATAACTTTTAACTTTAGGCAACAAAGACAACGCTATGCAACACCGCTATACACTTTCAGGAATGTCCTGTGATGGATGTAAAACAACAATCGAACATGCATTGAACGAGTTACCTGGGGTTCATGCCGAGGTGACTTTAAACCCACCAAGCATCACAATAACATCCCAGAAACACATTCCGTTACAGCAATTACAGGAAATAATATCCAAATTGGGGCCATATCAAATCGGCGAAGCACATCAGCATACTTCCGAAGTTCCCTCCGATCAATCCATGGAAGTTCCGCCTATCCATAGCGAACAGCAACACAATCATTCCGCTCAGTCAAATGCGACAATGCATCAGTCACAAACATTAGCTACGCCCGACAAAGTACATCATAGTACGTATGCAGATAAATACTATTGTCCGATGCTTTGTGAAGGCGATAAGCTTTATGATTCACCAGGAAGCTGCGCCGTATGTGGCATGCATTTGGTAAAACACGATTCAGTCTCGCACAGCGATCAGGAACATCAACATAATCCGCCTATTCAATCAAGTACAGCAGTTCCTACACCCCATAGTCGCGTCCACAACGATCATAATACTACACATCAGCCGAAGACAGCATCCCCAGCCGACAAAGCACATGGTAATCCGTCTGCGGATAAATACTATTGCCCAATGCATTGTGAAGGCGACAAGCTTTACGGCGAACCCGGAAACTGCCCCGTATGCGGCATGAACCTGGAAAAGGTCCCCATGTTAAAGACAGACCTTCAATATACTTGCCCAATGCATCCTGAGATTGTACAAGACCATCCCGGAAATTGCCCCATATGTGGTATGGACCTTGTGCCTATAGCCAATGGTAATAATGCGGACGACGATCATACCTATCGTAATCTTCGTATGAAATTATGGGTCTCTATCCTATTTACTGTCCCCATATTTATACTTTCCATGGGTGAAATGCTTCCGGGCAACCCGATCGGTAAAATCATTCCGCCCAGCTGGTCGGGATGGATACAACTGGTTTTATCTTTACCGGTTGTTTTTTACACCTGTTGGTCTTTTTTTCAACGTGGCTGGGTATCTTTCAAAACCTGGCGCCTTAATATGTTTAGCCTGATTGCACTTGGTGCTGGAGCTGCGTTTGTCTATAGTTTGGTAGGTCTATTTTTTCCGCAGATCTTTCCTGACGAATTAAAAAATCACCATGGCTACATTGCGCTTTACTTCGAGTCCGTTACCGTCATTCTAACGCTGGTATTGTTAGGCCAGGTGATGGAGGCTAAAGCACATTCCAAAACCAATTCAGCTATCAAAGAACTGGTCAAGCTGAGTCCTTCCGAAGCTACGCGCGTGGAAAATGGAATCGATAAAAAAATAGGCATAGATCAAATTCAACTTGGTGATATACTCAAAGTAAAACCCGGTGATAAAATTCCAGTCGACGGACAAATTACGGATGGCAACAGCAGCATCGATGAATCCATGCTGACGGGTGAACCTATTCCAGTAGAAAAGCAGGAAGGCGATCATGTCAGTTCAGGAACCATCAATGGCGACCGCAGTTTCCTCATGAAAGCAGAGCGTATTGGTTCGGACACACTCTTGGCTCAGATTATTCAACTTGTTAATGATGCCAGCAGAAGCAAGGCACCCATTCAACGGTTAACAGATAAAGTATCCGAGGTATTTGTTCCGATTGTCATTATCATTGCAATTTTGACATTTCTTACCTGGTGGCTCTGGGTTCCTTCTGCTTCCTTAGCGTTCGGCTTTGCCAATGCACTTGCCGTACTAATTGTTGCCTGCCCCTGTGCCTTGGGGCTCGCTACACCGATGTCCGTCATGGTTGGTGTCGGCAAAGGAGCCAAACATGGCATCCTGATCAAAGATGCAAGTGCGCTGGAAAAAATGAACCAGGTCGATGTGGTACTAACAGACAAAACCGGTACCATCACCGAAGGAAAACCCACCGTCGATGATATTCAACCAAACTCCTCCAATAGCAAAGACGAAATATTGTCTTTGGCTGCCGCTTTAAATACCAATAGCACACATCCTTTAGGTCATGCTATTATTGAAAGAGCAAAAAAAGAAAACAGTAAAACAGAAAATAAAGTTTCCGATTTCGAAAACGTAGCGGGGCAAGGAATCAAAGGAAACATAAACGGAAACAGTATAGCACTTGGCAATCAATTGTTGATGCAGTCTATCGGTATAGCAGTTCCACACGATATGAAGCAGATGGCTGAAACCGCTCAATCCAATGGAAAAACGGTGTCTTTCCTCGCAAAAGATCAAACCTTATTGGGCTATTTTAGTATTTCAGATCAAATCAAGGCTTCATCGAAGCAGGCAATTCAATACCTCCAAAAACATCAAGTCGATGTAGTCATGCTGACTGGAGATAATGTCCATACGGCAAAGGCTGTGGCGGATCAAGTCAGCATCAAGCATTTCAAAGCCAATGCCTTGCCCAAAGATAAGTTGCAAGAGATTCATACATTACAGCAACAAGGTCATGTGGTCGCAATGGCCGGTGATGGTATCAATGATGCCCCTGCCCTTGCTCAAGCCGATATCGGCATTGCCATGGGTACAGGTACCGACGTTGCCATACAAAGTGCTTCTTTGACTTTGTTGAAAGGAGATCTTACTGGAATTGCCAAAGCAAAAGTACTGAGTCATAAATTGCTTCGTAACATTAAGGAAAACCTGGGTTTTGCTTTTGTCTATAATATACTCGGTATTCCATTGGCAGCCGGACTGCTATATCCATCTTTCGGAATTCTCCTGTCACCCATGATAGCAGCTGCCGCAATGAGTTTTAGTTCCGTTTCGGTTATTTTGAATTCTTTACGCTTAAATCGTGCAAAGATCGATATCGATTAAAAACAGATATTCCCTATATTCGCTGCTACAATAACGACATATAGCTTACAGTAACATGCGTAATATCTTTTTAATCTTAATTACGGTTATCATCACAGTTGTCTGTGTCAAGAATCCGCAATCGGTTCAGCTCAATTTTCTCGGGGAATCACAAGTGGCACTATGGAAGCTACTATTGACATTTTTTATTGCCGGAATTGTCTTTGTATCGCTGCTAAAAACCGGAAAAAAGAAACAGCAGGTACACGAACAGGAGGAAATAGACGAATCGGAAGAAGAAAACGATCACAAAAAACCTCAATTATCGGATGAAGATCGAGAATTCCTCTCCTAAAAGAAAAAATAAACCACTAAAAATGAAGCCCTAAACAGCTGTAGCGCATTTTTATGGCATAAATACTTGCGTGGAATAGGGATTAACCCTATCTTTGCATCACTTCAAACAAGGAACGTTAGTTCTAAAACAAAGAAGTAAGATTCCGTAGCTCAGCTGGTAGAGCAATACACTTTTAATGTATGGGTCCTGGGTTCGAATCCCAGCGGGATCACAAAAGAAAAGCTAATCGCAAGATTAGCTTTTTTTGTTTTAAAGCTATTAGGATCCAAAAAAAGTTCGGCCGGGTTCGATCCTTTCGAGGCTCAGCAATATTAAAAATCACTATTTCCATTGATTTTTTTACAGAGCTAATTTAATAGCTTTGTTAGGCACATTAAATAGCACAACGGATGAAAAATTGCCCAAGATAAATTAGCTTCATCAGATTTGGCGTATCCTGATTTAATTCCGACACTCATGCAGAACGGCTTATATGGCTACTGTGACAAATCACTAAACATTAAGATAAAGGCATTTTTTGAAAAAGCAGAACTCTTCGAAGCTGTGAACAGCAGTATCCACTGTTTATTGGCTATCGCGGTGACCTCGATAAGGAAATATACGTCGGTTTAAATGGAATAGAGTACTGTATCAAAGACTAGTGTAAAAATCATTAATTTCCAAGTTACAGTCCGTAAAGACACTATTGCAGCTGTCATTTCACTAACTTTGTTAATAAGATAGACCAGCATGTACAAAAACAATTGCCCCAGATGATAGAAAAACTACTCTTCGAAATGAATACTTATGCTGCGCTCAGTGCAGAAACAACAGACATTTTGAAAACTATCTTTCAGGTGAAGCAGTTCAAAAAAAATGAACATATTCTACGTGCTGGAGAATATGCCCGATACTATTATTTTATATGTAAAGGATTATTAGGCTATTATAAATTAGACGCTGATGGTAATACCATCTATAAAATGTTTTTTGAAGAAAATAGCTTTTGTGCTTCCACCGCCGCCATCATCACAGAAACACCGAGCACGTTCAACATCGTTGCACTCGAAGATGTGGAGTTGATTCAGTATTCTGCCAAGGCTTTCCGTGAGCTTGTCCGGACAAAGCATGATTTGGCACTCTTTCAGATAGCCTACCTGGAAAAGAATTGGGTGGTCAAAAAAGAACCACTTGAAATCGAGCTGAAATGGGAATCTGCGAAGGAACGTTACCTTGAACTTCATCAGAATCAAGTGCTTTTCAAGCGCCTCAAGCAGCATCATATTGCCTCCTATCTTGGTGTAACACCCACGCAATTGAGCCGTATCCGTAAGGAATTAAAATAATAATTCCATCAACATCTGTACACGTTTTTAAAGATTATACTGTCGAATTTTGCCATATAAAGACAAAATTTATAAGCTATGAAAACAGTATACACCCTCCTATTTTCTGCTCTTAGCCTACCATTGGCGGCACAGCAAATTATTAAGACGCAAATCCATAGTGCCAAAATGAACAAAAACATTGAAACTGTCATAATTACACCCGACATGCAAGACGGGATCAATTATAAAACAGTTTATATACTCCACGGTTATAGCGGCAACCCCACCCGCACAGTGCAAGAAGATATTCCCGACTTAATCCAAAAAGCAAAAACATTTCAGACTATTTATGTACTCCCAAATGGCAACTTCAATTCTTGGTACGTAGATAGCCCCATCGATCCACATTCACAGTACAGCACCTTTATCGGAAATGAGCTAGTCAATTACATCGATCATCACTACCCGACGCAACAAAACCGAAATGCGCGCGGAATACTGGGCTGGAGTATGGGTGGCTACGGAGCATTGCACATCGGCATAGCCTACCCACAAACATTTTCGATCGTCGGAAGTTCATGCGGCGCACTTGATTTCGACCGCTTTGGACAAGCCTACCAGCAATATCAGGTAGACAAGGTATTGGGCGATTTCAAAAATCTGAACGATGTAGACCGCATCTACAGCAACGAAGATAAAATGAAGCACAATAAACAACGCTATATCCTCGATTGTGGAACTGAAGACCTGCAAATGCTGGAAATGAACCGGACATTCCACAAGCATCTGACCAACAAAAACATCGAGCATCTTTACATCGAATCAAAAGGTGGACACGATACCGCTTATTGGAGCAAATCACTATCACAACAGTTGGCATTATTTCAAAACTACTTTCAACATGAAGGACTATAAATCGACACTCTATGTTGCTGCAGGCGCTTGCAGCTATGGACTCCTCGCAACGATCGTGAAATATGCAAACCATTTAGGGATACACACAAGTCTGTTGACCTTTCTGCAGTTTATGTTTGGTTTTCTCTTTTTGTTGTCCTTTAATCTGTTATCAAAGCCTAATGCAGAAGAACATAACGCCATCAAATTTTCATCAAAAATTAAACTGATGGTCTGGGGCATTTCCCTTGGTTTAACAACAACACTTTACTATCTCTCCATCCAATATATCCCGGTATCTGTTGGAATTATTTTACTGATGCAATCCATTTGGATAAGTTTGGTTGCAGAAGCAGTACTGTTGAAAAAGTTTCCGTCAAAAGGCAAGATAACAGGAGTTATTATTGTTCTGCTCGGAACGACCTTAGCAACCAATCTATTCCAAAACAATAATAACCTTGATTACAGAGGAATAATACTGGGTTTAGGAGCGGGAATAAGTTATGCGCTGGCGATTTATGCTTCAAGCACAGTGGAGAAAGAGTTACCGAGTTCGGTACGAAGCCAATTCTTGGTCTTAGGCGGACTGCTGCTCATCGTAGCATTTTGGAACATGGATATTATTCGGTATGTGCAAGTTAATGCAATCCCCTGGGGATTACTGATTGCCATTTTTGGAACGATCCTACCGCCTTTATTGTTTACAAAGGGAATCCCGAAAACTGGAATAGCGATGGGAAATATTATTTCAAGTCTGGAAATCCCCGTTTCAACCTTATCTGCCATGTTGGTTCTACAGGAAGTTGTTTCAGGATTCCAATGGTTTGGCATACTCCTGATTTTAATGGCTGTCATTATAATTAATGTTGGTAAGTCGTAGTAGCCAGCCAATGATTAAATCTATTATATTGCCATAAGATCAGCCCCCATACCGGAACTATGGATGCAGCCATGTGGAGCATTTCAAATATATTGGATGCTCCACCAGTTTGGATCAGAAAGGACGAAAACAATAGGCTAATAGCCGCGGGCAATAAAACAAAGGATAGTGCCCGTGCAAGCCTACTGCTTCTGAATTGCTTATTTAAATTTAGAAAAATAGATATCGTACCAATCGCAATACAGAGTGTCACGAATGAAAGCAACAATTCTGTAAAAAAGGGCATGTAGCAACGTGCCCTTTTTGCCGCCTCATTATTTGCCTGAAGTATCGCTGTAAGGACAAACGTCGTCGATACACTAAACCCTATTATTCGCAGAAAATTAAAACAAAGCTTCCTTTTCATCAGCACAATAATTTAAAGTAAACAAACAAAGCGGCTAATAGGCCTGAACTCCCCCGTTCCCTCCTATTTTTTCTTAATACATTTCGACCAGTTCCTACGGAGAGCGGCAATCCCAAAACTGATTTCAACGCCGACCTTTTACAAGTTACAGCTGATAAATCCCTGTAACTATCAAGCTTTAAGTAAAAACAAGAATTTTTTTAAAGATGCAAATTAATCCTTGAAAGATAAATGCCAAAGCACTATTGGACGTGGTCCTGACGATATTGGACGGATGGACCTTAATATTTGTCGGCATGCTACATCTGAATATTTTTTCACTTTTTACTAAGGTTTATCCTTCCTGTTACGTATCTATCTAAAATTATACACCATGAGATTGACTGATGACATCAAACAACTAATCATAAAGTACATTGGCGACAACTTATCTCCCGATGAAAAGACCGATTTAAAGTTATGGTTGGATGAATCAGCAGAACACCGTATTTTTTTTGAAGACCTTTTAGATCGCGATGATTTTATCAATGATTTAAATCAATGGAGCCTACTTCAGGCCTCAGATACAATGGATTGGAACGAAAGGTTAAAGACAAAGACCCTAGAGACCATTCGGAGCTCCGCCATTAAACCATCTCCTATAAGAAACCTAAAGCGTTTGCTACCCTACGCTGCAGCTTTAATAAGCCTAATTTTAGGTGGTCTGATGTATTTCATGGTGGTAAAAAAACAGGCTACACCGATCAGCAATCGAATGGTCTTAAATGATGTGGAAGCACAGAACAACCAGGCTGAAATACGACTTTCGAATGGCAAAGTACTCCAGGTATCGAGTCAGAAAGGAGCCCTTGTTTCAGGAGATAAATTGACCTACGAAGACGGTACTGTTCTACAAAGCGAATCTTTAAAAGAAGATCTGATGGCTACAGTCAATACCCCCGCCGGCACAATGCTGAAACTGCTATTGGAAGATGGCTCGGAAATTACGCTCAATGCGAAAACAACACTCAAATACCCGCTTCATTTTGCAAAAAACAAACGTGTTGTTGAAGTTGACGGTGAAGCCTATTTCAAAATTGCAAAAAATAAAAAGGTTCCATTTCAGGTCGTTTCCAATGGACAGCTCATCGAAGTCACCGGTACCGAATTCAACGTAAACACCTATTCGAAATCCCAAAGTAGTACAACGCTTGTGGAGGGAAGCATCAATCTATCCGCGCAAGGGCAAACGTTACAGCTCAGACCCAACCAACAAGCGCTCTTAGCTTCGGGTCAACTATCCAAAAAAGTGGTCGATCCCGCTAACTACATCGCGTGGCTCGACAATAAATTCTATTTTAATGAAACGGACCTTCATACTGCCCTACAACTGATCGGTCAATGGTATGACCTGCAAATCATCTACACGCAACCGATAAAAGAAACACTATTATATGGCGAAATTCAACGTACGAAAAGTCTATCGGCAGTCCTAAAAATTTTGGAACGTAGCCATATTAAATTTGAGTTGATCCAAGAAAATGGCATCCGTAAACTCTTTGTTTCAAACTAACCAATTATCAATGAAATAACCCAAAAACAACAATTATGAGAAAACCAACCTAAGGAGACAAAACGAGATACTAAAAAAAAGCCGACCAATGCTACGAACATTAATCGGCCATAATAGCGATCTCCATTTTTGACCGATTTACCCAATCAGTTTAACAATAGATTATATCCCTAATTCAACAAATTTATGAATTTTAAATTTCTTGTTCATAGAAATCGAATTGCTGTGAACATTCCCAAGCAATGGAAGACCAAAATGAAGCTGAGCGCATTTTTTACTCTTGCATGTGTTGTTAAGCTGTCTGCAGCCAGCTACGCACAATCAATCACGATTAAAGCCAAAAAAATGTCTTTGGTGCAGGTACTACGTACCATCCAAAAACAGAGCGGCGTCCCCTTTCTATTGAATGGTAAAGAACTTGCTGAACTAAAAATTGAGGCGCAGGTTCGTAATATGCCTTTAGAAAAAGCTGTACCTATCCTCTTAAAAGGCCAACCCGTCGATTGGAGTTTTCAGGACAATATGCTTGTCGTAACGAAGTTAAAAACAAACCACCTATCGTATGACCTTCCAAGCAATTACGTCTTAGTGCAACAAAACCGCACCATCAAGGGAAATGTTCACGATAGCAAAGGAACCGCGCTCCAAGGTGCAACAATTATGATAAAAGGTTCGACAAAGGCAACTACTACAGATGCAAGTGGTAACTTTCAGATTGAAGCAAATAATAACGCCGTAATTGTCATTAAAATGATCGGCTACCAAACCAAGGAAATCTCATTGGCCAACCAGCTTTACCTCAATATTGAACTTAGCCAGCATATCGACGCATTGGAGGAAGTCGTCGTCGTAGGCTACGGTACGACCAAAAAGAAAGAACTAATCGGTTCGGTTTCCCAAGTTGATGGGAAACAACTCGCCAAACGCTCCGTTCCCCAGCTTGCTCAGGCCCTCACAGGTCAAATGCCGGGCGTGACCGTCATACAGCGATCTGGCCAACCCGGGGCAGCAAACAATACCATACAGATTCGTGGTGTGGGATCATTCGGCGCCAGTACCGACGCACTTATTTTAGTTGATGGTATCCCCACCAATTCCTTTAATGATATTGATCCAAATGATGTTGCCTCGATATCGGTATTGAAAGACGCCTCCTCAGCAGCCATATATGGAGCTAGAGCCGCAAACGGCGTTATTCTGGTAACAACAAAAACAGGCGCAGCTGGCGGAAAATTAACGGTCAATTACAATGGTTATTATGGGATCCAAAAGCCAACAGCCTTCCCCGAATTTGTCAACTCTTGGGAGTACGCTTCCTTACTCAACGAAACCACAAGTGGTGGCGGTGGTTATACGGCCGAAGAAATCCAAAAATTTAAGGATGGCTCAGATCCTGACAATTATCCCAATGCCAATTATATGGCAAGCTCATTTAAGTCGCAAGCAACACAAACAGGCCACAATTTAAATATATCCAATACCACAGATAAAATACAATACACCTTATCTGCTGGTTTTCTGAATCAAAAAGGTATTGTCATCAAAAACAATTTTGACAAATACAATGTCCGCCTCAATCTCATTTCAAACCTTAATGACAAGCTCAAATTAACGACGCGGGTAGCGGCAATTCAGACCGAAACAGACGAACCGGCAGCACCGGCAACGCTCGACTTCTCCCGCATGACGGATATCATTTCTCAGGTGATTCGCTATCCCGCCATATACCCTATTCGGTTGAGCAACGGTGACTGGGGTGCAGGAAATAACCTGAAAGGGACACCCGTATCTTTCCTGGAGAGCGAATCCTTCTACAAAGAAAAAGTATCCAATATATCGGGAAACGCAAGGCTCGATTGGAAACCGATTTCAGATCTGACCTTATCCGCTATTGGTGGGTATACGCAGACGAATGGCCGTACAAAACTTTTCAGAGCTTCGCAAAGGATCAACAATTCCATAATTCTGGGCCCCTCAAATCTGAACCAAAGTGCGCCCTACGACACTTACAAAACTTTTCAAGCTTTAGCAGACTACACGAAGACTTTCGGGTCGCATAACTTGAAAATATTAGGTGGTTATTCTTTCGAAAAAGGCTACAGCGAAGGTTTAAGCGCTTACCGCCAGAATTTTCCCAGCAATGATCTTACCGAGTTAAATGTAGGTTCACCAGATGGGCAACAGAACGCTGGGACAGCCTCAGAGTGGGCATTGGAATCATTATTTGCACGCATACAATATAATTATGCCAAGAAATACCTTGTCGAGGGTGTTGTTCGATACGATGGGTCATCCCGTTTTCCAACCGATAAAAAATATGCTACCTTCCCTTCGATTGCAGTAGGTTGGTTGCTGAGTGAAGAATCGTTTATAAAGGACCATTATAGTTGGATCGACGAATTGAAAATCAAAGGATCTTATGGGGTACTTGGAAACCAAAATATCGGAAATTACCCGTATCAAAATATTTTAAATACCGGATATAACTACCCCTTTGGTAATGCAATATCTCCAGGCTTAGCTCGAACCACCATTGTTGACCCTACCCTACGCTGGGAATCGACCCGAACGGCAGATGCGGGCATGGAAGTGGCTTTATTTAAAAATTTATTGACATTCAGTAGCACCTATTACAACCGATATACTTACGATATTTTGGTGAGCCCAGGTTCTAGTGTTTCGAATGTGCTAGGTTTTGACGTCGGCCTACAAAATTCTGGAAAACTACGAAACACAGGATGGGAATTTACGTTAGGGCATCAAAAAAAATTAAATGATTTTTCTTACAATGTAAATCTAAACTTCTCTACGGTCAAAAATAGGGTCGTCGATTTGGGTGTCGGCAATATCAATCAACCGAATGGCTTAGTGGGAAATGGTTCAACCCTATTTATCGGTTACCCCATCCAATCCTACTACGGCTACCAGGCCGATGGCTTATTTATCGATGCTGCTGATATCGCAAGCTATGCCAATCAAACCAGCATCAACCCAAAACCGCAACCAGGCGATATCCGATACAAGGACATCAGTGGCCCCGACGGTGTACCTGATGGAAAAGTAGACGCTACGTACGACCGAACTGTGATTGGATCACGTATCCCCAAATACACCTACGGGATGAATATCGGGATGAGCTACAAAGGGTTTGACTTAGGAATACTTCTTCAAGGTGTAAGCGGTGTTAAAGGCTTATTGGACAATTATGCTGGATTTGCGTTGACACAAAACGGCAATATCCAACGCTGGCAAGCTGACGGCAGATGGACAGCCGCCAATCCCGATAGAAATGCCATTTATCCAAGAATTGAACAATTGCCGAATACCGGCACACCCAATACCCTGCTATCAGACTATTGGTTACTGGATGCGAGCTACCTACGACTCAAGAACATCCAATTGGGCTATACCATCCCTAAGCATATCCTTACCAAATGGAAATTGTCGGGTCTAAGGGTTTACGCAAATGCCGAAAACCTATTTACCAAAAGCAACTATAGAAAAGGCTGGGATCCCGAAATCAATTCAAGCGGCGCCTACTACCCTATTATGCGCAATTTTACATTTGGGGTTAACCTAAGTTTCTAACCGATCGATAAAACACCATGATACACATTACATGCAAACCTATAAAATTGGCCTTATGCATTCTTTTTGCATCAAGCCTGAGCATCAGTTGCAAAAAGCAACTGGAAACCAATCCATTGGATAAATTTGCCAACGAAACCTTTTGGACAAATGAAACCAATGCAAAATTGGCCTTGACCGGTCTATATAAAGGTGAAATCCAAATGAACTCCCTCGCCGAATTCAGCCCTACAGATTGGTGGTCCTATAATGGCCTGCTTTACCTGGAGTTTGCTTCGGATAATGCCTACGATAGACGTGGTGATAATTCGGTTTTCAATAAACTATCCGATGGTACATTAACGAACAATAATAGTGTTCTTGGAAATTACTGGACACTTTCCTACAAAAGAATTGCCCGTGCTAATTTTTTTCTTGAAAATATTGATAAGGCCCCTATTTCAGCAGATCTGTTGACCCGTTTCAAGGCAGAAGCGCGGTTTATTCGTGCTTGTCAATATTTCTACCTCTCTCAATACTGGGGTGACGCTCCCTTGGTGACCAAAACCTTAACACCCAATGAGGCGAATCAGGTATCCAAAGCAAAAAAACAGGAATTGGTTACTTTTGTTGAACGTGAATTACAGGCAGCGGCAAACGACTTACCGAATTATGGCAAATTGACTGCCGCAGAACGGGGCCGCGCAAGCAAACAGGCAGCCCTCGCTTTCCTGGGACGCATCCAACTGGCCGAAAAAGCCTACGCCGACGCGATCAAAAGCTATGAGCAGATCATCAATGCCAATGAAAATAGCATTGATCCCAACTATTCAGGCTTATTTAATGGAACCAACGAAACGAGCAAAGAGATTATTTTTGCCACGCAGTATCTTGTTGATCTCGCTGGAAACGGTATGTTCCAACACAATTTTCCCGCAGTCGCTGGGGGTTGGCATCTCCATTGCCCGCTTGGTAGCCTTGTAGAAAGCTATGGTTTCACCGATGGAACGGCATTTTCGTACGATGATGCGCGCTATAATGCGCAAGACATCAGCAAAAACCGGGATCCGCGTTTAGCCTTCACGGTGATAACAAATGGAGACCGCTTTAAAAATTTAAAATACACCTCACATCCAGATTCCACATTGTCTATCGATCAATTGACAACAACAAAACAGGCAACACGCACGGGCTACGGATTACGCAAGTTCAACGATGAAGGCTTTAGTGGAAACTTACAAAACTCTGGAGCCGATGTTCCTATTATACGCTACGCCGAAGTCCTCCTGAGTTACCTTGAAGCCAAACTCGAAAATGGCGATCCTATTACCAGCGACCTACTGGACAAAACCATCAACGCTGTCAGAAAAAGAAGCAGCGTTAATATGCCAGCCATAACCGTCCAAAGCAGTAGCGCACTGCGTTCGACCTTACGTAACGAAAGACGTGTCGAACTTGCACTGGAAGGACTCCGTTATTGGGATTTATTACGTTGGGGTATCGCAAAAGATGTACTAAAGGGTGATTTCTATGGGGCACCATTCCCGAACGCAAAAAATCTCCGTATAAAATCCGGTGGAAGTAAAGACCCGTATAACCGCTGGTACGTAACCAGCAAGTCCTTCCGAGCTGGCCAAGATGAACATTGGCCAATTCCACAGAATGAAATTAATATCAATCCAAATTTAAAATAGTACCTTGGGTATCGTCAATTGTCAAACGATACCCTTTAAACAAAATTCAACGTATATGAAGAAGCCACTATGCCTAACGTTATTACTCTCCGCGAGCCTTTTCGTTACGCTACCCATCGTTAGTTTTGCCCAAAAGGCAAGTAAACCGAATGTCATCTATATTTATGCGGATGATCTTGGTTTCGGTGATTTAAGTAGCTATGGTGCCAAACAAATCGAGACACCCAACCTGGATAAGCTCGCCCGAAACGGCGTTCGATTTACCAATGCACACAGTACATCGGCAACTTGTACTCCTTCCCGTTTTGCATTGATGACCGGAACGTATCCATGGCGTCAGGAAGGTACAGGCATTCTGCCAGGCGATGCCAAGCTAATCGTTCCTACGGATAAAATTACATTACCCAAAGTATTTAAACATGCCGGCTATGCTACTGCCATTGTTGGCAAATGGCATATGGGGCTCGGAAATCAGGTCCAAAAAGACTGGAATGCCCCCATCAAACCCGGACCTAATGATGTGGGTTTTGACTATTCATTCATTTTCCCCGCCACAGCAGATCGCGTCCCAACAGTGTTCCTTGAAAACGATCAAGTTGTGGCCGCTGAAGCCAATGATCCAATCCTGGTGGACTATGAAAAGAAAATTGGTAATGATCCTACGGGCAAAGAACACCCCGAACTGCTCAAAATGCATTCTTCACCGGGTCAGGGCCACAATCAGACTATCGTCAACGGTATCGGAAGAATCGGCTACATGAGCGGCGGAACACGTGCCAGGTGGGTGGATGAAGAAGTTTCCACAACATTTCTTCACAAAGCTCAGGACTTTATTTCCCAACATCAAAACAAACCGTTCTTTCTCTATTTCTGCTTGACAGAACCACATGTCCCACGTATGCCCGCAACACAATTTAAAGGGAAAAGCAAACTCGGCTACCGCGGCGATGCTATTCTGCAGTTGGATTGGACCGTCGGACAAATTCAACAGCAGTTGCAGCTCTTGGGACTTGACAAAAACACGATTATAATTTTCAGCAGCGACAACGGGCCCGTTCTCGACGACGGCTATATGGATGGAGCTGTGGCCCAACAAAATGGCCATCTACCCGCAGGCCCACTACGCGGTGGCAAATATAGCATCTTCGAAGGCGGAACGCGCGTGCCCTTTATCGTGAGCGGCAAAGGTGTTGCACAGGGGAAAGTTTCCAATGCTTTGATCAGCCAAATAGATCTCTTGGCAACAAGTGCCCAATTATTGGATGTTCCACTAAAAGCAGATGAAGCAAAAGACAGCGCCCCACTCTTGAAAACCTTAACCGGTCAAGATAATAAGGGACGTAGCAGTATGGTACAGCATGCGCAGACACTGGCTATCGTAAAGGACGAATGGAAATATATTGCACCCAGCAAAGGTGCCCCCTACATGAAACTAACCGATACTGAAACAGGAAGTCTTCCGGAAGATCAGTTATACGATCTCAAAAATGATATCGGCGAAAAGAATAATGTGGCTTCAAAATATCCAGAAAAGGTTGCTGAACTCAAGCAGTTATTGGAAGGAGAACGTAAAAAATGAAAATAAAAGCTGGACTCGCCCTCATCCTCCTCGGATGGGGGACTCTTTTTGCACAACAAAAGAAAAAGCAGCATCAATTGCCCAATATTATATTTTTCTATGCGGACGATTTAGGTTATGCCGAAACGGAGCCCTATGGACAGCGATTGATCAAAACACCACATATCCAGCAGCTGGCACGCGAAGGTCTACGTTTTATAAACCACTATACAAGTACACCCGTCTGCGCCCCCGCCCGTTGCATGTTATTAACGGGCAAGCATGGTGGCCAATCCTATATTCGTGGAAATTATGAATTGGGCGGTTTTGCAGATAGTCTCGAAGCTGGCCAGATGCCACTTCCTGAAGGAACCTATACCATGGCTCATCTATTTAAAAAAGCCGGCTATCAGACCGCAGCCATTGGAAAGTGGGGACTTGGGATGAGTAATTCCACCGGAAGCCCCAACAAACAGGGATTTGATTATTTTTTTGGCTACCTGGACCAAAAACAGGCCCACAATTACTACCCAACTCATCTTTGGGAAAATGAAACAAAATATCCTCTTCAAAACAAGGAAAAATTTGTACATACTCCTTTAGATTCCAGTAAGGCCACGTCGGAGGACTTCAAGCAGTTTGACGGTAAGGAATATGCACCTGAACTAATGACAGCGAAAGCGCTGGCTTTTATCGACAAAAACCGAAGTAAACCTTTTTTCTTATACCTTCCTTATACTTTGCCGCACTTATCACTACAAGTTCCCCAGGAATATGTAGATAAATATAAGGACCTCTTCCAGGACAAACCGTATTACGGACAGGACGGCTATACCGCTACCCCCTATCCAAGAGCGACCTATGCGGGTATGATCACCTACCTGGATGACCAAGTCGGTACCATTATGAAACATATCAAATCATTGGGAATAGATGACAATACCATTATTCTGTTTTCCAGTGACAACGGAACTGGTTTTAATGGGGGCATAGATTATCGCTTTTTCCGCAGTGTCGATTCGCTTAGGGGATTAAAAATGGATATTTTTGAAGGTGGTATCAAAGTTCCGTTAATTGTCAGGTGGCCAAACCATATCAAAGCCAATGCTGAAACGGACCTTATCTCGGCCCAATATGACCTCATGGCAACCTTCGCACAGCTGGTTCAACAAAGCCCCGGACACAGCAATGGGCTCTCCCTCCTTCCAACCTGGCTGGGTCAGAAGAATCAACAGAAACATCAATACCTCTATTTCGAATATCCAGAAAAGGGCGGCCAGCTCGCCATACGCGAAGGACGTTGGAAGGCCGTCAAACTCGATCTGAAGAAAAACCCCAAAGCAAAATGGCAATTGTTTGATTTAACGACAGACCCTTGGGAAGAAAATGATTTAGCTGCACAATACCCGCAAATGCTGCGACATTTTGATGAAATTGTTCAGCATGAACACCGACCTGCCCATATTCAGGAATGGGAAATTGTAGCGAATAAGATGATTAAAAAATAAATCGATTTCTTTCTTCATTTTTTAATCTTAAAAAACTTGGGTTGTCCGGATTGAATCATGACAACCCAAGTTTTTTATGTAATTTAGCACAGCAATCCACAGCTGGAGTCCTAATGTGAATGTACCTATTGAATGACGTATCGAACATAGAGGAGTACAACATATTCCGAAGGCCAACGTAAAAGGATCAATAACCAAGTATGCAGCAAATAGAATCATACATCAATACATTAAAAGAAGGTGATGAAATGGCTTTATGCTTTTTTATGGATCATTTTGGTCATTCGTTACGCTATTTTGCCTTTTCCTACCTCCGCAACAAAACCGACGCCGAAGAAATTGTCTCCGATGTTTTTGTTAAGTTATGGAATAATCGACAAAAGGTAGAGAATTATGAAAGCCTGAAGGCCTTTCTTTTTATCGCTACTAAAAATGCCTGTATCGATATGCAAAGAACGACGCAATTCAAAATACGGAAAGAGGAGCTCGATATTCTTCAGCATATGTCGGTTCCGGAAGACGATGTACTCAAGAAAATATTCCGGACGGAACTCACCGAATTGCTGCTTGCTGAAATAAATTTGCTCCCCAGACAGCAGGCTCAGATCTTCAAGCTCAGCTTTTTGGAAGGCTTGAATACCGAAGAAATTTGTGAAACATTAAACACAACCGCATCGACCGTCTATTATGCAAGGTCTAAGGCATTATACGCATTAAAAGAAAGGTTCAAATCTAAAAAATTTGAATACCTCAGTGTTCTTATGCTATCCGCATGGTATGCCTTCAAAGGATAATTAACTCCCTTCAATTTCCCGCATCCGACCCCTAGATAGATCAATAGGCTATTCACACGGTATACTTTCCAAGGTTAACCACCTTCAGGCAATACTTCCCGTCCAACGTTGGAACGGTTTAAAAAAATACAAACAGCTGTTTATCAGTAAACTAAGAAAGCAATAATTTTAAAAAACTAGAAACAAAAAAAAGCTTAGCATTCGGTCGGGCGACCTGCTAAGCTTTTATAAATACCTCTTTGTAAGAGGCAATCAACCTAAACCTAGGACAAAGATAGTGCTTCAAATGATATAAACAAAAATTTTGTTATATTTTTTTTCAACTCCCATAAATTTGTTTTAGGATAGTAATCACAAAAGGAATAGTAAGTGTACAATGTACACTACAATCTTTTTGCATTTTTCAATGGGCTATTTTTTTGATAGCTTCGCTCAGCGCCTCCCAACCACCGTATTTAACTCGTGCATTATTTAAATTTACTATGTAATAAGGGAGCACTCCTTTGCTTCGTTTTATCAAGCACTCTTATTCTTTACAGGTTCAATTGGATGCATAAACAGGGTCCGAAATGATGGATTGCCCTTTTTAAAGATCCTTTTAACAATCGCTACAACTATCCTGCTAGTTTGAGCATCAAGTCCAGTTTCAACTAGCATACGCCTGACTTATCGCGACAGTATTTGTGCGACCTAAACAATCATATTTCATTTTTTTATTTAGTAACTTTGGAAACAATCAAAAATAAAATAACATGTTTACTGGAATCATAGAAACCTTAGGAAAAATAGAAAATATCGAACAGGAGAAAAGTAATATCCATTTTTACGTCAGTTCTGCTATTTCCAATGAACTTAAAATAGACCAAAGCGTTAGTCATAATGGTGTTTGTCTTACTGTAGTAGGATTAAACAATGATCTCCATAAAGTGACAGCAATTGACGAAACCCTACAGAAGACAAATCTGGCTCAGTTAAAGGTGGGCGATCTGATCAATCTGGAACGCTGTACTTTGGCAGGCGGAAGATTTGATGGACATATCGTTCAGGGACATGTGGATCAGACTGCGCGTTGTATCCAAAAGAAAGATGAAAATGGTAGTTTTATTTTTACCTTTCAATACGATGTTTCCAAGCAAAATATCACCGTAGAAAAAGGATCCATTACCGTAAATGGTATCAGCTTGACAGTAGTCGATTCTAAAGACGATCAGTTCTCCGTTGCAATCATTCCATATACGCTAGAGCATACCAACTTGCAGCAGGTTGAAGTGGGGAGCACAGTCAACTTGGAGTTTGATATCATCGGGAAATATGTCACGAAGATAATGGCTTTGCGCGCTTAAAAAATTCACTTTTCTTCCTTGGGTTTAAAGGTAATCCAAGGAAGTTCATCCTTACACGCTTTATTTCGGGGCCTAACTGTATACTTGATTTATTCCAAATAGTGCCCCTGACGGATCAGTAATGCGCGATATTTATTGAATACACTCGATTTGGAAACAAAGCCCATATATTTATTTTCGTCCCCTAAAACCGGAAGTATCCACGTATCGTCCTTATTCATTTTAGCCATCACGATTTCCATGTTTTCGTTGATCCCAACGGTATCATTTGGCTTCTGCGCTAATTTCTCAAAGGTGGTATCTCCCCCATCCACTTCGCCCAATAAGACTGAAAATAGAAACTCACTATAAAGAAGTCCCATAAATTTGCCCTCATAATCAACCACGGGAAAGATATTGCGTTTACTATGGATGATGTCTGTTTGTCGACCTTTTGGTGTTTCGTCAGGGCGTAAGATCACAAAATTAGTTTCCAATACATATTTAATCCGCATCATACTTAACACGGATCGATCCTTATCTTCATAAGAAATCAGATCGCCAGACTCCGCCAATACCTTGGTGTAAATGGAATGCTTTAGCACGGCCCGATTAATCAAATAAGAAATGGAACAAACCAACATCAATGGAACCATTAACGTATAACCTCCGGTCACTTCAGCAATCAAAAATATGCCCGTCAACGGCGCGTGCATAATGCCACTCAACGCACCGGCCATCCCCGCTACCACAAAATTTGGTACATTTAACTCGGCTATTCCGGTTAAGTTTACACCATACGAAAATGCAAATCCTAATAATCCGCCCATGACTAAACTTGGTCCAAATACCCCACCATTTCCGCCACCATTTAAGGTAAATAATGCAGCAAAAGATTTCCCAAATAAGGTTAATATCGTATAGCCCAGGACAACTAATCCCATATCTTTATAGTCTGAAAACAGACTGTTCTTAACAATCGAATTAAACTGACCATTCAGAATCTGCTGAATGGTAATATAGCCCTCACCATACAGTGCCGGGAATACAAAAATCATCAGACCTAAAGCAATTCCACTGACCCAGACTTTATTATAGGGATTCTTAATCCTAGAAAACCATTTACCCACACTTCTGGAAACACGTGCAAAGTAAATCGTATAAAGCCCAATCAACACGGCCAACAAGAGGTAAAATACTAAGGCCGAAACCTGCCAGTCGGAATTAAACGTACTGAATAAAGGCTCATTATAAAGCACACGAGAGACAACAGAAGCCAATGCAGATGAGATCAGCAAAGGAATGAACACGGGAATTGAAAATTCTGGAAGCAAAATCTCGATGGCAAAAATCATTCCGGCCAAAGGGCTGTTGAATGCACCTGAAATTCCTGCTGCTGCACCGCAAGCCAATAACATGGTAACTTCCTTATACTGCAGTCCAAAAAAACGGGCGATATTAGAACCGATGGAAGACCCGCCCAAAGCAACCGGTGCTTCCAAACCACAGGAACCGCCAAAGCCAACGGTTATAGCTGAGGTCACTACCTGAGAATAAATATTACTGGGATCCAATCGGCTGCCTTTCCGACTAATGGCATAGATAATGGGTGTAATCCCATGTTCCATCTTCTTCCCTTTCAGAAATTTGCGAACAAAAAACACGCTGAGCAAAATTCCGATCAATGGAAAAATTAAGTAAACTGAGTATTTTACTTTCCAGTCGATATCATCCTGTATAGTCGTTGCAATAAAATGGGTTAATCTTTTCAGTACAGATGCCATAATACCACCAACAATTCCAACCAAAAATGCGAGTATAATAATAAAGTTCCGGTTAGAAACTTTCTTCATTCGCCATTGATTGATCTGGTCTATTTTTTTAAAAAAACGTCTTTTGAGGTTTCCCATATCGTTCTATTGAAAGCTCAACACTTCCTTCTTCTTTTTTGTTTTGAATTTATCGGGTACTACGGCCAATATTTCTCTTTCCAGCGCCTGGATGGCCTGTCTCTTCACATAGTTCTGTGTGGTCACCAATGATATCTCGCGTACCGGTTCTGGTGATTTGAAATAACGGATACGATCCAATTGTTCGTCGGAATAATCCCAAATCGACAATTCAGGCAATATGGTGATGCCGTCGTTGATATCGACCATACGTTTTAAGGTCTCTACGCTACCGGTGTTATATTCAAATCTTCCCGTAAGATCTTGATTGTGTTTGTGGTGACAAATATTAAGTACCTGCCCACGCATACAATGCCCCTCATTGAGCAACCAAAGTTTATCATCGGCAATATCATCACCACTCAGTATTTTTTTTGGAAACAGGGGGCTATTGACTGAGATATAGGCAACAAAATTTTCGTAAAATAAGGGCGACTCCAAAATCCCAGGATCATTTAAAGGAGTAGATAGCACACCACAGTCCAAAAGTCCGACCTTCAATTCATGCACAATCCGTTCTGTGGTATATTCCCATATCTGCAATTGTAGCTTCGGATATTTTTCCATAAATGTGGTCAGCACATTCGGAAGTAAATAAGGTGCGATTGTCGGGATAACACCGACCCTTAGCGTGCCCTCAATTTCCCCTTTTTTATCCTGTACAATCTCATTGATTTTTCGGCTTTCCGTCAATACCATTCGAGCTTGAAGAATAATTTTCTCGCCGATTTCTGTAGGAACAACAGGCTGACGGCTCCGATCAAAGATTTTTGCCCCTAAAGACTCTTCGAGTTTTTGTATTTGCATGCTCAACGTAGGTTGTGTGACAAAACATTTTTCTGCAGCTGCAACAAAACTTCGGTAGGTATCAACAGCTATAATATATTCCAATTGGATTAAGGTCATCTTACTATCTTTAAAGCACAAAATTACGAATCCTGTCGTAAACCAATGTCAAATCCTTTACAATTAAAGTCAACAGGCGTATTTGGCCTGCCGATTATACAATAAATACCTTGCCAAAAAGATCCTGTATATCCACTATTGTTACATTAGTTCACATAAAAATCGATTTCATCGAAATGCTTTTCTTAAATTTGGAGATTTACAACAGTTGATAGTTAAAATCCTATGAAGTTTATAAATCGTACGACAATTGCACTAGCTTTATTCTTAACCATGGCAAACAGTCCTTATAGCAAGGCAAATCCTGATGAGGGAATGTTTCCATTGAGCGAATTAAATAGAGCTGGATTGAAGAAAGCCGGATTAAAGATCAGTGAGAGAGACATCTACAATCCTGGTCAGGTCGGACTGGTAGATGCCCTGGTTCAAGTCAGTGGATGTACCGGATCGTTTGTCTCAAACCGTGGTCTGATTATTACCAATCATCATTGTGCTTTTTCTGCCGTTCAACTTGCGAGTACAGCAATCAACAATTACCTAAAAAACGGTTTTGTCGCACAAAATCAAGAACAGGAAATTGAGGCAAAAGGATTAAAAATAAGAATTACCGATTCTTATGAGGATGTTTCCGCTAAAATATTAAATGCTGTCGCCAACATCAGCGATCCTGTGGAGCGTATCAATACGATCAAACGTAAACAACAAGAACTGGTTAAACAAGCTGAAAAGGAAGATCCGACGATTAAAGCTGAAGTATCGGAAATGTTTATCGGCAAAAGCTATGTCCTATTCCGTTATAAAACAATTGAAGACGTTCGTTTGGTTTATATTCCACGTCAAAACATCGGTGAATTTGGTGGAGAGACCGATAACTGGGTATGGCCACGCCACACGGGAGATTATTCTTTTCTGAGAGCTTATGTCGGCAAAGACGGAAAATCTGCACCTTATTCTAAAGATAACGTTCCTTACCAGCCAAAAAAACACCTTAAAGTCAATCCAAATGGTGTACGGGAAAATGATTTCACCTTTATCCTTGGTTATCCCGGAAAAACATTCCGACACAGACCAGCACAATATATTCAATATCAACAGGAATATCTTTTGCCTTACGTATCCAACCTGTATGATTTCCAAAATAAACAGATGGAGGAAGCAGGAAAAGACAATACCGATATCGCCCTGTCCTTGGCAACACGCATAAAACGTAATGCCAATGTATTGAAAAACTATCGTGGTAAACTCAAGGGCTTACGAGGAATCGACTTGCTATCGACAAAAAAACAAGAAGACGAAGCATTGGCAGCGTTTATTTTAAGTAAACCTGAACTGAAAAACAAATATGGAAGTCTACTCGCTGATATTGATGCCTATTATCAGCTCAGTGATCAAGATGCCCTGAAAGAACTTTGGATCAACAATATTTACAATAGCACAAGCTTATTGAAAGTAGCTCGCGACCTAAACGTTCTGAAAACCAACTTAGCCAAGGAAAAATCATCCCAGGCGGCCAAACAGCTTTTCGATTTAAATATTGAAAAGTTAAAAACAGCACTTAAAGAAACTTACGAAAGCTACAATAAGCAAGCTGATCAGCGTATTTTTGCCCGAATGCTGGAAGACGCCATCGCATTCCAAGGTAAAAATCAATTGGCCTCCATTCAGAAATTGCAATTTAATACGGCTACTGCTCAAGAATTTGCCACAGAAATCATCCAAAACAGCAAACTTGCCGATCAAAAATATATACTGAATACCGTCTTGGCCAATGCCGATGCATTGCAGAAATTTGACGACAAATTATTGGATTTCCAGGGCAAGCTGAACAATGACATTGTCGATTTCGCAGCTGAGCAAAAAAGACGTGAAGGGATACTGAACAAATTAATGGGCGATTATGTCGCCGTCAAGGAAATTTTCCAGGCCAAGAACTTTATTCCTGATGCAAATTCAACCTTACGTCTTACTTACGGGCACATCAAAGGCTACTCGCCTGCTGACGCAACCTATATGAAACCGTTTACAACAATTGAAGGGATTATTCAAAAAGGAAATCTTGGTTTAGCAGAATTTGACTATCCACAAGAAATCAAGACAGCTTACCTCAATAAAAATTTTGGTCCTTATGTTCAAAAAGACCTGGGATCCGTGCCGGTCAATATCTTATATGATATGGATACCACAGGCGGAAATTCAGGATCTCCAATTATGAATGCCAATGGTGAATTAATCGGTGTAAATTTTGATCGTGCTTACGACGCAACAATTAATGATTTCGCTTGGAACGAGAGTTACAGCAGATCCATCGGAGTCGACATTCGTTATGTCCTCTGGGTTGCCGATAAAATTGACAACGCGCATTTTATCCTGAAAGAAATGGGTATCTAATCTGGTCTAAAACAAGGCGCGAGAAAGCCGCTGCATCTCTCGATGCAGCGGCTTTCTTTGTTCACCACGCTATTTCCGATTCGCCCGGAGGCATGCCACTATGAACGAAGAATTCACCGTAAATCAGAACCTATTCATCTAACTCAGAATAGCTTCGCATACTATTTTGCCCCTTGGAGCAAAGAAGAGAAAACAGTCTTCAAACGCAACAAGCCTGTTGTCAATACCTCCCTTGAACAAGCAACGTTGAGGCGAATAAAGTCATCACTCCCCTTCCCGTACATCGCACCTACATTCACCTGCACATGCGCTTCGTCCAATAAGAGCTTTCCCAATTTTCGACTTGAAATCCCCAAAGCGGCGCAATCTACCCACACAAGATAAGTACCCTCCAAAGGAAGCACATGCAAAGCAGGCAGATGTTCGTTCATAAAGCCTTTCAAATACAGATAATTTGCATGGATGTAGCTTAAAGCCTGATCCAACCATTCCCCGCCCCACTCATACGCAGCGATCAAGCCCGTAATGGCAAAGGGACTTATGCTACTGATCTCATTAGCTAAGAAAGCCTGTTGCACCTTCCTCTTGAGTTCAGGATCGGCCACGAGGACTGTAGCGACCTGCAATCCCGCCAAATTAAAGGTTTTACTCGGTGCTACACAGGTAATCGAATTCGCCAAAAAGGCTGCACTGATACTTCCAAAAGGAATATGTGTATAGCCTTCAAATACCAGATCGCAATGAATTTCATCTGAAATGACTAAAACTTGGTGCCGCAAACAGATTTCACCAAGACGTTCAAGCTCAGCTCGGGTCCAAACTCGCCCAGCAGGGTTATGTGGGCTACATAAAATAAATAACTTGACTTTCGGATCACTTGCTTTATGCTCAAAATCCTCAAAATCGATCGTATACTCGCCATTACGATAAATCAGGTCATTGGAAACCACCTCGGCTTGATTGCGTTCTATGGAAGAAAAAAAACAATGATATACAGGCTCTTGCACCAAAACCTTATCTCCGGACGATGTCAATGCGCTAACCAAAGCCGAAAGCGCCGGTACCACACCGATAACAGGAAGTATCCATTCCGGTTGAAGTACAAATTTATGTCGCCGTGAGGACCAGCTCATCACTGCGCTGTAAAAAGCAGCTGGAATCGTAGCATAACCATATACAGCATGTTGAACCCGTTTCGCAAGTGCATCCACGACTGGTTGTGCTGCTGGAAAGTCCATATCCGCAACCCAGAGTGGAATTAAATCGGCATAATCGTGTTGATTCCATTTGACCGAATCGGTACCACGACGAACAATCGTTTTGTCAAAATTATAGATCATACAGCAATTTAATTAAAATTAGGAGGCATTTGCAATAAAAATACGATAAAGTAAAAAAGGGTTCAGTTCGCACGATAAATTACCTAGTATAGACTAAAATGTATAACGCAACTCGACGGGCGTCGTAGACAACGTGCATTTAAAAAATCCAGTATACCCGGATAAGCAGAAAGCGCTATCTTTACAGAAAATAGCATAACAACTATGGCCAAAAACAACTTTTCATTCCGTGCCAGATTAAAGAGTTTTCGCTACGCCTTCAGCGGGCTGAAAACAGCCTGGCAGGAAGAACACAATTTCAGGGTGCATTGTATCGCGGCCATTATGGCCATACTGCTATCCTTTGTTCTTCACATCCGTACCCATGAATGGATTGCTGTACTATTTGCCATTGGTTTTGTATTCGTCTGTGAATTGTTAAATACTGCATTGGAGAATATGGCTGACTTTATCTGTCCTGAAGATAACCCAAACATCAAAAAGATGAAAGATGTCGCCGCAGCGGCAGTGATGATAAGCAGCATCACTGCACTATTGATCGGCCTCTTAATTTTTACGCCAAAGCTGATCTCATTGGCCCTTCGTTACATTTTCTAACGCAAATTTCTCATCAAAAGCGATCTTCTTCGGATCGACAAAATACATTTTCCCAGCTTTCTCTTCCATTGCACCATAACCTTCCACTGCACGTCCACTGGATAGTTTAAATATCACCTGACGGACGGATTCTTGTCCTTCAGAAGAAAAAGTATAATCGGCCGTTAAAATCCCCGCCTTTAATAGCCCATCAATGTGTCCGCTATTACGATCTTTTTCCTTCCAAGCATAGCTTAGATCACCATGTACTTTTTCTCCATCAACAGTGATTGACAGCGAAATTGTATCTCCATTTTTAAGGTACCGGTATGTACTCTTTCCACTAAGAAACCCCGCGGTATCCAATGGTTGAGTAGTTTGAACAGTATCATCGCGTTTCGTTGAAGTAACTTGTTTTTTTTGTTCCTGATGGCAGCCCGCGCAACACAGCAACATTATAAATCCGAAATTTATTATTCTCATCGTATCGTTTTTGTTTGATCGTATAGATAGCAATTCAAAAGAATTTTTGTTTTAAATAACTACCATTTAAAATTTTCAAATTCAAAAAACAAAAAGCAACTGAATATTGTTTATAAGTTAGATAGCAGTCTACTATTTTAGCACGATATAAGCTATTAAAAATAAACAATTTAGTAACAATAAAATTATCGCAGACTTATTGTAAAGCTAATTTTTATTAGTAAATTGTACACTATAAAATTCAGGAATTCTTAACCAATATTAGTATGAAAGATGTAAGCTTTAAGAAATTTGATAGTGGATGTACATCACTCACAAAATTGTCCATTGAAACAGACTTGGCTATTATTGTTAAAGAGCAAGTTACCATTTCTTCCGAATCCAAAATTGAAAAACTCAGACGCTGTAAAGAAGAATTACTTAAGAGCCTTTGGTTTGTTCAACGTCAATGTTGAGATAACAGTTTCCTCCAAATTTCGACTATCCGCCGATCAGCATCTATGGTCTGATCGCCACACATTCATGTCACTTTTAACACAAAATAAGCCCCTCCGCTTTATGTTTCGAGGGGCTTTTAAGATATCCAGTTATGCGATATCGCAAGGATTAAAGCGATTTCAAATGTTTATAGTTAGACTTGATGGTATCCCACACTTCTTCGAAATTACCCGACAACATTAATTTTGCCATACTTTCTGTCATCCCTTTCATTTGACTGAAGGAGATCTTGGGCGGCATGGCGAGCGCGTTGGGATTGGTATATATATCAATCAGGACAGGCTCATCGACAATCCCAAAAGCCTCATGGATAACACCATCCACATCCTGGGGTTGAGTGACCGTAAATGCACGTATGCCCATCGCCTGGGCGATCATCGCAAAATCTGGATTGACCATATTGGTTTCCTGATCTTTAAGACCCGATACCTGCATTTCCAATTTCACCATACCAAGTGCACGATTGTTGAAGACGATGATTTTGATCGGCAGATTATATTGTTTTATTGTTGCCAGATCACCCAACAACATGGACAGTCCTCCGTCACCACAAAAAGCAATAACCTGGCGCTCAGGATGTGTCAATGCAGCGCCTATAGCCATTGGCATGGCATTAGCCATAGACCCATGATTGAAAGACCCCAGCATGATTCGATCCTTTTGCTGATTAATATAACGTGCTCCCCAAACACAGCACATCCCGGTATCAAGCAAGAAAATCGCATCATCACTGGCTTTCTGATCAATGGTATGCGCGACAAATTCCGGCTGTATTGCGCATTCGCTGCCTGAATCCTCCACATACGTCATGAGATCTTCCTTGACCTTTTCATAAGAAGCAAGCTGCTTCTCCAGAAATTTCGTATCCGAACGCGCTTCCACAAAAGGCAATACAGCCTTAATGGTATGTTCAATATCGCCCACTAATCCATAATCTACGATAGATCTGCGCCCTAGCTTTTCACCTTCAATATCAATCTGGATAATGGTTTTGTTGGTCGGTATAAAATCCTTATAAGGAAAATCAGTCCCCAAAAGTAAAATAAGATCGGAATGATGCATACTTTGAAAAGCCGAAGCCATTCCTAGAAGTCCTGTCATCCCGATTTCATTGGGATTGTCGCGTTGAATATCCATCTTTGCTTTAAATGAATAACCTACTGGCGCATGGATTTTTTGTGATAACGCTACTATTTGCTGCTGTGCTTTCTTGGCTCCCACACCACAGAACAAGGTTATCTTTTCTGCCTGATTGATATATTGTGCCAATCGCCCAATTTCCATCTCCGAAGGTCTAATTTGCGGCTCGGTAAAAAACACTTTCGTTGCAGTGTTCATCTGAACGGCTTCCATTTCTGATACATCACCAGGTAGGCCGATAACTGCGACATCCCGTTTAGAGATAGCCTGTTGTAATGCATTTTGCACCATACGTTGTACCTGCTCCGGCCGAGTGATCATTTGATTGTAGCAAGAACAATCATCAAACAGTTTGATTGGATTGGTTTCTTGAAAATAATCGGTTCCAAATTCATATGTAGCACAGGTTGATGCGATCACAAGCATGGGTACACGTGTCTTGTGTGCTTCATAAACACCATTGATCAGATGCACATGCCCCGGCCCACTACTTCCGGCACAACAGGCGATCCCGTGCAAATCAGCCTCTGCCGTTGCGGCAAATGCCCCCACTTCCTCATGCCTGACATGTATCCATTGCATCGTTCCATCTGCATGAACAGCTTCGTTGAAAAAATTTAAACTATCGCCCGTTACGGCATAAATACGCTGAATTCCCGCATCCTTTAAAAGACCCACAATCTGGTGTGCTACATTTTTCATACTTATACTATAATTTAAGATTTTGTGATAGCGGCATCGTGCAAACTCTATTGCCGCTACTTAATAACAACAATAATGTAGCATAATGGTTTGGGACATTAGCTGAACAGGTCTGTCGTTTCCCAAGCGCATAAACTGGTCAAATGTGCAACAATAGCCTCAATTTGGAGCTGGGATACGTGGAGCCCAAATTTAAGCCAACAATCCGTTACACTTAAAATACTCAGCGATTGTATTCAACAAAAAAAGCTGTTTCAACTTGATTGAAACAGCTTTTTTAAAAATGATAGCTTGGATAAATCCTTAGTTGATTTGTCGCGACAACTCATCGACAAAACGTTTTGCATCATTGAGATCTTTATTCCAGTCCGCATAGCGTTTAGCAGTATTTAATTTTGCTATTTTTGCATTTAGCTTCGCTAGGTTGGCTTGATCTTTTGATTTTTCCAACTTCGCCTTCAAAATGCCGACTTTGGTATAATCTTGAATACCTTCTAACATACGCTCGTAACGGATAGAGCTTCTTCCTTGCGGATAAACGATATACGTGTCTCCTGCCGGCCATGTACGGAACCTTGAATCACGCAGTGGATCCTTCACCCAGGAGTTGAATGCCCAACGTAATGCCCCATCGAAGCCTGCCGCCAGCGCATACCAAGCCATATAGGTGGATTCTGCTGGATCCGAGAACGTAAATTGGTTTGGAAATTCGTCCGAGCAACACACATAAAATGTCGTGATATATCCTTTTTTACGTCGCTCAATAAGATCTTTCTGATCAAAAGGATCTCCAGCGGCAACGCTGATATCTGTACTCTTATGATAGCGTTGGTAGCTTTTGTGATTATCAGCAAATGCAACACCAAATTCGGGCGCTACTTTTTCCAACAAGGCGATCGCTGGATCCATTTCTTCCCGGCCTCTTTCATCCATCGCAATATTGGTAATTTTTAACCAGCCCTTTGCGGTAATGTGCTTACTAAAATCCTTTAAGAAAGGCGTCCATAGCTCCTCAAATATTGCTGTACCGGGTTTTGCAATCACATTGACCAGTTCATTTTTGCTCTCATCGAAATAATGTACCTCATTATTCCATGGCAAAAGCGAATAGCAATTGATCTGTTTGTTAACACCTAGATCCATCATAAAGTTTACCCATCGATCAAAAACAGTATAATCATAAGTCCAGGAACCATCTTTTGCCTTCTTCCAGGTGATCATATCCGCATAGGGATCATAGGTCTGTACGTTCCACGCATCCTTATTTAAAGTCGCGGTAATCACTTTTTGCCCTGCAGCTGCAAGCTGTTTCATGGTCGGCTTCAACGCTTCAAAATGTTCATCGCTCCACATCTTCACGTTATTGACCCGAGCCACAGCAGAAGGATGCTGCCATTGGTCCAAATGATAAGTCCACTGCGATGATGGTGGCAGCACATGATTTTGGACATTGACGATCAGCTGTAATTGCTCTTTCACCTTGCCATTTTGCTGAACCGAAATTGTCGTTTTATATTGTCCAGCGGCAGCTTCCTTGGGAACCTTTACAGTAATCCATACAGGACGGACTTTCTTCGCTTCAAGGTCATAGCTTTTGAGATCATCCAACATGTCTGCTGAAAGAGAAGCTTTAAAATCTTCTGGCTTACGGTGGCCACAGCCACTTGCAAATTCATCAGTCATGACATAACGAACAAAACGCGCTTGTACCGCATCACTGCCAATCACCTGGCCTGTTGTAGATTTTAATTCACTTGCCGATACAGCGACATGCGCTGTGGCAACACTGGTCCATAACAATACCTGCGCCGATACTTGTTCACCTTTCCAGGCATCTACAGTCGCCGTACGTTGTGTTGTCAGATTTGGATTGACAGATTTGGGGTAACGTTTGTCTATCGATACAAACGACGCATGTAGGCCGGCTTTAACATTCGACCAATTGGATAAAGTATCCTTTGTCGGATCGGCCATTTCAGTAAATGTTGTCCCTGTAGCAAAACGCTGCTGGGAAAATCCCGGATTACTGCCGCAAAATAGCATACAAGCCAGGGCAATAGAAGAATAAATTGTAGTTTTAGGCATAACAGTTATAATTAACAAAACTTTAGCGAAGCGATAATCTTCTTTCCAGCCCAGGAGCAGGGTGCTCGCAGAAAAAAGGCAAACAACTTCTGTTTGCCTTAAAAATAGTAAAATTTTATTTATCTATAACTAACTTTGTTCAAAAATTTCAGAAAGTGCTTTATACAGCTCAGGATGATGGCTCTTGAATTTCGCCGGGTTCTCAAAGAAATATTCAGACGCAACTGCAAAAAACTCGGCTGGATTGGTCATGCCATATACATCAATATCAGATTTATTCGCCTTTATCTTGGTAATTTCTTCCCGTATCAGGTTCATAAAAGGAATGACTGAAGTTTTATCCATCAAATGTGTAGGAATGCCATCCACGGTACCATCGGTTTTATCGATCAAGTGTACAAATTCGTGTATTGCTGTATTCTGTCCATCCTTTGGATTCCTAAAGCCATACTCCAATGCCGATTTGGACAATATCATTTGTCCGTTCATGGCTCCCTCACCCACCATCCCCATAATATTGCGGTCAGCATGGCCTTCAAATTCATATGCCGTATTGAATTGGGAAGGATAAACCAAAATATTGGTCAAATTGGGATAAGTCCATTTCTTAAAGGCAAATATTGGGATAATTGCACTGGCGGCAATCATCATATAATCTTTCAACTCAACCGCTACGCCCACACCTTCAATTTTAACTGTATCCAAAAATTTTAAACAGCGGGTTTCAAATTCCATTTTATCCGCATCGGTCAGATTGCGGTAATAGGCAACTTCTTTTTCCAGAATTTCCTTTCCTTCGTCGCTTAATACACGTTTAATGGCTTTGCTGTTTTTGGCCGTACGATTTAACAGGTAATAAACAACATAAATGGTTACTGGTATAAGCAGTATAATAAATAGTTTTCCTAACATATTAGTTGATCTGTATCCATTTGGGATCCCGAGCCTGCAAATTACGCAAAAAGCCTTTAAAATGTGAGGTTCCGAATAAGATTAAAATCTTTTGCTGTGGGGCGTCAGCAACTAATGATGCCAGGTTTTCTTCCCTTTTTTTCATGACAAATTCTTTATCAAATTTGTTCTTTAAGGCTGCTTTGATCGGTTTACAGGAATAAGGTTCTTGGAGCGGTGTTTTATAATCACAATCATCCAGTTTGATCGTACCATACAGGTATTCAAACTCGTCAAGCAATTTATTTTTGGGAATATCCGCATTCACCGCCGTTTCATAATTCACCAGGAAAAAGGAATAATCGGGCTGACTGATGATTCGTTGCCCCAGTTTACGGTACATGGGCGCCCGAAGAACCCTGGAGGTATCGCCCGGTATTTCAATACATTGCTGCAGCCCGAGCCGATTGCCCGTAAGTTTTCTAAATTTGCGGTCATATAGATCACGTTGTGCCGCGCTATCCACCTGATAAGCGATACTTTCATAAAAAACAACATAGCCCGAACGTTGGAGGGAATCTACAGCGCGCTG
This sequence comes from Sphingobacterium sp. Ag1, assembly GCF_000988325.1. NCBI lineage: Bacteria > Pseudomonadati > Bacteroidota > Sphingobacteriia > Sphingobacteriales > Sphingobacteriaceae > Sphingobacterium > Sphingobacterium sp. Ag1. The sequence continues at coordinate 334,528 of NZ_LBGU01000044.1, read as the reverse complement.
AATTTGATCATAGTATACCCGCGTACCCAAATGCCGCATTGGAATATAAACGACTGACCGATCGCCATGGCGAAGCTCAAATTTTCGCGAGGCATCACGCAAGACGCCTGTACCTTGAACCATCAATGAGGTATCACAACCTACAATGACAACCAGTATAAAAAAAAGGGAGATAATCTGTATCAATCGCATACTACTCATTATAATATCTATTCTTTGCTAGCAAAGACAATACCATCTGACGTTAATTTGCCGGTATTAGACAAATTTTGACTTCAGCTAACTGCTTTTCAAGCTTTTCAAGATACTTTTATGATAACATGAAATGATAACAATATATTATCTCCCCTGTTCTATAAATTTTATAGGCTTGTCAATCCTATTGTTGTTCCGTTTGGAATAACAGCATTTTTTTTGATGACAACAATGCCGTCACAAATGGTATAGGTGGGATGATTAGCGTTCAACAAATGGGGTCCACCATTGATCCGGACATCGTTGCCGATACGGCAATTTTTATCCAAAATAGCATTCTCAATATAACACCGTTCGCCAACACCAACCACAGGTATATTTTTGCGCTTTGCTTCCTCCATATCGACAAGATCCTCATAATAGTCTGACCCCATCATATAGGTGCCGCGTACCACAGATCCTGTACCAATCCGTGAACGAACCCCCACGACGGAACGGTCTATTTTATCCGCTTGGATAATACAGCCATCCGAAATGACCGAATTAATTAATGTTGTACCCGAAATCTTAGAAGGCGGCAACATCCTTGGACGGGTGAAAACCGTATTTTTATCAAACAGATTGAAGGCCGGAATATTATCGGTCAAACCAATGTTGGCTTCATAGAAAGATCCTATGGTACCAATGTCTGTCCAATAACCCTCAAATTGATAGCTAAGTACTCTATTTGTATCAATGGCATCGGGAATAATTTCTTTTCCAAAATCCATTCCGCGATTCTCTTCAAGCATACGTTTCAGGACGCCTTTTGAAAAAACATAAATACCCATAGAAGCCAGGTATTCCCTGCCCTCACCCTTTAAATGATCGCTCACTTCTGAACTCCAGTCTACGAGCTGCTCGCTATTCGGCTTCTCGATAAAAGAGGTAATATGATTCTTTTCATCCGATTTCAGTATACCAAAACCGGTGGCATCTTTGGCGTTTACTGGTATAGTGGCAATGGTCAGGTCGCCTTCGTTTTCGACATGGAAGTCAACCAGGGCATCAAAATCCATTTGATATAGCTGATCCCCTGATAAAATCAGTACATAGTCATAATCAATACTCGCCAGCTTCCGAAACGATCGTCGCACGGCATCGGCCGTACCCTCGAACCATTTGTCGCCATCGTTGGTCTGTTCAGCAGCCAGAATATCGACAAAGCCCTTGCTAAAAATACTAAAGTTGTAGGTATTCTTAATGTGGGAGTTGAGCGACGAAGAATTGAATTGTGTCAACACAAAAATCTTGTTAAAACCCGAATTAAGACAATTCGAGATGGGAATGTCCACCAAGCGATATTTCCCGGCAATGGGAACTGCTGGCTTAGACCGTTGATCGGTCAATGGATACAGACGTGAGCCCCTTCCTCCGCCCAAGACGATAGCTACTACATTATGACGTGACATATCAAATTACATTAATTGGTTATATAGACTTATATACTTCGCTGCAGATTTATCCCAAGAAAAATCCAAATGCATCATTTTACGTTGATTCTCCTCAAACTGCTTTTTACTGTCGTAAAAATTTATAGCCCGGACAATCGCTGCACTAATTTCAGTGATTGTCAGACTATCAAAACCTATACCGTAGCCATCATTTTTCAGATCGATTACCGTATCTTTTAATCCCCCCACCCGATGCACGATCGGCAATGTACCGTACTTCATTGCATAGAGCTGATTAAGCCCACAGGGCTCAACGCGGGAAGGCATTAAAAGAAAATCCGCACTGGCATAAAGCCAATGGGCAAGATTTTCATCATAACCAAAGAACACATCAAAATTATCTATTCCATCATCGACGAGTGATTTCACTCGCGACTGGATCACTGGGTCTCCGGCACCCAGTATAAATATACTTAATCTATCGCGATATTTCTCTGTCAAATCCAAAATTATCTCCGGTAGTAAATCTGCTCCCTTTTCTGTTGCAAATCGGCCGATAAAAACAAGCAATGGCCGATCTGGATTGATCTTATACTGCTTCGCCAAAGCCTCCTTATTTTTCAACTTGCCAGCAAAAGCTTGTACAGCATCGTAGTTTTCCAGCAAAGTATAATCAATTTTGGGATCCCAGATTTCCCAGTCAATTCCATTGACAATACCAACGGATTTATTCCGTTCATCATAAAATAACTGCTGTAAACCATTCGCTTCCACATAAAGCTCTTCCAGATATCCTTCAGAGACCGTTGTGTAGGCATCGCAACATTTAATGAGGGCTGCAAGCGGATTAATTAGACCATCCCAGTCCAATAATCCCCATTTCCAACTATCGAAAGCGGGCAACAGAATAGCTTTGCTCCAATGTGTCCAGCCCTGATACTGCCCATTGTGCACGGTGGCTACCGTTTTAACGTCGGCCAGAAAATTATAGTCATTGCTATACTTCATCAAAAAAGGCATCAAACCGACATGATGATCGTGGCAATGCACTATATCAGGTACTATCGCTTTATCCTTAAACCACGCCAACACAGCATGTTGAAAGGCGATAAATTGCTCACCTTCATCCGGATAACAATATACCTCCTGCCGATCGAGTTTACCTGGAATCTTAATCAGGTAGAGTTCAAAACCAAGGACCTGTTGATCTTCCTTATAAACGCCGTAGCGCAGCAATTCAGATCCTTGATAAAAAGTACCTTCATGAACTAGGCTAAAAGCATGATCCCTTACAAAAGGACGATCATACCAGGGCATGACAACCGCTGCCTCCCAGCCCAGCTTGGTTTGGTATTTAGGCAGTGCCCCCACGACATCCGCGAGGCCACCCACTTTGGCCACGGGATAACATTCTACACTCAAGTGAAATACGTTCATTCTTCTTTTACAGCATGAAATTTAATAACATGATTTTACACAGGGATACGCTCGCCTTGTTTAATTGGATTAGCCTCCTTCACCACTTTCTTTCTTTTTAAAATATATCCGCCCAGCGGAGGCAAATGAAGCTGTGCCGATTGCACTTGATTCATCCAATGCAGGTGCTCACTATGGACGGCCGGATGATGTACACCTGAACCAAAATAGTTCAAATCGTCTGAATTCAAAACTACTTCCCATTCACCGGCATAAGGTAAACCAATACGAAAATGTTCCCGAACAACAGGCGTTAAGTTAAGTACAACGACCGTATCATCCCAGGCGTCAAATCCCTTTCGCCAATAGACGACAATTGAATTTTCACGATCACCAGCATCTATCCATTCAAATCCAGCGGCGTCAAAAGCCTTCTGGTAAAGACTTGGTTGGCTCCTATAAACCGTATTCAGGTCGGCTACAAATTGCTTCATACCCTGATGTGGCGCAAACTCCAAAAGATGCCAATCAAGCGATTGGTTTACATTCCACTCCGAAGTTTGCCCAAATTCTCCGCCCATAAACAGCAATTTTGTTCCCGAAAAAGTATACATAAAGAGATACAATGCCCGCAGGTTGGCAAACTTTTGCCATTCATCGCCCGGCATCTTATAAATTAATGAATGCTTTCCGTAAACAACCTCATCATGTGACAGCGGTAGCATAAAATTTTCATGGAAAGCATATACTGTCGCAAAGGTCAGTCGATCATGATGATAGCTGCGATTAATCGGATCCTCTTTAAAATAATCCAATGTGTCATGCATCCAGCCCATCATCCATTTCATTCCGAAACCCAATCCACCAGCATAGGTTGGGCGACTGACACCTGGCCAGGAAGTCGATTCTTCCGCGATGGTCTGCACATGCGGGAAATGTCCGTAAACGGCCTCATTCAGCTCTTTTAAAAATTGTACTGCTTCGAGATTTTCATTTCCACCAAACTCATTGGCAATCCACTCGCCTGCGTTTCGACTATAATCCAAATAGAGCATAGAAGCTACCGCATCGACCCGAAGTCCATCGATATGAAAACGATCCAACCAATAAAATGCATTACTGATCAAAAAAGAACGCACTTCATTACGTCCGTAGTTGAAAATATAGGATTGCCAATCGGGATGAAACCCTTTACGGGGATCTTCATGCTCGTATAAGCTCGTACCGTCAAAACGATAAAGACCATGTGCGTCACCTGGAAAATGTGACGGAACCCAATCCAACAATACACCTATCCCGGCGGCATGCAGCTCCTCAATCAGATACATGAGATCTTGTGCCGATCCGTAGCGTGAACTCGCAGCAAAATAGCCTGTTATCTGGTATCCCCAAGAAGGATAATAGGGATGTTCCATCAGGGGCATAAATTCTACATGGGTAAAATTCATCTCCTTCACATAGGATACGAGCGCCACAGCGATTTCGCGGTAGTTGAGCAAAGTATCCGGACTTTCGGGATCCCGCGACCAGGAGCCTAAATGCACTTCATAGACAGACCATGGTTGATCCAGCCTGTTTTTAACAGCCCTTTCCTGCATCCATTGCTTATCCTGCCACTCGTACCAAGTCGAATGAACAATGGAAGCAGTCTTTGGCGCGATCTCCCACTGAAAAGCAAAGGGGTCTCCTTTTTCAAGTTGTTCGCCAGTATAAGTCTCAATAACATACTTATACGCCTCCCCATTGCCAAGCCCCGGAATAAATCCCTCCCAGATTCCGCTACCATCCCAGCGCACATAGAGCGCGTGACGCGCTTTATCCCAAAAATTGAAGTTGCCGGTTACAAAGACCGATTTTGCATTCGGAGCCCAAACCGCAAAATAAACGCCTTTTTCACCATTGACTTCCAGCTCGTGTGAACCGAACTTTTCGTATAATTTGAAGTGCTTACCCGACTGGAATAAGGCGACATCAAATTCAGAAAATAGACTATGCGGAATTACTTCATTGGTCATGTTTTAACCTTCTATCAATATGTTATCAAATTCTCGTGCGACATTAATCCAATACCGCCCCTTATCATCTACTTGTACTTTTGTTTCAATACCATCGGTCTTAACCTTCTTAACCTGAAAAGGCAAGCCGATTAACTGTAATTTATATTCCTCATATCGCTCCGTAAAAAGCCCATCTTGCGTCTGTTTAATCGACAGGGATTCTTTGAGCCCCGATACGGTAAAGCATTTTTCAAGATAAATATCCTGCTCATACGCAAAGGTGTCGCCATGATCCGAATACACATACGAACGGGTTACACCTTCAGCGAAGTAAACATTGAGCTGCAGCTCCTCAATCTTCTTTTCACCAGTGTATTGCATCACTGGATATTCGGGGATAACAGATCCTCCACGAATGAAAATCGGCATCTCATCAATCGGCGTAGGAACAGTATGTTCTTTACCGCCCACGTAGGTTTCATTATTGAAATAATAGAACCAAGTACCTTCAGGCAGATAGACAATCTTACTTTTTTGTCCCGGCTGCAATACCGGGGATACCAATATTTTATCCCCAAAACAGAATTCTTCCTCACGTTGCCAATTGGTCGGTATATGCTGTTCGACCATGGAAATCGGACGTAATATGGGAAAACCATACTTCGTTTGCTCCCAAAAACAGGTATAGATATACGGCAACAACTTATAACGGAGTTCGATAAATTTCCGATTGATCTTTTCCCAATCCTCCCCAAAACTCCAAGGCTCCCGGTCGCGGGTATCGCCAGCGGAATGCACACGCATAAAAGGTGAGAAAACGCCAAATTGCATCCATCGCGTAAATAACTCACCGTCGGGTTCACCCGTAAACCCACCGATATCCGTTCCACAAAAGGACATGCCCGAAGTAGACAAACGCTGTAACTGCAAGGTTCCCAACTTGAGGTGTTCCCAACTGGCCAAATTATCACCGGTCCAGACCGAAGAATAGCGCTGCGTACCCGCATAAGCCGCTCGGGTAATGGTAAATGGCCGTTTATTTTTATATAATTTCTTTAAACCATCATAGGTTGCCCGGACCATCTGCATGCCATAGATATTATGTGCCTTACGATGCGAACCCCGATGGCCGTCGTATTGGTGACGTACATCGTCGGGGAATGTTCCGCGGCCAAATACGGCCGGTTCATTCATATCGTTCCAAAAGCCAGCCACGCCATCTTCCACAAGCCCCTGGTATAAGGTGCCCCACCATTGACGAACCTCCGGATTGGTAAAATCAGGAAATTGACAACGTCCCGGCCACACAAATCCTTCCATAAAATAATCATCCCCGCGGCGACAGAAATACCTATTTTCCTTTCCTTCCCTGAACACCCAGTAGTTCTCATCAACCTTGATGCCCGGATCGATCATCACCACCGTTTTAAAGCCATCATTGGCCAAATCGCTGATCATATTCTTTGGATTGGGAAAATACTGCTTGTTCCAGGTAAAACAACGGTATCCTTCCATGTAATCGATATCAAGATAAATCGCATCACAGGGGATCTGTCGCTTCCGAAACTCCTCAGCAACCTTCCGGACATTCGCTTCGGGGTAATAACTCCAGCGACACTGATGGTAACCAATTGCCCACAGCGGTGGCAGGTAGTGCGTACCTGTCAGCGTATGATAGCGACGGATAACGTCGATAATATGTGGACCATGGATGTAGTAGTATTGCAGTTCCCCTCCTTCGGACCAAAAGCTTGTTTTTCCCGGATCTTCCGCGGCGAAATCAAAATACGTTTTAAAAGTATTGTCGAAGAATATGCCGTAGGCTTCACCATCTTTTAAACCAATATAAAACGGAATAGTTTTATAAAGTGGATCCTGATCGTAAGCAAAAGCATAAGTGTCTGAATTCCAGTTTTTAAGTCTTTTACCTCTCAGGTTCAATTTAGTGGCCTTGTCCCCCAGTCCATAAAAAGCTTCATTTTCAAAGGCCACTTTTGTGCTATATACATAGTAGCCGCCAAAATCTGGATTCTCCTCCCAGTGCATGGGTGCCAAATCAGCGTTAAACAGTTTACCCGAGCGATCAGAAAAAGAAATCAAAAAATCATTCTTATTGATCTTACAGGAAATTGTATTGGTATGGACCAGATAATGATCTGTTTCTTCCTTGCATTGATGTATACTAACGCGGTGATCTTTCTTGGCCAGGGCATACGAAAAATCCTCCAAAAAAGTGCCTTGCGGAGCCAGCCGTACCCTGACGATCTCATCCGTTACGATCTTAATTTCTACCTTGGCTTTGCCATCCGAAAAATAATAAGACTTATCGTTTTGATTGTGGGCTACTATGGTTTCAAGGTATTTCTTTTCAATTTTAGGTAAATCCAATACCGGATTATTCACATGATGCATACTCTCCAAAGTACCATCATTTTCCTCCTCATGTAGTGTGGTTTGATTTAGGTTGTCGTCTTCAAGCATAGTTGTAATATGTTAAAAAGTTTCTGAAGGCTTAATTCCTCTTTAAGATAGAAAATTAATCCTGCGCTGACAACAAAACACAAAAAAAAATCCCACCTATAGGGATAGGCGGGATTTTTTTCGATACCTGTGGATAAACTTCTACAGCTTACTTAACAAAATGCGCACGAAGCATCCAGGCCATCTTTTCATGCTTTTCCAATAGTCCGACCAAAAAGTCCTCTGTACCATTGTCGGCTGTACCTTCGACCACGGAAATGTCGGCGCGAATTGACATCGCTATGGCCTCATGATCAGCCAACAGTTCCTTATAATAAGACTGGCTGTCGGTCTTTTCTGAGGTAGACTCCGTCAAGCGAGTCAATTTCAAATATTTATCAAAGGTACCTACTGCATAATGCCCTAAAGTACGTACACGTTCTGCTACTTCATCGATCACTTCAGCTAGTTCATCGTATTGTGATTCCAAAAATAAGTGAGCAGCATGAAAATCCGCACCTTCCACATTCCAATGCGCGTTGCGCGTTTTCATGTAGACAATGTGTTCATCTGCCAACAGCACATTTAGCAACTTTGCAACTTTTTTCAAGTCCGCATCTTTAATTCCAATTGAAGTTTTCATATTATAATCTTTTGTTAACTATATGTTTTAAATGCTTAGTTAAATTTACCCAAAAATGCGGTAAAAACCAAAAAAAGCCAGTCAAATTCACAACATTCAACTCCACACACTGCAACAAACCCGCTTTGAGGTTCGTATAACTGCAAAGCCGTTGCCATACAGAAAAAATGTACCGAGGCTGCATCGAGATTGTTCTTAGTAGACAGCAATAAAACTTAAACAGTCCCTTATAAACGAAACATTTTAAAGAAAAAAACAAAAATCGATCAAGCTATTATTTAAAGCACATAATGTTGTATTTTTGCGGACATCTTTATTTGGAGGGAAAGCTGCGGACAACATGGACAACAATACATATTTTCACAAATTCAAACAGGATATTTCAGCAATTGAACTTCCAACACGGTTTACCTTCCCATTTTGTTATGAACCGCACCCTCTTGCCGTGATCGCTGCAAAAGAACTCCAATATTACATCGAAACACAAGACGATTGGACCCACAATTTTGGCCTGGACTCCGCCGTGGAGGGCCTCGCTATTGGAAAAATGTTCGGTGTGCTGGTTGTCAGAAACTCGAAGAACGAGCTTGGCTACCTTGCGGCCGTTTCAGGGAAACTGGCCGGAAGCAACAAGCACCGGTATTTTGTACCGCCAATCTTCGATATGTTGGAAGAAAACAGTTTTTTTCTACACGAAGAGGTACATCTCAATGCGCTGAACCGCAAAATAGAAACGCTTGAAAACAGTGAAGAGCTAGCAAACACGCAGCGTAATCTTGGCCGTTTAAAAAACGAATGGGATAAATCCCTCGATGAGCTAAAATCGAAATTAAGGATCCAAAAGAAGGAACGAAAAGAAATCCGCACGAAAATGAAGGTCAGTTTGTCCGATGCGGATTATGAATTATTGATGGAAGACATGCGAAGCCAGAGTTTAAAAGACAAACAACAGCTTCAGCGCTTTCAATATGACATGCATTTGGCCCTGGAAACGGAAAGCAACCATCTCCAACAATTGCTTGCTACGATTGCCGCCCTAAAAGAGGAACGCAAAATGCGCTCAGGTAATCTGCAAAAACAGCTTTTCGAACAATATAATTTTCATAATGCAAAGGGACAACACAAGAATGTCGTCGATATATTCCATGAATTTGACCATATAACTCCGCCTGCAGGATCGGGGGAATGCGCTGCACCAAAACTGCTGCAATATGCGTATGGAAACCAATTCTCCCCCATTGCTTTGGCTGAATTTTGGTGGGGCTGCTCCCCTGCATCTGAAATACGCAGGCACAAAAACTACTATCCGGCATGCCGCAAAAAATGTGAACCGATTTTAGGGTATATGCTGCAAGGCTTGGTCGTAGATCCGAATCCCATGCAGCAGGAAACGACCTTGGATATCACACTTCCCCAAATTTACGAAGATGAAGATATTATCATCATCAACAAGCCGGCCGAATTTCTCTCTGTACCAGGAATATATGTCAAGGATTCGGTCTACACCCGCATTCTCCAACGCTACCCAAGTGCAGGACCGATTATTATCCACCGCCTGGACATGTCGACATCCGGCCTGCTGGTTGTTGCCAAAAACAAAGAGGCGCATAAATTTATTCAAGATCAATTTATACAACATACCATCAAAAAAACATACATTGCCTTGCTTGATGGTATTATCGAGGCTCCCTCCGGCTTGATCGACCTTCCACTTCGCGTCGATCTGGATGATCGCCCCCGACAAATGGTCTGCTACACCTATGGTAAACCGGCGCAGACAAAATGGGAAAAAATTGCAATAGAGAATAATCAAACACGGGTCAGGTTTTATCCCTTGACGGGCCGAACCCACCAGCTTCGCATGCATGCGGTGCACCCCAGTGGGTTAAATACGCCTATCGTTGGTGACGATCTCTATGGCAGAAAAGCCAATAGATTACACCTCCACGCGGCTTCAATTACCTTTATTCATCCACGTTTCAAGCAAGAAATGACCTTCGAAATCGCGCCAGATTTTTAACAGCGTTGACTATATCGTTACAAAAGTCAGTAAATATGGGAACGGAAAATCATCGCGAAGTCAAAATGTAATGTGAAATTTATTGACCCAAATCAACAATTTACCATAAATAACTCACAAACAGATCTTTAAAAGGAAATATAATTCAACTGCTTTCCTTTATTACATTACAATAAAATTTTAATTATTCTTAATTTTTTGTTTCCTTTGTTCACTGATTTTTTGATTTTAATACCTATAAAGTCAAAAATAAAGTAGAGACAGGAAAACAATTTTGAATTTTCAAGATTATAGCAATATAATGAAAGCTAAAATAAACGCAACAACCTTCATAACTAAACTCTTTTTTTCGATAACGCTCGTACTAACGGTGTCCATGGCTTTTGCCCAAAACAAAACCGTTACCGGTACAGTTAAAGATGCAAAGACCAAGAATCCTATACCCTATGCTACCGTAGCCGTCGTTGGCGCCCCGGCTTCCGCTGGAACCGCCACGTCGACCAATGCAAATGGTGAATTCAAACTTGTCTTTCCAACATCTTATGTGAAAATCAGGGCAAGTTACATTGGGTATGACAGCAAAGATGCTTTTGTTACGAATGACGCTACGCAAACAAAAGAAATTTTGATGGATGAACAGGACAACATGCTGGAGGAAGTTGTCGTCAAAGCCAAAAAGAAAAAATACAGCAACAAAGATAATCCTGCTGTCGCATTGATCCGAAAAGTCATCGAGAATAAGGAAAAAAATAGACTTTCAGGTCAACAGTATGCTGAATTTGACCAATACGAGAAGATGTCTTTAGGACTGAGCAATCTTTCGGAGAAATTCGTCAATAAAAAAATATTCAAAAATTACCAATTTCTTTTTGAAACGGATGACTCCGCTAAAACAGCCAACAAATATGTTTTGCCTGCTTTCATTGAAGAAAAAATGTCCAAGGTTTATTACCGTAAAGATCCAAGCAAAACCAAACAGTATATCCTTGGTAATCAACGCGCACAGTTTGACCCTAAATTTATTGACAACGATGGTCTGACAGCCTACTTCAATAAATTATATGAACAAGTTGATATTTATGATAACAACATTTCATTGGTTACCAATCAGTTTTTAAGCCCAATTGCAAACTCCGCACCTACTTTTTATAAGTTTTACATTACGGATACCATTAAGACTGTACAGCCTTGGTTGGTCGAATTGAGCTTCTTTCCACGCAACAAGGCAGACATGTTATTCAAAGGCCAACTGTATGTTACCTTAGACGGCAATTATGCCGTACAGGGCGCTAATATGACTGTTGCAGATGATATTAATCTAAACTTTGTACGTGACCTCCAGATACAGCTTAAATTTGAGAAAGATAGCAAAAGTCGCTTTTACTTAAAAACAAGTACTCTGGGTATTGATTTTTCTTTAACAGAAAAAGGCATGGGGATCCGTGGAAGCCGAACAGTAGATTACAATAATTACAAAGTCGGCATTCAGCGTCCTGATAGCACCTATGATGGTCCATCTACCGTCATTGCTTACAATGTAGAAAACAAGAAAGCAACAAAATCATTATTTGAAACACAACGTCCGCTTGCCCTTGCGCAAAACGAATTGAATATCTATCATAATATTGATACTTTACAAAAGATCCCTTCCTTCCGTACCTTCATGGACATCGCTGCATTGGTACTTTCCGGATACAAACAAGCCGGTCCGGTTGAGATCGGTCCTGTAAATACATTCTATAGTTTTAATCCGGTTGAGGGCTTCCGATTACGGGTTGGTGGACGTACGACCGAATCTTTAAGCAAACGTTTCTATGCGGAAACGTATGCGGCCTATGGTTTTAAAGATCAGAAATGGAAATACTTTTTCAGCGGCACGTATGCATTCAACAATAAATCGGTATACTCCTTCCCGATGCATTATATCAGGGCCTCCTATAAAAAGGACACGAAGATTCCGGGACAAAAACTGGAATTTATTCAGGAAGATAACTTCTTACTGTCCTTCAAGCGCGGTGACAATGACCGCTACATTTATGAGACCAATTACGGCTTAGAGTATAAAAAAGAATTTTTAAATCACCTAGCCATTGGTGCTGCATTCAATATTAACAGACAAACTCCTGCTGGAAGCCTTACCTACCAGATGGTAGATGCCAACAATGAAAGTAGACTGTTTAATGAATTGAACTCGACGGAATTGTCGGTAAATTTCCGATATGCTCCACATGAAGAGTTTTATCAAGGCAAGATTTACCGCACACCAATATTCAATCAATATCCGATCTTCACGTTCAATTATACCGCTGGAATCAAAGGACTGGCTAAAGGTGAGTACAATTACCACAACTTTAATGTGGGCGCCTTTAAGCGCTTCTATTTTAGTCAATTTGGATTTGCTGATGTAACGGCAGAGGGTACTTATATTGCCGGAAAAGAGATCCCATTCCCTTTTTTGACAATCCATCGGGCAAATCAGACGTATGCGTATCAATTGAACTCGTATAACTTGATGAACTTCCTGGAGTTTGTCAGTGACCACAATGCCTCGTTGAATGTGCAATATTATATGAACGGTTTTCTGTTGAATAAAATTCCTTTGATCAAAAAGCTTAAATTACGTGAGGTATTTAGCTTCAAAGGTGTATATGGTGGCCTGCGGAAAGAAAACAATCCTGACGATCCTAACTATGGCTCAAAGGTATTCACTTGGCAGCACAATGCAGATGGTGTACAGAGTTCTTATACCTTCGGTTCAGAACCTTATATGGAAGCCAGTATCGGTCTATCCAACATTTTTAAAATATTACGTGTAGACTACGTAAAACGTCTAAACTATCTTGATCACGTCGATGCACCAGCTTGGGGTATTCGTGCGCGGGTTAGATTTGACTTCTAATAGTTTCCATAAATTTATAGTATAATTTGAAGCCCTGTCATTTGTATGAACAGGGCTTCTTTTTTTGTCCTATAATTCCGCAACATCGGCTCCCCCTCCAACGCTTTCTTGACGAAATAGCGGGGAAAGCTTCGTACTTGCTTCGTACCTTATTCGGAGACACAACAGATGTTGTACAGATGTTGACCAGATTCCGACCAGCCCCTGACCAGGTAATTCCTGGTCAGGGGCTGGTCAATATTTATTGCAAGATTGTCGCCTTCCGAAGCTGATACGAACACTATACGAAGAAAGCCCCACTGCATTAGGCCTGCAGACACAAAAAGCGATGGCTTATGAACAAAAAAATCCCCCTTGCATAGTACAAGGAGGATAAAATTAGCATATGACGGTGGTTAGTTTTTATGTTTAAATGCATCCACACCACTTTGTAGGAATGCCTTATACTCTTCTACATTGTAGTTGGCACCACTCTGGGGCACCAGTTTTTTGCCCGTCGGATCGACAATAACGTACAGCGGCTGCGAATTGCTATCGAATGTAGCCGCTTGAAAATCGCTGTTTTTCTTGCCGATGGTATTGATCTTTTTGCCACTATACTTTGAAACAAATTGTTCGTTTGCAGCCAGCTCTGTTTTATCATCCACAAAAAGTTCGGCCATCACAAATTCTTCTTTTAATAATTTTGCCACAGCTTTGTCCGTCCAGACATTCGCTTCCATTTTACGACAATTGACACAATTCCAGCCCGTAAAATCAATTAAAACAGGCTTGTTTAATTCTTTAGCCGTAGCTAAGGCCTGGTCGTAATCATAATAAGGGTCGAATCCCTTTGGCGTGCCTCTTTCATGAAAAATTTCAGCATATTTTTTCACCTTTCCATCTGAAGCCACAGTACCAGCACTTACACCAGAAGAAAGATCAAAGTCTTGTGTTGCCGATGGTGGTAAAAAAGCCGAAATCGATTTTAACGGTGCTCCCCATAAGCCCGGCACCATATAGACCACAAAAGAAAAAACAACGATGGCCAAAATAGTTCGAGGAACAGACAGGAATTTCAGCTCACTGTCATGGGAGAACTTGATCTTACCAATCAGGTATAGCCCCATCAAAGCAAAAATAGCAATCCATAGCGATAAGAACACCTCTCTATCCAACAAGTTCCAGTGGTAAGCTAGGTCGACATTGGATAAAAATTTCAATGCTAAAGCGAGTTCCAAAAAGCCTAACACGACTTTTACACTATTCAGCCAACCGCCAGATTTCGGTAAGGATTTAAGCATCGAAGGAAACATCGCAAACAAACCAAAAGGAATGGCCAGGGCAATGGAGAATCCCAGCATCCCAACTGCTGGCCCCAATCGCTCCCCTTTCGAAGCTGCCTCAACCAACAGCGTTCCAATAATCGGTCCCGTACAAGAAAATGAAACCAAGGACAAGCTGAAAGCCATAAAGAACAAGCCAACTAACCCACCTTTATCCGATTTGGCGTCCATTTTATTGACAAAGGAGCTTGGTAAGGTAATTTCAAAAGCGCCAAAAAAAGAAGCCGCAAAGCCAACCAACAACAAAAAGAAAATGAAGTTGAAGATACCGTTGGTCGAAAGTGCATTGAGTGCATCAGATCCGAATGCGACCGTGATAATCATTCCCAAAGCCACATAAATCACAATAATAAATAATCCATATAACAGGGCTTTACTAATACCGCTGGCACGACTCCCCGCCTGTTTGGTAAAATAACTCACCGTCAGCGGTAACATCGGAAAAATACAAGGCATCAACAATGCTGCAAAACCACCTAAAAGGCCCGCAATAAAGATACTCCACAGCGATTTTTTGCCCTCTGCCCCAGCTTTGTCTACGATTGTCCCAGCTACTGATTTCATCCTGGCGGAATCGGCCTTGACCGTAGCGGTATCTGGGGACTCCTCAAAAGACAGTGAATCGGGACTTATCGTACCATCCGTAAACTCAAGCTCCTCCAACTTGTTTGCTGTTGTATCCGCTTGGGCAAACATTGCCCCAGGCGCAACCAGCAACAACAAAAGGATTAATAATTTAAAATTGACTTTCATGTTGTGTTATTCTTAGGTATAAATTGGTTTTTGAATAAATGAAACCCGAGGAGCTAGAGACTCCCCGAGTTAACTATAAACATATGAAACTAAATCTTTTTAAGCACCAAATACCGGATTTGGCAACCTGCAGATCGGCTGAAAACCTGAGAAATCAACGTCTGTAGAAAGATATCCTTCTTTTACCGGCTCCTCTTTCACCAAATCCGTACTTAGGTATTTTTTGTTATCATCACAAAGTAGGGTCACCACGACCGCTTCATCGCCTAGCTCCTGCTGTAATTTAATCGCTCCGATTACATTTGCTCCCGAAGAGATTCCAACAGCCAATCCCAATTGGCGAGATAGCTTCTGCGCCATGATAATGGAGTCGCCATCGTTGGCACATACGACCGTATCGAGTTCATCCAAATCCACAATGGCAGGAATAAATTCATCAGATATTCCCTGAATACGGTGTGAACCTACCTTATGCCCTGTAGTTAAAGTTGGACTTTCTGCCGGTTCCAGGGGATGTACACGGACATTTGGGTTTACCTTTCTTAAGCTTCTACCCACACCCATGACCGTACCACCAGTTCCCACACCAGCAACAAAAGCATCAGCAACTAAGCCCTGTTCTTCCAGTTGCTTGACAATCTCATAACCGGTGGTTTTCTCATGCGCTTCGGCATTATATTGATTCTCGAATTGCCGTGGAAGAAAAACACCGCCCTTCGCAGCAAGCTCTTCACTTAAACGGATACTACCTAAAAAACCACCTTCTTCTTTGCTTATCAACTGAATATCCGCACCCATACTACGGATAATATCGGTACGTTCCTTACTCAACCAATTGGGCATAATAATCTTTACCTGATGACCAAGTGCTTTACCAATTGCTGAAAAAGCAATCCCTGTGTTTCCACTTGTGGCTTCAATAACAACATCACTCGGCCGGATCTGACAATTCATATACGCTTTGTATAAAATATAAAGCGCCATCCTATCCTTGATGCTACCGGTCAGGTTGTAGTTCTCACATTTCACGAAAATTCGTCCGGGTTTACCTTTGTAAGTATACTGTAGCTCCAACATCGGTGTATTTCCGACCAATCTCCACAGATGTTTGAATCTCTTGTCCAATGCAGGCGACAAACACGCACTTAATAATTCTTGTTCAGCCATTTCTTATAAATGATTATTCTGTTGCAAAATTGACCATTGACAAGATAATATTCAACACATCACTATAATTTCAATAAAAATTAAATTAAAAGACATAAAAACCAATAAATAATTCAGAACAATAGCGTATTTTTACAGCCGTACCGAAAATATTCAGATTATGGAATTGGATGAAATAGATGTAAAATTATTACGCCTCCTACAGCAAGACGCCTCCATGAGCAATAAAGCACTATCTTTTGAGCTCAACAAGTCTATTGCTGCTGTTCATGAGCGCGTTAGAAAGCTGAAGCGGCTGGGTTACATCAAAAAAACGGTGGCGATTTTGGACCGCCACAAAATAGGCATTGGGTTAATTTCCTTTTCCCAGGTCTTTCTCAAGGCGCATACTTTTGAAGTGTTGAATGAATTCGAAAAAGAGGTGGCTAAATTTCCCGAGGTGATGGAATGCTACCAAATGGCGGGTTCTTATGACTTTATGTTACGTATTGCAACCAAAGATATGGATGCTTATCATATTTTTCTGCGGCATCGACTGGCTGTATTACCGCAAGTAAATACCGTACAGACCTACTTTGTATTATCGGAAACGAAAAGTGAGACGGCTTATCCCCTTTAAAGGTCGTATTAAAAACGAAAGAAAAGCGCTGTCATGTGTCACCGTGCTCTATAGCACATGACAGCGCTGAAAAAACATCTAATCGAACAACAAGGTTCCTGTCACATTCCAACTACTAAAACTCGTTCCTTCAGGAGCTCCCTGTGGAATCTGCACCTGCATTGTATGGTCGCCGGCTTTTAAATCCCCCAGATCAATGTAGATTGGTGGTGTTACTGTACCCGGGCACCAATTGGAGCGGCTCAGATCGGATGAAGACAGACCTGTGGCAAAATTGCCTGAAGCTGGGTTTGACAAACGGTACGAGCCACAATCATTACGCCAAGGCGTGTATTTAAAGCGTAACGAATTGTCTAGGAAAATGCGGTTTTCCTTCGGCACAAACTCATCTCCGTTCCCCCAGCCTCCATGCCCTGTGGTAATGTAGCGTAATTGCACGTTTTTAGCGTCCTGGTCCAAATGAAACGAAACAGTAAGACCTTTCTCCTTATCAAACATAGATCCATACTCCTGGCCGCCCATTTCCATCACGTTGGTTGTGGTAAATAAAGACATCGTCTTTTTCAGGCTGCCCTTTGACTCGGCATCAAAACCCGGATGCACCGTCAACTCCACACTCACCTCATGTCCGTTTTTATCATAATTGCCGATGAAGGCCCCTACATAAACTTCCTGCTCGCTCAACATACCAGCCAATTCCGTTACGTCCTGACGGTACAGTACCGAATCTTGCCAAACCTTATCCTTTAACTGAAGATAGTTAAACTGCTTAACACCAAAAGGTGTAAAGAAACGCATCAATTCAACAATGGGCTCAAAAGATGCTGTTTTTACAACGCCTTGATAAGCTTTACCATTTCCATTTTCATACGTAGGCAGGGTACCCATACCATTTTTCATGCCATCCAAAAAGCTTTGCGCCTTGTTGGTCGGGATGATAAAAACTGATCCCGTACGGTCATAGGCATCACCCTTCGATTGTTCGACCAACTGCACAAATACATTATCGCTAGTCTTTATTTTTGGGATCTTCACCTTTTTTACCAAAACAGTCCCATTGGCAAAACGCAAAATAGAATCCGACTTTACATCATCCGCAAAACGTATGCGCTCCTTCCGAAAAACAGGTATTTGGATAAAACGATTCTTCCAGATCAGATCTTTATACGAGAGTTCATCGTACAATTTTTCATTTCCTTTCAGCCGCAGTTGCTCCGGTATCGTCTTTACCTTTTCTACTTTGGTGGCAAAAGTCCGTGTATTCCCGTTGCGGATCACCTCGAGTACCAGACCAAGGTCCTGACCAAGTTCGGTGGGTGCACCTTTTACCCCTAATTTATCGGTATACCAAACTTCTATTTTATTGGAATTGATGCTGGTCTCCACTTTTTTGCAGGGATAGCCCAAGATTGTTTTAGTCTCATTTGTCGTGTTAAATTTTTGCTTCGAAAGCGCGAGCGAATCTTTGGTTAGAATGATTGACCCGTCTTTGAGTTTAGCAATTTTAAGTAAGGCATTACCTCCGGCACGCTCCACCACAACCCGTTCGTATGGCGGCGCCAACTGTCCCTGCATTTCCTTCGCTGAACTGACAAAAGTCTCCTTTTCATTGGCATAGACGAGAATGGTATTTTGATTGGCAGCTGTATTTCCATTGAAACTTTGGTTATATTGAATGACATAACTCGACAGCTTTTGCGCCTGCGACGACAATGACAAACATAAAATAGAGGTAAAAAGAATACTTTTCTTCATAGCATGTGTATTGGTTTAGATGCAAAAATAAGAAAGGCTTTAGGAAATCCTAAAGCCTTTCTTATTTTATGCTAAAACGTTTATTTAATCAACCAGATATCCAAGAGGTAGAATACCGCAAAAATCACCGAGGCATAACCATTGGTTGTCATAAAGTCACGATTGACCCGACTTAAATTAGTCGATGAAAACAGGGTATGCTGGTAAATTAGCAATGCACCGTAAAAGGCCACACCTAAATAATAAATCCAACCGACAGGCATCAAAAATGCTGGTATTAAAATAAATATAAAAGAAAACACGTGCAGACCTTCCGAAACGCGCATGGCTCCCTTCGTTCCCAACCAAACGGGTATAGAATTCAGCTGATTGGCCCGATCAAATGCTTCATCCTGCAACGCGTAAATAATATCGAAGCCGCTCACCCAGGTCAACACTGCGAAGCCATAAAGTACCGGAACAGTCGCAAACTGTCCTGTAATAACCATATATGCACCTATTGGAGCCAATCCTAGCCCTGCTCCCAACACTAAATGGCATAAAGGTGTTATGCGCTTCGTATAGGAGTAAAAAAGCACAACAAAAAGTGCAATGGGCGACAACATAAAGCAAAGAGAATTGATAAAACATGTCGCTGCTATAAAAATCAGGCAATTTACTAACGTAAAAATCAATGCATTTTTAGCAGAAATTTTTCCGGCAGGAATATCACGCATGGCCGTTCGCGGATTAATGGCATCAATATCGCGATCCAAATAACGATTGAATGCCATAGCGGCATTACGGGCCGTTACCATACACACGAGCATCAAAACCAATAATTTCCACGAAAAGGTGTAGTCCGTTGTGTGCAATGCCAAAAAGAAACCGATGAAGGCAAATGGTAATGCAAATACACTATGGGCAAATAAAACTAAGGACAAGTATTTTTTCATCTGAACTTAAGATCTAGCTAAAACTGTTCGTTTCCTTCGGGTTCAGGGCGAACAAATCGGCCATTAACTTCATCAATGGCTTCTAAAATAGGCTCATGACCCATTTTCTTTTCCGCTGACGTTAGGAAAATCGGCGGCACCTCTTCAAACCACTGAAGCAATGATTTTTTAAATTTTGCAATGTTCACATCGGATTTGACCGTCGATTGCTTATCGGCCTTGGTGAAAACCAACATAAAGGGTAAACCGCATTCACCCAACCAATAGCAAAAATCCAAGTCTATCTTCTGTGGTTCATGACGGCTATCTACCAACACAAAAACGCACTGCAAATTGTCCCGATGGGTAAGATACCTACGGATAAACTTCTCCCATTCCGTGCGACTTGTTTTAGAGGCTTTGGCAAAACCATAACCGGGCAAATCCACCAGATACCAGGTATCGTCGATGATAAAATGATTGATCAACTGAGTCTTACCAGGCTTTTGGGAGGTCTTGGCAAGTCCTTTCTTGTTGGTCATTGCATTGATCAACGATGATTTACCGACATTCGAACGTCCGATAAACGCATACTCCGGCAAATTGGGTGCAGGTAATTTGTCAACTCTCGTGTTACTACACACGAATTCGGCTTTTTTCACTTCCATGGAACAAAGGTACGTTAAATGAATCCCTTTGACAAGATTTGTACCGCTTCTATTCCATAAAAAAGCTCCGTCCCCCATTTTATTGGCGGGATCATAAAATGTCCCTAATTATTTTTAACTTTCACTTCAAACGATTCATCAAACGACTAAGCGCTTTCCGAAGCTGCAATATGCAATCGGGGAATACGTATTATTAGCCAAATAAAAGAAGTCAGTATGTCATAAAAGAAATACAACTTGTAACTAAGAGATCCAGGATATCATAAAGGAATATAGCATGTCATAAAAGAAATATGTCTTGTAATGAGAGGTTCGAGGAAGTCCTAAAAGAATACAGTATGCCATAAAAGAAATACAACTTGTGACTGAGAGATCCTGCATGTCAGAAATGAAATTCAGCTTGTAATAAGAAGTCCAGTAGTTAAAATGCAAGCATCACCCAACAAGGAATTTTTCGGAACTGCTGTAACAATTCAGCTGCTCAAGATACTAATCACTTAAATAAACGTCAGTCTTTGGGGAAAAAGGAATGCTTTTGACGAACTCAAAGAACGAATTAATTAAACCTTAAAATAGATGTTACTCGAAATCAATCATGTCACCAAAGATTACGCCAATCACCGTGCATTGGACGACGTATCCATTCAAATCCCAAAGGGTAAAATTTTCGGACTATTGGGACCAAACGGGGCCGGAAAAACGTCCCTGATCCGTATTATTAACCAAATTACCGCACCCGATTCCGGTGAGATTTTGTTTAATGGGGAAGCGCTGGGTCCGCAGCATATTGCACAAATCGGCTATTTACCTGAAGAGCGAGGTCTGTACAAAAAAATGAAAATCGGCGATCAAATGTTGTATTTGGCGCAACTTAAAGGACTTTCCAAGCGAGAAGCCCTAGCACGCATCCACGATTGGTGCCAGCGCCTGGACATCACATCCTGGTTGGACAAAAAAATTGAAGATCTCAGTAAAGGTATGCAGCAAAAAGTCCAATTTGTCGCCACGGTCATCCACCAACCGCAATTGATTATCTTGGATGAACCCTTTTCGGGATTTGATCCCGTCAATGCCAATATCATAAAAGAACAGATTCTCCGATTGAATCAAGAGGGGGCAACCATTATATTCTCCACACACCGCATGGAGACTGTGGAAGAGCTTTGCGATAATATTGCCCTCATCAACCGATCCAAGAAAATCCTCGATGGTTCCGTACAGGCGATTAAAAAAGAATACCGAAATCAAACCTATCGATTGGAATATACAGCCAACGAAGATAATTTTCTTCTATCCGAAGATAGCCTATTTAAGGTCATCACGTCGACAAAGCACGAAAAAACATACAATACTACAATTCAGCTAAATAACAATATTCATATCAACAATGTCTTAATGCGTTTCTTACCCGAAATACAGCTCAACCAATTGATCGAAATCGTTCCCTCCATGGCGGATATTTTCATTCAAAAAGTTACACAAGTCTCACCCCTATCTCAAGATCATGCATAAAATACTACTTATCATTCAACGGGAATACCTATCCCGTGTCAAGAAAAAATCTTTTATTGTCATGACTTTTGCCGTGCCATTGTTCTTTTTTGCATTGTATGCGGGCATGTTTTATCTGACAAAAAAGAGCTTTAAAGATTCACACACCGAAGTCTTTATTTTAGATGAACAAGGCGACTTTGCGGGAAAACTGCAAAGCAATAAAAATGTAAGTTATACAATCAGTAAACTGGATCTCCAGGCACAAAAAGCGCAGCTGACCCAAAGTGAAGGAAAACAGTCGATCCTTTATATTCCAAAAGATATTTTAACAAGCCAAAGAGCCGAACTCATTACCAGTGGCAAGACCAGCTTTGTTATACAGGAGATCATTAGCGGACAGCTGGAAGAGATCATCCGTGAAAAGGAATATAAAGCCAAGGGAATTGACCTGCAGATTATCCAGTCCATTAAGCCGAAAGTCAGCATCGATGCAAAAGAAATAACAGCCGACGGCGAAGAAAAGAACAGCAACACGGCCATTGCAATGGGCCTTGGTGTCGCTTTGGCTATCTTAGTCTATCTATCCCTGTTTCTTTATGGTGCCCAGGTAATGCGTGGTATTATCGAAGAAAAGAGCAATCGTATCATCGAAGTTATTATTTCCTCGGTCAAGCCCTTTCAGCTCATGATGGGTAAAATTGTTGGAATCGGGATGGTTGGCCTGACCCAATTTGTGATGTGGCTTGTGCTTACCGGGGGCTTATTTATCACAGCAACGCTACTGTTTGTCAATCCGCAGGATATGCAGGAAGTTGCCGCTAGCCAACCTGGAGCGGGCAACATGAGTACCGTATCAAAAGCTATGGCCCAGAATGATTCTGCTTCGATCCTTACGTCGATCCAAAGCTTTAATTTCACAGAGGTCATCATTTTCTTCTTTCTGTTTTTTATTGCCGGATACCTGTTGTATAGTGCTATTTTCGCCGCTGCAGGCTCAGCTGTCGACAACGAAACAGAGGCCAATCAGTTTTCCATGCCCATTACCATGCCCTTGCTATTGACCTATATTCTCTCGTTCGGCGTCATTATCAATGATCCCAATGGACCGATAGCAACATGGTTGAGCTTTATTCCATTCACCTCACCGATCGCCATGCTCGTTCGTATACCTTTTGGTGTACCCCTATGGCAGATACTGACCTCGTTGACCTTGCTCATACTGACCTTCTTATTGGTAACCTGGGTCGCTGCACGTATCTACCGCGTCGGGATTTTGATCTATGGAAAAAAAGCAAATCTCAAAGAAATCATCAAATGGTTCAATTACAAAAGTTAGTTTTATACTGAACCTACTGTGCATAACGATCGAATATTCCCGAACAGTGTCAGCGCTCAACTAAAAGAAAGGGGCCAAATTGCAAGCAATTTGGCCCTGTACTTTTAAGCGCGCGATTAGGCTACGATCAGATGCAGTATGATCACTCCTAAAGACAGCTCAATTAATATCTTAATTTCAATTTTTTAAAGACAAAATGCCACAGCCATATCGGTCCGACAAGTAAAAACTGTAGAAACTGTTGTCCTGTGATTTTTTTCTTTTCCTTTCCCTTACCGATAAACAGCGCGACAATAGATAGCAATGCGATTCCCAAACATACCCAGATGACAGCCGGGCCACCGTTCTTCTGTGCGTACTCCAGTTGCACGATAAAGAAACTCATACCCCCGATCGAGAATAATATCGCATAGGACAAGGTTGCAGACAGCTTTAAATAATAATAAATAACAATAGCGATGAAGAAAGAGCCCCAATTCAAAAAGGTATGCCAATTGAGTTTGACCAAGAATTCGAACTGTGGAAATGGAATCATCCAGATGCAGCCCATGATACCAAAAAACAATAATGGTAAAAAGATGGCCTGAATCAGGCGGTTGGTCGGATCCTGAAAATTAGCATCCAGCTCCGCAAAATACTTATCCACGGGGCGTAAAGGTTCGACTTCTTGAACTTTCTTCTTTTGTTTCATTCGGCAAATTTAACAAATATTGAGCATGCCTTAGGTCTTAAAAATGATAATATTCCCTATTTTTTGGTCTGCCGTAGGTCATTATCTGCTTTCAGGGCAAACAAACTCGCTTACTCCTATTCTATTCCGTAATATTGCAGCATGAAGTCTTACAAACATATCTTATTCGATCTGGACGGAACCCTGACCGACCCTGCAGAAGGGATTACAAAATGTATTGCCTATGCCTTGGAATCAAAAGGCATCCATACAGCCGATCTGAATAGCCTCAAACCCTTGATCGGTCCGCCCCTTAAAGATTCTTTCATACATACCTTTGGATTTGGGGAAAGCGAAGCAATTGCCTGTGTAGAAAAATATCGGGAGCGCTTTTCAGCCATAGGGCTGTATGAGAACATCTTGTTTGATCGCATACCGGAGCTTTTGGAGCATTTAAAAATAGGAGGTTACAAGATTTATCTTGCCACATCCAAACCCGAAATATTTGCCCACAAAATATTACAGCACTTTGCCATAAATACCTATTTTGATTTTGCCGGCGGAAGCGCGTTAGACGATTCCAGACCGACCAAAACCAGCGTCATCCAATATGTCATGGAAAAGGGCAAACTAACAAATCCACAGGACTGCCTCATGATCGGCGATCGCAAACATGATCTGATTGGCGCAAGGGAAACAGCCATGGATGCTGTTGGTGTATTGTATGGCTATGGTAGCCAAGCTGAACTCAAACAGGAGTCACCGACCTATCTCATCCAGACAGTGCCTGATCTGATTGAATTTTTCAATTAAAAAATAGGGATCCTAAATTAAAGACAATTTAGGTTGAGTCCATTTAGGTCAACTTGATTCAAGTCTAGTCTATTCAAGTCTGGTCTATTCAGATCAATTCCAATACAGTCTATTGACACCAATTCAAGTCCATTCACCAGGCAAGACACAAGTCAACCCCAAACACCTTGAATAGCTGAAATCATCCTGTTAGGGGAAAGCTGTAGAATTCCATAAAAAAAGCTCCAATCGAAATGATTGGAGCTTTTTTAAGATGGATCCTTGGATCTATTTTGCGTAAGACACCGATCTTGTCTCACGGATCACAGTTACTTTAATTTGCCCTGGATACGTCATTTCCGTTTGGATACGGTTAGAGATATCAGCAGCGAGTATTTCCGACTGCGCATCAGAGACCTTCTCACTCTCCACGATGACACGTAGTTCACGACCAGCTTGTATCGCGAAGGTCTTCTCAACCCCAGGATACGATAAAGCCAAGTCTTCCAGCTCTTTTAAGCGCTTGATATAACTTTCTACAACCTCACGGCGTGCGCCCGGGCGTGCACCAGAAATCGCGTCACAGGCTTGAACAACCGGAGATATTAAAGCCGTCATTTCGATCTCATCATGGTGAGCACCAATTGCGTTACATACATCAGGATGTTCCTTGTATTTCTCTGCAAGTTGCATACCTAAAATAGCGTGTGGCAACTCTGGATTATCATCAGGCACTTTACCAATATCGTGTAGTAATCCAGCACGTTTCGCATGTTTAACATTCAGGCCCAGTTCTGCTGCCATTGTCGCTGCAAAATTAGCAACCTCACGCGAGTGCTGTAAAAGATTCTGTCCGTAAGATGAACGGTAACGCATACGCCCTACCATACGAATCAACTCGGGGTGCAAACCATGGATCCCCAAATCGATCGCTGTACGTTCACCGATTTCAACAATTTCATCCTCAATTTGCGTCCGCGTTTTTGCAACAACTTCCTCAATACGTGCAGGGTGGATACGACCATCGGTTACCAAACGGTGTAAAGCTAAACGTGCGATTTCCCGACGTACAGGATCGAAACCGGATAGGATAATTGCTTCAGGTGTATCATCGACGATGATCTCTACGCCTGTTGCAGCTTCCAAAGCACGAATATTACGACCTTCACGACCAATAATACGCCCTTTAATTTCATCATTTTCAATATTGAAAATTGAAACGGTATTTTCGATCGCAGATTCCGTAGCAGTACGTTGGATTGTCTGTATAACAACCTTTTTCGCCTCTTTAGTCGCAGTCAATTTTGCTTCATCCACAATATCTTTGATTTGAATCATGGCTTGTGAGCGGGCTTCTTCACGCAACGAATCCACCAATTGATTTTTTGCTTCGTCGGCTGTTACGCCAGCGATGCTTTCCAATTGTTTAATCTGTTGTAATTTGAGCGTTTCTACTTCTTCAGATTTCTTTTCATTCAGTTCAACCAATTTATCCAATTGCTTTTTCTTGGCATCCACCTCCTGCTTGTCGCGGTTGATGTTTTCCAATTTTTGGTTAATTGACTGCTCTTTTTGTCTTAACGTATTTTCCTTCTGGTTGATGGTATTGTTACGTTGATTGACTTCCTTTTCATGTTCAGATTTTAATTGAAGGAACTTTTCTTTGGCCTCTAACAGGCGTTTCTTTTTAATGTGTTCCCCTTCCTGCTCTGCATCTTTCAGTATGCTATTTACCTTATCCTTGGCTTCCTGTTCTTGTTTTTTAAACAACAAAACCAATAGATAACGACCTATAACAACACCAACAATCAGAGAAATTATGCTATAAATTGCGATGTCCATGTATGTATAATTGTATTATTATGTTTGTTTTTATTAATTATATTCAAATTCCGGTAAAATCATCAATCGGCCTTTCCCCTACTTCGGTATGTAACAACGAAGTAGCGAGCTTACGAAGCTCGTACGACTTTCATGACAAAAAAAAACCGCAATTAAATTTAAACAGGTCTCATGTATTATTAAACTTCGTGATTACATAATTAGGCTTAGATTGTGACCCAGATGGCTTTCGCAAAATGGCCTATATCTTTTTGCGCCTGTAATATTGAAGCGTTAAGTTTAAAATAGTGACAACCCGAATTTAATTGCGGCAAATTCGTCGTTTAAGCTCTAAATATAAAGAACGTAAATTTATTTTTTAAAGAAATCCGTCAACAACTGATCAAGTTCCTGTACTGAATTTTCCAAGCCCACTTCGTGGTTTTGGGACTGCCGCTCTGCATTAAGCATACGCGTCGCAAATTGCAATACACACATGGACAACAAATCCTGCTTATCTCTCACAGTATAGTTTTCCTGCAATTCCTTTACTTTTTCATTTATCAATTTCGCAGCATGTCGAATTACTTCTTCTTCCGCGCTCTCCACCCGAAGGGGATAAACACGATCTGCGATATTTATTTTT
Source organism: Sphingobacterium sp. Ag1 (assembly GCF_000988325.1). Lineage (NCBI taxonomy): Bacteria > Pseudomonadati > Bacteroidota > Sphingobacteriia > Sphingobacteriales > Sphingobacteriaceae > Sphingobacterium > Sphingobacterium sp. Ag1. The sequence goes on along the minus strand of NZ_LBGU01000044.1, from coordinate 307,505 downwards.
ATGGAAATCTCTCCCATTTCTTTGAGCTTTTTAACGTTGTATTAGTTTGAATCCGATAACACTTCTCCCAACTATTTCAACAAACTAATACATTTGTCTATTTCCCGCACAAAATCGTTAATTTTTTGTTTTGTGTCAAGTATTTTTTCATTAATTGCTTCCTTATCCGTTTCAGAATCTAACGTACGGGCAACTGCCAACGCTTTGACCTTCTCTTCCAACTGCTTGCTCTTATCGTTGCTCGCATCGAAAGCCACTTTTAAGGATTGTACCTCTAATTTAAGCAAATCATTTTCTTCTTGCAAGACTTCGCACAATTGAATTAAATTTTTCGTTTTCTCAACGATCAGATTCATTTGTGAAGACAATGTTGCCATAGTATAAATTGAATATTACCAATTAATGTTGTATCTCTCATTAACCACGCACTTCCGCGCCTAGTTCCTTCTCAAAATTAACAATTAATTTTTGAACTATCGCATCAATTTGCTTATCCGTAAGTGTTTTTTCTTCATCCTGCAAGATAAAGCTCAGAGCATAAGACTTTTTCCCTTCCGGAATTTTATCACCTTTATACACATCAAACACATTTACCTCCTTCAAAAGCTTGCGTTCGGTCTTTTGAGCAACAAATTGTAGCTTATCGAAGCTCACATTTTCATCGATTAAGAGCGACAAATCTCTGCGCACAGCCGGGAATTTGGAAACTTCTTTGTATTGAATGCTATTCTTACGAATAATTTTCATCAAAACATCCCAGTCAAAATCAGCAAAGAAAACCTGACCTTCAACATCTGCTTTTTTCAAATCTGCGTTTGCAATTGCACCAAACGAAACTAAACATTTCTGCCCTTTCATATAATTCAAACCATAGGCGAAATGTGTACTTGTAGCATCTTGTATCTGAATTCCTTCAATTTTCAAACGTTTGATAAGCGTATCTACAGCCGCTTTAAGGTTATAGAAATTAACGGCGTCTTTTTTGCTGTTCCATTGCTCAGCTTCATTTTTACCTGCCATGGCAAAAGCCAGATGCTGCGTTTCTTTATAGCCTTCGCCATCCAGCGCATACGTCTTACCGAATTCGAAGAACTTCAGGTCAAAGTTTCTTCGTTTTTGGTTATATTCAATCGCACTCAAAACAGAAAAAACCATATTTTGACGCATTGTGTCCAAATCCGAGCTCAATGGATTATACAATTTGACCGCCGTTTCGCTATCATCCGCATAATCCAGCTTCGTAAGAGAGTTGGACAGAATCTCACGAAACCCATTGGCGATGAGCAGATCAGCCAATTGATTTAAGACAACTTCCTTGTCTGGCTTTTCAACCGTATTTAAAGAGGCCTTAATTTGTGACTTCAACTCAATATTGTTATAACCGTAAATCCGCAACACTTCTTCCACAACGTCTACCTCGCGTGTGACATCAACGCGGTATGCAGGCACCAACACATCAAGTCCTGTTTCAGTTTCTGAAGCGACTTCAATGCCAAGAGCGACAATAATGGATTTAATTTCTTCATTTGGGATCGCCTGACCGATCAAACGAACCACATTCGCATAGCTCACGTGAAATGAAAACGGGTTAATCACCACGGGATAGTCATCTTTTAGCGTCGATGAAATCGTTCCACCTGCAATTTCCTGAATCAATAAAGCTGCGCGCTTCAAGGCTTCAACCGTAATATTCGGATCGGTACCACGCTCGAAACGGAAAGAAGCATCTGTTTTTAAGCCATGTCTTTTGGAGGTCTTCCGTACAGAAACAGCATTGAAATAGGCCGATTCCAAAAATACATTGGTCGTTTCGGCTGATACACCCGAATGTGCTCCACCGAAAACACCCGCAATACACATCGGTTTTTCAGTATCAGCAATCACCAAGTCCTCTGCAGACAAGGTACGCTCCACACCATCCAGCGTAACAAATTTTTCACCCTCAGTCGCCAAACGAACAATGACTTTATTTCCCGCAATTTTATCTGCATCAAAAGCATGCAGTGGCTGACCTAAATCGTGTAATATGTAATTGGTAACATCGACAATATTATTGATCGGACGAACACCGATAACATTTAATTTCTCTTTTAACCAATCGGGAGATTCGCCAACGCGAACACCGGTGATATTGATACCACTATAACGTGGGCTTGCCTGTGCGTCTGAAACGACCACTGTCGTCCCCTCCGCCTCAGCAGCCTTAAATGCAGAAACATCTGCCTTTAACACGTGTGTACGGAAATGTGCCGCAATATCTCTTGCAACACCTAAATGCGAAGCAGCATCTGCACGGTTTGGTGTTAAGCCAATTTCATAACGGTAATCATCCTGGATATTGAAATGATCTTTCACTAAGGTCCCCACAGCAACGTCAGCTGGTAATTCAACGATACCGGCATGAGATGTACCCAAACCGATTTCATCTTCTCCACATAACATACCTTCGGAAACTTCACCACGAATTTTAGATTTGGTAATTTTAAAAGGCTCTCCGGTAAGCGGATGGCAAGTAGTACCTACTGTAGCAACAATGGCTTTCAATCCTGTACGACAGTTTGGTGCACCACATACAATGTGCAATAACTCCGGTCCACCGACATCAACAGTGGTTACTCTTAATTTATCGGCATTAGGATGCTGTTCACAAGTTTTCACTTCACCAACAACCAAACCATCCAATCCACCTGGGATACTCTGCACGACGTCCAAAGCTTCTACTTCCAATCCTGTATTTGTTAAGATCAGCGATAGTTCCTCCGGTGTCGAATCTATATTAACGTGTTGTTTTAACCAATTATATGAAATATTCATCTCGAATCTGATTTGATGCACAAACTTAGATAAATTTGAGTTTATATCCAACGTCAATTTGCCGATCATCGGTGTCTTCGGTAAATTGTCGTGAAATCGTGCTGTTTCGTACGAGACAGCTTCGGGATAGCGTCGTATCAGCTTCGACATGCTAGCGGCATAAATACGACGTGCCTCCCTGTTATCTCCGAGCTAAAGACGGTTGGAAGGCTGTGGCATGCCTGTGGGGAGACGCACGAATATCGACCATGTTCAGACTCAGGGGCGAACACTAAGCGAATAAGAGCCAATTAAAGGGGGCTACACACAAGATTAAGGGAGCTCAGCTCAGGACAATTATAAAGCTATTCTTCGGTATTTTGAAATAGCGTTTGATTAGATTAAAACTGGAAGCAGTTTTTAATCAAAATCCAGTCATTTCCATAAAAATAATATGTAACTTTGTGCTTTAATTTGAAGAACGTTCAAAACAAACATTTATAATGATTCATTTCTTTGAGAACCCATCGAACACTGTATATGGTGTTCAAAGCGTAAACTCTTTATCACAAGAAGACATTACTAAACTCAACTGGCTATTCGGCAACGCCAAAAAACTAGACGACCAAAACCTTAACCATTACTTTGTAGGACCCCGTGCCGCGATGGTGACTCCCTGGAGTACCAATGCAGTAGAAATCACACAAAATATGGGCATTGCAGGAATTGTTCGCATAGAAGAATTTCAACCGGTACCAGCGGATTTCAATGACTTCGATCCAATGATTTCACAAAAGTTCAGTATGTTGACGCAGGACATGTATACCGTCAACATTACACCTGAACCGATATTGGAAATTGAAGACATCGAGGCCTACAACAAATCTGAGGGCCTAGCGCTAAATCCAGAAGAAGTAGATTACCTCAATAACCTTTCGACCAAATTGGGTCGTCTGCTTACAGACTCGGAAGTATTCGCTTTTTCGCAAGCGAATTCTGAACACTGTAGACACAAGATTTTCAATGGTACTTTTATCATTGATGGCGAAGAGCAACCAACTTCCCTCTTTAAATTAATTAAAAAGACTTCTGAAACCAATCCGAACGAGATTGTTTCTGCTTATAAAGATAACGTTGCCTTTGTCAAAGGTCCACGTGTCACACAATTTGCGCCTAAATCGGCCGACAAACCTGATTTTTACGAAGAGAAAGCATTTGATTCGGTTTTATCCGTAAAAGCTGAAACACACAATTTCCCAACTACTGTAGAACCATTTTCGGGTGCTGCTACTGGATCAGGTGGTGAAATCCGCGACCGTATGGCCGGTGGCCAAGGAGCGATTCCATTGGCGGGTACTGCCGTATACATGACTGCTTATTCGCGATTGGAACAAAATAAATTGGACCTTCAGGCAGGAACAGTTACTGAACCGGCAAAGGAACTCAACAAAACGCGTCCATGGGAAAATGCGATGCAAGAACGTCAATGGTTGTACCAAACCCCGGTTGACATCCTGATCAAAGCTTCCAACGGTGCTTCTGACTTCGGTAATAAGTTTGGTCAGCCCTTAATTACGGGTTCTGTATTGACCTTCGAGCATGAAGAGGATGGCCGTAAACTTGGTTACGACAAAGTCATTATGCAAGCCGGCGGTGTTGGTTATGGAAAACTGGATCAGGCAAAAAAACATACGCCGAAAACTGGTGATAAAGTTATTATCCTAGGTGGTGAAAATTACCGCATCGGAATGGGTGGCGCTGCTGTATCTTCTGCAGATACAGGGGCATTTGGTTCTGGAATTGAGCTTAATGCCATTCAACGTTCCAATCCCGAGATGCAAAAACGTGCAGCGAATGCTGTTCGTGGCTTAGTAGAGTCTGATCATAACCCTATTGTCTCTATTCACGATCATGGTGCAGGTGGCCACTTAAACTGCTTATCTGAACTTGTTGAAGAGACCGGCGGTTTAATTGACCTGGATGCACTTCCTGTAGGCGATCCTACCCTATCCGCAAAAGAAATTATCGGTAATGAATCGCAAGAACGTATGGGACTTGTGATCGCTGAAGATGATATTGACACCTTAAAACGTGTTGCCGATCGCGAACGTGCACCAATGTACACCGTAGGTGATGTCACTGGCGACCACCGCTTTACTTTCGAATCAAAAAGTACGGGTGAAAAACCAATGGATTACGCCCTTGAAGATTTCTTTGGCTCATCGCCAAAAACTTTCATGCGCGATAAAACCGTAGTTCGCAATTACGCTGATCTTGCTTATGATGCAGCCAACATTCCAAGCTACTTAAACCAAGTATTACAACTGGAAGCTGTTGCTTCCAAAGATTGGTTAACCAATAAAGTAGACCGTTGTGTTGGTGGCCGTGTTGCCAAACAACAATGTGCGGGTCCATTGCAATTGCCGTTGAATAACGTCGGTGTTATGGCATTGGATTATAAAGGTAAAGAAGGTATTGCGACAACAATAGGTCACTCCCCTGTGGCGGCCTTAGTGGATCCGGCTGCGGCAAGTAGAACGGCTATTGCCGAATCGCTTTCCAACATTGTATTTGCGCCAATCAAAAATGGCCTCGCAGGAATCTCCCTATCGGCCAACTGGATGTGGGCGGCCAATAATGAAGGTGAAGATGCCCGCTTATACCAAGCTGTTAAAGCCTGCTCGGATTTTGCCATCGCGTTGGGAATCAATATCCCCACGGGAAAAGATTCTTTGTCGATGAAGCAAAAATATCCAAACGGCGAAAACGTCATTGCCCCTGGCACATTGATCATTTCTGCCGCAGGAAACTGTACTGATATTACCAAAGTGGTTGAACCTGTGCTGAACAAAAAGGCTGGATCAATCTATTACATCAACTTATCAAAAGATCAGTTCAAATTAGGCGGTTCGTCATTTGCACAAATCATCAATAAATTAGGTACTGAAGTTCCGACCATTCAAGATGCTGCTTACTTTAAAACAGCATTCAATACCGTACAGCAATTAATTCAAGAAGGACAGATCGAAGCTGGTCACGACGTCGGATCGGGTGGCTTGATTACCACCTTATTGGAAATGACCTTTGCCGATGTTAATCTTGGCGCCAACTATGACCTTTCGGCATTACATGAACCGGATAGCGTAAAAGCCTTCTTTAATGAAAATATCGCCTTGGTGATGCAGGCAAAAGACGATGTGGCCTTCGAAGCGATCGTGAAAGATGCCGGTGTAGACGCGGTTAAAATTGGTCAGGTGATCGAAGGGAATACAGTGACGATTAAAAATCAAGAAGCTTCCTTTAGCTTTGATGTTGCTGCAACACGTGATGTATGGTTTACGACGTCCTTCCTTTTGGATTCCAAGCAATCTAAAAATGGAACTGCACAACAACGTTTTGATAATTATAAACACCAACCCCTAGCCTTTACTTTCCCAAGTCAATTTGATGGTAAGAAACCAAAAATCGACGGAACTAAAGCACGTCCGAAAGCGGCAATCCTTCGTGAGAAGGGTTCCAACTCCGAACGCGAAATGGCAAATGCCATGTTCTTGGCCGGCTTTGATGTGAAAGATGTACACATGACCGATTTGATCACTGGTCGTGAGACATTGGAAGACATCCAATTTATCGGTGCCGTCGGAGGCTTCTCAAACTCAGATGTATTGGGTTCGGCAAAAGGTTGGGCCGGTGCTTTCCTTTACAATGAAAAAGCGAAAAAAGCCTTAACCGATTTCTTTGCTCGTCCGGATACACTTTCGGTTGGTATCTGTAATGGCTGTCAGTTATTTATGGAACTTGAAATGATCAATCCTGAGCATGAAATCCATGGAAAAATGCTACACAATACTTCAGGAAAACACGAGTCAAACTTTGTATCTGTAAAAGTTCAGGAAAACAATTCGGTCATGTTATCGACACTAGCGGGAAGTACCTTAGGGGTTTGGATTTCACACGGGGAAGGAAAATTCAATCTTCCGTATGCTGAAGAGCAATACAATATCGTGGCAAAATATGCTTATGAGCAATATCCGCATAACCCAAATGGTTCGGATTATAATACAGCAATGGTCTGCGACAAGACTGGCCGCCACTTGGCTACCATGCCACATATTGAGCGTTCGGTATTCCAATGGCATTGGGCAAATTATCCAAAAGGTCGTCAGGACGAAGTTTCTCCTTGGATTGAAGCATTCGTTAATGCACGTCAATGGATTGACGAGCAAGGCAAATAAAAAAAAGAAAAACTCCTTCATGTATGAAGGAGTTTTTTTTTAGATATCCCTTTTGTATCCTGGTTTGTTCATCATTTGATCTAGGGAGTATTTTCCAGAGCCCATGACCATAAAAAAGATCAGCAAAAAGAATACGACTATAGAAAGCCACAATTCGGAATTCAAATAACTAAACCCGTGGGTGATATTAACAAAAAATACAGCCCCTACCAGTACCGGAAATAATAGTAATGAGGCTAAACGGGTTTGAAAACCTAAGATAAGGAACAGCCCGCCTACCAAATGGGTAAAAACCACATAGTGAACCGCACCCCACGATGATAAGTGGAAACTACTTTGCTCAATCATGTGTTGAACAACATCCCTATCATTTACGAAACTTACACCTTTGGCAAAAATAACGATCCCTAAAGCTATTCTTAGGTAATCGATCCATTGTGGGTGATGTGCATCGCCCCAATGCTCAATTTTGTGTATCAGGTTCATAACATACCTCCTTTTTATAGATGGTTATAGCCTAATAACAATTGAACAGTAAAAAAGTTGTTTGTATGAGATGATTCACTATCAAAATGTTACGAAGTGAAGACACCCCACTCCTACGCAACACTTCTGCTAAAACCAATCGTTGGCAAATGAGGCCCCACACTGTTTCCAAAATCAATCAATCAATCAATCAATCAATCAATCAATCAATCAATCAATCAATCAATCAATCAATCAATCAATCAATCAATCAACAAAACCGTAGGTTAGGAGAAAAAAAGTCGAATGACAAAATCCCAAAACGCGGTTGTCAGCAGCCCCGCAACAATGCTAAAACCGATCACCAGATTGACCAATTTGGTATTCAGATGGTATTGCTCGGCAATGATTCCTGAAGTGACCAAGGTTGGCATTGCCGCTTCGAATATACTGATCCGCGCAACAGCACCCTTTACACCAAGTAGTAAAGCAAATAGTAATACCAATGCTGGGGCAAGAATCAATTTATAACTCATCGCTGTACTGATCTGCGAAATCTGTTGTCGCCAACCGTCAAACTTCAACTGTAAACCAATAGAAAATAAGGCCAATGGCCCAACGGTCGCCACCAGCTTATCAAAAAAAGGCTCGGCAACCGAAAGATCAACCAATTGCGACAGCATTAAGGCTGTTATACAACCGATCAAGGGTGGGAAGCTGACTAACTTTCGAAGCATAAATTTGACATCGATCGCCTCGCCATCTTGGGCATTCGCTCGCAGTGCATTGATAATTCCAGCTGTAGAAAGCAGAATAAATGTGGTTTGGTCGCAAATAATTGCAATCGGCAACTGGGCTTCGCCAAAATAGGCGATGATCAATGGAAAGCCAATAAAGGACGTATTGCTATAACCAGCGGCCAATTCCAAACTACTGCGCGAACGCTGTTTGTAGTTTTTACGCCTACAGTACATTTCCATAAATAACCAACTACCTGCCCAAACCAGGATTGCCGAAAACACCGGAAACAGTAATTGCGATGACCATACAATCTTCGGAATATATTTGAAAGACACCGCTGGAAGGGCAAAATAAAGAATCCAGGTATTGATCCCTTTATGTGCTTCGGAGTGAATTAAATTTGTTCGCCTCAACAGCATCCCCGCCGCAATGCAAAATGCTATCATTATAAAATTGACCATGTTTTATTACCATTTTATACGACACAAAGGTGCAATAGTGCGGCAGGCAATAACATGTACAAATACATTCTTTTTATGTACATTTACAGATATATAATCAGAAGAATAATGCGCAAAAAACAGTTTGAGCCTTTGCGGATCAGTGAATTTATTGAGGATAGCTTTCATTTGCCTCCACATGAGCAGAATTATTATGAGCTTGTTTATATTCGTTCGGGCACAGGAACCCATGTGATCAACAAATTTGAACTGAATTATAAACGTGGCGATGTATTTTTAATTAGTCCGGCAGACAAGCATTATTTTAATATTGAAGAAAAGACACATTTTCTGTTTATTTTATTTACAGATACCTACTTCCTGCAGAATAAACGCAATCAAAAGCGCTACGCCTGGATTATGGAGCTGATGAATGACCGGGGATTAAAGGAACGCAAATTGGATATGGACGAGCATTATCGCCTGATTTACACCCATATCCTCGAAGCGGTCCGATTGTATAGTCATACGAGCGTCAGCGAGCGTTCGGACTGGCTATTTGATCAACTCGTCGCAATCTTTGGACTCTATAAAGAAATAGCAGAGACGCAACGTTTACCCCAGCAGCATGAACTATATGTTGGCCGATCGATTTCGGCCTACATTCATCAGCATATTTTTTCGCCCGAACAACTTCAGGTCAGCCTACTGGCTCAGAAATTCAATATTGCCCCATCCTATTTTGGTATCTACTTTAAGAAGAACTTCGGCAGCAGTTTAAGAGCGTATATCAATACCTATCGGATCGAACTCATCGAAAACAGACTTAAATCGAAAGATTATACGTTGAAACAAATTGCTGCAGAACTCGGATTTACCGACGAGAGCCATCTTTCCCATTTCTACAAACGCGCCAAGGGTTATAGCCCTTTACATTACCGAACACATCTGACTAAATAGTAAGCCTTCCTGATAATACATCCTGTATATGGTTTAAAACAAATCAATTAATTGATTAATTTTTGGGCGGAATGACACTATAAAACTTCAAGCCCTCCGCTTCAAACTTCTTATATAATACAAGTAAGACATCATTTTTAAAGGCGGAAGCATTGGCAGCAAAATTTACCCAACCGGAAACACTCAGGTAGATCATCTCCGCACTGATGTCCTGTATGCTGATTCCGCTATCTCTATCCTTGATAAAATGGTCGCTATTTTCCATCGCGTCCTTAATCCATTGTTTGGCTTGGTCTAAATCTGCTTTCCGATCGATATGGAGAACAAAACTTGTCTTGCTGTATTCTTGGGATAAGGTCCAATTGACAACCCTTCCCGACAGTAAATCACCATTTGGAATAATGACATCTGCACCATCTCCCGTTTTTAAAACACTAGCGCGTATACCGATTTCCTTGACGCGCCCTTTTTTATCGGCAAGCTCAATTTGATCACCAACGCGAAACGGCTTATCAAAAACCAGAATTATGCCCGAAACAAAATTATTGATGATGTTCTGCATGCCGAGCCCGATACCAACACTCAATGCGCCAATCACGACCGTAAGTTTGTCCAAACTCATGCCCAGGGCCGAGATGGCCATAAAGAAACCGATCAGAATAATGGCCAAGCGAAAGAGCGGAAATAAGGTCATCTTCTGATTATAGACCTGGCTGAGCTGACCGTCTTCACCACCGAGAACGATCAAACTGATATTCTTCTGAAACCAATTGGCCACCAACAGTAATAAAACTGCTACAACAAGATTTCCTAAGGTAAAAGAGATGCTGCCGATGCTGCGTACTTTTCCGAAGAATGTTTCGCTTAGTGCCAATAAACTTTCAATAAACTGTAAGTTATTTGCCAGGACAATGATCGCCAAAAGCACACACACAATACGCAGAATTTCGGTGATGATTGCCAAGGTACGCTGCTCGTTGAAACGCATCCAAAAACCGGAAGTCAACCGATCTTTTTTAAACTGATTACGGACATCTGCCTTAATCATATCCGAAAAATACTGAAGTGTAAAAGACTGTACAAGCCCCACAGCACAGGCAATACTAAAACTACGTGAATGCTCCACATGCCCAATAATATTCAGCGTAATTGCCGTCACGTTGAGTATCGCAAAAATCACATAAATAAAATTACTGATATAGCCCGGACTATCCGCATTCTTTATACGCCGTTTCGTATAACTGACCAATCCTAAAGCAATCAAATTGAAGGCAATACAAACGATACGTAAAAACAGGTCGTCGCTTACGATCATATTGACAAATACATCCAGGATATAGAATACAATAAGGATAATGGCAATTTTACGCTGCAATCCACTCATGCGATGCCTGAGCAAAAACATGAAGATTAACATAACGACCAATTGGGAAGCCTGCAAAATGAAACTTGGTGTAAAGAAGTTTACAAAGGGCAACAGTGTCAGGAGAAAAATAATGGTTTTCCCAACAACTGCGTCAATCGCAAGTTTATGTTCAGGATCATTTTGCCGAAGGACATAAGACACCCGTACAATCCAGTAGCAATAACCCAATCCCAGTACAATCAACAGGATACGGCTCGCCCAATCCGTGCGATTCACATATTTGTCTATCGACTTATTGTTACTGTAATTACTCCGGATATTATTTAAGATCACATCTTTAGAGATGGCTGCCGTATTGGCTTTCCATATCGAACTTTTAGCGGTCACGGAATCGGCTTTTTTGCTTCCGGTTTTTATTTCGTGAACGGCTTCGATCCGAATCAGATGACGTTGATTTTTAGCAATAAGTTCATCAATCGTCCGATTGATCGCTTCCAGCGAATCTTGTTTTGCAGCTAGTTTAAGCTGCGCATTGTCGAGATATTGATACGCTCTACTGTGATTATTGGCACTGATATCATAGCGGTTGATCAGCGTCTTGATCTGATCTGCTGTCACATTGAGGCTATTGGAATAATTGCTGATACTGCCTTTAATAGACTTCAGCTGGCTGATTTCTTCATGGATACTATTTTTTATTAAAGCAATACTATCTTTAGCCGATCCAGCATTCGTTGTCAAGTAGCCATTGGATTTTTCATTCAGCTGCGCGATAAGCTCAGCCATGGAAGCCGTACGAATATTGGATAAAAAGTTTAGATTTACTTTGCGCAGATCATTGCGTAGTTCATTCCGCAGTGAGTCATTTCCAACCCGTGTCGAATCCACATTCGACCGTCTACTTAGGCTGCTATGGTTCGCCGTGCGATCGCCTATCTGATTCTTCCGAACCTGAACGGAGTCCTGTGCAAATCCGTGCAGCTGAAAAGCCAAGAGACTTAAGACAAAAATAAAACGCTTAACAATGCCCAATTTCATACTTCTAATTTTGTTGATTTTCTTTCCCGGCAATAGGTAGTCAAATGCCATGGAAACTACAAATTGCAAAGAAAGGACCAAAGGTTTTTCTCCGACAAAAATAACTTATCTCCTGTTAAAATCGAATAGCATCCGAGAGTTTTAGTTCTTCCAGCCGTTTTATTTTATCATCACGATAAAATAAATTCATCGTCTCAAAAGGAATCAACTTCAAGTCTTTATTGACGATGTGGACACAAGATTTCTTAACCGCACGAACATCAAAATCGTAGGCATCCATAAAATTCATAATGATAATACGGAAAAGATTATCGTAATCAAGATCAGGTGCGCACACTTCCGGCAAACAGCAAAGCAATTGATTTACTTTCGGCTTTACCTTATCCACCGAAATTCCGGTGCTAAATATATCCAGCAATTGCATCTGAACCCCTTTGTCCTGTTCATAGACAATGGTATTGCGCGATTGGTTATTTAATAAAATAGCCGGATCAATATGCCGGGTCAAGGGTATCCGCTCATCGCCTATCTTTAGGATATAACCCATCGCCAAGGCATCAGGATTACAAGGAACAGGAATAATATCATGTGGATCCAATAGGGAATATTGATTCAGGATTTCCTGACGTACCTCAGTCAGTGTCATTTTATGCTGCTGTGCATCGGCGGCATTTCGCCCGGCAATTTCCACCGGTTGAAAAGTTACCCCGCGTACACATCGCTGTTGTAAAGCGTACTCCAAGATTTCCCCGATTTCATCATCATTGGTTCCCTTTTCTAAGACCACAACCAATGTTGTACTCAGATTGAGCGCATTTAATTTGTCAATGGCCTTTTTTCGGACATCCGTGAGATCTTTGCCCCGAAACTTTTCGAGCACGGATGGGCGAAAAGAATCAAACTGGAGATAGATTTCAAATTCAGGCGCATAGGTGGCGAGTTGCTCAGCAAAACCGGGATCATTGGCAATTCGGATACCATTCGTATTGAGCATGAGATGCTTAATAGGTTTTGTCTTCGCAATGTCTAAAATCTTAAAAAAATCAGGGTGTATGGTTGGCTCTCCACCGCTGATCTGAACCACATCTGGTTCACCCTCACTTTCGACGATTTTGTCAAACATCTGTTCAATCTCTTCCAGCGAGCGATGTCGTCCGTAGTGGGGCGACGACATGGCGTAACAAGTTGGGCAGGTCAAATTACAACGGTCGGTGACCTCAACAATGGACAAGCAGCTATGCTGCTCGTGATCTACACATAAACCGCAATCGTATGGGCAGCCATAATGTACTTCGTTGTCAAATTTCAACGGTGTTTCGGAGGCTTTATTATAATTCCGAATGTTCTTATAATAGTCAACATCCGTCGCAATCAGCGTTTTGAAAAAGCCATGATCGGGACAGTTTTTGGTCATAAATACCTGTTCATCCTCGATAATAATCTTGGCACCCACACGCGAAAGGCATGTTGGACATAGGCTAATGGTATAATCGTAGTACGTATAGTTTCTTACTGGCATCGTTCTGATTTCTAGTTCATAAAGGTAAGTCCGCAGGCAAGCCCTCCTGCCAGCATTGCTCCAATTCCGCCCAACAATACTTTAAGCCAGGGATTGACATTAAACTTCGACTCCTTATTACCTGCTTTAATAATCGAGCCGATAATAATAACCAAAAGTGCAATGCCAATCACAATAGCACCTATAGTAAGAAGAAAAAGTCCTAGCATCGCGGTACTTTCCGATCCAAATGATCCTTCAAGCAAATACATGATTCCTATTTTTTGATTAAACGTTCATTTTTTAATAAATAAATATAATAAATTATCACCACGATGCAGGTAATTTGTATGGTACTTAGCCCCAAAAGTATAATTGCCCGCGGCTTAATAAAGTCCAGCAGGAAACGAAAACCAAAATAACTAAGCATAAAAAGCTGAAACAACACACCATTTCGATAATTGTATCGTCGTTTAAAAAGTTGGAGCGTTACAAATAAAAGCAGCAAAAATGCGATTTCATACAGCGCAACTGGATGCCGTTTGTAGGCATCGCCCAAGTACATCCCCAATGGAGAGGTAGTGGGTAAACCGTAGGTCTGCTCGAACACACCCGTGTAAAAACATCCTATTCTGCCAATGGCAATTGCGGTAATTAAAGGAAAGACCATGCGATCCCCGGTACTTTCTTTTTTACCCATGATCTTTTTCATCCCTTCTACGGCAACCAAACCTCCTGCCAAACCACCGATTATCGTATTATTCACCCAGATGTAAGTCCATTTATGTGTCGCATTGAGCAACTCAGCAGGACGCTCGAGGGAACCGATAATATGCGAGCCGATTAAAGCGCCTAAGCCGGCAGCAATAACAATAAGAAGTGAATTGGTATGCCCTAAACTTTCCTCATCCTTCCATTTGAGCAGTTGGTAATAACGCATCCCTATAAACATCCCCAACCCTTCCATAAAAGGATGTAAGAGAAATGTTTTTCCAAACAAATCTATCGTAACCGGAAATTCAATTAGCACAAGCATAAACAAGTATACGAAAGACGATCAACAAAATGATAAACAAAATTGCTTACCAAGCAGATAGGACGCCAGCATTTAAAAACCAAAAAAGCCAGTCCGAGAAATGGACTGGCTTAAGAATAATTATTTTACGACAGCTATTAAAGCTGATTGCTATACACAAACCGTATTTCCTCACGGAGGTTATAACGCGAAGCCATCACTTCGCCATAGGCGCCTGCAGAACGAATGGCAATTAAGTCGCCACGTTTTGAGACCGGAAGTGGCACTTCCTTACCAAAACAATCTGAAGATTCACAGATAGGTCCAACCACATCATAATTAATGGATTCCACCGTATCGTTCGCACTAATATTCTCAATTTTATGATAGGCCTGATACAAGGCTGGGCGCATTAATTCAGTCATTCCTGCATCCAATACCAAGAAATTCTTCTTGACACCATTTTTGACATACAAGACACGGCTTACCAAGCTTCCGCATTGCGCAACCAAAGCCCGTCCCAATTCAAAGTGCACCTCTTGCTGTGCTGTACGCTCCAGGAAGCGGTCGAAAATATCAAAATAGGCTTCAAAATCGGGAATTGTATTCCCATCCGGGTTTTTATAATCTATTCCCAATCCGCCACCGACATTCAATACACGGATTTGAGTACCGCGTTCTTCAAACCAGTTTTTCCATTCATTGACTTTCACACACAGGCTTTTGAATACGGTCATATCCGTAATCTGTGAACCGACGTGAAAATGAAGGCCTACCAATTCAATAGACTCACATTTTTTAAGCACGGCTGCACATTTTTCCAAATCGGCATTGGGCACACCAAATTTGTTTTCATCAAGCCCTGTTGTAATATAATGATGGGTATGTGCATCCACGTTTGGATTGATCCGTAAAGCTACATTCGCTTTTACACCTTTCTTTGAGGCAAGCTCATTGATGACCTCAAGCTCCTGAATGGATTCAACATTAAACGCGAAGATATTTTGATCGAGCGCGTAATTGATTTCCTTATCGGATTTACCAACTCCTGCAAAAGTGACTTTTTTGGAATCAAAGCCACATTCAATGGCTTTCTTCACCTCATTGCCACTCACACAATCCGCACCAAAGCCGACCGCTTGAATCGCCTTCAATAACTCGTCGTTAAAATTGGCCTTTAATGCATAATGAACATGAAATCCCCGTTTGTGCGAAGCAGCATGAGCAGCCTCCAGGGTCTTGTTTAACACATCCAGATCATAATAATAGAACGGCGTTTCTTTCTCTGCAAACTCCGCCGCGATACCTGTATTTATCATATAAAAACCTAATTCTTAAAATAAGCGATTGTGCAATGAACGTAATGCTTCAGTTTTATGATCTGAATTCAATAGAATTGACACGTTAAAGTCTGAACCACCATACGAAATCATACGAACCGGAAGGTGTTTTACAGCATCAAGCACGCGAGCGGCATAGCCATGGCTATTTAAACCAAAATCGCCTACAACGCATACAATGGTCTGATCACCATCCACTGTTACTGAACCAAAATCCTCCACTTCTTTGATGATATCTGCCAAATTTGTGGTATCATCAATCGTCAATGATACCGCAACTTCCGACGTTGTGATCATATCGATTGGTGTTTTATAGCGCTCGAATATTTCAAAGACACGGCGTAGGAAACCGTAGGCAAGTAGCATTCTCGACGAATGGATATGAATTGCCGTAATACCGTCTTTCGCTGCTATAGCACGGATACAACCTTTCTGTGCACCGTCTTTACTGATCAATGTCCCTTTTGCATTAGGTTCCATCGTATTCAAAAGGCGAACTGGAACGTTATATTTTTGTGCTGGGAATACCGATTGTGGATGTAAGATTTTAGCACCAAAATAAGCCAGCTCCGCTGCCTCATCAAAGCTTAGATGTGCAATCGGTGTGGTTCCTTTGACAACACGGGGATCATTGTTGTGCATCCCGTCGATGTCAGTCCAGATCTGAACTTCCTCGGCACGGATTGCTGCCCCGATCAAGGAAGCCGTATAATCTGAACCTCCACGGCGCAAATTATCAATTTCACCAAAAGAATTACGGCAAATAAAACCTTGCGTGATAAATAAGGTATTTTCTGGACTCTGGGCCAAAATATGGCTTAGCTTTTCGCCAATGTAATCAACCATAGGCTCATTGTCTTCATCAATTTTCATAAAGTCCAGTGCTGGCAACAGCACGGATTTTACGCCAATTTCATTCAGATAAAAATGCCATAAAGCGGTAGACATCAATTCGCCTTGTGCTAAAATAACTTTCTCCTCGATCGGTGTAAACAATTCGTTGGCCAAGGTAGAAATCAGATTAAAATGGTAATCGATCAATTCTTTACCATTTTTATATCCCTGTTCAGTACTGAAAAGTTCTTTAATAAGGTCTTCGTACTTATCCTTATGCTTCTTGACCAACTCTTTAGCTTCGTCCTTCTTACCTGCTGTGTAAGCTTGACCGATTTCAACCAAAGCATTTGTCGTTCCAGCAACTGCGGACAACACGACGATCTGACGTTCAGCAGGGTTTACAATATCCAACAACCCTTTGATACGTGCTGCACTCCCCACGGAAGTACCACCAAATTTTAAAACTTTCATACTGAAGTTACAATTATTAAATTTCTGTGTGCCAATATAGGCAATTCATGAATTTATATTAAAAAAAATGCGGCACAAAATCATGAAAGTTTTGTGCCGCATACCTTTATGTTATGCGGAAGAATTACTTCTTCAAGTTTTCGATCAGTAGACCAGCCAATTCTTCGCCGATTCTTTCTTGAGCTTCATTGGTCGCCGCCCCAATATGTGGAGTCAACGAAATTTTCGGATGTTTTAGGATCTCCTCACGTGGAGTAGGTTCGTTGTCGAATACATCTAAACCAGCAAATGCTACCTTACCCGAATCCAATGCTTTCACCAATTCCAATTCATCAATAACACCACCCCTAGAAGCATTGACTAAGCCCACACCATCTTTCAATAATGGGAACTCAGCAGCTCCGATCGCTGGTTTATCCAAAAATGGAACGTGTAAAGAGATAAAATCTGAAACTTTCAATAAGTTGTCCATCTCCACTTGTTGAATAGGCACGTCAACCTGGATACCACCTGAAAGTGTTATGGTCAACGCTTTTGGTCCTTCGAACAAATCCGTATAAACCACATCCATCCCTAGACCAATGGCGATTTTGGCAACTTCGCGACCGATACGGCCAAATCCAACGATACCGATCGTCTTACCACGAAGCTCCGTACCGGCACCATAAGCTTTTTTAAGGGCGCCAAATTTTGTGTTGCCCTCAACTGGCATTTTTCTGTTGGCATCGTATAAGAAACGTACACCATTCAATAGGTGAGCAAACACCAGTTCAGCAACGGATAGCGAAGATGCCGCCGGGGTATTGACAACAGCGATGCCTTTTGAGCGGGCATATTCTACGTCAATATTATCCATGCCTACTCCACCACGGCCGATAACTTTCAAATTAGGGCAGCCATCAATCAGG
Organism: Sphingobacterium sp. Ag1; assembly: GCF_000988325.1. Classification (NCBI taxonomy): domain Bacteria; kingdom Pseudomonadati; phylum Bacteroidota; class Sphingobacteriia; order Sphingobacteriales; family Sphingobacteriaceae; genus Sphingobacterium; species Sphingobacterium sp. Ag1. The sequence goes on along the minus strand of NZ_LBGU01000044.1, from coordinate 289,398 downwards.
GCCTGACGCACTTTAGTTGCGCTACGTACCGTGATTGCGTCATAAGCAAGAAGCTTTTCTGGAAGCTCTTCTTGTGGAATATGCGTTGTATCTACACTATGACCGGCATCTTCCAGCATTTTTTTTCCTAGTGGATCGATACCGTCATTCGCTAATATTTTCATCTTTATAATTCGTTTTTAAAGGTAGCAGTACCATTCAACTCATTGGAAGATCCAATCCCGCGAATACGATACGACCTTTATAATTCGTAATCTAACTAATTATTTATTCGTCAACTGTTAAATTTCAGCAACATGCATGCAGCCTTAAGCTGTATGCGTGTCCTCAAATTCTTTCATGGCATCAATCAACGCATTTACGCTGCTTAATGGTAAAGCATTGTAGATTGAAGCTCTAAATCCACCGACAGAACGGTGACCTTTGATGCCAATCAGATTACGTTCTTTCGCCAAAGCCAAAAATTCAGCTTCTAACTCTGGTGTATCCATCACAAAAGTAACATTCATGCGTGAACGGTCTTCTACAGCAGCAGTACCTTTGAATAATGGGTTGCGATCGATTTCATCGTATAAAGCGCGTGCTTTGATGATATTCTCTTGTTCCAATACCGCAACACCGCCTTTTGCTTTTAACCAACGAAGGTTTAACATCGAAACAAAAATCGAATATACCGGTGGTGTATTGTACATTGAACCACCGTTGATATGCAATTGATAATCCAACATCGATGGAAGAATACGTCCTGATTTACCTAAGATATCATCTTTAACAATCACGAGTGTAACACCTGCAGGCCCCATATTTTTTTGAGCACCAGCATAAATCAAATCATAGTCAGCAACGTTGATCTCACGTGAAAAAATATCAGAAGACATGTCAACAACCACTGGCAATGCGGTTTCGGGTTTATCAAAAACCTCCGTACCGTAAATGGTATTGTTGGCTGTATAATGAAAATATGCCGCATCTGTTGGGATGGCATATCCCTTAGGGATATAGGAATAATTTTTATCAATCGACGAAGCTACAACATCTACTGTACCGAATTTTTTAGCTTCTTTTAATGCTTTTGTAGCCCATACACCCGTATCCAAATAAGCAGCCTTACCGCCTTCTGGTAAAAGATTCAACGGTGCCATTGCAAATTGCAAACTCGCCCCGCCTTGAAGGAAAAGAATCGAATATCCTTGAGGTACTGCCAATAACTCACGTACTAATTGTGTGGCTTCATCTATCACTGCTTCAAACTCTTTGGAACGGTGAGAGATCTCTAAAATTGATAAACCGGTGTTGTTAAAATCAATTACAGCTTCTGAGGCTTGTTGAAATACTTCCTTTGGCAGAATACATGGACCTGCTCCAAAATTATGTTTCATTGATGTTATAGTTTGTTTGATTGCTATTGTTTAACCCTAGCTAAGCAATCCGTTGTTTAAAAACCAAAGGTAAAATAAAATTATATATTTTTCAACTAATCTGTTTTTTTATTGAAAATTTATAAAATTCTAAATGATTTCAATAAAAAGATCGCACAACAAACAGTAGGTTCAATGCAAAAAACATCAAATAAGCAACACTTTCCACGCCATATCTACCTGATTATCTTGCAAATACTCCTTAGCCTTGAGCTGAAGATGGGTATTGCGAGAAGATTGATCACCAATAAAGGCATTTAGCAATTCGTAAATTTCAGGGAGACTCGTTATCTCATCTACCTCCTGTGGGGTGGGTAAACGGTCGATCTGAGCCAACTTCATTTTTTCGTTCTCCGTAAAAACAGTCGATTCCTTTATAAAAGGCGGCAGCTGATTGTAATCCATAAAAAAGCAGAAATTTTATTCAAATTTCTGCTTAATATCTCAGAAAATAAAATTCTTATATTTTTTCAATAATTCGATCTGCAAATTCACTTGTTTTAACTAAGGTAGCATCATCCATCAAATTGTAAAAATCCACCGTCACCGTTTTAGCCAGTATCGTTTCTCCTAAAGCCTTAACAATTGCCGCTGCAGCTTCCGTCCAACCTAGATATTCAAACAGCATGACACCACTCAAAATAACCGATGAAGGATTCATGGTATTTGTATTTGCAAAGCGAGGTGCAGTACCATGGGTGGCTTCAAAGACAGCATGCCCTGTTTTAAAATTGATGTTAGCCCCCGGAGCAATCCCTATCCCGCCAACCATAGCGGCTAGCGCATCAGAAATATAATCGCCGTTCAGATTCAACGTTGCTACAACAGAAAAATCCCGTGGATTAAGTAGGATCTGCTGTAAAAAATTGTCGGCAATCATATCTTTAATCAAAATTTTACCGGAATCCAAGGCCGCCTGTTGTTCTTGGTTGGCAACCTCGGCACCCTTTTCTTCTTTCGTTCGCTCCCACTGTCCCCAAGTATACGTTTTGTCAGCAAATTCCGTTTCAGCAACCTCATAACCCCAAATCTTAAAAGCTCCCTCCGTAAATTTCATGATATTTCCTTTGTGGACAATCGTAACGGAAGGCAGATTATGATCAATAGCATGTTCAATCGCTGCACGGACCAATCTTTTCGACCCCTCCTCAGAAACCAGTTTGACACCGACGCCTGTCGTGGACGAGAAATTGTAATCGATATCAAGCTCGTCATGCAAGAAATCCTGAAACCTATTGGCTTCAGCTGTTCCTGCCTGAAACTCTATTCCAGCATAAATATCTTCGGTATTTTCGCGAAAGATCACCATATCCACATACTCGGGATGTTTGACTGGTGAAGGTACACCCTCAAACCATTTTGTCGGGCGTTGACATACATAGAGATCCAAATCCTTACGCAACGCAACATTCAACGAACGGATTCCTCCGCCTACTGGCGTGGTGAGCGGCCCTTTGATTCCAACCAGGTACTCTTTTAATACATTCAGCGTATCTTTTGGTAGCCATTCGCCTGTTTCGTTGAAAGCTTTCTCACCTGCCAACACCTCCTTCCAGGTTATTTTCCGTTTTCCGCCATACGCTTTCTCCACCGCCTGATCAAAAACACGCACTGCCGCATGCCAAAGGTCGGGACCAATACCGTCGCCGATAATAAAAGGAATTGTTGGAAAATCTGGAACCTGTAAAGTTCCTTCACTTGACATTGTAATCTTATTTGACATAACCTTCAATTTTAACGGACAATAACTATCCCTTATTAAACATATTTCCGATTTCTTTGCTAATTTTTCTAAAGATTGGTGCAGCTTCAACATCTTCATATTCGTCAATGTGCGCATTTTCCACTCTACTAGGAAACACTAAAACAAGATTTTCGTTTGCATAAATACGATCTAATTTCTTTGCTACTCCATCCAAAGAATCCCGATAGGAAACTTCTCCATTTCTAGCCGACACAAAAATAAACATCGCATCCTCCTCCTTAAACGCTTTAAGGCCCTGTAAATTGTCCCAGTTGTCGTAATGTTTGAATGTGACAGGAACAGAATTTTTCAATTCGACGAGATGTTCTTCAATGGCAGCGGCAGAACGTGTATCAACCACAAAAGTGATAGACAGGGATAATTCCTGGGCAAACTTAACCACCTTCTCCAGCCAGTATTCGAAACCAAATTCCGCCTCGCACATCGGTGGTGCAAAAACGACAATGGACTTATTCGAAATAAAAGGTTTTTTAAAATGACATAACATCACATTAGCCGAGGTTCTATTTAAAATACTTTCCGTTTTCTCCCCGACAAACTTATCCATAAAATTGGCCGCACTTGGCCAGCCCAAAACAATACAATTGGCAGAAACCTCTTTTGCCGAACGCGCAACGCCGCTGGCAATGTTTAAATCTATTGTAGCACTTATATTCACATTTGTTTCACTACCCGAAGCATATCTGACCATATTGTCCAGGTTCTTCCGTGCTTTGGACATGTTTAATTGTGCCTGTTCATTATCTTTCACAACGGACACAATATTGACAGGATAGGAACATTTCTTGCTTTTAATATAGGTTGAAAAATCCAAAATCGGCTCCATATTATCCATATTAGCGATAGAAATCAAGATGTTTTCATCTTTTTCCTTCACCACATCAGTATGTTCTTCGTCCTGTTCACCGTCCATAACCACTTTACGTGAGGCATTTCCCGTCACCACCGTGGCGACAATGCAGGTCACCAAAATCAGTAGAATTGTACCATTAAGCACATTTTCATCGATAATGCCGTTCTTATGTCCAACCATGATAACCGCCAGTGTTGCTGCGGCATGCGCACTACTTAAACCAAATATTAGGTTACGTTGACCACGGCTGTATTTAAAAACGATCTGTGTCAGCCAGGCGGCCACATATTTTCCGACGATAGCCACAACGGTCAGTGTTCCGGCAATAATCAGGGCCTGCGGCCCCTTCAAGATCACGCTGACATCGACAATCATTCCCACAGATATCAAGAAGAAAGGAATAAAAATCGCATTGCCAATAAACTCGATCCGGTTCATCAAAGCCGAAGAATGTGGAATCAGTTTATTGAGGGCGAGACCGGCCACGAAAGCCCCAATAATCGGCTCAAGGCCGGCAATTTCCGCTAGAAAGGCCGCAAAAAAAACAACCGAGAGAACGAAGATATAGTTGGATGTTTTCTCACTCCCCAAGCGCTCAAAAAACCATTTCGCGATCCTTGGAATAACACCAAACATGATAAATAGAAAGATAGCAAAGGAAATGGCCAGTGTAATCCAAAATTCATTGCCTATATTTCCCTGGGAAATACCGGTAATCACAGCAAGAATAATCAACACGGCCGTATCCGTCAGGATTGTTCCACCGATCGTTATCGCCACAGCCTCCATTTTTGAAATACCATAGCTATTGACGATGGGATACGAAACCAGCGTATGGGTAGCAAACATGCTTGATATCAACAAACTCGGCAAAACACCGTAACCCAATAAAAAGTGACAAACGGGATAACCAATACTGATCGGCACGATGAATGTTAGAAAGCCAAAGAGCAAGCTTTTATTTTTGGTCTTTTTAAATTCATTCATGTCCAACTCAAGGCCGGCAATAAACATGATATAGAGCAGGCCGATCGTTGAAAACAGCGTTATGGCCGAGTTTTTTTCCAACCAGTTGAGTCCATGTGGCCCAATAACAACGCCAGATATAATTAATCCTATAATACCCGGCACCTTAATCGGGCGCAGTACAATCGGTGATAACAGGATAATAAAAAGTACCAGTGAAAATATAAGTACAGGATTTTGTAAAGGTGCTTCGAAAGCGTGGGAAATATGCTCAAAAGTTTTATTCATAAGTGCTTGTATACTAGCCGTAAAATATAAATATTTATTTTTCTATACAGCTCGAAAAATAGTTAACAGCATTAAAAATACGATTTTTTAAAGAAAGCGAAGCTTAAAAAGAGTGTTACTTAAAAGAAATGGCTTTAATCGGACTAATCTTGGTAATAAGCATTGACGGAATAAATAAAGAGATCATTCCGATAAACACAACCGCCAAATTGACAAGAATCACATCAGACCATTGAAGTTGAACGGCCACATAGGAGATATAGTAGGTCTTCTCATCCAATTTAAAGAAATGGGTAAAATCCTGAAAAAAGTAAAAACCGAGGCCAATAAGATTACCGATTAACAATCCGAGGCCGATCAGGTACAAGGCACTGTACATGAAGACGCGGCGAATTCCGGCATTGTGATACCCCAACGCCTTTAAAATACCGATCATTGAAGTCCGCTCAAGAATGGTGATCAGCAAGGCGGAAATCATATTGATAATCGCCACGACCGTCATCAGGACAAAAATGATTTTGGTATTCATATCCAGCAATTCCAGCCATTGAAAAATATCGGGAACCTGATCCTTGATATTGATGGCCTGCATATCGATAGGCAACAGATCTTCAACTCTATTCGTTGTCTGTTCGAGTTGACTAAAATCTTTAATCCGAATCTCATAGCCCCCTACTTCATGATCATCGAGGTTGCTCAGTTTGCGGATGACGTTTAGCGAACCGATCACATAAACCTTATCTAGTTCTTCGGAACCCGTATTAAAAATGCCCTTAATGACAAATTTACGTTTGCGTATAGGATCCTGCACGAAATACATGATAAAGTCGTCACCGACTTTTAGGAGCAGTCGATCAGCGAGATACTTGGATACTAAAATCTGATTATCGGCATTATCCGATTTAAAGTCTATCATATTTCCTTCCACCAGCATACGCTGAAAGGGCTGCTGATTATACAATGAATCAATACCCTTGAGAACCACGCCTTCAACCTCGTCGTTCACATTGATGATCCCGGCCTTGGTCGCAAAGGAACTGATTGAGCTGACTTGGGGAATCGCCAATATGGACTTTCGGACCTCGGGTGTAAGCGTTATCGGTGAATTTTCGTAAGACTTATTTAAGTCGTAACGCAACACCAATACATCGGCAAAAAAACTCCGTTGTTTACTGATAATCTCTCCCTTAAATCCGCGCAATACCGCAATAGAGATAATAATCGCTGCAATGGCAAGAGCAATAGCACCAATAGTCACCCGAACGATCAATTTTGAGAACGTTCTTTTTCCAGAAAATGCGATCCGATTTGCTAAAAAATAAGGAAAATTCAAGCTTTCAATATATTTATGTAACTTCGCAAAGTTATAAAAATTTGTTATTTACAAAACTGAAATGACAAATAATTAGGCGTTTTTCAGTAGGCTATTCCATGAGGATGCCCCTGTGCTGGTTTAAAGAGTTTTATAAAAATTACAAGTATGATGCGTATTATTTTCATGGGTACTCCCGATTTTGCTGTAGCTTCTCTTGAAGCGCTGATTCAGTCTGGCGAACAAGTTGTCGCTGTGGTTACGGTACCGGACAAACCAGCGGGACGTGGACAAAAAATACACGAGTCTGCTGTAAAAATATTTGCTACGCAACATAACATTCCCGTCCTTCAACCTGTGAAACTTCGCGATGAAGCATTTTTAGATGAACTGAAAAGTTTTCAGGCTGATCTACAGGTTGTGGTGGCATTTCGCATGCTCCCTGAGATCGTCTGGAATATGCCCAAATTTGGAACAATCAACGTTCACGCCTCACTCCTTCCACAATATCGGGGTGCAGCACCGATAAATCATGCCATCATCAATGGCGAGAAAGAATCGGGCGTAACGACATTTTTACTACAGCACGAAATCGATACGGGAAACATCTTATTGTCGAAAAAAGTTGCCATCAAAGAAACTGATAACGCCGGCGATCTTCACGACAACCTCATGGTAGCTGGGGCAGAAACCCTCCTTCAAACGATTCAGCAATTAAAGGCAGGAACCTTACAGCCTAAGTCTCAAGAGGTCCTTCTCACAGGGGAACCGCTCAAACATGCACCAAAAATTTTCAAAGAAGACTGTAAAATAAACTGGGATCAGCCCACTGCGCAGGTGTATAACTTCATTCGTGGTTTAAGCCCTTACCCAGCGGCATTTACCCTCTTAAACGATAAGGTCCTAAAAATCTATCGCACAGAAAAAGAACTTGTCAATACAGCTACACTCCCTGGAACCATAGAAACTGATAAGAAAAGTTTCTTAAAAATTGCGGCACAAGACGGCTATATTGTCATTACTGACCTTCAGCTTGAAGGCAAGAAAAGGATGAATGTAGTCGATTTTTTAAAAGGCTATCGATTTTAACCTTTTTCATCACCACCATCATAATATTGCAGCAAATCACCAGGCTGGCAGTCTAGCGCTTTACATATCGCTTCAAGAGTATCTAATCGCAATGCCTTCGCCTTTTGATTCTTGATGATTGAAAGATTGGAAAGGGTAATTCCGACGTTGTCACTCAATTGGTTAAGTGACATCTTTTTCTCTTTCATTATTTTATCCAAGTGAATTAAGATTGGCATAATATAATTTTTATTCTTTTAAATTTATTTAATGTCACTAATAAAACAAAAGATCCATCTTTTTGTTTTATCATAAAATTATCATTTTAAAATAAATTTGAGGAATGCATAGCGCATAGTAAATCAGCTACCGTTGAGTTAAATTGTCTAGAATAAGAAAAAAAATTAAACCTTTTAGCTCTTTAAATATCAAACAGTTGAATATTACAGCAATGGATAAGAAGAAAAAAAATATTAGAATGGAATAGTTTTTGATGATTAAAAATTGAAACTCAAAAAAGCCTAACTCACTAAATATGAGTGGCTAGATAATCAATTTTCCATTAATAATTCAAAAATTTTTCGTATTTTCGCAAACATTTCTTAGAGAGGAGAATTAATAAAAATTAATGAGACAGCTCAAAATTACACAATCTATCACCAATCGTGAGTCACAGTCTTTGGACAAATACTTACACGAAATTGGTAAAGTAGACTTAATTACAGCAGAAGAAGAAGTAGAATTAGCACAGCGTATCCGCGAAGGCGATCAAGTTGCCTTGGAAAAATTGACTAAAACCAACCTTCGTTTCGTAGTATCAGTGGCAAAACAATATCAAAATCAGGGTTTAACCTTAGGTGATTTAATCAATGAAGGAAACCTGGGCTTAATTAAAGCAGCTAAACGTTTTGACGAAACAAAGGGGTTTAAATTCATTTCTTATGCCGTTTGGTGGATTCGCCAATCTATTCTTCAAGCAATTGCTGAACAATCGCGTATCGTACGTCTGCCATTGAACCAGGTTGGTTCATTGAGCAAAATCAGTAAGGCTTTCTCAAAACTAGAACAAGAATACGAACGGGAACCGTCTCCAGAAGAATTGGCGGATATCCTTGAAACCACAGTAGACAAGGTTTCGGATACCCTAAGCAACTCTGGCCGTCACGTATCTATGGACGCTCCCTTTGTTCAAGGTGAAGAAAACACACTTTTGGACGTTTTGGAGAACCATGATCCAGACACAGACAGTTCTTTGATTGATGAATCTCTGTCAGAAGAAATCAAACGATCATTGGCAACATTAACAGAAAGAGAACGTGAAATTATCGTACTTTTCTTTGGCTTAGGTTCCAATCACCAATTGTCGTTAGAGGAAATCGGAGAAAAATTCAATTTAACACGTGAGCGCGTTCGTCAGATCAAAGATAAAGCTCTTCAGCGTTTGAGACACACTTCAAGAAGCAAAATCTTAAAATCCTATTTGGGTTAACAAGAGATACTTATTAGACATTTTGGCAATCCCAATCAGAAATGGTTGGGATTTTTTTTGGGTTGCCTACTACGCAGGCAACCCTTCTATTTTCCAAGACTCCTGTTATTTAGAATCCGGCATCAAAATAAATTCAAAAAGTCGATCTCTTTTCAAATATTTCCCAGCAACATCCTGTACTGATTTCGAAGTTACCTTCTTCAAATTATCTATTCTACGTGTATATCGTGCGAGATCAAGATCATTCTGATAGGAACTTGATATATAATTCAGCCAATAACCATTTTCACGAAGATTCAACTCATTTTGTCGCTGTTGTTCTGCTAGGAACTTTTCGATATCTCCATTTTCAGGGCCTTTTTCCTGAATCTTCTTGACTTCATCCAAGGCCGAAGTGATTAAAGCATCAGCCTTATCTACTGCCGAACCAAAACCAATGGAAAAAGCATAGCGTGCTTTTGGCAGCTTACTGAAACTCGCCCGAGCGCCCACACCATAAACTCCACCTTCTTTTTCACGGAGTCTTTCCAATAATTTGATCGTCAAGACACTCTCCAAGGCTTCCATATTGACATTTTCAGTTTCATTATAGGAATAATTCCCATAGTAAGCCAATTGCGTACTTGCTTTTTCTTCTTTGCCCTTATGAACAACCACGCGCTCGCCCTTGCTCGGCTCTAGGATATTTAAATCCTTATAGGTCTCGCCTCTTTTAAGGGCCGGCAACGAAGCCAGGTAGGTTTCTAAATAAGGCTTGATCTGATTCTCGTCAAATGACCCCACGATTGTGAATACAAAATCCGAAGCATCAGCAAATCGTTCTTTGTAAATTGCCAAAGCACGCTCCCGATCAATTTTATTGATCGTTTCTACCGTTGGATTTTGCCGGCGGATATTGTTGCCATAAAGCACTTCTTTCACTTTATCCGAGAATACATTATTTGGATTGCTCAATCTATTTTCCAAAGATCCTTTTGCCCGGGTCATGGTACTCTGGAAAATATCCTGATCCAATCGAGGCTCGGTAAAATAACCATAAATCAATTCAAAAGCATTCTTCAAGCCTTCTTTATCTGTGCTACCTGAAATACCTTCATAACGTTCGGAGATATACGGAGAGATCGAAACATCTTTTCCTGAGAGATACTTCGTAAGCTCAACGTTGTTCATTTGCCCAACACCGCTCGCATCAATTAAAGAAGATGCATTGGAGGCTGAGAAGTAATCTGCATCACTATAGCCTGATGTTCCACCCGGACTATACGCCATAATCTGTATCTCATCATTTTTAAAGTCCGTAGGCTTTAGGATTACTTTCACACCATTGCTTAAGGTCAATTCTTTCGCTTGAACGGCGTCAATACTTTTTGACGATACAACAGTGCCTTTTACGGGCTCTTTTGAAAGCAAGGGAAGATTGGAAACTTTATCTTCATATGCTGTCACGGGGCTCTCTTCCACTGCCTTCACCCAACCCATCACGGTGGACTCAGCGGGTAAGTTGGCCTTATCCTTTTCTGGCCCCATAACTAAAACATCGCGGTTCAGATCGGTATAATATTTTTTCACCAAACCATTCACTTCCGACAGTTTCAACGTTGGTAACAACTGTTTAGTCAAACGATAAGCGTTTTCATTACTTAAAGCCGGTTCATCATCAATAAAATAATTGAGATAACGGTTTACATAGCTATCCGATTTCTTTTTATCACGCTCGATAAAAGACATCTCGTTACCCTTTTTCATATCGGCGATAGCCCGATCCAACTCCGTCTGTGTAAAACCGTATTTTTGAATGCGCTCAAATTCGGTTAACATCGCTTTAAATCCGGATTCCAACTCGCCTGGTTTAGGCACTACCAACAATGAAAAAGTATTAAGGTTAGCAACAAAATCGCTGATACTTCCACCTGCCTGCATAAAAGGAGGGTTCGGTTGTTGCATCAATTCAGAAAAACGACCCGCGATCATCTGATTGAACACATTCTTCAACAGCTCGTTTCTGTAATCTCCTACCGTGGAAACCTTTTCTTTTTCGCTTTTGATCAAAATCTGTGCAACAGTGTAGGGCAGTTCCGGATCTGAAATAGCCAAGAACTGGTTCTTGTTTAACAGATCGACACGATATTTTTTACGCTCCAACGCTTTTTTGGGCATTTTCATATCGGAAAACAATACTTTCACCCTTTCTTCCATTTCCTTGGGATCAATATCTCCAACGATGATCAGGGCCTGTAAATCCGGGCGATACCAGTCTTCATGAAATTTGCGTATTTCTGTGTAGGGAAATGTTTTCAGTATCTGTTCCGTTCCGATCGGCAAACGTTTGGAGTAAAGGGAACCATTGAGCAACATCGGAAAGTATTGATCCTGTAAACGCTGCTGTACTCCTCTTCCACCTCGTTTTTCTTCGAGAATAACACCCCGTTCTTTATCAATTTCTTCACCATCCAACAAAGCGTCCTGAGCCCAATCGCGCATTACCTGCAAACCATTTTTTAAAAGTTCAGGATCGTCAGAAGGAATGGGTAGCTGATAAACGGTCTGGTCAAAGCTGGTATAGGCATTGAGGTCCGATCCAAATCGAACACCCGCTTTCTGCAGGTAGTTAACCAATTCATTCTTTGGAAAGTGCTTCAGGCCATTGAAGTTCATATGCTCTAAAAAATGTGCCAGACCGAGCTGTTTTTCATTTTCCAGAATAGAGCCGGCCTTCATGCCCAGATACATGGTAACACGACCTTTAGGCTCGCTATTTTTACGAATAAAGTATGTAAATCCATTTTTCAGTTTCCCTGTGATGACTTCATTGTCGAAGGGTAATTTTTGATTCAGGGCCAAACTATCTTGGGATAGAATCGCGCGCGCTTCCGCAGTTAACGTGGTTGGCATTTTTGCTTCTGCTATATAGAACGTAGCCGGTAATAGAAAAGCTAATGCGAGTGGTTTAATGAATTTCATACAAAAAAATGTCTTTTTTCAGTTATTTTTGCTAATTGTTTTATATTAGGGTAAACGGAACAGGAGATCAATTGTCCCGATAAATCGTAAAATACAGATTAATACTTTTTTCATTATCCAAGGAGGAATCGGGACCCGCTATAAGGGAACGTCTCTTTGTATTACTTATAATCTGTAAAAATTCCACTTAAAAATACAGAATAACTTTCGAAAAGAACAACAGTTAATTGTAATTTTGTTGCAAATGGATTTTGAAAACTGGAGTGATATAAAAAAAGAATTCGAACAATTCTTAAAGTTCGAAAGAGGCTTAAGCGTTAATTCAATTGATGCTTACTTAAATGACGTATCCAAATTTCAGATCTACTGCGAAGACAATCATTTGGTTTTAAATACCGTCACGAGAAAGAACATACAGGAGTTTTTGGCTTGGTTGCAGGAGTTTAATATTTCACCCTTCACACAATCCCGGCTGATATCTGGTCTGAAGACTTTCTTTAACTTTTTGATGATCGAGCATGAATTAGTCAACAATCCGACAGACCTTCTTCAGGCACCACGCTTGGCACGCAAGCTGCCCAGCGTTTTGAGCATACATGAGATTGACCAATTGATCGCGGCAATCGATCTCTCTTCACCCGAGGGTGAGCGTAATAAAACGATCATCGAAATCTTATACGGATGTGGTCTCCGTGTTTCCGAACTTGTCACACTCAAAATATCAAACCTTTTTTTAGACGTCGAATTTATCAAAGTTGAGGGTAAGGGAAGCAAAGAACGCCTCATTCCAATTGGTCAACACGCCATTAAACACCTTCGCATCTATTTAGAAACAATCAGACCTCATATCAAGATTAAGGCCGGAAATGAAGATATTGTATTCCTCAATAGAAGAGGCGCCGCATTATCCCGGGTCATGATCTTCTTGATCATCAAAGAACTTGCCTTAAAAATCGGTTTACAAAAAACCATCAGCCCACATACCTTTAGACATAGCTTTGCGTCACATCTCGTGGAAGGTGGTGCCGACTTAAGAGCTGTACAGGATATGCTCGGTCATGAAAGTATTACCACGACCGAAATATACACACACATCGATAGGGACTACCTTCATTCCGTTATTACGCAATATCATCCACGGTCGTGATGAATGTCCGATCACCTTTTGCCAGCTCGGTCGTCCAAATGAACTGTACTGCTTTATTCAGGGGCAATCGTGCTAGCCACCTCTCATTCCACATGGCCCGCCCGATGCTAAGCATATATGGAAACTATTAGCATTGACGTAAAAAAAATAGAGAATTGACGAAAGCTAAACGCTAAAATACTGACGATAAGATGCCTTAAAAATTGATTGCTAAAAGATATAATTTTATCACAAAGATTGTTTGTAAGATCTAGAAAATAGTATATCTTTGCGAGACGTTCCCGTAGTTCAATGGATAGAATTTCAGATTCCGGTTCTGACGATGTGGGTTCGACCCCCGCCGGGAACACATCCTATTTAACAACAAAGACTATCCTAGGATAGTCTTTGTTGTTTAGAAGCTCTTTTGCAATAACTTGTGTTGCGAAGCCGTAAAAATATTCCGGAAGATGATATTGATTTCATGATCAAGGGCTGCCCCTGAAATTCCGGTATGTGGATAGAGTCGTATTGTATTTGTCAAAATAGATTCCACAAAATCCCGGCTTTGTATCCCTATCTGTTCATAAATCGCGGCATTATCATTGCCATCGTGAAGATTTTCCCAAGAAAGAGCGGCCAAATTCATGATGGCTTCCCTCCGATTGGCATAATCCTGCTGAAGGTCATCCAGCAACCTAAACGCAGCCTTACTTTCAGACTTTTCCCATTTAGATTGATTGCTTTTCATTACAAACAGTTTTTCAACCAGATCCAGAAAGCGTTTGTGCATGCCCATAAAGTTTGCCAATAAAGTCAATTCTGCAAAAGGCATAAAGGGATATTGGTACAACGGCTCGCCACGTGCACTTTTTGCCGCATCAATCTCAAAAGACTGCCTACCATCGACAAGAATGTCTTCAAGTGAAAAAGAATGCGAAGCCGTAGCCTCCAATCCAAATGTATCCCAATCATAGTGAATCAGTACATGATCCCGATCGACAAAAAATGACTTGATCAGTGGTTCACCCTTTTCATCCAATACGGGTTTTCCCGCCTCCTGAATTGCGGCATTTAATGTGAAGTGGGTTAAATGCGGTGCTCCGGTAGCGTATCTCCAGAAACCACGGAGTCGATAGTGGTCCCCTTCACGCGTAGCAGTACCAGATGCCTGTCCACTACCCCCGAAACAAACCCGATCCGTTTCGAAAATTTGATTTCCTATAAGGGGATCAATAAAACCGACAAAGAGATTTGCTCCTGAACATAACGTGACTGTCCAGGCTAATCCCCCATCCCAATAAGCCAGCTCAGCCAATAAACTGAGTCCTTCAGGTACACTTAACCCCAATCCACCTAATGCACGGGGAACCCAAATCTTAAACCACTTCCGACGGTAAATCAGCTGCAATTGTCCATCTGACAACGTTTTCTGCTGAATTCCTTTTGCCTGATTATCTTTCAGTATAGCGATATCTTCGCTATTGAATTGCATATCTTTCTTCACGTATTATTCTCCTCCAATTAAAATACCCACTAAATGCCATAACAAATAAAAATAACGTCAAGCCCGAATAAAGAAACAGCCCTTTATGGATCAGTAAAGGAATTGCCATCAGATTACTGATATTCAACAATATCCAGTTTTCTATCTTCCGCTTTGCCAATAACCACATCCCTGCCCAAGCTGTACAGGAAACTGCAGAATCCCAAAGCGGTACATCAGAATCTGTTAAGTGTACCAATCCGAAATAAAACAAGAGAAAACCGGCGGCACAAATTCCCCCGACTATCCACCATTCTTTCGGCTCACAGTGTGTTATGGGCGTAGCTACGTCACGACTATATTTCCAATAGATCCAGCCATAGATGCTCATGATCAAATAATAGAGATGTAGCAATATTTCGGCATATAGTTTCGCATGGAATAATACGTATACAGAAATTAAGATCCCAATAATCCCAAAAATGTAATTGATGGATTTATTTTGCCGGGAAAACCAAACTTGTAAAACACCAAAGGATACCCCTAGCCATTCCGCAATGGTGGCCTGTTGAATCTGTTTTATAAAAGCTTCGAGAATTGTTTCAGAAGTCATCGCCTTGTTTATTATTTCGTGTCATTCATAATAAACCTATGGGAGAGAAACGGCTATTTTGATTGAAATTAAATCCCTACGCCAGCATTACCTGGATCAGGTATATAAAAGCGATTGTACAAGGAGGTACAATCGCTTCTATTGGGTATAATCTCAGCCGAGAATGACCACGGTCATTCCAAGCACCCCATAAGTATATTTTCGGTCGAATTGATTATTCTATAGCAATCAATTTCAACGCTTTGTGCGTACGCGTACGCGTTTCTTTACAAAGTTGCGCATCGTCGTTCAATGATTTCCCATGCGAAGGAATCATCTCACGTAGTTTTTTACGGTATTCATCTGATTTGGCACGTTCAGGAAAACATTTCTTCAACAGGCTGATCATAATAGCAACAGAAGTGGAAGCCCCAGGAGACGCTCCTAATAGCGCAGCAATAGAACCATCGGCACTAGACACTACCTCTGTACCGAATTCCAAAATTCCACCTTTCTTTTCATCTTTTTTGATGACCTGAACACGTTGCCCTGCTTTTTCAATGACCCAATCTTCCAATTTAGCTGTAGGCATAAATTGTTTTAAGGACTCCAGTTTATCTTTAGGTGACTTCATGACTTCAGTAATAAGATACTTCGTCAAAGGTAAATTATCAAGTCCGGCTGATAACATCGGACGGATATTAGACAATTTGATAGAAGCCGGTAAATCGAAGTAAGACCCCTGTTTTAAGAACTTCGTTGAGAAGCCTGCATAAGGTCCAAACAATAAGGCTTGCTTGCCATCAATATAACGTGTATCCAAGTGCGGTACCGACATTGGCGGCGCACCGACAGAAGCTTTACCATATACTTTCGCATGGTGTGTATTAATGATCTCTTCATTCACACAACGTAGCCATTGGCCTCCCACCGGGAATCCACCATAACCTTTTGCTTCTGGTATGCCGGATTTTTCCAACAATAACAAGGAGTGACCACCGGCACCAATGAATACAAATTTTGCTTTGATTTCTCTCTTCTTTCCTGTCTTTAAATCTTTGACTTCCACTTCCCAACGACCATCGTCTTCACGATCGATGTCAATTACTTCGTGGTTTAAGGAAATCGAAATATTTTCTTTATTTTCAAGATTTGCGATCAAATCACGCGTCAATGAACCAAAGTTCACATCCGTACCGAGATCCATTTTTGTTGCAGCGATTTTTTCGTCTGCCGCACGTCCTTCCATCATTAATGGAATCCATGATTTCAATAATGTTGTATCTTCCGTATACTCCATTCCCTTAAACAAATTTTGGGTCGTCAACGTTTCCCATCTTGTTTTTAGAAATTTAGCGTCTTTTTCACCAAAAACCGCACTCATGTGTGGAATGCTACGGATAAAATTTTCAGGTTGTGCAATAATGCCTTTATCAACAAGATAGGACCAGAATTGCTTAGACACTTCAAATTGCTCGGCAATTTTCACTGCTTTATCAATCTTGACAGAACCATCTTTCTGTTCGGGGGTATAATTCAACTCGCATAAAGCAGAGTGACCCGTGCCAGCATTATTCCATGCGTCAGAACTTTCAGCAGCCACAACATCCAAACGCTCAAGAATTTCAATATTAATGTCTGGGCTTAATTCATTGATTAGAGTACCCAAAGTAGCACTCATAATACCGGCGCCGATTAGAACAACGTCAACTTCTTTATTTGATTTTTTGCTCATGTTTTTGTGATTGATGCAAATTTAATATAGTTTTTGGTAAACGTCCAAGTCTTTTGTCAAAAAACTGTACTTTTTAGAACCACTTATTCAAAAATACCATTGATTTATTAAAATAATCCTAAGTGAGCGATCGCTTACCGTAAAATTCTAAAATTGTTTATTAAAAACACTCCCCTACTCCAAGATAAACACCAGGTCAGCACACAATGTTTTTCTATTTTAACCCGTTATTTATCGAAAGATTTTGTGTTATAATATAGTTTTAACATTTTTGCAGAACATCGACGGGCAATAGCGTATACAGTAGCTAAAAAAAGATCATGTATTCGCTCATACGACGGCATCGGTAAAACACAGGCACTGTGGCATAACCAAGATAAACCAAACGGAAACGAGTTCATATATCGTCTTGAATTCCAAGAACAAAAGGACTGTGAACGAAAGACAGCGCGTGGAAAATGGCCATAAATGCCTTGGCGTGAATAATGGAAGAACAAATAACTTATACAGATGAAAATACTTGAAGGAAAAATTGCTTTGGTAACAGGAGCATCAAAAGGAATCGGAAGGAAAATTGCAGAAGTGTTTGCACAACATGGTGCTAACGTCGCTTTTACGTATCTTTCTTCTGTCGAAAAAGGACAGGCACTTGAACAGGAGCTTCAAGCGTTCGGCACCAAAGTAATTGGGTATCGCTCTGATGCTTCAAAATTTGAAGAAGCAGAACAATTAATCAACGCGATCGTTGCTGACTTTGGCGGATTGGATATCGTTGTCAACAATGCCGGCATCACAAAAGACGGCTTATTAATGCGTATGACCGAAGAGAATTGGGATGATGTATTAAATGTCAACTTAAAATCTGTTTTTAACGTTACAAAAGCTGCTTCGAAAATTATGATGAAAAACCGTAAGGGTTCATTTATCAATATGTCATCAGTTGTTGGTGTTCAGGGAAATGCTGGTCAGGCAAATTATGCTGCATCAAAAGCTGGTATCATTGGGTTCACAAAATCGGTCGCTAAAGAATTAGGTTCTCGTAATATCCGTGCAAACGTAGTTGCTCCAGGCTTTATACGTACCGAAATGACAGATGTACTGGATCCTAAAGTTGTGGCAGGATGGGAAGCCGGAATTCCATTGAAACGTGCTGGCCAACCAGAAGATGTTGCCAACGCATGTCTTTATTTAGCATCTGACTTATCGGCATACGTAACCGGACAGGTTCTTCCTGTTGATGGTGGTATGTTATAAAATATAACAGGCTAAGGTCAAGTTTTCTTACCTTGACCTTAGCCTGTTCTCTAGTTATACTTCACGACCTATCCTAATCTATCCCCTCTATTCCGGTTATACTGGACAAAGACACTCTACTTCTCCTTCTGTTTATAGAATTCTCTGTCTCCAAATGCCCGTATTGTTAATAATACCAAATATCTTCAATAGGCTTCTGATAAGAAGGAATCTATAGATCGCCTCCAATATTTACAAATTTTCGTTAATTTTGTCGATCAAATTTAAATGCTATGGCGAACTGGAAGGATTTTTTTGAAATTAAAACCGAAGATGATTTTAATCAGCATTGTTTAGATACCTACCGATTCCAAAGCCAGCATTGTAAGGTTTATCGTGACTATATCAAACTCCTCGGCAGAGAAAAAGACCTTATTCAGCACTACACGGATATTCCTTTTATGCCTATTGAATTTTTTAAGACGCAACAGGTTATTGCTGAAGGAATGGAGGCTGAAATCGTATTCTCGAGTTCGGGTACAACGGGTATGGTCACCTCAAAACATTTAGTCGCTGACCTCCGTATTTACGAACGCACTTTCCGTCGTATTTTTGAAGACTTCTATGGTCCACTAAGCAATATTGCCGTACTTGCCCTTCTACCATCATACCTCGAAAGAAGTGGTTCATCTTTAATCTACATGATTGATGATCTCATGAAGCAAAGTGAGCAACCTGAAAGCAATTATTTTCTCTATAACCACCAAGAGCTTTACGATACACTTGTGGCGCTCAAAAATAAAGGCACAAAAACAATCCTTTTCGGCGTAACGTATGCCCTACTCGACTTCATTGAACAATACGCTTTTGAATTTCCTGAACTGATTATTATGGAAACTGGCGGAATGAAAGGTAAGCGCAAGGAAATGGTCAAACAGGAAATCCATAAACTCCTGGAAGAAGCCTTTTCCGTCCATGGAATCCATTCGGAATATGGCATGACAGAACTACTCTCACAAGGTTATTCTTTAGGTCAGGGAATTTTCCATTTTCCCAAATGGATGAAAATCTTGATTCGCGACACCAATGATCCATTGAGCCTAATTCCCATGAATAAAACTGGTGGTATCAACGTTATCGACCTTGCAAATCGTTACTCGTGTTCATTTATAGCCACGCAGGATTTGGGTAAAGTATATCCGGATGGATCTTTTGAAATATTAGGACGTTTTGACCAAAGTGATATCAGGGGATGTAATTTGTTGGTTCAATAATGATCCAACATGATTCAGCACGGGTTTTGTGATGATTCTTTATATTCCCAAATAAATGAAAGCGTAGGTGGTGAAACACATAGGGCAATTAAATTAAAACACCTGTTCATGATGTGTGAACAGGTGTTTTTTCATTCGAAATATGATCTTTATTTCAGGCTCGGATCTTCAAAGGTATTGCCCGATCGCATATCCCCCGAATCATATCCCTTTTTAAACCATTCCATACGTTGAGCGGACGTACCATGCGTAAATGATTCAGGAACAGCATAGCCCTGTGCTTCTGTCTGTAATTTATCATCTCCCACTGCTTCGGCGGCTTTCATACCGTCCATAATGTCATTGTAATCGATTTTTATATCGGTATATTCATTGAGATAATGCGCCCATACTCCGGCATAAAAATCGGCTTGTAGTTCGGTCATCACAGAGATCCGATTATTTTCACGTTCACTCATTTGCCCACGGGCCTGATTGGTCTTTGGTAATAAACCCACCAACTGTTGGATATGGTGTCCAACCTCATGGGCAATTACATACGCCATGGCGAACTCTCCCTTTGCCCCAAATTTATCCGACAGTTCTTTACTAAAGCTCAGATCCAGATAAATCTTTTGATCGCCAGGACAATAAAAAGGCCCGTAAGAGGCCTGTCCCATGCCACAACCATCCGTTTGTGTACCACCATCATAAAAAACAAGGGTAGTAGGCGTATAACTCTTCTGCATCTGCTCTTTAAACAGCTTAGTCCAAACATCCTCTGTACTTTGGAGTACAGTCAAGGAGAATTCGGTTAGCCTTTTTTCTTCAGGATTCAATTCACGTGGTTGCCCCGACTGTTCTGTCTGCGCCCCCATATTTTGAGCTTGCTGTAAGAGTTGCATCGGATCTCCACCCATCAAAAATCCAATGACCAAAACAATAATTCCACCAATTCCTCCTAAAGCAATTTTTCCCCCCCCCGACATTCCTCTGCGGTCTTCAAAATTACCACTTTGTTTACCTCCTTGCCATTTCATAGTATTTCTATATTACAGTTAATAATCTTTTCTAATGTTGGTTAAACACAAATTCGGTACCAATGTTCTACATGAAGTTGATTTATTTGAATAAAAAACTCACGCTACAATTTACATCATAGCTCGCTCATATCATAAATTTACCGGTAAGAAAAGATAGTCATTAGCAAAAACAACGCTTTAAAGGGACAAAAACAGGAGTTATTCCCTCAGTCGTGATATTCGTCATTGTACATCAAAACAAATTTGGCTAAGTTTGGGCTTTCAAAAAAACTGACATGAAATTAGAAGAACAATTACAAGCGAGAGCTGGCGGAAAATGTGAGCTGACAGGCGAAGATGCCACTTTAATTGCTTATACATTACCACCGGAAATAACATCAAATTTGGACAATACTTTACTGATTTCAGAAACATTGGTCAATCAGCTCAACAAAACGGAGCAATTAAATCCGGACGATTGGAAATTCCTTCCAAATGCAATGTGGTCCGAGAACCCATCGGTACAAATTGTATGCTGGCGTATGTTAAACCGACTAAAAAATGAAGGTTGGGCGTCTGAAGCATTGGATATTCTATATTTAGACGATGAGACACTAGCTGAAGCTAAGAAAACTGGAGATCATGAAAATGATGGCTATGTTTCTTTTCATGAAGATAGCATCGGGCAACGACTTTTAGAGGGTGATACTGTTGTTCTGACAAAAACGCTTGACGTGAAAGGCTCCTCTTTAAAAGCGACTTTAGGTACCGTGGTTAAGAATATTAGACTGGTAGCAGACAATATCGAGCAAATTGAGGGAAAGATTGAAGGCCAAACAATCGTGATACTGACCAAATATCTCCGTAAACAAAATTAAAATAGACTTTTCGTCTAAATAATTAAGGCTTAAACTGGGGAACTCCTGTTTAAGCCTTAATTATTTAAATAGATACTAGTTGCCACTATTGCGGATAATTCCGCACAAATTCGAAACGATAGTTTGGATGTTGTTTGAGACTATCGATCAAGTCCGATAATAGCCGCTGCCCTTTTTTCGTTTGATACATATTATCATGTGTCAATAGCACAACATTGTTCTTTGTATAAGACGTACCTTTGCGGAGTAAATTCTTCATTTGGGTATACAATTGATTCACCGATAGGTCCGGTTTCCCCGTAACACCATTAATCTTCCACTCACAATCCCAACCAATTACTTTATAACCATTTTGGTGTAGTAATTCGGCCGTCGAAGCCCCACTTTTCAGATCAACCTTTTTGCGGTCTCCGATATACCAGATATTTCGTCCAGGCAGCCGCACTATCTTATGTGTTAGGCCCAGCGATTGCTCAGCAAGTTCAAAATCTTCAAAGGCCGTCTGCGCATTCGAATAGAACGTACTGTACTTATTATGTGCATGCCAGTAACTGTGGTTGTAACAATCCACTAACGGATTATTTTTATAACGTTCCGTAAAGCCGTGTAACTTCTTACTCATTTTGTCATGATTGCCAATCAGAAAAGCATTGATTTTAATGCCTTTTGCTGTCGCAATGGAATCAAGGTGCTGACTTCCATTTAAGGGTCCATCGTCAAAAGTGAGATAAATGTAACGTGGAGAAACAGTATCAGTCAACAATACCGTTGTATCTTTAGCTCCTTTGTAGTCCACATCTTCTTCCATTTTTGTAATGGTGTCTTTCCGTAGGGAATCTACTTTACTTATCGAATCCTGCACAGCCAGCAAGCTATCCTTTTTTGGAGGCATAGAGTCAACAGCCCCCACATTTTGCACCTTATTTGTCCCACTTTGATTGCAGGAGTAAAATCCCAAAATAGATATACTTAACCCTACCCATACAACACTCGAATTAACCACTTTTCTCATTACAAAAATTAACTTACACATTACAATTGTTTCCCGAAGACTCAAAATCACCTAAAATAAGCTGAGCTCAGTCCCGTGTAGCGCAAAATTAATATATTTTTCATTAATCAAGCTGTTATGTTATTTAATTTATTGTGCATATACACAAAAGCTCTCTGATTTCACAAGCGCCCAAAAGAAAAGAAGCAGATTCACGTGTTATTTCTGGCTAGAAAAAAAAGGAACCTATGTTGATATAGATCCCTTTTTTATTCTGTTATTTAGCTACTCAATTAATCCCGATGTCTTCCGCCATGACCGTTACCTCGCCCGTGTCCATGTCCCTGATCATTGCCACGCCCGTGACCACCTTCGCGACCTCGTCCATAAACGCGGTCGTTTCCTCTATCGTATCCCCGACGCTCACCCCATGAATGTTCGCGGCTTACCCGACGCTCGCTTGCAAATGAATATCCACCACCATGATGACTGTCTCGAATGGCGACCTGTCTTCCCCGATAACCGCCATAACGGCTTCTGTAGCGATCGTGATGATGCCAAGGTGTGCGATCGTTGATTACTACTTTGTGCACCCGATAAAAATCGTAATGTCTATATCGTCTCGGTAAACTTGCTCTTCTTATCCAGCCGCCGTTATCATAATAAACGTAACATCTCGCGGGTACATCGTAATACATATTGTATTCTGGCATATAATAATAACGCGCGTAATCATAACCCGCTGGTCCCCAACTAGGCTGACTTCCAATATTGACACTGATACTCACTTGCGCCTGTGCAGCTCCCGCCGTAAAAAGGCCTGCAATGATCGCCGCCGCATAAAACAATTTTTTCATAAGTAGCTCCTCCCTTAGTTTGTAATTTCTTCTTTACAATACGACAACAAACAGTATGCAAAAGATTAATGTTCAAATGTTAATTTTTGTTAACACAACAATAAAAACCTCATTTTGAACAGGTTGAAAATAGTGTAATTCACAAAATACCCCAAACCTTTTTGAAGGATCCGTTGTTCAGATTGATAGGACTTTAATGAATAATTACCATGAGTATATATAACGTAGGCATATTTGTCGGCAGTTTAAGAAAGGAATCTTTCAATAAAAAGATCGCACAGTTTATTCTCGACCAGGAGGAATCGAAATTTAGCTATCGCATGATTGATATCGGCGATCTCCCCTTATATAATCAGGATTTTGACGATGCTGGTAACCCACCGGCTAGCTATACCCGTTTCCGTCAAGAGGTCGCGTCCTTGGATGCTGTGCTTTTTGTTACCGCAGAATATAACCGTTCGATTCCAGCGGTATTAAAGAATGCGATTGACGTGGGTTCGAGACCCTATGGAAAAAATACATGGGATGGTAAACCTGGCGCAATAATTTCCTCATCAACGGGAGTTTATGGGGGCTTTGGGGCCAACCATCATTTGCGCCAATCACTTGTCTTTGTCAATATCCCAACGATGCAGCAACCTGAAGCTTATCTGGGCGATATTGGCAGCTGTATCGGTCCAAATGGAACAGTGGAATTAGCAAAAACCAAAGATTTTCTCCGCAGCTTTAAAACAGCATTTGAGCAATGGGCTGAGCGAATCATTCATACAAAAAGGCAGAATTAAGTTCTGCCCTTTTGTATGAATGATCAAATTAAACTAGTCTTGTTCATCACTGAGGTCATAGTTCCAATGCTGTAATTTTTCCTGTAAGATCCGCGATATCTTATTGAAATAGCGCTTTTGCTTATAGCCCATTACCCATTGTACCCCCTGTACAGCATTGGTACAGAAAATCTCATCTGCCCGTTTCATGATTTCGGGGCTTATCTGTGCTTCCACCACTTCTATACCTTCATCCTGTGCCATGTCCATGACTACCCGACGCATCACCCCTTCAATACATCCTTCGGATAATGCTGGTGTATAAAGCACCTTTTCATAATAGACAAAGATATTTGAAATTAAGGATTCACATAGGTAACCCTCCTGATTTAGAATCAACACATCATCAAAAGCCATTTTCTTTTTATAGATGCCAGCTAACACATAAATCTGTGCATTTAAAGATTTAATCTTTGAAAGGTCACTATAGGGTTTTTTGAATTCATTGTACAGCCCTACAATCAAACCGACCTTCTTATCGCGAAGATTTGGTTCTATGCGTTGCACCTGCAAAACAAAACCAGGTTTATTGCTCGTCGGACTATACAATCCGCCGCCAGATCTAAACACGATCAACCGGATACGAACCTGCTGCCCCAACATATTGTTTTTACGGATTAATTCTTCGGATCTCGAACGAATAAAAAATGCATCGAAAAGGTTTGCATCATCCAAATGAATCAACTCCATTCCTTTTTGTAAACGCTCGACATGAAAATTTAGAAAGCGGATATCACCATCCTTATACAACATCGTTTCAAACAGTCCGTCCCCATAACGAAAACCTCTATTCTCAATGCTAAATATTTCCTGATCTTCCGGCACTACATTGCCATTGAAATTGATATAGTTTGTTGGCATCTTAATTTTGTTCTAAATTTTAATCATGTTCTATAGCCATTGAATTTGCCGCATATCCGCGCCACTTTTCTAAAGCTAAACGAAAATCTTCCGGATATGGTACCTCAAAATACATATTTTCTTTTGTAGAAGGATGAATAAATCCCAATACTTGCGCATGAAGTGCTTGTCGCGGCAGCAATGAAAAACAGTTATCCACAAACTGCTTGTACTTTGAAAACACGGTACCTTTTAAAATCTTATCGCCGCCATACATGGCATCATTGAATAGCGGATGACCAATAGATTGCATATGCGTACGAATTTGATGTGTACGCCCTGTTTCTAATTGACATTCTATTAGGGTAACATAGCCCAGTCGCTCCAAAACGCGGTAATGTGTTACTGACCAACGACCCTTGTCTTCACTATCATACATCGCCATGATACGTCTGTCTTTTAGATGACGTCCAATATAGCCTGTGATTGTTCCGTCCTCTTTTAAATCTCCCCACACTAATGCAATATATTTACGGGTAATGCTGTGATCGAAAAACTGCTTTGCCAAAAAAGCCATTGATTTTTCATTTTTAGCAATGACCAATAGTCCGGAGGTGTCTTTATCGATTCGATGCACTAAACCCGGGCGATCGGAGTTTCCAGGTAGCTGTGGCAGCTGCTGAATATGATACGTTAATGCATTGACCAAGGTTCCTGTATAATTATTATATCCTGGATGCACGACCATTCCCGCCTCTTTATTCACGATCAGCACGTCGTCATCCTCGTATTTGATATCCAATGGAATGTTTTCTGGGTAAACTTCGTTATCCCGCGGCGGATCAGGTAGCACCAATGTGATCACATCATCAGGTCTAACCTTATAGCTTGCCTTGATCTCCTTACCGTTAACCATGACAGAACCTGCTTCAATAGCATGTTGAATTTTGCTCCGCGTGGCATTTTCCACCCTGTTCATCAGATATTTATCAATGCGGAGTAATGCCTGTCCCTTATCCACCTCAATACGTAGATGCTCAAATAATTCCTGTTCTTCCTGATCTTGCGATCCAATTTGTTCTGTCATACTACAAAAATAAACCAAATGAAACAATTTTCGTTAAATTTGTTTTCATTTAATGTTATGTTGCCGTTCAAAATCCATAGCCCCGAAACTGAGTTGTGCCTTCCGGCCTGGGAGAAGAAGCATATTAAAGTAACGCTTAAGCGGGATGACCTCATACATCCATTTATTTCGGGCAATAAGTGGCGAAAATTAAAATATAATCTGGAAGAAGCAGTGCAGCTAGGGAAAAGCCATCTGGTTACTTTTGGCGGGGCATGGAGCAACCATCTTTTGGCTACTGCTTGCGCCGGCGCTACCTTCAAATTTAAAACAACTGCTTTTGTTAGAGGTGAAGAAGGGGTTAACAACCCTGTTTTAACGATGTGTCGCCTTTTTGGGATGCAGCTTATTTACGTCGACCGCGAATCTTACCGAAATAAAGAAAATTTATACGAGCGTTATTTTGGTCAGGATCCAACGACATTCTATATACATGAAGGCGGTTACGGTATGCTCGGAGCGAAAGGTTGCGCCGAAATCGTTGACGAACTCCAACATGAATATCAGCATATTTTTACAGCCTGTGGTACAGGAACAACATTAGCGGGGATAGGCAATGCTGTCGAAAAACGGGATCTATTTACCCATGTACATGGCGTTCCTGTTTTAAAAAATGGTGGCTTTATTCAAACGGAAGTCGATCAACTTTACCCCAACATCCCCCCGCCTATTTTACACCTTGATTATCATTTTGGCGGTTATGCAAAATCCAATGCCGACTTGCTTGCCTTCGTTCAACATTTTATAGCATCCACAGGAATAATGATTGAACCTACTTATACGGGCAAATTGCTCTATGCCGTGGATGACCTGATCAAAAAGGACTACTTTACCCCCGCGGATCAGGTGCTCGTAATACATACCGGCGGACTTACAGGCCTACTTGGCATGTACGAACGTTTTAATTTTCTTGATCTACATCAATAAATAAAGCAGAACACCCCACAGAGACATTTGATTGACATTTGTTCAGCAATTATATTGTAAGTTTGAGCAGATTTTAACATAAATCAAATCGAAAACATGCGAAAATCATGATTTTCCAAAGGTAACAGCGAGGCCAGTATTGGGTATTTTTAATCCTATGCAGCACCTCATAAATTAATGATATAAAGATGAAAATATTAGCATTTGCAGGCACAAGCAACAAAAACTCAATCAACAAAACGTTCGTCACAAGTACTTCAAAATACTACAAAGAAGCCGACGATACCATCGAATTGCTGGACTTAAACCATTTTGAAATGCCGATCTATTCTTACGACAAAGAAGTCGAGTTGGGCATTCCTCAATTGGCACATGACTTTGCAGCTAAAATGGATGCCGCAGATTTCCTGTTGATTTCTTTGGCAGAACACAATGGATCCTATACCACAGCTTACAAAAATATCGTTGACTGGGTTTCACGGATCCCTAACCGTAAATTATTCAATGGCAAACCTGTTTTCTTATTGGCTACTGCACCTGGTCCAATGGGAGGAGCCACAGTATTGAACACCGCTGTCAATCGAATCACTTGGGACGGTGCCGATATATTAGATTCCTTTTCTCTTCCTGAATTCCACAAAAACTTTGAAGAAGGTAAAGGTATTATCGACCCGACTTTAAGAAGTCAATTAGAAGCTAAAGTACGTAAAACAAAACGTGCACTCGCCGAAAAATTATCCGTTCAGGGTTAACAAAAGATTAACAAATAATCATTGTAAAAACCTCTTTTAATATGTAAATTGAAAACCTATTAAAAGAGGTTTTTTGATATGGCAAAAAAAATATTACTACTTGTAGGAGACTTTGTAGAAGACTACGAAGCAATGGTTCCATTTCAGGCAATGGGTTCTATAGGAATAACGGTAGATGCAATTGCTCCAGACCGCAAAAGCGGAGATGTAGTTCCCACAGCAGTACATGATTTCACTGGTGATCAGACCTATAAAGAATTGCGCGGGCATAATTTCGCAATCAATAAAGATTTCGACCAGGTAAATGTCGAAGATTATGACGGACTATATATTGCTGGCGGGCGATCGGCGGAATATATCCGACTCAACAATCGTGTTTTGGAGATTACGAAACACTTCTTTGAGCACAACAAACCTGTGGCAGCTATATGTCATGGTATCCAGGTGTTAACAGCTGCAAAAGTACTCGCAGGTCGTACATTGACAGCCTATGTTGCTGTAGGTCCCGACATCGAACTAGCGGGCGGCACATGGAGAAATATCCCTGCAGATCAAGCGGTCGTAGACGGAAATTTGGTCACCTCTCCTGCTTGGCCAGGACATCAGGCAATTTTAAAAGAGTTTTATAAGTTATTAGGTATTACTATTACAATTTAAGTGTTTTTTAATGAAGAAGAATAAAAGGTTATGGCTTTTGGTCATACCGATTTTAGTGCTGCTGGGTTTTATTTTAAAAGATAGCTTCAATCAGAAAAGTATTGAAGATTTACCGGGAGGTTTTAAGGAAGTCGCTTTCGTCAGAAATGAACAAAATAAAGGCGGTATCATACGCATCTATGCCGTTACAGTAGGTGACCTGTTGAACGCAGATTATACAGGCTGTCTTGACTTGATGCCAGTTAATGATTACGGAAGTACAACAACCGTATATTTCTTCGATCGAAGTGCACCTTATCCAACAAGCTTGTCAATTGACACACCACATTTTGACACGACGAAATACAAAGCTATTCAAATTTCCAAAAAGTACGGAAAGAAGAAGTAGACGAAGCCAAACATAATGACGTATCCCTCAAAGGCTGAATAGACCTTTGGGGGATTTTTTTTACCATGCAGCGCACGACCTTATAGCGGTCTATCTCAGGAAGGAAGAGCAATGGGCAAACTACCCATTTAAAACGACGGTCAAGACACATCAACAAAAAATAACTTAATAATTCTTTAACACAAAAAAGTTCGATTATCCCCTGCAGAGCTATAGTTTTGCTTTTTAAATTTACGTATATTTAGCTATGGCGAAAAAATTTATTCCTAGAGACGTTAGTTGGTTGAGCTTTAATGGCAGAGTACTTCAGGAAGCTGCGGATGAGACTGTCCCTTTACCCTTAAGAATCAAATTTTTAGGTATATTTTCCAATAACCTCGATGAATTTTTCCGCGTGCGTGTTGCAGGTCTAAAACGGGCTATAGACCTCAAAGATAAAAGTGCCAATCAATCCTTCTATGAAGATCCTCAGCTTATCCTAGAAGAGCTCAATATCCGGGTCATCAAGCAGCAAAAGAAATTTGACAGTACCTGGAATCGTATCCAAAAAGATATGGCCAAACAAAATGTCTATATTAAGACCAGTGAGGAACTCAACCCCGAACAACAGAAGTTTGTGAGTGACTATTATCAGGATGACGTAGAATCGAACGTCATTCCCCTGATATTGGACGATGTGCGGCCTATGCCCTATATTCGGGATAAAAGCCTTTATTTGGGTATTGCGATGGGAAAACAGGAATGGCAGTACGAAACCAAATTTGCACTCATCGAAATCCCGACCAGTCAAAATGGACGCTTCGTCCAGTTGCCATCGCCAAAAGATGAAAAACACATCATACTTTTGGAGGATGTTATCAAGTTTAATCTTCCTCTGATATTCTCCTATTTCGGTTTTGATGTATTCAATGCACATGTATTTAAAGTCACAAAAGACGCCGAATTTGACATTGACAATGACATCAACACGACGCTGGTCGAAAAGATAAGCAAAGGGGTAAAAAACAGAAGAAAAGGTAAACCTACCCGATTTATTTTTGATCAAGAGATGGACCATAAATTGGTAGAATTCCTGATCAAGAAACTTAACCTTTCAAAAAAAGACAGCATCATTCCAGGACAAAAAATACACAACTTCAAACACTTCATGGATTTTCCCAATGTGTTTAAATCGTACAATCAGCCCTTGGAACGAACATCCTTTCCACACCCCTATTTCAAGAACTACGAACGTGTAACGGATACCGTATTGAAAAAAGATGTGCTGCTCTCCTTCCCCTATCATGAGTTTAGACCGATCATTGATTTACTTCGTGAAGCAGCGATGGATCCAGATGTGAAAACCATCCAGATTACAGCATACCGGTTAGCCTCGAATTCAAAAATTGCAAATGCCCTGATTAACGCGGCCCGCAATGGAAAGGAAGTCACCGTGATGCTTGAACTTCGGGCAAGATTTGATGAAGAAAACAATTTGGACTGGAAAGAGAAACTTGAACTGGAAGGCATCAAGGTATTGACCGGTATTCCAAATAAAAAGGTTCATGCAAAACTATGCGTCATCAAAAAACGTATTGGGATGAAAACGATCCAGTATGGTTTTGTCAGCACAGGAAATATCAACGAAAAAACGGCTAAATTATACGGAGATTACTGCCTGTTAACGAGTAATAGGGATGTTATTGCCGATATAAATAAGGTTTTCAATTACCTGAGACGTCCTAAGTCAAATCCGGCTGAAATTATCAAAAATTGCAAAAGTCTGTTGATATGCCCAACGGATATGCGCAGGGAACTTCTACACTACATCGATCAGGAGATTACCGAAGCCAAGGCTGGTCGAAAAGCATATATTATTGTCAAGGTAAACTCACTGAGCGATAAAGAAATGATTAAAAAGCTCTATGATGCCGCAACAGCTGGTGTCAAAATAGACCTTATCATCCGGGGAATCTACTGTGCAACAAATCAAAAAACCTTTAAATTGCAAATGAATGCTATTTCAATCGTCGATGAGTATTTGGAACATGCACGTGTGATGTATTTCTACAACGCTGGCCGAGAGCAGCTATTTATTTCCTCGGCAGATTGGATGACAAGAAACTTGGATCATCGCATCGAAGCAGCGGTCAAAATAACAAGTAAAAAAATCAAGGAAGATTTAAAAGAAATGCTTCAGATCCAGCTCAATGATAATGTCAAGGCACGGATACTCAACAATTCACTGAGCAATCATTACGTTGAGAATAAAAAGGCGCCGTGCCGTTCGCAGATTGAAATATACAATTATCTGAGAAAAAAATTAGCGGATCATTAGTGGGCTGTTGATCAATACGAGCGCAGATTGGTCAATAAGCTGAATTCAAGATCATTCTTGTCATTACGAACGAGAATAACGTTTTATATTATATTAATTAAGACACAAGTTGTATCTTCATTCCATGAAATTTAACTTGTGTCTTATATTTGCCTTAAGCCTTTCCACGCTTTCTCTCAGTGCGCAGGAAAAGACCATGCCTTCAGATTTTGTATACGTCAAGGACATTATTCCAACAATAAGTTTAGAAATGCGTTATTTTGGTAGCCACAACTTCACGGGAAGGCCAATTCAAGGTTATGAAAAACCAGTCGCTATTTTAACGAAGCGCGCAGCGCTAGCACTGCAACAGGTCGAGAACCATTTAAATAAAAAAGGTCTTGGCCTGAAAATATTCGATGCCTACCGTCCGCAACGTGCTGTTGACAACTTTAAAACATGGTCCTTAAACACCAATGATACCATCGCAAAAAGGGAATTCTACCCGATTATCAATAAGAAGAACTTGTTCAATCTAGGCTTTATTGCCTCCAAATCAGGCCACAGCCGTGGCAGTACAGTCGATCTAACGCTCATTAGCTTAAAAGATCATAAAGAGATTGATATGGGTGGACCTTTTGATTTTTTCGGCGCAGTCTCCCATCATCACTATGCGCATCTGACCGCCCAACAGAAAGAAAACCGAAAGATTTTAAAAGAAGCGATGGCCAAATTCGGCTTCAAAGCTTATGATAAGGAATGGTGGCATTACACTTTGCAAGATGAACCCTATCGTAAAACCTATTTTGATTTTATCGTAAAATAAACATGTCTGTAAAGGAAACTCCCATCAAAAACAAGGGTTTTTATGTCTTTCATTTTAAGGGCAACAAATCGAAACCTGTATTTAGTTCCGAGCAGCAGCAGATTTTAACAAAAGGTGACCTCTATTCGCTCTGTTTAATAAAAAAAGGTGAAACTTCGTTCATGATTAATAATGAACGGGTACAGGTTGCTCAAAATCACCTATTGTTAACCAATCCATCCTCCCGAGTGAATGGCTCTTCAGTCGTCAAATCTTGGGACTGTGAGGTGTATTTGATTTTCTTTACGCTGGATTTTAGTTTCAAATTGGATTTTCAAGAAGATTTCTTTGAGGTCACCAAAAAGTCGCTTGCCTTAAGTGACAGTTACATCTGGTCGCTATCGAACCAAGATTCGACCAACTTATCCAACTTATTTAAACAGTTTATTCATTACGATCGACAAGAGTCTAGCTATCTTTTCAAGCATCAGATTATAAAGTCATTAACGGAAATATTATTTTGTGAAATAGCCCGTCTAGGAAGCCAAAATATGCGAAATACCCCCGCTATTCCCTCCCGGAAAAGAGAGATTCTGGCCAATTTTCATTTGCTACTAAAAAAATCGTTTCATAAAGAACACATGGTGCAATTTTATGCGATGGAACTAGGCATCACAGCGAAACACCTATCGGTGATTACCAAGGAACTAACTGGAAAATCAGCAATAGAACTTATTCAGAACGTCTTGGTAGAGGAAGCAAAATCATTACTTTGCCAGGGCCTTCCCATCGGAGAAATTGCGGTGAAATTACATTTCTCGGATCAATCTTTTTTTGGTAAATTCTTTAAGCGAAATGTTGGAATCTCGCCTAAAGAATTTCGTCAGAATCTCTACTTAAACAAAGTCGATTAAATCGAAGATGCTTGTAAATTGCTGGTCTGCAGCTCCAGTATCCTGCAATTTATCCTCGCCCCAAGTCTGCCCTTTCAACCATAAGGTTTGGCAGCCAACCGCTTTGGCAGGTACCATATCTTTACTATAGGAATCACCCACCACCAATACCTCTTGTGCAGGAAGTCCTATTTTAGTTACACCTAAGGCATAGATGGCAGGATCAGGTTTGCGCACACCGACGACAGCCGACTCCACAATATCCTGAAAATAAGATAGGATCCCAAAATCATCAAGTACCGACTTTAAGTTACCATAAAAATTGGAGACCATGACAATCGGATATTTTTCATGGAGTGAATTTAACAGTGGTTTTACCTGTTCAACCGTATTCTTCGCCAGTGAATAACCGTCAAAGGCTATTCTATGCGCTAATGATCGGTCTAAGTCATACCCTGCTGCAATAAGATAATCAAATTGCACCTTGAGCTTTGCCTGAAGAACTTCCAAAAAATTAAACTGCGGTTTAATAATAGGTTGTAAGGCCATCTGCCGTTCCGCGTAGGTATAGGCTTCCTGAAAAGCATTCAAATTTACAGGAACCTGATATTTTTCATAACCCGACCAAATAACAGCTCCCCAGTGGCCCCCATTGGTGTCTAAGGTTCCACCATAATCAAAAATAATCCCTTTAATATTAAACTTATCCATGTTATTTCTTTTTTACTAAACTCATCCACCCCAAACCGATCATAATCCACACAATTTCCCTAATTCGTGTCACAACACCCATAAAAATACCGACTTTCGCAGGCAATCCTATACTCATTACAGCCATTGCCAATCCACCTTCCCGGGTTCCCAACTGCATTGGAAAGAAAAAAACAAGATTGGCAAATAGGGAAGATCCTGAGCTAATGATCATAGCATCAATAAAATCAATATTGATATCTAAGGCCAAACCAATAAAATAAATCTCAAAACAGCCTACAACGCGTGCTACAAATTCCCAAAAAAGGGCCGTATAGAAACGACCGCGGCGATTTTGAAAAAGGTTTTTCACCTGTTGATCGACGTCATTCAAAGTTTCATATTTCGTCTCCAGTAAATTACCGACTTTCTTACCTACCAAGGGTAACTTAGACAAGGCTTTCAAGAGTGAAATTGTAATTCCTTTCTTATAAAATTTCGTAAATAACCAAGTACAGATGATAGCCATCACAAAAATCGCAGCACAGGCCACATTGACCATCGTGCTAGCAGGCACAAACCAAAGAATTAGAAAAACAGAAGCGACCCAAAATAAAATATGCGATAGGATGTGCATGACACCGTATAACAGCACAGATGAACCTGCCTTCGAACCACCGACATAGTTTTTAAGCTCCATAATACGATAAGGCTCCCCCCCTAACGCAACAAATGGTGTTATATAATTGATGGCATACCCCGATATTGTCAATTGTAAGACCTTCCAAAAAGGGACGTTTGTCTGTGGCAATTCCGGTTCCTGAATAATTGCCTTAAATGCCATAGCATTCATCCAGTAGAGTACTGCCCAGCTACCAAGTACAGGCAGAAACCACCAGCCAATATTTTCAAGGTTGTTCCAAATCTCATCAATTCCCATAGCATGAATCATATAGGCCAGTGTACCTATACCGATCAGCATAAAGAGCACTTTATAGATTTTGCTACCCATAGGTTGGATCATTTGTTAATTTATCAACAAAATAGCCACTTACCTTTTCTTGTCGGTTACACATATAGATCAATATCGGATTTAGGACAAACATGTCAAAGAAAAAGTAAATCCAAGGTTGGCCGATAAACAACCAAACAAATAGGAAAATCACCCTTGTATTGAACTGTACAATATTTGTATACTTCATCAATGGTTTATTTTGAGTCCTAAAGTCGACCATTAATTGTTTTGGCAATTCGTCTTTATAACGACTTTTCACTAGGTGCAGTAGCTTTTGCAGTTTTGGCGAAAGCTTTTCCTGGTTTCGTGTATAGCCCATATAGCCATTCAACACAAATTTGCTAAAAAAATTCTTGCGCCAGGACAAGGCATCGTAGTCAACTTTCAAATCACGAGTATTGTCCAGCTCACTTCCAGCTTTACCTTTTATAAAATACAAATGCACATTACGGTAATAATCAGCCATTGCTGACTGAAGCATATGCGATACACCTGCAAGCACACAAAATACCCACAGCCATTGTGGCCATCCTTCATTAATACTGCGTAGACAGATCGCAATATGAATAGAAGCAAACCAAAAATCGCCAGCAAAACCATCCAAGATACGACCAAAGCGACTTTTATTGTCCGTCATTCTGGCCAGCTGTCCATCGGCACTATCTAGAGAATTGGCAAAAACCAATAAAAGCATGCCGATCACATTAATCCATAACGCCGGGTAATAGAATAAAATACCCGCCGCAACGCCAAAGAAAATACTAATAATGGTTACAGCGTTGGGTGTAATACCAATTTTTGCACAGACTTGCGCAATGCGATAACCTATAGGTCGATAAAACCAAATATCAATTCGTTCCTCAGTGTCATTAGATTTTAAAGATTGTTCGAATGCACTCAAATTATCTTCTTCGATTACATTAACTTGTTCTTTCTGCATTGTGGTTCTTTTCAGTAAATTTATGGTAAACCATTTGAGCAATGGCCTCTGCAGCCTCTGCCCGACAAGGCGCAAAACTTGGCCAGTCATTTAAGTCAATAATATGGAAGTCTCCATTTGCATCAATAATCACATCGCCGCCGTAG
The DNA here is from genome assembly GCF_000988325.1 of Sphingobacterium sp. Ag1. Classification (NCBI taxonomy): domain Bacteria; kingdom Pseudomonadati; phylum Bacteroidota; class Sphingobacteriia; order Sphingobacteriales; family Sphingobacteriaceae; genus Sphingobacterium; species Sphingobacterium sp. Ag1. The sequence continues at coordinate 253,806 of NZ_LBGU01000044.1, read as the reverse complement.
ATATGTACATCCAGTACTTCTGCCGCACGATTAGCGACTTCTTTTAGCTTGTCGAGATCAAAAGGAAAGTGTACGACCTCATCATTAATTTGTTCATACAAATCATATTTGTGATGATTGTGTTCATAGGGATAAAAATAAAAAAAGAAATCCGTTCCCCGCACCGCATAAAATTTTAGTAGGTCTCCGGCAAGATGTTCAGAAATCACCGCCTCTTTAATCCCGCGGAGCGCATATTCATTCAAGATATGTTGCGCTTCTTTCAGACTAGCGGCAAAAGTAACATCTTCTTTATGAATGGCGTGAAAGTCGCCACGTTTGATCCACACACCCTTTCCTTTCAGTTTCTCAAAAATAGATTGAATATCGGCAACCGTAGAGATCACGATACTTTTCGGATAAGGAACTCCACCTTCCAAAAGCTTAAGGGTCATATTTTTCCGAAAGCAATTTTCAATTCCAAATCCTGAATTCAAAACATTGACCCCATTATTTTGAAGAGATTGCAACTTTTTCACTAGAGTCTTTGTTCTCCCCATGGTCAGAATATTGTCCTGCTTCACGGATGCTGAAGACAAAAATTCATCCTCGTTACAAAGCTCTACCGAGGCACCTTTTTCAGTCAGTTTTAAAACTACTTCATTGAATATGGCGGCATCATTCCCCACATGGTTGGGTGAAAAGCGATTTTTTCGAGTTACGCCTAAAATAGAAATCATATCGCTCATTTTACTAACTAACCTCCTCACTCAAAAATTGTTCTGCGACAACACGATCTTTTAAATGATCAATATCGACCACCTTTTCAAATACAAATGCTTCTACTTGTAAGTCGTTTTCCAATAGAGCACGCTGAAAATTACGCATTCTGGAATTGCCTGCTTCGACGGAGCTCAACGCACAGTCCATCGCCGCCTGACGAAAGCAGTAAATTCCCCCAGAAACGTACTTCGTTTCTGCGGTTGCCGTATCCAAAAAAGCTTCTACCTGAAGCTCCGAATTGGTGTTCACATAAAGCGGACTCTCATCGTCAACAAAAGGAGTAACAGCCATAAAAGCGTCTGCCTGTTGATGTTGTTGAAATGCTTGTAAATAGGCATGAAATTCATGTGGCCTAAAAACCGTATCTGTTGTGGTCAGACAACAGGACGACCAATTGGGGTTGTTTTTGACAAGCAAAGCAAAACTATGCAATGAACTTGCTGTATCCTCTTCTATCAGCACAATAGGTAATTCAAACGTCGTTGTTTCCAAAAACAATTTCAGTTCTGGAGATTGTTTATTGATAATAACATGAACACTTTGCGCCCCTTCTTTAACAAACACGCGAATCAATCGTTCAATTAATGGAACTCCATGTAATGGTAGCAAGGGTTTCGGTAAATTGAATCCCTCTTTTCGCAATCGAGAACCTTCTCCCGCCGCTATAATTGCAAATTCCATTTCTTCTAATTGCAAAATAAAATCATTTATAAAAAAAGCAAAACCCCCGTCACTATCTCAGCGTTCGTAAGCGCAAAAGTCTACAGAGGGTTATATCACAAATCTTCAATATCGTAAATATCTTGAAGAAAAAGGGGAAAAATTGCTTTTAAACAATTGTTTCCCCGCTCTTATTAAGTTAGCTTATTGAATACTATCGACGAGCTCCTGGTAATAATCCAGTCCTAAATGTGTGATTAAATCTTCACCCATAATGTGACGCAATGTATTTTGCAATTTCATCAATTGTTTGAAGATATCGTGTTCAGGAGGCAATCCTGGAGCCGTTTGAGGCGACTTCAAGTAGAATGACAACCACTCTTGAATACCCGACATGCCTGCACGTTGCGCCAAGTCAATAAACAAAGCCAAATCCAAGGCAACCGGTGCTGCTAAAATTGAATCGCGGCATAAGAAATTGATCTTAATCTGCATTTTGTAGCCCAACCAACCAAAGATATCAATGTTGTCCCAAGATTCTTTATTATCACCGTGTGGAGGATAATAGTTGATACGTACTTTATGGTAAAGGTCACCGTATAACTCAGGGTTCTTTTTCGCATCTAAAATTTCTTCCAATACCGATAATTTAGATACTTCTTTTGTTTTGAAATTTTCAGGATCATCCAATACTAATCCGTCACGGTTACCTAAGATATTCGTCGAAAACCAACCTTCAACACCCAAAGCTCTCGCTTGAAGACCAGGTGCCACAATTGTCTTCATCAATGTTTGACCTGTTTTAAAATCTTTACCTGCAATTGCTACACCATTTTCATGTGCCAACTCAACAATCGCTGGAACGTCACATGTCAAATTCGGTGCACCATTGACATACGGAGCGCCCTCTTTCAATGCCGCATAACAATAGATCATACTTGGTGGAATACGTTGATCATCATTATCTAATGCTTCCTCTAATTTAGCTAAGGTTGAAAAAGCTTCGTTTGTTTCAATATAACGCTCCGTAGATCCACACCATACCAATACAACACGATCCAATCCGTTTTTCTCTTTGAATTCACGAATATCACGTTGTACAGCATCTGCCAATTCACGGCGAGTTTTTTCAGATTTGATGTGTGTTCCGTCTAAATTTTTCACAAAATTACGGTCAAACACAGCTTTCATTGGTTGGATAGCTTCCAATTCAGCCTTCACAGCATCCAATTGACCTTGCTCCAATACCTGTGCTTTTGATGCAGCCTCATATACGTTATCTTCGTATACATCCCAGCCACCAAAAACAACATCTTCCAGTTTTGCTAAAGGGACGAAATCTTTAATTAATGGATTTCTGTTCTCAGTGCGTTTACCCAGACGGATTCTGCTCAATTGAGAAACAGATCCGATTGGTTTTGAAAAACCTTTGTTTATAGATGCCACACCAGCGATTAATGTTGTAGCCACAGCACCTAATCCCGGAATAAGAATACCCAATTTTCCATTGGCATCTTTCACTTGTTGTCCCATATTAATTCTATATACTTAATTTGTTATTTAATTGATGTATTATGATAAAATAATTCTTAAAATTAGCTTAAAAAAACATATTTCATACCACCCCGCACTTAATTTATAAAATCGTGACAAATAGCGATACGAAGCCCATTCGAAACCTTAAGAAATAATCCGAAAATGAATTATTATTTAGTATTCTACTAGTCCATCTAACTGGAATTTAACGTTTTTAGCTAAAGTTGTTAACCCAAAAAACAATTGTCCTTAATTTTACTCAATATATCAAGATTCGAAAACTAATCCAAATTCAATCCAAAAAAAGTTTTTCTTTCTTAAAAATTGGTCAATTTTTCTTTTTCCATTTCCCATAAATATGACAATAAAATTGGAAAATGGTTTTAGTAGCACTAACTTTAGCCTAGAATCTAAATACAGGCAATGAGTCTATCGTTCAATTTATAAACCAACAGCATTTGACCTGCGCATTGTTATTGGATAAATGGTCTGCCAATCGGTAGCGCGATAACAAATTTAACGGTATCCCCTATAGCCTAAGGTGCATAAGAGTATCCATAACATTGCAACGAACGAAACCAAGTGTAAAGTAGAGTTTTACACCAAAGAATGTACTGAACAAATAATTATCTGAATGAAAAATACAATTTCGTACCTAACTTTGGCGCTTTTAAGCGCAAGCCAGTTACATGCTCAAACCCCTGCCGACTCGGCTTATGTTAGAGATCATTATGAAAAGACCGAAGTAGCAATCCCCATGCGAGATGGGAAAAAATTATTCACTGCGATCTACAGTCCAAAAGACAAATCCAAGAAATATCCGGTTTTGCTCAATAGAACGCCATACACTGTCTCGCCTTATGGTCAAAACGAATACAAAAAAAGCCTGGGAAACTTTCCGGCGATGATGCGTGAAGGCTATATTTTCGTTTACCAGGATGTCCGTGGCAAATGGATGAGCGAAGGTAATTTTGAAGATATACGTCCGACCACCTACAGCAAAGATAAAAAAGCATTCGATGAAAGTACAGATACCTATGATGCGCTTGAATGGCTACAGAAAAATCTCAAAAACTATAATGGCAAAGCCGGACTCTATGGGATCTCCTATCCGGGCTTCTATTCTACCGTTGGATTGGTCAAAACGCACCCGAGCTTGAAAGCCGTCTCCCCACAAGCTCCGGTAACAGACTGGTATATCGGCGATGACTTCCACCATAATGGCGTACTGTTTCTTCAGGATGCATTCACCTTTATGTCAACCTTTGGTGTCCCGCGTCCAAAACCCATCACGCCAGATCAATTCAAGAGCAAAATTCAGATCAAAGAAGCCGATAAATACAACTTCTTTTTAGAAGCCGGAACAGCGCGGGAACTAAAGGAAAAGTATTTTGGTGACTCCGTACAGTTTTGGAATGATCTGTTTAAACATCCCGACTATGATGATTTTTGGAAATCGCGTGTGATCACCAATTCTTTACAGGAGGTAAAACCAGCTGTGATGGTGGTCGGTGGTTTCTTTGACGCGGAAGATGCTTATGGAACATTTAAGACCTATCAATCGATTGAGGATAAAAGCAAAAAAAACAACTCGATTTTAGTCGCAGGACCTTGGTATCATGGCGGCTGGGTTCGTGCAGAAGGAAACTATTTAGGTGATATCCAATTTGAGAAAAAAACCAGCGTTACCTATCAGGAACAATTTGAACAACCATTTTTCAAATATTATCTAAAAGATGAAGGGAACTTCGCACCATCGGAAGCGAACATTTTTGTCTCTGGAAGCAATGAATGGAAACATTTCGAACAATGGCCACCCAAAAATGTAGAAATAAAAAAACTATACTTCCAACCTCAGGGGAAACTTGGATTTGACAAAGTTCAACGTACAGATTCTTGGGATGAATATGTCACTGACCCCAATAAACCGGTTCCGCACCAGGGTGGGCTAATCCAAAACCGAACGCGGGAGTATATGGTAGATGATCAGCGTTTCGCCGCTAGTCGCCCTGATGTCATGGTTTATCAAACGGAACCGTTGACAGAAGATCTGACTATAGTTGGCCCCATCAAAAATTTCCTTAAGGTTTCTTCAACAGGTACAGATGCAGATTATGTTGTCAAACTGATTGATGTTTACCCGAACGATGCAGCAAGTTATCAAGGAAAAACAATGGCTGGATACCAGATGATGGTACGTGGTGAGATCATGGCCGGGAAATACCGAAATGGTTTTGAAAAAGCGCAGGCCCTGACTCCAGGAATGGTCGAAAAGGTGAATTTTGAAATGCCAGATGTTGCGCATACGTTCAAAAAAGGACATCGCATTATGGTTCAGGTACAAAACTCCTGGTTTCCGCTGGCAGAACGAAATCCACAGGTGTTTTTAGCACCTTATACAGCTACCAAAGCCGATTTCCGTAAAGCTACCCAACGTATTTTTCACGATGTGAACAATGCCACCTACATCGAATTTTCTGTCCTCAAAGATTAACAGTTAAATTTGAATAATAGCGTTTAAGAACGAATTCAATAAGGCTACATCAGCTAAACAGCTGTGCCTGATGTAGCCTTATCTTTAATCTTCCGCTACATACTTATCTTCCCCGGCCTTCCATCCTGCAAACAATAAAAGTACGATACTGCCCGCTAAAAAATAGAAGGAGTAATTCCAGGTAGCATCTATTTCGTGCAGCTTACCGAATACCGGCGGACCAAAAGCTGCAATCAGATAACCAACAGACTGGGCCATGCCCGATATTTTAATCGCATTCGCCGTTGACCTCGCCCGCAGGGTAAAGAAAAGAATAGACAAACTGAAAGACAATCCATTGGAAAGTCCCAACAATATGGCGGCAACATAAATTCCCTGAAGTTTGTAATGCCAAAATATAAAGATGCTTCCAAGCATGCCTATCGCAACAGCCGCTGCCATTAGACGCTGATCCTTCATCCGATGTGCCAAAATAGGCCCAATAAACATTATGGGAAGCATGGCAATTTGGATCAAAAAAAGCAACCAGCCCGTATCCTCCGCTGGCATACCATAATCGACCAATACTTTAGGTAGCCAAGAAATCAAACTGTAGTAAATTAAGGACTGAATACCCATAAATAAGCTGATATACCAAGCTAATCTTGACCTAAAGATATGTCCGAGTCCACTTATCGCCGGTCTATTTTCAGTGATACCCTGTGCTTTCTTTCGGCTTAAAGCATCAAAGAAAGCAACGATAAGAGATAACAGGGCTAAAATCACCCAAACGCCCAAGGAACCCTGCCACCCGAGACCAGTCCATTCGCCCAATCGTAAACTAAAGCCCGAAGCAAAAGCTGCGGTCAGATTCATTGCTACTGCAAAAATGCCTGTCATCAGTCCAATCTGCTTTGGAAAATTTGTTTTTATATAACCGGGCGTAACGACATTGCCCACACAGATCCCAAGCCCGATTAAAAAAGATCCCACAAACAGCGTTGGCGTATTACCCCAAACCCGAAGCACAATTCCTACACTCAACGTCATTAAACCGAGTAATAAAAAATGGTGCATGCCCAGTTTATGTGAATATCGGCTCACTGCTACAGAACAGCTCGCAAACATAAAAAGAGGTATTGCCGTCAATAGACTGCTTTGAAAACTATTTAATTGCAAATCTTCACTGATTTGCCCCAGTACAGGGCCAACGGCTGTGATTGGTGACCGCAGATTGGTTGAGACTAAAACGACAACCAATATGGATAACCAGGTCCAAGAAACAGCTGCGGATATTTTTATATTTTCTTTCATCATAAAACCACATTATACATGTAAACCAAGCTATACAAGTAATGAATGCTTGCAAAGGTATGTCTGGAATTTTAATTAAATTTGCCATTTATTTAATTTAAAACGACATGGATAGGACAAATCATACGTTGACAATTGAAGGCATCCAGAAATCAACCTTTGTCTGGTTTGAAGAAAACTGGATACACGACGACGAATTACACAGTCATCGGAAAGGTCAGTTGATCTATGTCGAGCAGGGTTTTCAATACCTTACCGTTGCAGGAAAAATGTATCTACTCCCCCAAAATCACGTTGCCTGGATTCCCTCAGGTGCATTACATAAGACCAACTCCCACTCGGAACGCATTAAGCTTATGGTTCTTTTTTTTGATCCCCCACAATTCGACGGCTCACAAGAGCATTTGTTTTTCAATCAGGTACAGCTATTTTCTGCTCCTAAAGTATTAAGGGAAATGATTTTATATTGTGAAAAATGGTCGAAATCGATGGAAGAAAATCAACAGGAGAAAGTTTTTCTAGGCGCATTATTAAATGAACTCCCCTATTTTTGCTCACAATTACTCCACTTAGAAATTACGCTTCCGCATGAAAGTAGGCTTCAAACCGTCTTAAATCACCTGCATGACCATTACACAGAAGCCATCACATTAGATGAGATCGCCATACTGTCCAATCTTTCGCTCCGAACTATTGAGCGCCTTTTTAAAAAAGAAACCGGCATGACACTTGCAAAATATCAGCAGCTACTCCGTATTATCAAAAGCTTGGAGCTTCTGAGCACAAAGCAATTCACCATCTCCCAAATTGCGTATAAAGTCGGTTATAAAAGCGTCCAAGCATTCACCAATAGCTTTTATGCGGTGATGAAGTATAGGCCTTCAAACTTCATGGTGGACTAGTTTTGCCCCAGTCACAAACGGTTTGTAGCTGTTTAGCTACAAAATTCAGGGTATTTAAAAAAATAGTAAAGAATATTTGCACAGGTGTAATATTTACACTATCTTTGTATCATCATAATTTAGGTTTATAATTGGTTATTTAAGGTTTTCATTCTCCCCGTTTGAAAACCTTTTTTTATTTATTTTTCACCATGCCTCAATTCATTTCGTCGCTTCGCAAACGTAATTAAATCCCTCCTACGCTAAAACAAAAACTGCTGATCTCCTGTTCTCAAAAGTAACGCTCAAATTAATTCGCAAAAAATTCAAGAATATCTTTAACAATACTGTATTTTTAACAAATAAATCGGATGTGAAAAGATCATACGAACAAAATAGGTTTTAAATATTGAAAAAATAAGCTAAACATATATGGCAGAACATGGGGATTTGCAAATCGCAATACTAATCGATGCGGATAATGTATCTTATCGCAAGATCGAAGAGATTTTGAATGAAGTCAAAAGATATGGAATTCCGACCATCAAACGCATCTACGGAGATTGGACCAACCCATATGTTGAAAAATGGAAAGACAAACTCCTTACCCACGCAATTACGCCCATACAACAATACAGTTATACGCAAGGCAAAAATTCAACCGATTCTGCGTTAATTATTGACGCCATGGATATTCTGCATTCAGACCGCGTTGACGGGTTTTGTATTGTATCCAGCGACAGCGATTTTACCCGATTGGCGACACGTCTACGGGAGTCAGGCAAACTGGTCATCGGTATCGGTGAGAAAAAGACACCCAAACCCTTTATAGCCTCCTGCGATAAGTTCATTTATGTCGAGATTTTTGAAAAAAATCAAAAGAAAGAAACAGTAACAAAGAAAAAACAACAAAATCAGCCCAAGCCTGCTCCCGTCGACAATCCGACAAGTATTGCCGTATTGGATGAGGAGACTTTGGAACTTTTGAAGGACACGGTGGATGATACTGCAGATGAAAATGGCTGGGCATTCTTGGGTGAGATCGGGAGTCTTTTCAACAAAAGAAAGCCTGATTTTGATGCGCGCAACTATGGATACGATAAGATGTCTCATCTTTTCAAAGCCTACAAAGAAGATTTTGAAATTGAGGAGCGAAACACCGACAAATCACGGATAAAACACTATTATATCCGGAACATCATTAAGCGTCCTCTATCTGCTGTTACAGCTACTCCCTCTTTAGATACAACACATACAGCAATTCCGACTACTGTAGTAACACCAACTGAAAAAACAGAAAAACCAGCGAATCAAAACAGCAGAAAAAAAGGAAGACCAAAGAAACGTCAGGATAAAGGGGCTCTCGAAACAACGCAAAAAGAAATCACACAAAGTCCAGCGAAACAGGAACAAAAAGAAATATCAACCGCTCCAACCATAGACATTTTGCCCGGGAGTATGTTGTTCCCTTCGGAAGGAAACATAATTACGGCAGATGACGTGAAAAAGTCGCAAATACGGATCACAAAAGAATTCAAACCCCTGTTTCCGACCAAATCCCAAAAATTGAGAATCATGATTGATGCTGGAGAATATGAATGTAATTTCACTTATCGGGGCCGTGGATTTCATGTGCTTAAATTGGGAAAAGAAGCTGCAACCAAGCTCGGTCTAAGCGAGGGAATCCAACTACAACTAGTCAAACTTAACGAGGTTAGCTTTAGTTTGCAAAATAAATCAGTTTAAGTAAGGGTCAGGACACGATCACCAAGCTATTTAGGCGATAGGACCATGTATTATTGTCTTGTCGCCTATAGAGGCTGATAGATCCCAATTTCTTGCCGTTGGTTCGCCGAGCAGATTTTGGATACAAAAAAAGGCCAGGAGAACGCTCCTTGGCCGGGATATTTGTCTTATTTTTAAGTGAGTCGCCTTATCGTATTGAAATAACAACTAGCGTCCACCAGCAAATTCCATCGTAAAGTGGTAGTTCTCATCGATGGCCATTGGCTTACGATCCACTTTACGAAAATCGCGTGCTTCTTCAGTCCACAAAAACGGGTAAAACGAAAAAACTTGATTACCGTTCAGCAATTTAACCTCTTCCCGCCAGTCTTTCCATTTAAATGTTTCATAAAACTGTCTAATATCGCCTTTCAATGCCCAAAAAACAAAATCTGAATAACCACATTCCAAACTTTCCCATTGTAAGGTATCTTGCGCGAAATAATAGACCTGTCCAATAGCATCTCCCAGCGCACCGGCATTAATAGCGAAATAACCGCCCAAGACATCGTCGGCAATCAGCAGAAAACCACCCTTTTCACCCTCCTTGTCAAAGCTTTTACCCTTATTCCACTCCATAATCCCTCGGTCCAACTGCGACGAGCCAGAGCCTAAAATACGTAACCAGCCCCCATCGATTAAAATACCACCTGTTTGATGAATAATGGCTCCCATAGGAGATTTGGTGGTAATTTGGGCTCTTAAAAGTTCCTCATCAGCCCGCTTAGGGTTTCGAGGAAGCAGTTCATATGAATTTGTCGCTTCCTTCATCCAACCTTCTACCAATTTCCATCCTGAATTGCTTGTATCAATCAGTTCTTTTAGACTTTTCATTTCCTATATGTTTTATGCAGCGACCAACTAGTCTACCGGTCGAATCGGAGCGGTATCCAGCTATTCATTGTGCCGAAATTACCACAATTCTTAATCGCATCCAAATTACAACAGCCCCAAGAGCAAATCGAAGAAAATATTCTTCGAAAACATACACCTAAAGATTAGGAACCTTGTGTCTATTTTAACTAATTTTAAGTTATGCAACATGAATTAGAAAAACTCAGATACCCTATAGGTCGCTTTGCGATACCCGATGTCATCGACAAATCCCTGTTGAATGACTGGATCAAAACAATTGCCGACTTTCCGGCCCGGTTAAAATCCGAAGTCGGCGATTTAACCGACGACCTACTGGAAAAACGCTACCGTCCCGAAGGCTGGACGATTCGTCAGGTCGTTCATCACTGCGCCGACAGCCACATGAACAGCTTTGTCCGTTTTAAATTAGCCCTCACAGAAGAAGACCCAACCATCAAATTATATGAGGAGAAATTGTGGGCCGAGCTTCCCGACGCAAAAAATATTCCAATAGAAAGCTCAATCAAATTGCTCGAAGGCTTACATGAGCGCTGGGTTATTTTGTTGAAAAGCTTAACTGGCGAACAGCTTGAAAGAGGTTTTATTCATCCTGCGACCAAAAGGTTGATTTCTTTAAAGATCAATATTGGCCTCTATGCCTGGCATTGCAATCACCACCTGATGCACATTGTCAACGCTAAAAACCATTGATGGGAATCACATATCGCAATGATCATTTCACTTAAAGTCAAAGATCATTGCGATAAATTCACTTTATTGCCGTCACTTTATTATAATGACATCGCCCATATAAAGGCCAGCAATCCGGCGGCAACCAGTCCAATAACACCCGATACCACAAAGGACAGGAAATAATATCCTACCGTCCGTGTCTGCTTCTTTACACGATGAACAATGCCTGCAGATAACGTATAAAGTGTTCCAAATCCAAAAAAAACAATCAGGATCAAGTCGATCAGAATGCCACTAAAATCTATATTTGCTGATGATAACATATTTTACTTTTTCTTTTTAAATAGTTTGCCAAAAAAGGACGAGCTAGCACCTGAATCTTCAGACTGATTATCCCATTGCAATAAATCCAGTTCGATATCCAGTTCATTTTTTTTTGCAAAATCAAGCCACTGGACATATTTTTCCTGATTTCTAAATGTAGGATCATTCTTGTAATAATCCAATAACCGAGCAGTAGCACTTTCGTAAACGCCATAGTCGTTGGCTCGTTCAAAATAGTGGATCGCCTTTTTACTGTCCTTTTTAAATTTAAGTCCCTGATCATAGAGCAATCCATAATAAATATTGGAATAACTATTTTCTTTATCCCTTTTCAAATAAACCAATAGACGATCGTAATCCTCCAAACTGTAATAGATAGAAGCTATATTGCTATTGTTCTCAACTAATTTTAATTCAGCTTTCTGATAATAGCTGAGGGCTTTTTCCAGATCTTCTTCGACATAGGTTCCACTTGAATAAAAGTAGCCTAAATTGGACAAAGCATAGCCATTACCCAACTCTGCTCCTTTCATGTAGGCATTAAATGACTTTTCCAGGTCCTTTTTATAGCCGATGCCATACTGAAAGAGGTAGCCAATTGCATTCCATGCAGCGGAATAATCTTTTTGGGCCGCTTGTTCATAATATTGAATTCCTTTGTCCAAATCTAAAAAAGGATTGTCTTCGCTATCAGTATCCGTATAGATATTCCCCAATTCATGCATGCTGCTTTCATTATTCTGGTCGGCAGAAAAGGTAAAATAGCGTATCGCCATTTCGACATCGCCTTGTCGGCAACAGTCCAAGGCCATATGATATAGCGTATAACCATCATAACTGGATTCAAAATTATCGCCCTTCGCAGCCTTCCACCCTTCAAAAAAACGATTACATATTTCAAAATCTTCCCCAGACAATTGATCCAGCTTCTTCAGAAACTGACCATATTGATCTTCCTGAATTACTTCCACACCATCGTAGCCTTTTTTATACAACAGGTCACCTTGCAATAACATCAGATCCTGATAATGATCAACACTTGCGCAGATATAATCGTAAGCGGAACTGAGCGCCCTTTGAACAACGTCAAAATAGTAATATCTCCCCGCATGGTCTTTCAGAATAAAATAATCCATCACCGCATAAACAATTTTTACATAGTGCGTTGAGAGCGGTACCAGCCAGCCCTTTTCAGCAACCTGATAGATTCCCTTCCCGGTTGCTGTTTCGATAATATAGCAATCCCAGGCGCCATTACCAAAATCAGTCCCCCCTTGAATGGACCGAATTCCCAAGTCTTGCAATACAAAGGCGCGGGCTTCCAGGTCATACAAACGGATACCGCCGGAATCAGCAAAGAATACTGCGCATCGCCCATTTCCAGCATTGAGTAAATCAACATCTTTGACCAAGATAGTTCCGTCGGCAGACAAAACTGATTTTTTCTTTTTATTATTCAAATTGACTGCATAAAAATCAAACAGCAATTCGCTCAGTGCACCACTGGCAAAAGCACCAAGCAAAATACCTCTATTGGAATAATAATGACGCAGTTTATTACCCCCAATCTCTTGATAAATAAATCCATCATAATCAATTTCAAACGGTTTGTCCGCACCGCCAACATTGAAGAGCTGACCCTGGGCATCGATGATATAATATTGCTGATCTTTCTTCCCTTGATAATAACCGTAAGCAAAGTCTTCGAGTTCATCATATTCAAGTGGTATGATTATTTCTCCGTTCCCGACGTTGACTAATCCATATTTTTTAGCTAAGCTCACCTTACCAACCGTTGATCCCGCTCCATATTGGGCTGGCGCCGCCGATGAATAAACACAGGAAATAGTTTCTTCTCCACCCCTATTCAAATAACCGAACAGCTCATTTTTCTGTATGACTGCGATACCTTCACACTCAAAATTACCAATTTCCTGATAGCTAGCTTCGACCTTCACCTCCCCTTTTGCATTGCGTATCCCCCAAAGCCCCTGATCTTCAAAAAATTGATTATCTAGACTATCAATCGCGTCTCTATTCCACCAGCCTAAGCCATAGTTGCTCCATTCCAGTTCGAGCATCGCTAAAAAAGAAGTATAACCAGCGGACACCAAAATAAACTCAAGCTCAGCTAAGGATTGTTTTTCGATTGCTTTTTCATAGAGCACATTCTTCTCAAAGATTTCAATTGCAAAATCTTTGGCCTGTTGGCTATGTTTAACATCGCTCATGTTAAATACATCACTTGCGTTCAGCTGGAAATAATTGAAGGGTAAACCGTCCAAAAAATCGAACAGTTTCCCGATAGCTGCCATGGCCTGCGCATCGGAATTTAACCCATATTCATGAATGAGCAAATCATAAAACGCACGAAGCTTGCTGATTCCCGGTTTCTTTTCGGCGTAAATTAAGGTACCTTTTGCCTTCGGATTAGCAGCAAATAGCGGTAAAAAAAGGGGTGGAATCACATAGTTCCATTCCCCTAAATAATGAGGAAAGTAATCTTGATCCTTCTTATCTGTATTGTAAATATATATGCGATGAGCCATTTTCTATGCAATTTCCTTACTATTGATCAATTTCAACAGCATTTTCTTTAGCAAAATTGAACCAAAATCCGTATTTATCCGCGTCTGAAGCTGCTCCATGTGCTCCATAGAGTTGTAGCAAACGATTAACGGCATAGGCGTACACGCTATTTTCATTGGCTTTTTCATAATAGCGGATTGCTTTTTGTAAGCTTTGCTTTACACCAAAGCCTTCCTCATATAGAATCCCATAATAAATAGCAGAAAATAGATTGTTGGGATCCTTTTTCAAATAACGCAATAAGTTCGCATAATCTTGCCCTTGATAGTAGATTTCTGCGATTTGAGCATCATTATAAATCCCCGCTTTTTCCGCTTGTTTAAAATAATCCAGAGCCAAGGCATAATCTTGTTCCACATATTCACCCTCATAATACCAGTTACCCAGGTTGCTCATAGCCTGCGCTTCACCTAGCGCAGCAGACTTTTGATAGGCCTTTAAGGCTTTGGATACATCAAAGGCTACACCATGGCCTGTGGCATATAAAAATCCCCAATTATTCCATGCCTGCGCATGATCCTGAGCCATGGCTTTTTCATAAAAAGACTTTCCTTTTTCGATATCCATCCCCTCGTAGTCATCATCCGTAAAGATGTTTCCAAGCAAATATTGACAGTCTGCACTACCCCGATCTGCTCCGATGCTGAACAATCGAATGGCATCTGAAATCTTTCCCTCCGCTTCCAGCTTCTTACCATTTTCCAACAGCGTTTCATTGTCAAAATACTGTTCGTAGCCGGCGCCCTTACGCTTGATCCACGCCTGATAGAACTGTACAAAATAGCTTTGATCGCGCCCCCGGAGCTGGTATCGCTCGGAATACAAATAGCCATATGCTGTTTCGGGAATCTCGACAACATTTCGATTTAAATCCAAATTAAACAACTTATCCCCTTTGAATAAAAGCAACAGTTCACCTTCGGCCGCTTCTGGTCTTGGGTAATGAAAAGGCGAACAGATATAATCATACAGCGCGCTACGGACGTTAAGCTTCGTATCGAAGCAGTACATACCCTGTGCACAGTGTATGCGCATAAAATCCAAAAAGCAATGTTCGATTTTTTGATAGGCAATAGCAGGTTCAAGTAACCATTCCCCTCGATGAGCGTCGTAAATCCCCTGCCCTTGAGCACAGCCGACGACAAAAATATCTTTACGGTACTGTTGTATATGATCGACTAGAACCTTATCAATCGTCAAATCAGCCAATCGGAATAAGCCCTGTTCAAGCGAATAGATCTGCCATCTTTTATTTTTGAGATACGCAATACTTCGATAGTCGTCCAACACTATAATCCGGTCAATTCCTTCATCCAAAATATTACCATCGGGTTGAATGACGGCAATTTTTGACTGTAGCTTATTGGGTTTAATCCAAAAATAGCGATTGGCTAGCGGCTCCAGGCTACCTTCCAAAAAAGTCCCTAAAAACTGACCATCCATTAGGTAATACTTCCTTTTTATCGTTCCTTTTTGCCGGCTATAGAACAACTTGTTATAGTCATACATAAACGACTCGGGTGCGGGATCTGAAATAATCAATCGTCCTTCAGCCGAAAGGAGCATGTGGCTATCCCCCTGTCTTGCATTTAAAAAGCCATAGGCGATCCAGTCGAGTTCATCATATAATGCAGGTATACTCAACTGTTTGGTATCAATATGCAGTACCCCACGTTTTCCTGCCACTTCCACTTCAGCGTAATTGTTCCCATTGATATGCCGGGCATCAAAAGCCTCCACATATTGACAGGGAATTAATATAGTGCCACTCGTATCAATATAACCAAAAAGGCCATCGCGTTCAACAACAGCGATCCCCTGTTCATTGAATTCGAATATTTCATCGTAAATCGCCTCAACCAAAATATCCCCCTTGGCATTCTTTAATCCCTGCTTTCCTACTGCCTCAAAAACTTCAGGGTCTGGCTCTTTCAGAACGTCTTCTTCCCATAAACCCAGTCCATAATCAATCCAATCGGTTTGAAGGGCATCTAAAAAAGAAGTATAACCAGACGCTTTCACAAGCGGGTCCAGCGGATCTAAGGACTGCTCATCGACAGCTTGTTCATACAATAAGGCTTGCATTTTAATTTCTTCCACCCAATCTTTGGCTTGCTCCACATCTTTTTCCGCATTCATGGTAAAAACATCGCGTCCATCGATCTGCAAGGTATCAAAAGGTAGCGCTTCCAAAAATTCAAACATGTTGTTGACAGGCTCATAATAGCTTTTTTTATAATGCAATTGATACCTATCAGCCAACAACGCATAAAAATAGCGAAGTCTTGCGATCCCATCTTCCTTGTTGGCATAAAGCTGAGAACCTTTGGAACGGATATTGGCGGAAAATAATGGCCGCATGAGGATGGGAATTTCATAATTCCATTCGGCCAGGTAAGTGGGATATGTTTCTTTGGTCCTGAGATTTACATTATAAATATAAATACGATGCGCCATACTTTATTTCTTCTGTTTTTTGTTGTATCACATCGATCCGTTCCATACGACAAGAATCATGCGAATGCCGTAAAAATACCGTATTTATCGATTTCTTCGATTAGCGGAAAACAGGGATTTTTTTCTCCCCCTATTTTCTGCAACTTTGGATTGGATTTTGTAACAGAAAGAACAATGAATCATTTCAAATACAGTTATTATAGCAGTGCATTAGCA
Source organism: Sphingobacterium sp. Ag1 (assembly GCF_000988325.1). Classification (NCBI taxonomy): domain Bacteria; kingdom Pseudomonadati; phylum Bacteroidota; class Sphingobacteriia; order Sphingobacteriales; family Sphingobacteriaceae; genus Sphingobacterium; species Sphingobacterium sp. Ag1. The sequence goes on along the minus strand of NZ_LBGU01000044.1, from coordinate 237,261 downwards.
CTCCTCTCGTTACAAATCTCTTGTCAGGAAAAACCGAAACAAGTCGAAGCACCTGTAAGCTCAAGCAAAGCCATGGAAAAAGCTGCCGAGGATACTGCTTCAAAAGAAAGTATATCGTTAAAAACTTCCAAACTGGATAGCATTGACCAAGCAAATGCACAAAGCGTACTGGAATCTGACGAAATCACCAAAGCTTATGTAAACTTAAGTGCTCGAGACAGTATGATACGCTTACATGCCAATATACGTATCGATCATCGCTTCTTTGGATACGAAGAGGCAGATAAACAGGCTACGAAGTTGCTTTTGTTTTCCATCTTTACCAATGATGTGGAACACAATCCATTTCAACTCAAATTAGGCGCATACTATGATACCTCCGACTTAGAAAGTAAAGGTTTAAAACTAAAATATGCTGGCCTAAAGGGCGACTTTGTAGCAGCGAAAATCATAGACGCTACCGATACACCGGTAGGCACCGTCTACTTCGAAAGAAAATGGGTTGAGATTGAATAACAAAAACCGTTTTTCAATCTATATGTTTATGAGTAACAACAATAATTGCGAAAAATAACGATGAAGGTAATCTTAAAGACTATGTTTCTGCCCTGCATGGTATTGTTTTTCAGCTGCCAGCAAAAGAATGAAGCTAAAAAATCAGCTGCCGCATTCAGCAGCACCGCCAGCATAGACTCCATAAAGAAACAAAAAGAGCTAAGATCCATATCCGATGATAACCTTTCGCTCTTTAAGCAGCTGTATCCTATTGCTATTCTTCGACCGGAAAGCAACGATAGTTTTAAAAAGTATGGCATCGAATTCTCAGGAATATGTTATGCATGTGATCTTGCAGAAATCAAAATGAATAAAAAACAACTGCTTTTGGTCAATGTCTGTGATTCCAATGAAATCTATCAAATCAAAGATTTCACCTATAATTTTCGTGACAGCGGCCTCACGATTAAGACTAAAAATAATGAGTTTTACTTCAAGAAAATAGAGAAAGAGCCCATTTTCGAATTAAAAATTAAGGGGGATTCTCTTTTGTTAAAAAATAAACGTATCGCAAAATACTATACACAGAAAGCTTTAGTCGATCAGTTCGAAGTCCATGATTGTGGTGATTTTCAGGGTTAGCCCAAACGCGACTCAGCTCGAATTAGTGCATTAAGATAGCGCTGCACCGGACATTAACGTAAGATCTTAAAAAAGACCAGACAGCAATGAAAGCAGGCAGGAGCCAATATCATGGTTGCCTGCTCCGTTGGTTAGACCTATACTTCAAAATAAAACCCCGATTCAGTAAGTTCTTTATATTTTACCCTGTCAAAACTATAGATCTTTGCAGCCCTGGCACGCCGGTCTTTTTGCTTATCGCTGTGGTCGATCAATAAACCCATGCTGAGGATTTTTTTACGAAAGTTTCCCCGATCAATTGACCGCTGCAGAACAGTTTCATACAAATTGTGTAAATCGGGCAAGGTAAACTGTTCGGGCAAGAGCTCAAAACCGATCGGTTGATAACGAATTTTACCCCTGAGCCGTTGTATAGCGGTATTCAAGATCTGTTTATGGTCAAAAGCGAGATCCATCTTTTCGTCAATACCAAACCATTGCACCGCATCGATATCAACCCCTGCTTCCAACGTATAAGCATCGGGCCTGACAAGTGCATAGTAAGCAATACTAATGACTCTTCCGCGCGGATCACGAGCTAAGTCTGAAAATGTATAAAGCTGTTCGAGGAAAATATCTTTGAGACCGGCCTCCTCCTGCAGTTTACGAAGCGCACAGTCGTCGGCGTTTTCATCTTCCTGAATAAAACCGCCAGGAAATGCCCATTTTCCCACAAAAGGCTCTATTGCCCGTTTGGTCAATAATACCTTAAGCTGGTTTTTATCAAAGCCGAAGATTACACAGTCAACCGTAACAGCAGGTCTTGGGTAATCATATGTGTATTTTTTTTCGGAGGCTGTCATCTGCTACAAAGTTACTTCGGTTGACAATTTGATCTGGATTCCATACTTCTCCTTTAAAGCCTCAAACTGCTGTAAAGTCTGCGCTTCAAATCCAGCAATGGGCGACATACAGTCGATCAATAAGGTGATTCGTGACGTAATCGCTCGGTCTTGTTCAAAATATTCCAAAATCTGCACGGCCGATGCTAAAACACAATGACTGGAAGCTTGACCGGCGATGTATATCGCATCGTAATCGCGAATTGCATCGAGCACAGCATGATTTACGAATTTATTATCGTCATATTCCGCTTTGATAATACCGTACATTTCCGTATTTGGATCTTGCCCCTTATAAACCAATATCGGTTTGACCTGACGCGCTGCACTGTGAAAATAAAGCATATTGGTGAATTGACTCTCCAGCTGCGCCCCCGAAGTCCCTTCCAGACAATGGTATGGCCAGATACACAATTGTTTTTTTCCCTCAGCTTCCAAATGCTGGAGATAATCCAGCGCTAAGGCTGTATGGCCATTCACAGCACGCCAGATACCGTCGCGGACATCAGCATAGCGAATAATGGTAAATGGCTCCGGATGATTTCCCGCACTGTCAAGCCACCAAGCGGGATGGAAAATCTGCCTTATCGAGTGACAATCGAGACTACACATGACTTGCGTTAAGGCCTCAATATTACGATACATCCACTGCGTCAGACGTTGTACATCGGCCTTTGAGCCATTGACCGCAAGGCTACCGATGGATTCCATAAAATCATTTTGGACGTCGATCGCCAAGAGCAAGGTGCGTCTTTTGTCCGAGGCTGCTGGAGGGATAACTTCGTCCTTGGCCAAGGTCAATATGTCCGCTACATTATCCTTTTTGCCGCTGGCAATCTGTTGGACATCTACAATCTGATCAAATTGTGTTTTTATGTTATTCAGTTTCATAACATCTATATTTATTTCAACGCAGCCTTCATTTCGCAGAACGATGAAGCCATTAAAGCCTTCTTCCAGTGAAAATCATCTTCATTATAGTACTTTTTTGTCCCTTGTTGCCTGTTATGAAGTGCCTGCGTCGACTTCTCGAACCATTTAAAATTAACCTTTGAATGTAGGCACCGCTGCAAACTTGTGGGCAGATTGTTGTATACGTTTACGAATAATTTCGTCTATAACCGGATCGCCCGATGTACCTTTTAAAATAAACCCATCGATTTGCGCATAGGTCATACCCAATTCCTCTTCATCGGTCTGCCCCTCCCAAAGACCAGCAGATGGACTTTTATACTGAATAGATTCGGGCACCCCCAAATATTTGGCTAAGGTATATACTTCCTGTTTGGTAACCATTGCCAGCGGGTTCAGATCATAGGCACCATCGCCCCATTTCGTAAAATAACCTACAGTAGCTTCAGCCATATTCCCCGTACCAATAACAAATCTACTACCCAATTGTGCAAATTGATACAAATACGTCATACGAACACGTGGACGAATATTGGCAAGGCTCAAAGCGCGGTTAGCGGCGGTAGCTTCTGCGACAAACTGCTCTTGATGAATGGCCAACGCATCCACCGCGGGTTGAATGTCAAATACATGAAATGGAAAATCAAATTTCTGAATAAGCTCCATGGCATGTTGATGGCTTTTACTTTTGTTCATATCACTGCCATACGGCATCAACACCAAGTGGACATCCACCTGTGCCAGCCGGCATAGGCAAGCGACAACACTGCAGTCTATCCCACCACTCATACCCAATACAAGTCCTTTTCGGTCGGCCGATTTCACCTGTTTGGCAATCCAGGATGCCATCAATTGTGCATACTGTGCAACGTTTTCATCCTGGATGAAAAACGGTTTGTTTACGCTATTTTCCATATACTCGAATTGTTTCAGTTCTTAATCTATTCCTTATTTCTTCAAAACGCGTTGTGCGTACAAATTCGCCATTCAGATAACATGTTTCCAGCAGATTTCGTTCACCCAGATCGGCGACCGTTTGCGGTGTAAGATCGTCTATCAAACGAAAATCGTCATTTTCAAAGACTACTGCGACCATCCCCTTTTGCGATTTTTTAAAGTTGCCAGTATCTGTAGCGGGACGTTTCTGTATCGCTTTAAACTCACCATTGACAATCTCGGCCGTTCCTTTTAACGCAAAGCCAAAGGTATCCCGTGTCACATACTGATAGGTATACGAACCTATGCCCAATATGGTATTCGTCGAGGCAAACCCCTTATCCAGCAAACCTTGACAGATCTTATCCGCTCGATCGACTGTAATGGAATCACCGTACACTACGCCAATATGGGAATCCAGCTCCTTAAAGCCTTTGCTGTTGGTCGTACCACCAAAAAGTTCAAACAAACGTTCGACGATACCTTTCTGCACAGTACTGCGATCAGATGCAGCATCGCCACAGATAATCTTCACAGGATCGCCACTATCGGGACGAATAACAACCTTCCCCTCCCTAGCCATAATAAGATCTTTCAATTGCGGCAATACATTGTCAACTACATTCCAGAGGTCGTAGGTATCCGATACGATGGAGATATTTCCACTTGGATACACTGTTGTGATTAAATGTCGAAATGCTTCTACCTCGTCCTCTCCGTACGAACACATTACACTGTGCTCCGTCGATGGGGTGTACATCATTACATCACTTTTTGCATGATAGTAGGATTTCAGATACTCCCGAACAGACAATGTAGCAGAGACACCGAAGCTCAACAGATGTCCCCCAGCCGTACGATAAGCCGTTTCAGGAGACCCCATACCACGCATGGAAAAATCTCCGGCCTGCGTAAAGACTTTATTGACGTCGCCCGTCTTCTCGGCAAACCCCGTCAATAACCTTTTATAGCGATCTGCGATTGTCGCTGCAGTCATCGGTGACCAGATAAAAGCCGATAATTGAGTTTCCAGATAACCCGGAAGCCAGAAAAAATCGGGATGTGTATTTTCAATCGTAAACATTGGTACGCCGACAGGAACCAAGCTTCCTTCCTGCAACGCATTTACCTTGATTGGAAGATACCCCAGCCGATGTAAGTCGCGAATATGTTTCGAATCATGCGTCGCCGCAAACTTCGCGTTTGTATTTTCAAAAACAGTTGCAATTGCCTCTTCGTAAGCCGCCACGACCTCTTCTTCCGGTTGAGCAAAAAAGTTTGCATCAAATGAATTGGTGATTTCGGCCAAGGCTCCCTGTAATCCAAAAAATACAACATGACTAATACCTTCTATGCGAGACATGCGTGGCGTCCAAGTCTCATAAACCCATTCCGTATGTGCTGGATATTGATCCTTATGACACAATTTATAACCATCTGTCCAAAGTATTGGATTCTTGCTCATTGATTTAAACATAACTTTCAGTCGTTAAGTTGATGTAATTTATTTTTGGGTGCTCGGTATCCATCATGGAATTGGTGGTAAAGACGCTGGTTATCGGTGAATCATCATCCAGCAGGGTCCCTTTAAAAATTCGGGCTTCACAATGTGTGACCAAAAGATAAACTGCACTGGCTCCCATTTCTTTCAATATTTTCCCGGCCCAAAGAAATGTGCCACCTGCAGAACAGAGGTCATCGACAATAATACATTTTGCGCCGAGCGGAATATTTCCAGCCTTAAGTTCCATCCCTTCGATCCGGCCTGTTTGTGGATTCCGCTTTTTCTCAAAAACACAGCTATTTTCATAGCCGCTGTTGATGTAACGTGCCGCCGCTCCTTTATCTGGGAAAACAATCCGATCATTGTCCGAAAAATCAAGCTTTTCCATCAACTGTGGCAACCAGTCCAATGCCGGATAAACCCCAACACTGTTCACTAAAAGTTCCAGGGTAACGTGGGAATGCGGTTCGACCACAAACACCTGATCAAATTGCAAACTATTGATAAACTCCGCCACATAGTTCAATGTGAATAAATCACCTTCTATTTTGCGATCCATACGGCTATAGGGCATATAACGGATCAATAACCGACAAGTTTCAGCTTCGGTTTCATCCAACCGCTTCTTGACAAAAAGCAAGCGGATTAAGTCTCCATCTTCTTGATAGGTAAATTCGACAAGGTTGTCTTTTAAGATCAACTGATCAAAATCTTTCACTTTTGTTTCCCCATTTGGAAATTGCTCTGTGACTACCTGTTGCTTATTTAATACGATCATAGCTTTTAATTTCACGTTGTACTATTGAGTATTTTTTACTCAACAAATATGAAGATTAAATTTAAACGTGCAAAATATATTGAGTACTTTTTACTCATAAAATCAAAAAAAACACCATAAAATACTAACAATCAATAGAATAATTTAAATAAGATTAGTTTACTTAAAATTCATACTCCATTTCTAACTATTGGTCCTAAATCTGATTTCTGATTAACCGATGTTAAACCGACACATACGTATACCAAGTCGTATCTCATAACAATTTTTAAACACTATTTAGACAGTGATCAGTCATTAATTATACAGTCCGCATTGAGTCATCACTGAACAAGCACTGAACGATCACTGAACAAGCACTGAACAAACAATGTTAAAAAGTAGAATTTGATAGCTCGCTCATCCCCGTTTGGCTACACGGCATTCCGCTCTCCGTTTGATTGACGGGCAGAAAGAAAAATACGTGCGACAAGACAGAAAAATGCGATGGAAATATGGACGCCACACGCCCTATAGGAGATGTTCAGGTGATAAAAAACTGCTGCGGGACAGTTTTAATAAAAATTAGCTGATTATAGGGATTGAAATTTTGCGATAAAACAAGATCTTTGTCTATACCAAAGTCGCGAAATTCTTTGTCAGCAAATTTGTGAGCCGGCGAGGGACTTTAGATTACTTTAAGCATAAAGCATGGAAATAGCCAATCTTATCAAACAGGATATTGAGTCAATCTTACAGATTGAATCTCAAGACATCAAACAGTTGGTCGAGGACTATCGTGAAGACTTAATGGATTCGGAAACCTATGACGCCATTGATGCGTATAATATGCTCTATTCGAATATTTATGAAATGTCCGAGGAAGAATACCTCGATGCTTTTCGCACGTTGGGAGAAGCCTATCCAAACTTTGGCAAGGCCGATGAAAATGACATCCAAAAATCAATAGCTGAATTGGAACGATTAAAACATGCATTTAATGAACTTCAACTCCATACAACAGAAGGAAAACAGCTTCTCGCATTACAATTAGCCGTTTTGGAACTAGATATTCAGGTCTATCGAAAACTTACCTTGTCGCCGACTACAATGGAGATACAAGCTGAGATCAATTTATTGGAAACCGAATCGTTTGGGTTAACCAATCAGATCAATCAGTTTTTAGAATTATACCAGGATTAGTCATGTTATCATTTTATCCGATGGATCGCTTAGGGGTAAAATCAGGTCTTTGCCTTCTTTACCTATTAGCCGGTCTTGCAACATCGTTGTTTGCCTACCAAAACAAGATCGTTTTTCAGGCACAGCAGCAGACAGGAAACAGACTACCCTCTTACATCACGGACCAAGGGACGCTTTGTTATAATTTGCCTGTAGACAGAATGGGCATATACGCCATACAGGTCGATCTCAACAGGCTTTTTCCCACCGCAACGGCGGAGCATCTTCGTTCAAAACATTATGAACTTTCAGACAGCACAATAACAATAATCAACTATGCCGAACCGGCTATCTCTATCAGCTATAAGATTATTGACAACACCTTTGTAATAGCCAAATCCTCCAATCTGCTCGGGGACTATCGACCCGAATTTCAATTCATCGCTTTGGACAGCCTCAGACACATGGAGAACTTATTCGACACGAACGATTTGAGCGGCCTCATGCAACTGGAGATAGCCAAGCTCCCTTTTGAAAATATACTTTTATTTTTTAGTCAGCTGCATGGATTTTCCACAGTAGAGGAATTTAGCAGCAATGCCATTCATCGGATTTTAGAAAAGGGACAGTACGCTATCGCCAAACAGTTTTACCATTTATTTCTAGCTAAAAACAGACAATTCAATGATTTCGAAATCCTGAAGATGGCAATAGAAAAAAACGACATGGATTTTATACGTAAAACTTTTTTAAATAGCCTGAACCGACTGGGTATTGATGAAATTAAAGCTGATTATAGCTTTACACAATGCACATTACTTGGAAAAGCTATCTTAATAAAAAACAAAATAATCGTAGATTATCTTTTGCAGAACGGTGCAAACACGGAGAACGTATATCAAGATGAATCCGACGTATTATCTGCTTTTCAACTCGCCGAAAGGATCAAGTCAAAGAAAATCATGAAACTATTTCAGTAAATCATCAATAAAACAATGAAAAAGACACTTATATACCTGCTATCGCTGATTAGCTTGATGTTAGTCACACTGATCTTTGCTGAGCCAATACATGCTCAACCAAAAAAAGTGGCCCCAAAACACGCAAAAGATAATGCGAAATTGCCCCCACTCAAAGATGGTGATATGATCTTTCAGTCTTCCATTTCACCGCAATGTAAAGCGATCCAATTAGCAACGCGTTCTCCGTATTCCCATTGTGGGATTATTTTTTATGAGAACGGTAAACCTTATGTACTGGAAGCCGTACAGCCCGTAACTGTAACTAAGTTAGAACACTGGATTGCGCGAGGGGAAAAGCAGCATTACGCGGTCAAGCGCCTCAAAAACGCAGATCAGGTACTGACCAATTCGACGCTGGCCAAAATGAAATCAATCGGAAAAAATTTTCTCGGAAAAAATTACGATGCTACATTCGAATGGTCGGACGATAAAATATATTGTTCGGAATTGATCTGGAAAATATACCAACGTGGAGCAGGCATCGAAGTTGGGAAGCTGGAAAAGCTGAAAGATTTTGACTTAAACAGCCCTGAAGTAAAAGCTAAATTGAAAGAGCGTTACGGTAACAGCGTCCCGCTGAATGAAACGGTCATATCACCGGCCTCAATTTTTAATAGTCCGTTGTTGATCACGGTTGTGAATACGTATTAAGCATACCTACACAGTTTTTTATTTTTGAAGCAGAACCGTCTTGCCGCCGTTTAATTTACTTTCTTCGGCGGCGTCTATAAATGCGCATATTGCCAAGGTTTCCTTTTCGTCAACCGGACTTACACCCGTTTCGAAAAATGGAAGGATCTTATCCAACAAGGGGCCGTATCCCATAAATTGCCCCAAATGGACAATCTGATCTTTCAAAAAAACTGTTCCACCAAAATCATCCTTCCCTTCACGAATGCCCCGAAGTGAGGCAATTCTTCCATCCGCCCAGTTCCCAACATAAAACGAGGTACCCTGTTCCTGAACAGTCTTTACGGAAAGACACCCCGGTCCCATCAACGCAAATAACATTTCAACGCCATGAATGCCATACCAATACAGATCCTTATGTGAAGGTTCCGTTACTGCCGGACAATAGACATCTGCTCCGATTACCTTAGTCCTATCTAATTCCTGAAGACCGCTAATATAACGCAAGGAGCTTGACGAAAAAATAGGGCAACCATACTTTCTTGCAGCTTCAAAAATTTTGAAAGCGTCCGCATAGGAATTCGCTATTGGTTTGTCAATAAATAAAGGTTTCTTTGCTTTAATCACTTGAAGTGCCTGTTCCAAATGAAGATTTCCATCATTTGTCTCCAAAAGTACATAATCTACTTTCTTCAATAGTTCGGCAATACTTGATACGATCGAAACCCCGAGCTGTTGCACTTCCGCTGTAATTTTCGGAATACGCTCGATACTTAAAGGGATTGTTTTGCTTCCATAGGGGTAAGCCGCAATAACCCTGAATTTTCCATAGGGATGATTGCTGGCAGCCGTATTAACCGCTCTTGTAAAAGCAATAGCGTGCGTAATATCCAGTCCAATGATCCCTATTTTTTTTACGTTCTCTTGCTTCGAGAACAGCTTGTTATTCGCATGAAGGGCATAGGATAGTCCAAATGCAAAAGAGGACATCAAGAATTTCTTTCTATTCATTTGATTCATTCAAAAGAGAAATAGCTGCATTGACCAAAACAGCCATGGATGTTTCGAGAGCCTTTTCATCCAGATTGAACTGTGGATTATGAAGGCCATATTGCGTGGTGGAATCGTCGTTATTTGTCCCAATCAACATGAACAACGCCGGATAACGATAAGAATAATAGGCAAAATCCTCGGCTGCCATCCAGATTTCGAGATCTTGTGGCACACTATTCCCCATCGTTTCCGCAATAATTGTTTTGACTTTTTGCGTTAATGCGGGATCGTTATAAAGTGCGGGGTAACCATGCCGTACTTCAACTTCCACCTTTGCACCCAGCGATACGGGAAGCGTTGCCGCTATTTCAGCAACCATTTCCAGCGCCTCCTTGCGCCATACCTCATCCATGGTACGAAATGTTCCGGCTAATTTAACTTCCTCGGGAATAACATTGGCAGCACCATCCCCAATGAAACGACCAAAAGTCAATACCGACGGTACATCAGGGTTGGCTTTCCGGCTGACAACTTGCTGTAAGGTGGTGAGTAACTGCGCGCCGATCATAATGGGATCAACAGCCCGATGCGGCTCCGCAGCATGGCCACCACGTCCCTTAATGGTGAAATAGAACTCGTCGCTCGAGGCCATAAATCGCCCAGAACGTAAACCGACTTTTCCTACAGAAACACGGGGACTTACATGTAAACCCAGCACGGCTTTAATCGTTCCATCAAAAGATTCCAGAATCCCGGATTCCAAAACCTGAATCGCTCCGCCCGGAATCTTTTCCTCGGCAGGCTGAAATAACAGTATAATTTTACCAGAAAACTCCGTTTTATAATCATTTAATAGGGACGCCGCCCCCAAGAGATTAGCCGTATGAAAATCATGGCCACAAGCATGCATGACACCGCTATTCCTCGATTTATAGTCCACATCATTTTGCTCATGTATCGGCAAAGCATCAATATCAGCCCGTAATACCACAATATCATCGCTCGCCGATTTTTGTCCGGTCAGTACAGCCACAACACCTGTCTGAGCGACAAGCTCGAATGGTATACCCAGTTCGCGAAGTTGTTGCTGAATATAGGCACTTGTCTCGTATTCTTGAAAAGACAATTCAGGATGCTGATGGATATGTCGGCGCATTGCAACGATTTTTGGAAAAACAGTCGCTATCTTGGCATTTAATTCTTTCAATATTAGGTCGATCATGTGGATAAGTTTTAAGAGTATAACAGGTCAGCAAGTTAAGCTAAAAATAACGTACATAAAAATAGAGCACCAACACCGTTATAATAATCCACCATAAGGTCGGATTTCGAAAACCACGGTAAGCGGCTTTATCCTGATCCGGTACCTGAAAAGAATCGCCCGCCAACACCAGATTTTTTAATCTTGCTTCGGAGACCGCTGGTGTCAACAAACTGACCACTGCACAAGCAAGCATACAAGTCCAGAATACAATGCCTGTTCTATTAAAAAACGGCATTTCAGGTAAGGTGTATTCCAAAAGTAAAGAAAGGGGAATTGTCAGTAAACCTGCTGTTAAAGCACCCTGCGATGTGGTTCTTTTCCAAAATACCCCCATTAAAAACATGGTTGCAATGCCTGGCGTGAAAAGACCATACAGATTCATCAAATAAAGGAAAACCGGCTTATCCGAATAACTGATCAGTACAACCGCACTCATGATCCCGAGTACGATAATAGCAACTCCGGCGCGCTTACCAAAACGGACCGCTTCGTAGTCGCTTGCATTTTTATTAATATACTGGCTATAGATATCCACGGTCAGAATTGTTGTACAGGAGTTGATCGCTCCTGAAATGTGGGACATGATCGCCGAAATTAATCCGGCCATCACCAACCCTACCAGACCTTTGGGCAATAAGGTTTCCACGAGTGTTGCAAACAGCAAATCGGGCTGATCGAGATGCGGCAGGAATTTTGGAGCCACCAATGCCGGAATGGTAATAATCAATGGAACCAAAAATTTAAGATAGTCACCAAAGATAACCCCCATACGCCCATGCCATTCATTTTTTGCCGCTAATACGCGCTGCACAATAAACTGGTTTGTCGCACAATAAAACACACTGATACACAACAATCCGCCTAAGTACATGGTCCAGGGAAAATCAGGATCAGAAGCAGGATAAAACATTTTCCAATCTTTGGATGAGTCTATGACCGACTGAAATCCCCCTGCAGCATCAATGGTGGCAAAAGTTAGTACAATTCCCCCCAACACCAAAATGACAAGCTGCACCATCTCTGTCCATATCACCGCTTTTAGCCCACCTAATACGGTATATAAACCGGTCAGAATTGCCATTCCAAAAATGCTGTATAAAATAGGAATGCCGAATAAAGCGTGCAGCGACAGACCGCCCAAATAAAGAACTGCCCCAATCTCCACAAACACATAAGTAAACAAGATCAAAATAGCGTACAACACGCGGGTTGCGTTGCCGTATCTTTTTTCGAGGTATTCAGGTATCGTATAGAAGCCGTTGCGGATATAAAAAGGGAGAAATATCCACAATAATGCATTAAAACCGATTAGAATCGCGCCCCACTCCAGGGTAATGGCTACAAAACCACGACTATAAGCGGCGCCCATAGCGCCAACGAGATGATGACTGCTGATATTTGCTGCGATGATACTACCCCCGATCATCCACCAGGGCAGCTTATCGCCTGCAAGAAAATAGTCCCGCTTCGAAGCGGAGTTTTTTTTCGAAGCATATAAGCCCAATACCACTATACCAATAATATATACGGCAAAAATAATGACATCAATCCAATCGAGTTTCATCGGTCAATAATGTTTGAATTCCTAATTTAGTTTGTTCAATAAGTATTTCAAGACCGCCGCTGGCATAGGGGCTTTGCCACACGGCATAAATATCCTTATCATAAAGCTCTTTCGGTGCAAGGTACCCCACATACCCATTCGCAATATTGATAAAAACGATTGTATGATCTGGAAATTCAGCTCTTACTTCCATTTGATAACAGGAATAAGCTTCGTTGGCCTGCGCCACCAACACAGCATCCCCCATTTTCCATATCCACACCGGAATAATAGCATCCTGTTGATCTCCAATGGATTTACGGGTATTATATTTCCGCCAAAGTCGATCTTTCATAACACGGTCCGTACAGCCTTCGTATTCACTCAAAATTGCTTCGGGACTCGGTAGCTTTTTGTAAGGTACTTTGATCGATAATACCCTTTGCTTAAAATCGGTTGAAGCGCGCTGTTCCCGAAATCCCCAACAGGCCAGTGGCGCCCCCGAGATCAAAGATTCCTTAAAAACCCAATTTTTATGACTACGCTGTTCCTGGGCCAGCGTCGCGAGCACCGCATAGCCCAACTGCCTCCCGTTGGCTTCGACCAGTGCCGGATCTTTTACATACTGTCTCCGTGGAGCCAAATCACCGGATGCACCCTGTAAAAAAAGACAAGGCACGGATAAAGAGCGCTCTACTGTATTCCGCATTTCGCCAACAAAATCGGGCGAGAGCAAATCATTCTCGTGGGCAAAGCTGGTTGGGTGGCAGGCATAATTACAAATAACTGCTTTTAAGCTTTCAGTTTCATCATACAACCGCCCGACCAACAAGGTTGTATCCGCTTCTTTCAATGGATTGTAACCAATCAGATAATGATCATCGACTTTCAGATCGCGGTTGCTGGCCAAATCGCATACACCATAATTCCAGGTTAGGCTGCCGTTAAACAGCCCACTTAGTGCCATTTCGATGCAATATATCGCCTGTTGTTTGAGGAATTCAAGGTAGGGCGAAATCAGTTCACCTCCAGGTTGTGCTGCATCTGTCGAACAGATGCTTGGCCCGGCATGGGTATGCGACAGCGCAAAAATCAGCTGCGATTCAGCCAGATTAAAATGACTGAGCAGTGCTAATCGCAAATTCTGTTCATCAGCAGCATTTTTCCACCAGCCCAAATCGGCGGTTAGCAGAATTGCGGGCAAACCATCGCAGGATTGCATAGCTAAACAATGCATCATCAGAGGTTGGTGAACAGCGGTTGCCTGGTCAAATGCAGCTGCCCCCCAATTACGGGAATAGATGCCGACCGGTGGAGTAATATCACACTCACCAAGTCCAAATCGTGCGCACAAGCTACCGGTCGTTTCTTTCAAGAGGTCTTTCTGTTTCATACACTAGGGTCTAATCAAGGACAGTCCACCATCCATCACAATTGCGGTACCAGTCATATGTTTACAATTGTCCGAACAGATCCAAAGTACCTGTTTTGCAACCTCTTCAGCTTCTATAATCTGACCAAGTGGCACCACAGCCTTTGCTTTCATTTGAAGTTCGGCATTTGATGACCAAACCACTTTGCTCAAGCCCGCATTGACATAGCCAGGTGCAATCTCGTTGACACGAATTCCGTAGGCAGCATATTCAAGAGCCATGGCCTGGCAAAGCATACGCAGGCCAGCCTTAGAGACACTATATGCCGGTAAATTTTGATGTACGGCATGTGCAGCCCAGCTACCCATAAAAACGATCGAACCTGCAAGCTCAGTCTCCACAAATGACTTCGCACAGGCATTCGCCAAGAAGAATGAACCGTCGAGATTAATGGCCATTTCATTCTTCCATTCCGCATTGCTTATCGTGCTGAAATCTTTAATCGTGACACATGCGGCATTCGCGATACAGATGGAAATTGCCCCCAGCTCCTGTCTTATCCGTGTCACCCAGGCGTCCACCTGCCCGGCATCCGCTACATCGACCTGATCATAAAATAGACGCGCTCCAGCGTCATCCAACAAGGGCCATCGCTCGCTAGCCACCTGTGGTTCAAACCGATCCGAGATACATACAATGGCCTGCTGGGTCAAAAATGCTTCAGCCATAGCCCTTCCGATATCGCCAAGTCCCCCACTGATCAAGACGACCTTATTCTTATATTCCTCCATTATCGCTATTTTTAGACTACCAATCCCCTACACTACCGTCTTTATAGAAGGTTCGCTGCAATATTTCCTGTTGAAAAGGGTGTTTCTTTACCTCTTCTTCATTGATTTCAATGCCCAAACCGGCGCGCTTATTCGGAAGGACAATCCGCCCTTTCTCTTGAACCGTAAACCCTTCGGTAACGACGTCCTGACGCCATTCGACGTCCTTATGCACACTTTCACAAATAATATAGGATGGTGTTGCAAATCCCAGCTCAATGGAAGCAGCTGTACTTACGGGGCCCTGTGGATTATGTGGTGCCATAGATACACGATAAGCATCGGCCAAAGCTCCAATTTTACGCGCTTCAGTCAGACCGCCACAATGTGTAATATCAGGCTGTATAACACTTACGGCGCGCTTTTCGAGCATATCCCGAAAGGCATGCACTCCGATCAAACGTTCGCCTGAAGCAATAGGTGTCGTCACCGCCCGTTGAATCAAAGCAATATCTTCCATGGTCTCTGGCCAGCATGGCTCTTCAAAGAAATACAGGCCATAAGGCTCCAATGCTTTCGCAAATTGCATCCCCATACGTGGGCTTGGCCGCGCGTGGCAATCCACCATAATATCAATATCGTCGCCGACAGCATCACGCATGGCCTTCACACAAGCTTCAGCATATTTAATGGGACGAAGACCTTCCAACGACATCGTCTCTGGAACAGCCATCGATTTAAAAGCAGTAAAACCCTCATCAACAGCTTTTAGCGCCAGATCCCCAAATCGCTTGGCATCGTCCGGAGCAGTCTCATAAAAATCCTCCATGCGACCTCCACCTAAATGACAATACAAACGGATATAGTCACGTACACGACCTCCCCACAGCTCATGACAAGGGACATTGTGAATTTTACCTAAGATATCCCATAAGGCGATATCGATACCACTGATGGCCGTACCGCGAACGATACCGTTTCCATGCCAGAAATGTTGTCTATACATCATCTGCCACAGGTATTCAATACGACGCGGATCTTCACCGATCAACAACTGAGAAATATCCTTGATAGCTCCGACCACACTTTGCGTATGCCATTCCAATGTGGCTTCGCCCCATCCCCAAAGCCCGGGCTGGTCGGTCATAATTTTGACAAAAATCCAATTTCGCATGCGCGCATGGCATACAAAGGTTTCAATAGCGGTTATTTTCATAGTTAGGGTTTACAAACTTTTTATTACGCGTTCAGTTGCCTCCAACGTTCTGTCGATATCATCCTCCGTATGCGCAAAGGAGATACTTCCTTGTTTAATTGGTGCCGGGAAATTGAAAATCCCCTCTTTTATGAGCTTTTTTCGATATTGGGTATCCAGCTCAAAATTGTGGTTATCCAAAATATCATGAAAATTGACTGGCGCATGGTCCATAAAATATGTACAGAAGGCAGATCCTTGGCGTGCGACATAAAACGGTACGCCTAATTTAGGAAATATTTCCTTATATCCCTGCTCCAAACGCGCACCAAGCGCCTCTACGTGTTCATAAACGCGATGCTCGGCGCTGCCTAATTTTTTCAGTGTCGCAATCGCCGCCGCCGTCGTTAAAGGAAAAGCATTAAATGTACCGGCAATCATAACGCGCTTCGACTTATCAGGATCCACAAAGTAATCCATATATTTTTTCTTCCCTGCAATAACCCCCAATGGGTAGCCGTTTGCAACCGCCTTTCCGAAGGTTGAAAGATCGGGCTGAATACCACAGATGGACTGATAGCCACCCAGCGCATGTCTGAATCCGGTTTTCACTTCATCAAAGATCAACAGAAATCCATGCGCGTCGGCCATGTTGCGTAAGCCTTCCAAATAACCTTCCTTTGGCTTCACAATCCCGATATTCTGAAGAATCGGTTCCAACAGAATACAGGCAACATCATATTTTTGAACCACATACAGCACACTTTCCAAATCGTTGTAGTTGACAATGTGTACCAAATCGCTGTGATTTTTAGGAACGCCAGCACTCAATGAATCGAATGGATATTCCCCCGGACTTTGATATGAACCCACATCGGCACGTTGACTGATCACATTGCAGGCCACATCGTTATGCCAGCCATTGTAGCCCCCCTGCATAACAATCACATGATCGCGCCCCGTTACAGCACGGGCAATACGGATCGCATGGTAAGTCGCTTCCGATCCTGTCGTTGTGATCTGAACGCTCTCTACCGAAGGAACAGACTGACAAAAAAGCTCCGCAAACTCACCTTCGAGTAAGGTTGGCCCAGCCCCCATCAATACCTGCTGTTCCTGCAAGGTCTGTAACACTGCAGCGTTCACGTCAGGATCATTATGCCCCAGAAAGGATGCTGCAAATCCAGCCTGATAATCTATGTAGCTGTTCCCGTCAATATCTTCGACCAGACTACCATTTCCTTTGACGAAGCAGATATTCGGATCTGACTTCCGATTTAAGGACACCACTCCACCCGGTATCCATCTTGCATTCTCCCGCAGTATCGCGGCTGATTTTTCATTTTCTTGCATGCCTATTAAAAGTTTTGCTATTTGTTATTGTTATAATTGGACGATCACCGCCACACATGTTGCAGTCATCAATAAGTTGTATTTAAATACACCTTATTTTATGTATACCAAATTACAATATTTTTGTATACATTTAAAATAAATTTTAAAATTTTTAAAAATGAATATTCTCATTGAAGGACTCCTTTTTCCAGAAGGCCCCGCTTTCGACCGGGAGGGTGGTATATGGCTTGTGGAGAAAGAAGCAGGAAATTTAGTTTATTACAAAAACAGTCAGCATAGCAGGATAGCCGTGGGCGGACATCCCAACGGCATCGCGATCGACAAGAAAGGAATAATATGGTTTTGCGACTCACAACAAAACAGCATCCGTTGCTATGATCCCTTCCACAAAACCTGTACGACAATAGTCACGGAAATCGCAGGAAAGCCATTAAAAATGCCCAACGACTTATGTTTTGATACCGAAGGAAACCTATTATTCTCCTGCCCGGGAAATGACCTGGACGATGGTACAGGCTACCTCTGCTGCCTAAATAGACAGGGTAATCTTTCCAAGATCCACACAGGCCTTTTTTACCCAAACGGATTAGCCTTTGCAGCAGACAACTGTACACTTTTTGTCGCCGAAACGGGTACAAAATGGATCTGGAAAATGCACTGGAACAGCTTGACACAACAGGTGGAGAACATCGAAAAATTCATCGAAACAGGTGGTCTTATTGGCCCAGATGGAATTGCCTTCGATCAGGATAACCAGCTTTATGCCGCTATCTATGGATCGCAACATATCCTATCCATTGATACCAAAAACAAGACGATCGAGAAAATACCTACGCCGGGAAAGAATCCAACAAATTGTGCTTTAGACCCAAAAGGCATTCAGGGACTTATGATTACAGAAGCTGAAAAAGGGCAATTGTTGCAGTGGGACAGCACAAAAAAGGGTCTATTGTAAACAATAGACCCCCTATAAAAATCCAAAAAATATTAAACCAATTCCAAGGCTTCTTGCTCGCCCCGATCCAAATGATGGACCAAAGTGGTATAAGCTTTATTCCAGTCATCCGCTTTCAACGCATCAACAATAGCGCGATGCTCCTTCTCCGTATCCAGGTAATCTTCCATCTGCCCCATAATAGCCCCGAGTTTCATATGAAATAAGGGAATGTTACTGTTCTTGTAAATAGAAATTAATCTTGAATTGCAGGTCCCCTCAATAATCCGCTCATGAAAACGAACATCCGCCTCGCAAGCACCACCATAATAGCCTTTACTGACCATCTCCGAAAAATCGTTGCAGATCAGCTCCAAATCTTCGATAAGCTCTTTACTTTTCTTTGAAAACAGAATCTTTAATGCCCCTATCTCCAACAACTCCCGTAGCTCACGAATATCCTTCACATCTTCGACTGTCATTTTTTTCACAAAGCAGCCGCCTTTTTCACCAAACTCAACCAGACTCTCGCCTGCTAACCGCATAAAAGCCTCACGAACAGCCACTCGACTCACCGTCAACTTATCCGCCCAAGCACTCTCCACCAATCTTGCCCCTCCAGCAAGCTGACTGGACAAAATTTTCTTACGTACTTCTAAATAAACTTTATAGGCAAGCGAATCCTCTTTCATATTGTATACAATTTTATGCAAAAATAAGAATACAAAATCATTAAAAAAATTTAAACAACGTATTCTTTAATTAATCTTCCCCTCTTGGGCACCATACTGTCTACCCGGCGACAAATAAATAGTTTCGGCTTTAGATTTCCAACTGGTTGTATGATTCCCTTTCAGGACATTTATATTAAAGCTACTATTTTTTAATGAACTTTTCATATTCCAGAAACCATCTTTCAAACCAACCACAACGACCTCATACTGCTGATCTCCCGGTACCGCAAATTCAATGGATTCATTAAGATATTGATTTGGTTTGGCCACCACCAGTAAACGATCAGCCACCCTTATTAAATAATAATTCGCTTTTTCCTCCGAATACACCGGTAATTTTGAAGAACCACTCTCCGTCATCTGAAAAACCGAAGCATAACTGGCCTGATCACTTTCCTGTTTGGGCGAGACCATAATCCGTGTTCCTCTAGCCTCTGGCCAAGGAGACTTGACCTGATAAAGATCACCAAAAACAAAAGCAGTCGAATCGCCCGAATACAATTTCACCGCACAGTCTCTTAATTGCGGCTTCAGCAAATCAACATAGGTAGCACCAGCGACATTTTTAAATTGACTATGCAATACAAAACCTGTTTCACTTTGTAACGGCTTTTCAAGCGTATTGATCTGCCAGTAGGGCTCAAATTTCTGATCATTGGTCTTAAGCTCGTCCAATAGGACAATGACCGCAGGCACATCCTTCCGCTTCAAATTCAAAAACAGGAAACTTTTAGTATAGGATTTCACTTTAGCGGTATATGCAGCCGTTAGATCCACATTGAAATAGCTATAGCTCGGCTGAATGGGATCCTTACCAAATGCCGATGCCCTGATCTCTCCGGTATGGTACCAGGAGTCACTTAATACCTCCTCAACCGTGCGTGGAAAACGCTGGCTAAACCGAGTACCACCATCGTTTGTTTTGGTCCTAAACAACAGCGGCTCAGCAGGATCACGCACCAAAAGCATACTATGCGCAACCGACCGCTTATTAAAGTTAAAATCATAAGGGGAGCCATAGGAAAGATACAGGCCAAGATCACCGACCTGAATACCATGATGATAGATCTGCAGCGCACCTGCATCGGCATGCTGATGATTGCCGAAATGATAACCACCACCCTTAATTTCTGCAACCACATCGGAACTTCCGTTTTCTTCGCTCCAGCCTGTCCGGGCAACCATAGACCCTAAGATGGGTCCAAAATCCTTTGTCAGCGGCATTTTCTCACGGTCAAAATCCGGCTTCAATTTTGGATCATCCAAGAGGAGAAACAAGATTGGATTGTCGGGCAAACCGCCCTGCTTGACAAACTCGGCCTTGATTACCGGATTGCCTGAATAGGCATAACAAAGCAACATGGTCTGCGGATTTTTCCAATAAAAATCGGCACTGCTGTTGTACTTTACATTAAACATATCCCCGTCGCGTAACATTTTTCCGTCGGGCGTGCGCATATACAGCCAGTAATACGGCATATTCTTGATGTTATCGTCAAAAACCGGATAGCCAAGCATGCGATAATACAACCAGGCTCCATGCATTTCCCACCCAAAACGATAGCCACCGTAATCAACACCTTGATTATGGCGCGGAGACTGATACTCAAACTTGCGCATGGGCACCAACTCTTCCAAAATAGCATACGAAGTATACTTGTAAGGTACAGGATCCTCATCATATAAAGCAATACTCATTGCCAGCAGATCGCGCGACACCTGCGCCTCATTCCCATGCCCATTGATAATACTTTCGATACCAAAAAAGGGAGGCCAGCCAATTTCCATATCTTGCGCCAGACGCATCATATTTTTATGCAGGTTGGCCTTAACGCGTACATCCAATAAGGAGTAGCACCAGTCGTACACCAGTGCACCCGTATAAATTGCACGTCCCAGCTCGCGTGTAATATCACCATAGGATACATTCCCGAACTCCAACATCGTCAAGTACTGATCCGCCAGTCTGACCGCCTCTTGACCTATTTTTTCGTCACCGGACATGAGGTAATAAAACGCTTTTGATTCAATAGCACGCTCGAGCTTTTCATCGTAAAACATTTCCTTATTCGGATCAAAAATAAATTGAACAGGTTGCTGCGCAAGTGTTTTCACTTTTCCCCAAGCTTCCAGATGCTCCGCCTCTTCCAGCCGCCCTTTAACAAGCGGCAAAGATTCTTTATTAACCCATAATCTGGGGTGACCTGCAGGTGGAACAATCTTTGGTTTATAATTTTCCGCTGCAGCTGGTGCAACTGGAGGCACAAAGGCATTGATCGAAACAGCTTTAATTTTAAAATTAGCTGGCAATTGCATGCCGACCGTCTGCTTCCCTTTCCCAAAATAAAATTTACCAAGATCTTGCTTCGCACCTTTAAAGCTGTCGAATACGATCCGTTTGGTCGATCGGGCGGCGCGAACATCAATCATCGCATACAGCGTCATCATACCTGTTTTATCCGCAGCCTTAATTTTATCCAAATCGGTAACCTCACCTTCTGAAACCAAGGTATAGACACCAGCGGTCGGAACGTCTACCTGCACCTGCAACCTCTGCCCATTTCCCTTTATCGAAGTAATCTTTGCCTGCTGCCCATAGGACACTCCAAGGATCGCCATAAAAGCGACCCCTAGCATAGTACCTTTAACTTTAAGCCATATCCTTGCACCCATATCCTTATTTTACTTGCAACCTTTTTACACTGATCTTCATTTCTTTCGTGGTATTATTTACGCTATTGACAAATACATAAGCATTGTATTTACCATCTGCCGTTTGCAGCCATAGTCCTGATTCAGCTTTTAAATTAATGGCAAAATCCGGCGCATCGATAAACGATTTGTCTTTCAAATCCACATCGTCCACAAATACACTGTATTGCAATCGTGCCAATTGTTGATCCCGCACGGTCCAAGCCTTCACGATCTTCGTTTTATTTGTCAGCCCGACAGGTAAGGTGAAGCTCGGCAAATAACTGGCATCCGTCGTGGGAGCAACCAATGAATGTGCATAAGTCACCGTTGGCAATGGCCGGTACAAATAGATCAAATCAATTTTATCCGGGTTTGCTGCAGCTTCTGTTGCTGTATACCATTTTAGATCTGCTACAGAAAAAAAGCAGGCAGCCCCATCTTTCCCGATCAAGTCTAAGGCCATATCCATATTACGAATCGCATACGCTTCGGTCTTCAACGCAATTTCCTGCCCATTACTGGACCTCGCCCTGAATGTAAACGTAACCGATTTGCCTTTTGCTGCTGCCGGTATTTTGTAGCTATAACGCAGCGTTGAAGCCGAGGTGTCTTTTGTAAATTTCACCTCTGCGCTATTCCCATTTACTGTCGCGGGGTCGCCAACGACCACACCTACATCTGCCCCGGTACTACTGGTGTAGTACGATTTGTTTTCAAGCACAGTACCCTCATCACCCGCAATGCTGGCTTCCACAGCGATCGATGTGAGCTTCCCCTGATCTGGTAATATCGCCGCCGCATAAGCAAAGTCTATGGTAGCCCCAACCACATTTGGCCCTAAAGAGCGCTTAATAATATCGTTTTGCAAGCCATCTTTTGCTTTTGGAATTTCATAAGCTTCTTCTTTACAAGAACCTAACAGCAAGAGCCCAAATCCGATGGACAGTAGCCCTATTTTTAAATAATTTGTTTTCATCAGCTTACTTATTTTTGTACTGTCAAATAAACTTTATACGTCTTACGAACCTTTCTATTTCCAGACACGACAGTCCATTCACGTGGCGTATCCAAATTGGAAAAATCTTGTTTTCCTAAAATCTTAGGATCTAATACCGCATCGGTGACCAGTGAAAACTGTGGATATAGATTTTTCAAATCTGTACCAAAGAGCACCTCCACTTTTATGGTTTGCTCAACGGTATCTACCAAGGCAGCTTTGGTCCGTACCGTCTGAAAATCGGCGCCCAACAGTTCAAAACTACTGACATAACATTCCGACCTGGTCGTGATCAACAAACCATCCTCATCCATTGGATAATCATCCTTACAACCGGACAAGCTAACGAACAGCATGCCGATTAAAAATAATGTATATTTCATCTTATTACAGTCAAGTATTACCATCTTATTTCCAAGGTATATTTTGTGTTAAATTCGGATTCCGCGAACGTTCTGTTTCCGGGATTTGATAGATATAACACTTTTGATAAGTCAACTCAGACTCATTGAAGAAAAAGCGCTCCCAATTATTCCCAAAACTATCCTGGAACCATTTTCCATCACCATAAGGCTTACCAAATACGGTTTCCAGTTTACGCCATCTCCGCAGGTCAAAGGCACGCTGTCCTTCACCAAACAACTCTACGATCCTTTCCTGTTCTATAGCATCAAAAAAAGCATCACGAGAAGCGGTTTTAGCACCCGCAAGCGCGGGCAAGTTACCACGGCGCCTGACCTTATTAACCAAATCAATCGCATCCGCCTGTGGACCACCAATCTCATTGGTCGCTTCAGCATACATCAGATACACGTCTGCAATGCGCATCAAAGGCCAATTGTAATTTCCATCACTACGTGCCACACCACCATAATTGCGCACAAATTTACGCGATTGTAATCCCGAGAGATTTGTGGTATTATCGGTGAAGGAAGTTTTGTAAGATACACCGTTAACCGTCACCGCAGCACCCCAAGTTTTGTAGACAAAAGGAATATAACCTGTCGTCTCCGTAGGGCTCATACCCATAATCAATTCATAATCCCACAACAAAGTCGCTTTCATGCGATAATCGCGATTACGGTACGACTCAGGGTTCACCGCTGAATTTGCTGTTGTACGTGCTGCCGGATTTTTCACTGGATCTAGCTGAACCATCTTGGGCAAGAAATCACCCGTAATGGTAGATTGATAACGGTCTGCCAATTCATAACGCGGAATAGCTTGGTTCTGCCCTAAAGACACCAATGGCCCAGTCCACACACGTTGATATTCCTCACTCTGTTTCGTACCCACACCGCCATGGGTAAGCACCATGACCATTTCCTCATCTTGACTCAAGTTGCCCGTAGAAGGTATAAACATGTAGTAATAATTTGGGAGCACATCTGCCTTCCCCAATTCACCCCATGAACCTGGGTCACCATTTCTAAACATTTTGATACCAAAATCATTGATCACACGCTTAAAATCCGCAGCTGCCGCCGTATAGGCCGACTTAGCGTCGGCAGCAGATTGCACAAATCCATCCAATTCGGGCCATCCATTTTTCTTCCACGAACCCCAGTACAATTGAAACTTACCACGAAAGGCCAACGCGGCAGGCTTACCGGCACGACCAATTGCAGCCCCCTTATTCGGCAATTTGTCCACAGCGTAATTTAAATCAGCCATAATGGAATCTTTCAGCTGCGCAATAGGCATTCTACGCACCGTATCAGCCTCTGCAGGCGCCGGTGCCGATTTGTAAAAATAAGGTACATCGCCCCATAAGGAAATCAGTCTAAAGTAGGCAATGGCACGCAGCAATTTGGCTTCCGCCACGATCGTTTCCAAGGTCTGTTTTACAGCATCAGTTTTTGCTACGGGCAACAAGCGCGCATTGGTATTTTCGATCACAAAGTTGGAACTGAATATAGATCCATACAATGCTCTATACATTGCCGACGCACCGGAACCATAATTCATCGGACTATTGACCGTTAATGAAATAGGCGCCGCACCGGTATTGTACACCTTCAGGTAATCACCATGACCATCAAAATGATAGTCACGATCAAAACAAGGTCTAAATATCGAATAGTTCGCCATTAAGGCAGCAAGCGCGTCATTTTCGTCCACCCAGAACGTTTCAGAGCTTGGCGTTGTTGTTGGATTTTGATTTAACAAATCTTTGCGGCACGCGGATAAACCAAGAAGCAACAAAGAAGAAATAAACACGATGTTATATATCGATTTCATAAGTTCAAATATTATAAGTCTACATTCAGTCCAACCACAAAACTCTTCGTCATCGGATAGGCATCATTGGTATAGGTACTTTTCTCCGGATCTAAGCCTTTAAAACTCGTCAAAACCGCCAAATTATCTACAGAACCGAATACACGTAACTTCTGGATTCCCAGCTTCATCAGTAATTCTTTCTTAAAAGTATAGCCAAGCTGCAGATTTTTAACCCTTAAATAAGACATGTTTTGCAACCAAAATGTACTCAAGTACGCATTTGGACTCGTTGATCCCAATGTACTTGGAAGCAATTTAGGATAATCGGCATCGCGATTGTCCAGGCTCCACATATTATTCCACTGATCTTCCGTAATCGCCTGATTTGCCGTCCCTAAAAAATTTGAATTCGCTTTGTTCATCCAAAATTCTTTTCGTCCGGTAGCAGCCTGCAACAGGAAAGAGAAATCAAAACCTTTGTAGTCAACGGAACCTCTAAATCCGTAATTTACCTTTGGTCTGCCCAATTGGTAAGCGGGATATGCCACGCGGTCATTCGCATCCAATTTGCCGTCACCATTGACATCTTTCAACAAAATATCTCCCGGAGAAGCCCCCTGAGGAACTGCATTATAGACATCCTGCCAAGACTGCGCAATGCCCAACGATTCGAAAGCATAGATAAAATTATAAGGCATATCAATAAATACCGAACCTCTTTGCAACTGCTCATTCCAGGACAGTAGCTTGTTCTTGTTGTAGCCGACATTAAAGTTCAGCATGTAACCCACATCACCTTTTCTATCATTCCAGGTCACATTTGCTTCCAGCCCTTTATTCATCATATCGCCGATATTGCGTCGCGGAGCAGCAAATAAACCCGTCAGATGCATCGATACATCCGAAGGTCTGTTCATACCGATCGTCTTTCTTTCGTAGTAATCCAACTCGGCCGTCAGTTTATTTTTAAAGAACCCAAGGTCCAAGCCCAAATTAAACACACGTGTCTTTTCCCAGGTAAGGTCATAGTTGATCAGTTTTTTATTGATCAACCCCTTGACAACAGACCCTGCTCCTGTACTATTGTCAATCAGATAGTAGGGACTGGACACCAAAGATTGTTTCTGCTCATACAAGCCTACACCACTATTATTACCCAATGAACCATAAGAAGCTCTAAATTTGGCCGAACTCAGGCTAATCTTCTCCTTAAATGCCGACATAAACGCCTCATCTGAGATCCGCCACCCCACTGCCGCGGAAGGAAAAAAACCATATTGATCGCCTGGCAAGAAACGCGAAGAACCATCTACCCGGAAGTTCCCTTCAAACATATACTTTCCAAAGGCTGTATAATTTAATCGTCCGATATAAGAACGTAAACCTTCCGCCGATGATGATGCCGACACATTTTGTACATCTTCAGACGCACCATCGATTTCATGTAAACTAGGATGCAAACGATCTAAGCGACTACCCGCCAAAACACGATTGTTCCAATATTCTTCGGAATACACGGCCAAAGCAGAGAAATCATGATTAGCGCCGAACTTATGATCATAACTCAACTTGAAGTTCAGCTGCGTTTTGTAATTGTTCCGGTCTGTATTATAGATCCCATCATTTGTTGGCACAAGATCCCGGATAGACAATCCTGTCCGGATGTTATACAATTTTGTCGGCATATCTGCCTTCCATTGAAAACGCGTGTCATAATTTAGGGCATAATCCACTTTAGCCTCAAACCCTTTGAACGGCTTCCAGTTTAAATAACCATTCACCAGAGCCTGCTTTTGATTCATGTGGTTCTGGTTGCGCGTCATGTAGTCCGCATAAATATTATTGGCCTGCGGACTTTCATTGTAAGACATTGCACCACCATAAAAACCGGTCATAGGATCATAAGGCAATATACCTGCTGGCGAGGTAAACAAATCCATTCCACTTGTTGAGTTGGCAGTCATACCATCCTCGTAGTTATACCGGTAATCGGACCAATTTCCGGAGAACCGGACCCCAGCACCGATGGTATTGGTTACTTTTGTTTCGAAGTTAAATGCAGCATTGTAACGTTTAAAATCATTATTGATCTGTATCCCCCTCTCATCCAGCATACCCACAGACAAATAGTAATTGTTATTTTCAGTCCCCCCATTAATGGAAACATTATAATTCCCGCTTTGACCATTGCGAAGAATAACATCCCACCAATCGGTACTTGGATACAATCTCGGGTCGATCATACTTAAAGCCAACCATTCGTCGATCGTTCCATTTTTAAAATTGAATGCAGATGCAGCGGTATTATAAGCCTGAGCCCTTTGCGTAGCCGTCATTGCTTTTGCATAATTATTGACAAAATCAAAAGAGCGGGTAGGTTTCACCAGCGATTTGTTGGCACTAAAGGAAATAGCCGTCCTACTGTTTCTTTTACCAGACTTTGTCGTAATCAATACAACCCCGTTGGCCGCTCTGGAACCGTATACAGCAGCGGAAGAAGCATCTTTTAGCACGGTCACACTTTCAATATCATTCACATTCACACGGTTCATATTGACATCGGGCATCCCGTCGACCACGATCAGCGGTCCAGCACTATTGACCGTCCCCAAGCCCCGGATCAAAAGATCCGCTGCATTATTTCCGGCCATCCCTGAGTTTTGACTTACGGCCAAACCGGGAATAACACCCTGTAAGGCCTGCGAGGCATTGGAAAGCCCCCGGCTTGAAGTAGATTGGTCAAAATTGACACTGGCCACAGCACCAGTCAAGTTGCCTTTTTTCTGCTTACCATACCCCACCACAACCACTTCATCCAGCGCATTTTCGCTCGCATCAAGCACCAAAGCCTGCACGTCTTTCCCCGACACCACTTTTGTATTAAAACCGATTAACCGAAATTGAATCTGATCTGAAACCGAACCCGTTAATTTAAAACGGCCTTCTTGATCCGTAACGGTAACAGTTGCATTTTTAAGGTTACGCACTTCCACACCGGACAGTGGCTGCCCTTTAGCGTCCAGCACCTGCCCGACAAGCTGCTGCTGAAATTTAGCTAAACCCGACGAAGGATTTAGAACATCCGAGATCGGAATCTTTCCATTATTAGGGGAAGAAGGTACATTTGCCAATGCAGCCATCGAAATAAAAGGTAGCCCTACCAACAGGCAACTCCTGTTTATTACATCCCGGATTTTAATCTGCTTTAGTATCATGAATACTCAGGTTAAAGTGGTTAAATAAATGATTTATAAGCTCTTTAGTTTATTGGTATTTTTTAAGAAAAATAATTTTCGACCCCTATGCGATCGCAATTCCTCTTCTTTACTTTATCATAGTGAATACAATAATATATATTTTTTGTATACAATTCAATATTTTTTTCACTTTTTTACAAAAATAGCCATGCTAACAAGTTCGTGACAAATCTATAATACCACATTTTTGCCCACCAGATTATAAACTAAATCGTATTTACCTTAGGCCGATAAAATATTTTTGTATACAATTTAACTTATTTTTTGTATATTTATTTTTATTCAACTACATTTGACTAACCACATAAATCAAAGGAATAACCGTAGATCCTATATGAAAAAACAAACCTATATTTGGCTTGTATCGCTGATCCCGCTGCTTTCTTCCTGTTCTTCCGAGACAGAAAGAGAACGTAAACCCATAAATAACATCCAACTGGAGCACAGCATACTATCGCTAACCAAAGAAGCTACAAAACTCCATGTGCCCTGGGATTTACAATATGACCGGGTCAATAACGCCATTCTGTTTTCTGAAATCGGAGGAAGTATACGAAGACTGGATACAAAAACAAAAGTTGTTACTTTGGTGGACAGCCTGACCGACGTATACCATCAGCGCACCCTGGGACTCTTGGGAATGGCGCTCTATCAGCCGGAACAGCAGCAAGCTTATCTTTACCTTTCTTACACCAGCAAAAAAGATAGCCTTATTTTTTCCAACCTATATCGCTACGATTATAATAAGGCAGGCAAGTTGTCAAACCCAAAATTGCTTTTACAGATCCCTGGAAACACGGGACATAACGGCTCCCGAGTTATTGTTTCGACAGACAAAAAAGTATATTGGGCTACAGGAGATGCCGCAAGTGATACCTTCGCACAAGACAGCACCTCATTAAACGGTAAAATCTTACGCCTCAATCTCGACGGGAGCATTCCCAAAGACAATCCAATTAAAAACAGCTATGTATATGCCTGGGGATTTCGAAACATGCAAGGACTTACCCATGATGCAAAAGGCTTAATTTACACCTCCGAACATGGCGATGCCATCGAAGATGAAATCAACCTGATCAAACCGCTAAAAAATTATGGCTGGCCACAGATCGAAGGCATGATTGACACGGAAAAGGAAAAAGCTATCGCCAAAAAGTCCCCAAGACAGGAACCTATTAAATCGTGGACTCCAGTCGTTGCACCATCTGGTATGGCCTATTACGGTTCCAACGTTATCCCTGAATGGCAACATAGCTTATTGCTTGCGACGTTAAAAAATCAGTCTCTACGTATCCTAAAATTATCTGCCGATGGGCAGCAGATCGTCGATGAGAAGATCCTATTCAAAGATCAACTTGGCCGGCTAAGATCCGTATTGACCTTACCCAATGGGGACATTTATTTCTGTTCAAGCAACCGGGACTGGAATCCACAAAAGGGATTTCCAAAACCCGATGACGACGTGATCTACCGACTCCGCATTGCCGATAAGGCCGTTGCGCCAATGATTAAGCCCGTTGCAGCCAACGCCGTCAGCTCCCCGGCCAAAAGTGGTCAAGCCTTATACGAAGCGTATTGTGCGTCTTGTCATAAAGCAGATGGAAAGGGACTTACAAACACCTTCCCCCCATTAGCCAATTCATCTCTTGTCAAAGGCGACCCAGCACCTTTATTGCGGGTTATCCTCCACGGACTGAAAGACAAAACAATAGCCAAGGTCAAATACGAGAGCGCAATGCCATCTTTTTCATTCCTGAAAAATGAAGAGGTCATTGAAATTACCAATTATATCCGTACACACTTTGGAAATTCTGCACCTAAAATCAACCAACAGCATTTAACCTCATTACGATAAATCTCATGGAAAACAACCTCGAGCCAAAACCCTCTTTGTTTAAAAATTGGCTATCCATCTTAGGTCCCGGCATCATTACCGCCGCCCTGGTTTTCGGGCCCAGCAAAATGACCATCACATCAAAAATGGGTGCAGATTATGGCTTCGCCCTATTATGGGTTGTCGTCGTCGCGATCTTTTTTATGATGGTTTTCACCAATATGGCGGCACGTATCGGCATTGCGAGAGACGAATCTTTACTTACCTTGATTCGCCAGAAATTTGGTAAAACAACCGCCATCATCATTGGCCTCGGAATCTTCCTTGTCGCAACCTGTTTTCAATCCGGAAATGCCACAGGGGTCTCCATTTCTGTTTCGGAAGCAACGGGGACAAACCCCAAAATATGGATCATCGTTTTTAATGTCATTGGCATTTTACTGTTGTTCTTCAAGTCTTTCTATGCGCTACTGGAAAAACTGATGCTAGCACTTATTATCCTTATGCTATTTGCTTTTTTATCCACAGCCATAATGACAAAGACGCCTGTACAGGAATTTTTCTTAGGTTTTATTCCAAGCCTCCCGCCTTTATCAATGGGTTTAATTATCGCTTTCACAGCGTCTTGCTTTTCGATTGTGGGTGCGTTTTATCAAAGTTATCTTGTGCAGTCAAGAAGAAAACTGTCGTCCAACAAGCAGACTTCGGAACGGCAAATAGTCGGGAGCAGAATCGGCATCATTATACTCGGGATCATGAGTGCTGCCGTGATGGTCTGCGCTGCAAATACCCTTCATCCGCAAGGCATCAAATTGAGTTCTGCCGCTGAGATGGGCCGTGCATTGGAACCGCTTTTGGGAAGCTACGCCTCACACCTCTTTTTTATCGGTCTTTTCGGCGCCTCCTTTTCTTCCTTGATCGGCAATGCTGTATTAGGCGGTTCATTACTGGGCGATACCTTTGGCTTCGGCAACAATCTCAATCACCCCAAAGTGAAACTCTTTATTTCTTTGGTCATGATTTTTGGGTCTGCCATCGCACTGATCTTCGGAAATCTCCCCTTGGAGCTTATTGTTTTTGCCCAAAGCATCACCATTTTTCTTGTTCCCTTTATTGGCATTATCCTCTTTCTGATCGCAAACGACAAAGAAATTATGGGTGCGCTCAGAAACAGCCCACTAACAAGGTTATGGGCAATCCTCGGACTTCTCTTACTCGTTTTTCTTGCTTTTAGTAATTTCTATAATTTAATCAAATAATTCAGACATGGACCATAACAATTTAGCGGAATTGGAACAGCAAATACTTGCACCATCATTAGATCTAATTGAAGATATAAAAAAGATACAAGGTGATATTCTTTTCCTAGGTATTGGCGGAAAAATGGGACCAAGCATGGCAAAACTAGCCATGAGGGCTATTCAAGCTGCAGGAATAGACAAAAAGGTCATTGGTGTTTCGCGTTTTTCAACCAAGGAACTCCAACAGGAACTGGAAGATCTAGGCATAGAGACCATCGCCTGCGACCTGCTGAATGAAGAAGAACTCAAAAAGATTCCGCAGGTTCCGAATGTCATTTACCTCGCAGGACATAAGTTCGGCACCACAGGAAATGAAGATTTCACCTGGGCAATGAACACCTATCTTCCCGGAATGGTAGCTTCTCATTTTCGAGACTCCAACATTGTTGCTTTTTCTTCGGGTAACGTACTGCCCTTTGTGCCGATAAGCAATGGCGGCGTTTCCGAGGAAAGAACGCCCGAGCCTGTCGGTGAATACGCGCAATCCTGTTTGGGTAGAGAGCGCATATTCGAGTATTTTTCGAAGAAAAATGGTACACCTACCCTGATCTACCGATTGAATTATGCGGTGGATTTTCGCTACGGTGTCCTCGTCGAAATTGCCAAATCGGTCAAAGAGCAGCTCCCAATAGATTTGACAACCGAAAACGTCAATGTCATCTGGCAGGGAGATGCCAACGAAATTGCCTTAAGATCATTATTGCACTGTCAGTCTCCGGCCAAAATACTGAATGTCACGGGGCCTGAAATTCTTTCTACACGATGGATCGCAGAGCGCTTTGCTGAGCATTTCAACACTAGGCCCATCTTTCTGAATGAGCCCGCCGGAACTGCTTTACTAAACAACGCTTCCGAATGCCATCGTTTATTTGGCTACCCGAAGACAACCATACGGGAAGCGATAGACATTACAGCCAAATGGTTGATCCAAGGTGGCGAACTATGGAACAAAGACACGCACTTTCAAGAACGAAAAGGAAAATTCTAATGAAAACTTTAGACAACAAATTACAACAGTTGCTTTGGGAAGGGACGGTCATTCCGGCGCACCCCCTCGCCCTCAATGAGGACCGCAGCATTGACGAAGCACATCAACGACTCCTGACCCAGTATTACATAGCCAGTGGAGCGGGCGGAATCGCTGTCGCTGTACATTCAACCCAGTTTGAAATCCGGGACCCTGAGATCAATCTTTTTGAAACCGTATTGCGATGGGCTAGCGAAGAAGTCGATAAAGCTGAGCTCCAACGACCATTTATCAAAATTGCGGGCATCTGCGGCGCCACAGAACAAGCGGTACAGGAGGCAAACACGGCACTTCAATACGGTTATGATATCGGACTTTTGAGTATGGGCGGACTCCAAAGCTGGACTGAAAATGCAATATTAGATCGAGTCAGAGCAATAGCAGCTATTATTCCTGTTTTTGGATTCTATCTTCAACCTGCCGTTGGTGGCCGTATTTTCTCTTATTCCTTTTGGCAGCAGTTTGCCGAAATCGACAACGTCGTCGCCATCAAGTGCGCCTCCTTCAACCGCTACCAGACATTAGACGTTATGCGTGCTATAGCCAACTCCAGCCGGCGAGATCAAATTGCCATGTACACGGGCAATGATGACAATATTGTCAACGATCTGATGAGCGTGTATAATTTCCCCGTAGCTGGAGAAAACGTCTCCATAGAATTTAAAGGTGGTTTACTAGGTCATTGGGCCGTTTGGACGGCAAAGGCCGTTGAGCTCCTTCGGGAAATAAAATCATACAAACAGAACCCCAATAACTTCCATGCGAGCCATCTCCTAAGCAAAGCAATTGCTGTCACAGACAGTAATGCCGCATTTTTTGACCCAGCAAATGCATTCCATGGCTGTATACCAGGCTTACATGAGGTGCTCCGTAGACAAGGTTTGATGAAAGGTATCTGGTGTCTGAACCCCGACGAAAATCTTTCCATCGGACAGCAAGAAGAAATTGATCGTGTATATAAAGACTACCCTGACTTAAACGACGATGAATTTGTCAAGGAGTTTCTTAAATCTAGATCCCAATAGTCGCTTCCTTTTATAATAATCGGTTCCCTCTCAAAGGTCTCATCACCCGGGCTAGCCATAGCTAACGAGGTGATGGGACCTTCCTTTTTGCTCCAGTTCATATTTTACCAATCAATGACTGACCGGGAGGAATCTCGCGCAGAACAAAAGGTTTGATTTTTATAACTTTGCGTCATGACAACTTCTGAAAATATAATTGATTTCTATCAACGGGTATTTCGAGAATCCAATTACCCAATAGGCTCCTCGCCCGAACAAATTTCTCATTTTAACGTATTTTCACGTGAGCATTGTCCCTTAAAATCACCGTACAATAGAAAAGATTATTTCAAAATATCCCTTATGATCGGCGAGGGTCAACTGCATTATGGCGATCAATGGATCCCTATTGACCGTCCAGCGCTTGTATTTTCAAGTCCGCTTGTTCCCTACTCTTGGGAAACAGACAATCCCGATCAAAAAGGATGGTTCTGTCTTTTTACGCAAAAATTCATTCAGGAGGACAAACATTACAACCACAACATCCTCGAAAGCCATTTTTTCAATCCGAGTGGTAGCCCCGTCTATTTCTTAACGGACGAACAGGTCGATCTTTTCGATCACATTTTTCAGCGCATCAATGCGGAACTGCTATCTGATTTTTCGTTCAAATATGAAATTATCCGGAATCAGCTGCAGTTACTCCTTTTAGAAACATTAAAACTAGCGCCAAATGAGGGAATATCACCTTACCAAAACGCCAATCAGCGTATTTCCCATCTTTTCTTAGAGCTACTGGAACGCCAATTTCCGATTGACACCGAAAATTTGCTTCGTTTTAAAAATGCAACGGATTATGCACAGCAGCTCAATATCCATGTCAATTCGCTAAACAGGGCTTTGAAACAAAATACAGGAAAAACCACACAAGAACTCATCGCGCTACGCATCACACAGGAAGCAAAAGCCCTCCTCCAACATAGCAGCTGGAATATCAATGAAATCGCTTATGCCCTGGGTTTTGAGGAACCCGCAAACTTCAGTAATTATTTCAAAAAACATGCTGGTATACCACCTTTAGCCTACCGCAATAAGCCTGTTTGATTTTCACAATAATTTGTTTGAATTCTATATCTTTTGAAACAGGCAATGAAGCTACTTTTGTCCACATCATATTTAGCAGGTCAAAGAGAAAAAAGTGGCTGGCTGCATGAACGTCCATAGAGACGCGAAATTTAAAAAATTACAGGATGGAAAAAAACACTAAACCACAGCAATCTTTTATCCCGACGATACTAGCATTTGCACTTGTTCCGATTACGGGACTTGCGACCGATATTTATCTTCCGTCGATGCCACAAATGGCCCAGGAGCTTGGCTTGAATGAAAGCAAAATCCAGCTAACCCTTTCGCTTTTTCTAATCAGCTATGGTGTTGCTCAGTTCTTTACAGGAGCATTGGTTGACGCTTGGGGAAGATATCGCATCAACCTGATATCACTTTTCCTTTTCATTGTCAGTTTCTGGATTACAGCAAGCACGCAAGATATTTGGGTTATTTACCTGATGCGTATTCTACAGGGCATCTTATCGGCATTCGTGGTCATCTCAAAAGAGCCTATTTTGTGGATGTCTACGAAGGTGAACAGCGCAAGCACTACCTCAGCATTATGACCATCGTCTGGTCGATCGGGCCGATTGTCGCTCCTTTTATTGGCGGCTACCTTCAGACACAATTTGGTTGGCGTTCTAACTTTATGGTTCTGGCCGTTTACAGTGCTGTACTTTTCATCCTTGAACTGATCTTTTCTGGCGAAACAATCAAACAGAAGAAACCTCTCCATATCAACTACCTGATTGGCGAATTTAAAATGATGCTTAAAAGCAATGATTTTACCTTCGGTATAGTCATGTGCGGTATATCCTACGGTCTTGTCATGTTCTACAACCTCAGTGGTCCCTTTTTTATTGAACACCAGCTGGGCTATAGCGCAATCACCACCGGTTATACCTCGCTAATTATGGGCTTAGCTTGGATGTGTGGTGGTTTTATTGGTAAAGCCCTTATTAAAAGAGCCTTGGTTCCGAAGTTGAGAATCGCCAACTTCATTCAGATCAGCCTGATTGTATGTATGCTCTTGGTTTCACCTTACCTGTCAAATCTCTATACATTGACATTTTTCGCATTTGCTGTACATTGTACAGCAGGATTTATTTTTAACAATTATTTCAGCTACTGTTTAGGGAGGTTTCCATTGTCGGCAGGTATCGCCGGCGGATTGGTTGGCGGAATTACCTACCTGCTGACCTCTTCACTCAGTTACATCATGGTAAGCTTGGTAAACCCTTCTTCGCAGTTTCAGATTGGATTAGGTTATGGCATATTTGCACTGTTGGGATTGACTACTTTATACGTTATTCATAAGTTGGTCAAAAGCGTATAAGCTATGGGCAGGTTCTTCCAGCGACAGGGCAACATTAACCTGTAGCTGGACAGCTACAAAACTATACTTAAAAGTTGAATTATTTTTAAAATAGTATTAAAAACAACTATATTTGTTGCATCATAATTTAGGTTTATAATTGGTTATTGAAGGTTTTCATTCTCCCCGTTTGAAAACCTTTTTTTTTTTGACCGAAAAAAAATTCAGTCTGCTGTCCTCGCTGCTGCTGACCAAATCACGAAAACCCTTGCTTATTTTTCTAAATTGCTACTTTCCTTTACACCGAATTTTTCAACATAGGTACGTGGACTCTCCTTATAGAATTTCTTAAATGATTTGCTAAAATACTTTGGATCATTGAACCCGACCTGATAAGCCACCTCGCTGATACTCAAACCTGTATCGTTCACCAAAATATAGGCTGCTTTCTTGAGACGGACCATATTAATAAATTCAACCAGATTCAGTCCCGTTTGCTGCTTAATCTTGCGGTACAAAACAGAGCGGCTCACACCGATGGCTTTTGTAAGATCAAGCACGCCAAAATCTTCGCAGCCCAGATTTTCTTCAACAATCTTCAACACCTGATCCAAGAAACGAGTTCTTTCGGGCAGATCTGTTCCCTGCGCTCCAAGAAGATAATGCTGTACAAATTTTTCCTCCAACCTTTTCCGCGTCTGTAAGATGTTAGAAATTTTCTGAATGAGGTGCGGCATACTGAAGGGCTTGGTAATGTAATCATCTGTACCGATTTCAAATGCCTCTGTGATATAAGGATCAGCTGTGCGGGCTGTCAAAAGAATCACCGGAATATGATTTGAACTGCTATCATTTTTAATCTGCTGCAAAAGTGTGATTCCGTCACAGTTGGGCATCGTTACATCCGAAATGATAATATCGGGCTGTTTTGTTTGCACCAATTCCAAGGCCTCAATACCATCGTTGGCTTCCAAAACAATATATTTTTTTCGTAAATTTTCACATAGAAAACAACGTAGCTCCACATTGTCCTCGGCAACAAGTATGATGGGTTTATCTTCCTCCGCCGCAGGACGCTCAATTGCTGTTTTTGTAGTATCCACATAGGGCATACCGGCATCTGCTGGGTCAGCGCATATCATCCCTGGAGTATCCGTTAAGACCGGTAGCTCTTCGATGACGACAGCGCTCTGGGGCAGGCTGATCCGAAATACCGTATTGTAGTCTGTCGTTTCCTGTGCCATATTGCTTTCAACAGTGAGTTTCCCGCCGTGCAACTGGACAATGGAACGGCAAAGTGCCAAACCTATTCCACCGTTGGTAGCCGACAAGCCTTTTGTATTGGCCTGATAAAATTGTTCAAATACAAAAGGAATATCTTTGGGTGAGATTCCACGCCCGGAATCCCAAACGGAAACAAGCAATTTCTCCAACTCACCTTCCCCTTCTAGCTCAACCTGTATCTTTATTTTACCCCCCTTATCCGTAAATTTAAACGCATTATAAATCAAATTGACAAGGACTTTTTCAAATTGTTCCGGATCGAAACCTGCAACGTAATTAGGACTTACCTTATTATCCAGAAAAAACTGAATATTATTTTTTTCGGCAATAAAGTGAAAATTCTGGCGAATGTTTTCCAAATACGTAGCAAGATGAACCTTTTGGCAAAACAATTTCATCTTTCCGCCTTCATGTTTTCTGAAATCAAGCAGCTGATTGACCAGATTCATCAACCGATCGGCATTTCTCGTCGCATAACCAAGGTGCTCCTGTACATACGCTGAAAGCGATCGGTCGCCTTTTAATTGATTTAACGGCCCGATAATCAATGACAATGGCGTACGGAATTCATGGGAGATATTGGTAAAGAAATTCAGTTTCGCTTCATGGAGCTCCTCCTGTTTTTCCGAATCTATTTGCCGAATCAAAAGGTCCTGTTTCAATTTATTCCGGCCGTGGAAAAATCGGATAATCAAAAAACCGGCCGCAGCAAAAAGAAGAAAATAGCCGCTATAGGCCCACCATGTCTTCCAGGGTGCTGGCAGCACTTTAATCTTCAAAACCGTTGCCTTTTCGTTCCATACCCCATCGTTGTTAGCCCCCTTTACCCAAAGCTCGTAGGTACCAGGGTCTAAATTGGTATACGTAGCCACGGGATTGCTCACATAATTCCAGTCTTGATCAAAACCTTTCAGATAATACGCGTATTGATTTTTCTCCGGATGGACATAATTCAACACACTGAATTCGAGACTAAAAACATTTTGATTGTGATCAAGTATCAATTCATCCATCATGGATATATCTTTGGGAATAACAGCATCAATACCTGGGAGAACTGTTTTATTGAATAATTTCAGCTCTGTAAACTGAATGGGGGGAATATAATTATTGACACTTAAACTATCCGGATTAAATAGGGTGAAGCCGGAGAAACTTCCAAAGGCAAGTTTTCCGTCCCGCAACATTGCTGCTGCATTTTGAATATATTCGTTGCCAGGAAGACCATCGGTCTTCGTATAGGTGCGTACATGACCCGATAGGGGGTCGAAACAAGAAATCCCTGTATTTGTACTCAACCACAATTTGTTTTTCAGATCGCTCAACATCGCAAAAACATTGTTGATCGGCAATCCATTTCGTTCATTGAACCTTTTGAATGCTTTCTTCTCCGGAAGATAGCGATTGAGCCCGCCCATATAGGTACCGATCCAAATCTGTCCTTTTCGATCTTCATGGATACTCACAATATCATTTCCGCTAATTGAAAGAGAATCTTTCTTGTCATTTAGAAAGGAGACAAATTTATCGGTACCGGCTAGTTTTAGATTTAATCCATTGGAAGTACCGATCCATAGATTACCTTTTGAATCCTCTAGCAAAGCACGCACCATATTGGAGCTCAATTGCTTTCCTGCAACATCAAATGTCTGGAAAGATCCCACTTTCTGGTTTTTACGAAGGACCTGTAGTCCGCCACCGAACGTGCCAATCCAAATATCGCCATTGCGATCCTCTAAGATTGCATAGACATTATTGTTTGCCAGGCCATTACTTACATTGGGATCGAAACGAAAATGTTCATAGCCTTGTTGCCCCTTTCGTCTTAAATTCAATCCACCGTCATAGGTACCTACCCATAAGTTCCCTTCCTTATCCAGACAGATGGACTTCACATTGTTATGACTTAGGCCATTCAGGTTATTTTTATCGTGACGTTCACTAAAAAACGAATTCGTACGCCGATTAAAATAATTCAATCCTCCACCCTCAGTTCCAATTACAAGTTCTCCCATTCCATTTTCAACAAAAGCGCTCACCACATTGTAACTTAAGCTATTGCGTTTAGCTTGATGGGTAAAATTCTGAAAATTGGGAATATCCTTATCATAGATATTGACCCCTCCAAAATAGGTTCCGATCCAAATAGATCCCCTCTTATCCTGAAATATAGGACGAATGGAATTATTGCTTAAGCTATTGGGATTTCCATCGTCTGCCTGAATAAAAAGCAGTTTTCCATTTTGATAAACATATAGGCCATTGAATGTACCGATCCAAATCTTTCCATCAACTGTTTTTTTTAAGGACCGTACATCTTGACTGGCCAAACCCGTATGATTGCCCGCTTCGGTTAACGAGGATATTTCGCCTGTATTTTCATTGATAATCCGAATCCCATTATATTTCGTGCCTACCCAGAATATACCTGGACTAACCTCCAATACGGCCTGAAACCGTTGATTAACTTTATTATCTACTGATTTCTCTTTGAAGTAAGTTCGTAGAACCTTTAAGCTATTTCCATCTTTCGATGCGGCCTGCATGAGTACAATGGCATCATCAGTACAAAACCACAATCGCTTTCTGCGATCCTCATACACGGTTCGAAAATTACGATAGTATTCTTTTCCCTGGCTTCTTTCAACGGTAATCTCATTGAAGACCAATTCCGCTTCGAGATGCCGGCCCTCTTTAATCTTATACAAGCCTATATTTGTCGCAATCCAAATCTTGCCCTTGGAATCCTGAAAAATCTGATGAACGTTGACATCCATTTTTCCACTGCTACTCTCCACAGTAGGTAAGGGTATACGGATGAAATTGTCTGACGCACGATTGTATAAATTCAGTCCTGTCATTGTCCCTATCCAAAGCCGCCTTTTGTTATCTTCCGTAATCGCTTGAATAAAGTTGTGCTCTAAGGAAAGGCTATCTTGCGGATTGCTGCGGTAAATCGTAAACTTTCTGGCGTCGTACTTATTTAAGCCATCACGGGTACCGATCCACATAAAACCCAAATAATCTTGAGCAATAGCGAAAACGCTGCCCTGAGATAAACCTTCATTGACATCCAAGTGTAAAAAACGATAGTTTTTTTCCTGCGCATACAAAACAGAAATTAACGCTAAAGCACAGCAAAAACAGCGCACAAAAACACGTAGTGGCATCATAAGGTATATAATTGAAATGGATGATAAAAATAATCATTCCATTGAATAAACACGAACAAGAATCACTTTAATCGATCTTTTAATTGTTGCTCATAAAGCGAGCCGATCGACATTATCCGGTTTTGATTTTCCCAATAACCAGCGTTTCTATTTTTCAATCTTCCTGCTACTTTTTCTCCCTTTACGCCTATGGCAAAATTTTGCCCAGAAGCCCAGGGCTGTTGTACTGCAGCACTTTTGACCGTACAATTCCATAAGACTTGTGTCACCCCAGCCCAACCGTGTCCACTCCCCCAATTACCCCGATCCTGCACATTAATTTCGCCATCCGTTACGATTTGATCGTATAAGGTTCCAACAGCCCATCGATGATGTGGACCAATATCCGCATGTGTTCGTTCCGCGCTAGAAAGGCTAAAAACGTTCGGACCGAGGGTCCTGGCCCCTGTTACGTAATCATGACGACCTTCCGTCGTATAAAGTTCTTTAAATAAATTAAGCTGACCGTCATTATTGAACGAATACCTCCGCCCGCCTGTAATTTGAGATTTTCCATCCAGACACCGCGACTTCATTACTGTAATCTGTTTGGCAAAAGCACCAAGACTCACCGCCGCATAGCCAAAATAACGCGCGGTGATATTGCGCACCCAACCATTCGTTATTTTATCCATATCAATTGCAATCCAACCGTGATTTTCGTCCGTATCACTTACAAAATCAGACTCGAACCGTATATTTTCGATCCCAACTTCACTTATACGCCCGTCGAAGGTGTAGGGAATGACGGCCACTTTTGCGTACCTCGGATCAATCGCCATCACCAGGGGATTATCAAAAAATACAGAGTCACCTCGAATGGCTAAAATAGTACGTTCAAAATTTAGCTTGTATTCCCGCGCTGTCCACTGTTTCGTCCCTTCTCTTTTTTCAATCTGGTTCATTCGAAGCGCTTCAATCCAGGCATCGTTCATTTCATACGAGAGGAGGACCTGCTCGCCCACTCTGCATTCCTTCGGACGATCGACCAGAACATAGTTAGCCCCTACAGGTCCATAGCCAGGCTTAACAAACTGTTGTCTAGCCTGGTCCACTGTATAATTACCCGTACCGGAAACTTTCAATAAGCTCCGTTGGTGCTGGCCTGCTGCTTTAAGCAGGGTTTGTCCTTCAGCATCCCCCTCGCCTCTCAACACGACACCGCTGGCATGAATTTCCAAACTCCCAGGTATAGTGTACAGGCCTTTTTTTAACAAAACAGCACCTCTATAACCGTTTTTATCAGGTGGTTTTGCTGCTACGGCATCGATAGCCTGCTGTATAATTTGCTGATCATCGCCATTTACGCTGGGTTTTACCGTAACCACGACAGGAACATTGGGCAGCTTTTGATCACCTTGATGATAGCCCACCCGACTAAAGTCGGGGATGACGTTTCCTTGTGCATCCGGAAAATAGATCAATTGTCCCGTAGGATTTTTCCGGACCAGATCCGATTGCACTTTTCCGGACTGCAGCTCTTCTTGTCGATGCAGTGCTTCCAAGAAATAATAATCGGCATAACTCAAAGGTTTATCCACTTCGGTATTGGAAGGTTTCGATCCCGTACTGTGTAATAATATAAAACCGCGATTTTTATTTGGTGGCGACATGTAATGGTCTATCAGGTTAGCCAATATGGTCTGTGCTTTTGCACGATAATCTTTCCCTTGGTTGCTATACGTGCTTAATTCCAACAGCCCCGATGCAATGACTGTCGCTGCCGACACATCCCGTGGTTCATTTGGTATATGAGGTGCATCGAAATCCCAATAAGGGATCAAGTCTTTCGGCATATTGCGATGTGCAAACAGCCAATGTGCAACTTTTTCGGCTTGCTGCAGATATTTCGGATCGCCGGTTTCTCTGTAACACATCGTATAGCCATAGAGTGCCCAGGCCTCACCCCGCGACCAGGTCGATTCGTCACTTAAGCCCTGATGGGTGTTTTTATGCTGCACAGCTCCTGTTTTCGGGTTGTAGTCTATCACATGATAAGTGCTGTAATCCGGTCTAAAATGATTTTTTAGCGTTGTGTTGGCGTGGCTCACCGCGATCTGATAATAAGTAGAGTCTCCAGTGAGTTTGGTTGCTTCAAACAGCAATTCTAGATTGAGCATGTTATCAATGATAACCGGAAAGTCCCAGCGGTGGCTATTGTGGTCCCACGAACGTATACAACCGACTGTTGGATTGAAGCGGGTTGCCAGCGTTTTGGCTGCCTGTACAAGCACCTCCCGGTACTGTGGATTTGCAGTTAATCGATAACCATTTCCAACACTACAGTAGATCTTAAAGCCCATATCATGGGTCTTACCATTAAATTGCTCCGCTTCGATCGACCTTGTTGTTTCTGAAGCGAGATCCTTCCATTGTTGTTTTCCCGATTTTTCATAGAGAAACCATAGGACGCCAGGAAAAAAACCACTGGTCCAGTCCCCCCTTTTCACAGCAACCAGTTCGTTATCTGTGGAAAGCGTACGTGGCGAAACCAAGGATGAATCCCTTTTTTTCAAGAGCTGCAATTCTTTATAAAGTAGTTGAGCTTGTTGATCTGCAAGGCCCCACGCTTTTTGCAGCTGCCTGGTACTCTGTGCCTCAACGTGTTGAAAAGCGCACAGAATTCCCGTCAAAAATAGTGCTTTGGCAATGGATGGCCTTTTTAAATTTCGAAAGCGCAAAAAGAGGGTATATCTTCGCAAAGAAGTCGCATTAACATTCATGTTATCTGTAGGTTTTTAAGGTGAAATGGTTAAGTTATTTTATAAAGAGCCAGGAAAATCAAAGCCATATAATCGGGTTGCGAATGGGCAAATTTCGAACAACCTCTTCTTGTTCAGGTGCATGATCAAGCTTTTTCCAAAGCTGCAGATAGTCTTTATTCTGGTAAGCTTCTGCCGAAAATACGAGTGCCGGATGCGCAATTGGCCACTGATCCCAATACATGACATCTTTCGGATACGGCCATTTTTCTTTATCTGCAATATAAGGGACCATAAAATCAACACCCGTTTTTATTGTCCGCCCATCTGACAATGTATACTGCCAAAGGGAGGTGTTGGTCTTGGACAAAATCTGGCAGATCATGGTCATCGCATCCAGATTAAACAACGCGTATCCATAAGGTTTTGTCCGCTGCAATTCTCTCGGAAAACTGCCATTAGACTCCATTTGATTCGGCAATAACACGTGCGCATAGCGATCTGCACATCTGTTGAGTAATACCGTGTCTTGCACCAAACTCGAAAATGCAGCGACCTGCATCACCCAACAGGTACCATGGTTATTGGCAGCATTCATTTCATCGATTCCATATTGATGCGTTGTAAGCCAGCGTAGATAGATTGCAAACCAGCGATGTATAGCATCCTTAGCAGCCTGTGGAAAATTGGGGTCGTTTTCAAATATCTTTACGCCCTGTGCAACTTCCATCAGATGAATGGTATCAATAATGCCTATTCCTCGCCCTGTAAAACGCCCTTGTATAGCCTGAGCATAAAGAAGATTCGGATTCATCATCGTTTCTGCATCCACGAACCAAGCCTTTAAATGGCGAAGGGCCTGCTGTACGTATTTTTTATCCGGATTCAAACGATAGGCTGAGGCCAGTGCGCCCACAATTCGGCTGAAGCGGATCATCGCTTTACGATGTTCAACGAAATTGGCCGGATTAGTCATCCCATCCCGTTGAATATAGGGTGCAGCGGGATCTTTGGGATCGGGCCACCAATAATCACCTTCAGAATAAAAATCATGAATACCCCCGGTACTCCGAACTGCCTTATAAGCTGTCACAGTCACTGGTTTCTGCTTCATCGCCCATTTGGACTGCTTTAGGATAACAGGGCGCAGCGTCTGGATGATCTCCTGCTCAAAAATACCTTCCTTCATTTTTGCCCTCAAGAATAAAGGGAAAATTGCGATCCCAAGGAGACAGCCCATGACGCGAACAATTGATGTAAATTTCATTTTTCCTGGATTTTGATTTATAGCGGAACAATACGGTACCGTTTACCTTTTATGGTCTTAAATTGAACTTCAAACGTTTTTGGACCAGCTAAAAGGGGCAATTTGGAAGAATCCGCTACCGTATACGGAAGTTGTTCCGGTTTATATAATAGCGCATTGTCTGTGACAGCTGCCTGATTTGATTCGACACCGACAACTTTAACGGGTAAAGGTGTACGCAAACGACAAACACCACCAATATTGGACACGATCATTGCTTCGGTCAATACGTTATTTTTCCAGGCAATATCTACGGTAAAGTTTCCCCTGGCCTTAATTCCTTTTATCGTCCCAGCAGACCATTCATCAGGT
This sequence comes from Sphingobacterium sp. Ag1, assembly GCF_000988325.1. NCBI lineage: Bacteria > Pseudomonadati > Bacteroidota > Sphingobacteriia > Sphingobacteriales > Sphingobacteriaceae > Sphingobacterium > Sphingobacterium sp. Ag1. Next base: position 192,563 of record NZ_LBGU01000044.1, on the reverse strand, counting down.
AGGGCCGGTAACAAGTGGACGGCTCCATCATGACTCTGCAGCAACATTTCAGTCATTCCCGCCGTAGCACCAAAATTCCCATCTATTTGAAAAGGTGGATGTGCATCAAATAGATTCGGATAGGCTCCGCCACCGCTCATCTGCGCACGGTCCAATTTGGGATCAATAAAATTTAAGGCATCCTTGAGGATTTTATAGGCATGATTTCCATCCTGAAGCCTCGCCCACCAATTTGTCTTCCAGGCCATCGACCAGCCGGTACTCACATCGCCCCTTAAAAGCAATGAACGCTTGGAGGCCGCAGCCAAAGCCTTGTTTTCTGCAAGGCTGATCTGATTGCCCGGGTATAATCCAAATAGGTGGGAAATATGCCGATGCTGGTCCTTTGGATCATCCCAATCTTTAAACCATTCCTGCAATTGCCCATATTGCCCCACCTGATAGGGATAAAGCTTTTCCTTCGCTTGTTCTAGTGCTGATTTAAATTCAGGATCAACGTTCAGTATAGTACAGGAGTGAATAACAGCTGTGAAAAGCTCCCGAATGATCGCCATGTCCATGGTAGAGGCCATGGTCAATTGATATTCCTTACCTGCTATTTTAATTGTATTTTCAGGTGAAGTGGACGGATTGGTGACGAGATATTTATTTCCGGGATCCGCAATCAGCCATTGCAACATAAATTGGGCTGCCCCTTTCATCAAGGGGTAGGCCTTCTCCTTCAAGAACGTTTTGTCGCCCGTAAAACGGTAGTGTTCCCATAGATGTGTGCTCAACCAGGCACCGGCCATAGGCCATGCCGACCAGCGCGGCATTCCTTTGGGATCCCAATCGTAGCCGCCCGGAGGGGAAGTTTTGGCCCATAGATCGGAATTATGATGAACAACCCAGCCCTTATCGATATTGTAATTTATCGATGCTGTTTTGGCCCCATTGATAGCCAGCTCATCCATAAAATCAAACAAGGGTTGATGACATTCTGCAAGATTGGTATTTTCCGCGAGCCAATAATTCATTTCAGTATTGATATTGGTCGTATAATTACTCCCCCAGGGCGGTTGCACATGATCATTCCAGATCCCCTGTAAATTAGCTGGTCTCCCTCCTTGTCTGGAACTGGCAATCAACAAGTACCGTCCAAAATGATAATACAGTGTCAGCAGCCCCAAATCGGCCGGTCCTTTGGAAAACTGTATGATACGTTGATCTGTAGGCAATTTATCATGCGCAGAGGTACCAGCCAGCTCAAAGGCTACTCGATTGAATAGTGCTTGATAATCTTTTTGATGATCGGAGAGTATGGTCTGAAAATTCTTTTTGGAGACAGTATGCATGCGGTTTTTTGCGAGCAGCGTGGCATCTTTACCTTCCTGACTCGGCGACTTATCAAAACCGTTAAAGCTTGTCGCTTCCGTCAAAAATAAAATCACCTCATCGGCGCCTATGATCTTAAGCTTATCCTGCTCTTTTTTTACCACACCTCCGGTAGCTTTTACGCTTACCTGCATCGCAAAAGTCATCCCTTTTCCGCCAATACTATCGTACACCACCTGTTGGGGTTCATAATCCCTATTGGCAACAAAACTTGGTGCTTTACCCTGCAAGGTCAGCTGATTATTCCCTTGCGCTGAAACACTGTATTTTAGCTTACTGGTTAAGGAAAGGTCGAATGTAATTGATTTTTTCTTGTCGGCCTTCAGTCGAACAACCAGTGCTTTATCCGAAAAGCTGACAAAACTTTCTCTTAGGTATTGAACACCTTGATAGGAATAACTGACCAGATTGATCGCTCGCTCCAGATCCAGCTCCCGTTTGTAATCTTTTATCTTTTTTTCGTCCTGGTGAAAATCCAACCATAAATCGCCCATAGGTAAATACCTGGCAGAATAAGGTCCCTGCATTTTCTTCCAAAGAACTGCTGCCTCTTCATATTTTCCAGCAAAGATGGCTTGGCGTACCTGGGGTAGAATTTGCGGGCCATTGGGATTATTGCCCGCATCGGGTTCACCCGACCATAGGGTATTATCGTTAATTTGAAACCTATCTTTACTTAGCCCACCAAAGACCATCGCTCCTGTAGTGCCATTGCCTAGCGGTAGTGCCTCCTCCCAGAGCGAGGCCGGTTGATTATACCAAAGCTTTAGCTGCGGCGAATTGCCTTGTGCACGGCATGGCGCAAGCGACCCCATGAGGCCGAGCAGTAAAAAGATGTTCAAATGATTCGTTGCTTTTAACATCTTGTGTTATTTTTCTATCGTTAACAAGGTACTTTTTGATCCTTCCATCCTGCCTGATACCACAGCGCTTCCCGAAGGCAGTCGAAGCTTAATCAATGCACGACCATTGTAGGCCTGCACTTTTTTCGACCCCGTAGAAGTGCCTTGGTCGACGATCAACTGACCATCGCCGGTCGAACCAAAATAGATCCAATTCTTTGCATCGAGACAGGGGGTATTGGTATTATCCACAATTTGAGCTTGCACAGTGATCATATCGCCTTCCGTGGCAACCTTTTCCACAAGAAGTTTTGCCGGTTTACCCCACTTTTTTGTCTGATACTGCTGTTCAATTTCATCCACGAGAATTTCCCGGCCGTTTTTCGCGACAGCTTTAATCTGATTGCTTCCTTCGTTCAGTTTCACCATCCAGCGCAAACCTGCCGCTGGAAAATCTTGGCTATTTCTTTTCTTTAGTCCTTGACTTTTGCCATTGACAAAAAGCTCAACCTCCTTGGCATTGGAATACACCTTGATCATTTTCGACTCGTCTTTTTCACCCCAACGGACTGGCCAGCTATGGCCATAAAGATGCAACATTGGCTTTTCGGTCCAATACGACTGGAATACGTAGTACGATTCTTTTTTGGTAAAATCCCGTTCAACAACACCCTTCTGATTGACATAAGGCACAGGATTGTCTGGCCGGACCGGAGTTGAAAAATCTTTAAATGGCCAGTAGGCTGTTCCGGTAAGCCAAGGCATGGTTTCCTGTTCCTTTAAGTGCCAATCGATGAGATTACAGATGTAGCTTTCACTCCAATCGCCATCTTTAGAAACGCGTGCTGCTCCGCCAATGAGCGACGCATCGCCTGCACGTTCATCTGTTGTACCATCACCTTTGATTTTAGCTAGAGCACGGTCAGGGTCCTCTGCATGTCGTCTTGCATGACTATCCCCGCCCCATTCCACATGAAGGAAATGCTTTACCTTTTTCATTTCTTCTTCGGAGGCTGCTTTATAGTCGGTATAAACGCCTCTATACCAACCCGCCCAAATGGACGGCGAGTAAACATCAACAATATCTTTACAGAAATCACAACGTCGTATCGCTGTTTTCCGGCTTGGGTCCAATTGATGAGCTAAGCCATTGAGTTCACTCATATAAGCTCTTATCTTCGCCTGATCAAACTCCGTAAAATCACCGGGCCAATCATTTTCGTTGCCGAGGCCCCAAATAATGACCGATGGATGATTATAATGCTGTTCAATCATATTGGTTAACATCCGTTTTCCCTGAAGCTGATAGACCTCTCCACCTACTCCACCTCTGCACCATGGAATCTCTTCCCAAACCAAAATACCCAGACTATCGCAGGCCTCAAGCACTTTACGACTCTGCTGATAATGTCCCAAGCGTATAAAGTTTACACCCATCTCTTTCATCAGGGTCATCTCCTGTAAGATCTGATCGTCAGTCATTGCTGCAGCAACTCCGGCATGGTCTTCATGACGATGGGTACCGCGAAGTAAAAGTCTTTTCCCGTTCAGCAGAAAAGGACCTTTTTCTTTAAACGCTACATGTCTAAAGCCAAAGACACTCTCTTCCTTAAATACTTGTCCATTGCTTTTGATTGTCGTAACTAAACGGTATAAAGCCGGTTGATCAGGGCTCCAAAGCTGTGGCTTCTTGACCATGAATTGTCCAAATTCAAGATTTAATGCTCCCTTATTAACCTGTGGTTGCTGGGTTTGCACGATTTTTCCAGCGGGGTCGTAGAGCCGCATTTCGACTTCAAAATTAGTCTGAGCCGAAAATGGCATCAGTCGTCCACGGACGTTGGCTACCCCCTGCCTGCCATCAGCCCCTACTGACGCCTCAACAAATACACGTTCCAAGGCTGTCTGCGGAACATATTTCAGGTTTAGATGTCTGTAAATACCGCCATAGACATTAAAATCAGACAGATTGGAGGGGATCATTTCTAAATCACGCGAATTATCCACACGAATTGAAAGCGGTATTTTACCCTTAAACTGTTTTTTAAAAGCAGCTGTTTTTTTAAACTTTTCAACCGCATCCGTGATGTCCACAGTCCATTCGTCGTATCCGCCAACGTGCTCCCCAACTTTAATTGTATGGATATAAACAGCTGTCTTTTGTCCGGCTCCTTCAAAATGAAGGAGGGTGTGACCATTTAAATAGGGATTATCGATCTCCAGCGATTTTCTATACCAACTTGGTCCCTGATAATAATTTATAGCTGGATCAACAGCGTCCAGCGCATTATAACAATGCGGTAGATCTACCTGCTGCCACAATGGAACAGATTCGGGATTACCGGCTCCCACCGGTCTTACAGCTTCCCAGATTCCACCCAGATCGCTCTTTAAGAAATCCCAGCCATGATCAATCCGCTTAGCTTCTTGAGCGTGGAGCTGAGCAACTCCAAAAGTCAACAACAACGCAACTATTTTATTCAATCTACTTTTCTTCATTATGCTATTTTAGTATCTGCTTTCCATCTTATCGGCCTTACTCGTCCAAAGCTCCAGTTTTCATGTTCTTTGCTCCGGGCCCTTTTTCGCGCTTAAATTTGCCAGCCACTTCGATCTTAATCACCGTAGCAACAGAATCAATGGCCTGCTCAGGCACGGCAATCTGAATACCATTGGCATTCGATTTTACCTTTAACACTTGATTATTGGCTAAAAGGCTCGCTTTTAAAACTTTATTTTCAATCGGAAGTTCAACTATTCCATTTTTTGGCCAGTCAAATACAGAGACATACAAATAAGTCCGCTTTCCATCTTCCTTTAGGGTACACCGCCCCCATTCAAATGGCTGTAAAGGACTGCTCTTGGTTGCGTAGATCGCTTCACTATTGGTTTTCATCCATTTGCCAATTACAGCCAAACGTTCTATACTCTCCTGTGGAAAGGATCCATCGGGTTTTGGACCAACGTTCAACAGGTAGTTTCCACCTTTGGAAGCAATATCAACGAGATTGCGGATCAAGGTTTCGGCAGACTTCCATTTATGATCCGATGTGCGGTAGCCCCAAGTACCGTTCATGGTCATACAGGTTTCCCAATGTTTGCCTTCGAGTTCACTCCAATCTGGAATTTTTTGCTCCGGCGTTTTGGTATCGCCGGGGAAATTAGGCCGTTTCAATCGATCATTTGTGATAATATTGGGTTGTAATGCCAATTGCTCCTGAAGCATATTTGCGGCTTCGTCGGTCATATTGGTTGGCGTATCCCACCATAGCACAGCAATATCGCCATAGTTACTCAACAATTCTTTGACTTGAGGTACAGATACATTTTTGATATAGTCACTAAAACTCGCTGTTTCTTGTTTGGGATCCCAATGGCCATGATGTGCTAGCGTGTAGTCATCGATACGGGTTGAATCTGGATTAGGCCAGCCTTCTCGCATTAACTTACGAGCAGCCGATCCACCAGGGTTATTCCAATCCTGCGCCTGTGAGTAATAAAAGCCAAGTTTTAGGCCATATTTTCGGCAGGCTTCGGCCAAAGGTTTCAAGACGTCTTTGCCATAGGGCGTAGCGTCCACCATATTCCATTTGCTCGCTTTTGTTTCAAAGAGTGCAAAACCATCGTGGTGTTTGGCCGTGATAATCAAATATTTCATCCCCGCATCTTTCGCCATGCGTACCCATTCGTCTGGATTATAAGCGATGGGATTAAATTGTTTCGCCATAGCCTGATATTCATCAACTGGAATTTTTGATCGGTTCATAATCCATTCTGCTCCACCACGTGCCTGTTCGTGTCCCTTATAAACACCGCCGAACTGTGCATATACGCCCCAATGGATAAACATACCAAACCGGGCTTCCTCCCACCATTTCATGCGTACACTATCTGGTAAGTGATTTACTTGCGCATACAATAATCCCGTACTCGTTCCCATGATGAGGATAAGTGCCAGCAACATTTTATATATAGCTTTCATACCTAAAATTTTCACAGTTCTTCATTTAGAAACCTGGTGTTTGTTTAAAATTGTCATTACCTAAACTTTTGGCCATATCTACCTCAGATTGAGGGACTGGCCATAAGGTATCTCTTGCCATAAATAACCGTGAAGCGCCATCTGGATCCTTGGTTTTATCCATCACCTCTTTGATTATCCCCCAGCGTTTCAAGTCAAAATAACGTTGACCTTCCAAAGCCAGTTCAATCCGCCGTTCATGACGGATAATATCGCGGAATTCATTTTTTGTCAAGGAACCGCTAAACTGTACGAGCGGCATTTTCACATCAGCCCTAGATCGTACTTTATTCAATGCATCGACAGCAGTCTGATCAGGCCCTGCACTTTCATTCTTCGCTTCTGCATACATCAATAAAATATCGGCATAGCGTAAGAATACCCAATCCTGATCGCTTTGTGTCGCGTAGCTTGTTGGCCATTTCGATTCGTTGATATACTTTCTCGGTAAAAAACCACCCAAAACGCCTTCGGCAACGGGATCAAAAGCAGAAGATGCTGTGGTACCGCGCCATACACCGCGGTACATGATTGTCGACTTCAACCGTGGATCTCTATTTTCGTAAGGGTTTTTAGCATCATAAACTGTCGATTCTTTAATATCTTTTCCATCGATGGCATAATAAGAATCAACTAGATACCCTAAAGGTTGTATGGTCTTCAGATAAGAATACATCATATCTGCTGGGCTATACATATTGGGTGGTAAAAATCGAGCGGAGAACATGATTTCGGGATTATTATTTTGTCCAGGTTTTCTAAACAGATCGCGGTATCCACCCTGATAGATCGAAAACTTGTTTTCATCCATAACAATCTTCGCTGTTGCAGCTGCCTCAGCCCATTTTTTCACCGTCAACAACACCTTTGTTTTGTACCCCAGTGCAGATCCCCGCACAGCATGTCCTTTATACCCTGTATTTGGCAGTTTTTCACTCGCATAATCTAAATCTGCCAAAATCGCTTCGATAATGTTGGTTTTAGGTGTTCTACCGAGCCGGATACTCGCATCATCCATACCCAGAGGTTCTAAAGTCAATGGCACATCACCGTACAGATTAGTCAACAAAAAGTAGTAATGGGCGCGGATAAAACGAGCCTCTGCTTTATAGCGGTCACGGTCCTGCTGGCTCATGCTTGTAATACGGTCAATATTGGCAATCAATTTATTGCATGCTGCAATGGCCTGATACGAAATCTCATACCCCTCAGATTGCATGCCGCCAGTTGTCGAGGAGATTCCGGACCGCGAAATAATATTGAAATTATTGGAGGTACTGGATACAAAGGCATCGTCTGAAAGCCCATCCCAAAACATACTTGCTCCACCCCAACCACCACGTGCATTGGATGAAGACGTCGAATTGTATCCTCGGCACAGAAATTCATAACAGCCCGATAGTGCCAAATCAGCATCAGTCTGCGTTTTCCAGAAGGTTGATTCCGAAATTTTATCCGTTGGATTTTTATTTAAAAAATCTTTTGTACAGCTACCCAGTGAAGCTAGCGCTGCTAAGCTTAGGTATAGATATGTTTTTTTTACGCTATTTTTCATCTTTAATTTTTTTAGTTACCCCTAGATTAGAATGTGATGCTCGCTCCAAATGCGAATACTTTATTCTGAGGATGAGTCACATAACGCCCTGATGTTGCACCACCGCTTGACGAAACGCCACGTTCGGGATCTAAACCAGGGAACTTGGAGAATGTGAGCAGGTTATCCGCCGCAAAATAAATGCGAAGGCCAGAAATACCAGCTTTGGATAAGGTGCTTTGTGGAATAGCATAACCTACCTGAATATTTTTTAGACGCAAGAAGGATCCATCTTTTAAAAAGAAAGTCGATGCAGTCCGTACGTTATTTGCCGCAGGCGTATTTTCAGCACCCACTATTGGAAGCGATGCATTCGGATTCTCTGGAGTCCAAGCGTTCATCCAGTCGCGAGTGAACGTTCCGCCTTGCCTAAAGGGCACGATTCCCCACTCACTCACAAATATTTTTTGTCCCTGGGAACCAAAGAAAAAGGCTGTAAAATCAAAATTCTTCCAAACAGCCGTCGCATTAAAGGAGTAATCGAAATCTGGATACGCACCTGGCACGACAATACGATCATTATTGTCCACAACTTTATCTCCATTAACGTCAGCAAATTTCAGATAACCTGGTTGCGCCGGAATCTGTTGCACTGGAGAAGCTGCTACCTCCTCCTTCGAACGGAATATGCCCGTGTTCTCCAAAAGGTAAAAACTACCATAAGGTAAACCTTCCCGGATAATGGTATTGCCCGAGATACGTTCGGCTCCATATTTCATCACCTTGTTGCGATTGGCCTGAATATTTCCATTGAGGGTCAGCGATACCGCTCCAATTTTATCACGGTACTGAAGGCCGAGCTCTATACCTCTGTTACGCAATTCACCATAGTTTACGGTCGGTGCAGTCAGCCCAATATAAGAAGGGAAAGCCGTGGATGCGGATAAAATATCGGATGTTACTTTGTTATACCAATCAAAAGAAGCGGTCAATTTGTTATTCCATAAACCGATATCTACACCGAAATCCAAGACTTTGGTACTTTCCCATTTGATCCGGTCATTGGCCATTGCGACCTGACGAGCTCCCTGTTGGAGCGTTTCATCAAAAGGATAAGCAAAAGAGGAATTGTAAACAATCTGATACGGATAGTTACCAATATTTTGATTACCCAATGTTCCAATGGAGGCTCTTAACTTTAGTTCATTAACAACTTCTTTCAATTTTGGACCAAAAAAGTTTTCATCCGAGACTTTCCAGCCTCCAGATAATGAAGGGAAAAACGCCCATTTTCTATTTTCAGGAAAACGTGAAGAGGCGTCATAACGCGCATTCCCTTCGAGTAGATACTTGCCTTTGTAGTCATAGTTTAATCGACCATAATAAGACCTCAATGACCACTCATTGGTGACACCGTTATTTGATTGTTGTCCAGCTCCGCCACCATCGAGCTCAAGCAGGTCATTGTTGGGAAATTGCAACCTACTTCCGAACAATTTTTGTGTTTTATTATATTCTGCCTGGGTTCCTGCCAGTACTTTCAAGTTATGATTTCCAAAAGACTTATCGTAAGTCAATTGCGTATACCCGACTGGATATACATTGTTGTCGTCTGTTACTTCTAGCCCCTGACCACCTACATCAAGTTGTCTGGCGGGTAGGTCATCCGGTTTGGCGAACCACATATATTGATTAATCACAGGTTTGTTGGTATAGTTTTTTGTAAAACCATACGTCAACCCACCGCTCGTCTTCCAATCCAGTCCATCCAATATTTTCACATTTAAAAAAATATTGCCTTGCATAAAATAATTGTTCAGTCTTGTAAATGCATTTTCAGCAACTGCAACAGGGTTTTTATTTGGGGATTGAAAAGGATATGCCCGAGACGAATAACGACCACTACCATCTGGTAATACAGGTCCATAAAGTGGTGATTGACTAATGGTAGACAAAAACTGATCTTCACTACCATTTCTAGGATATTTCCGATCCCCATAATTCAAGGTAATACTTGAACCAAAACTTATCCGATCATTTATTTTAGAGCCTAGATTAAGCTGTAGATTATACTTTTTAAAAGAAGTCCCGATCATAATATCAGGCTGATTGACGTAACCCAATATAACGTTGTAATTTGTTCCTCCGGCACCACCGCTTAAGCTTAAATTGTGCGTTTGCACCGGGACAGTTCTAAAGACAGCATCTAACCAGTTAAAATCGGGATATAATCTTTTATCTGTTGCATTTTTGTAGGCATCAATCATCTCCTGGCTAAAGGAAGCATTTGGATTTGTGACACCCGAGTTTTTATTTGCCTGATTATACAAGGTCATATAATCAACGGAATTATATACGAGGTCTGGAAGAGCTGAGGCCTTGGTAATTCCGACATTATAATCGTAGCTCAGTTGTGTTTTTCCAGCTTTACCCTGTTTTGTCGTCACAAGAATGACTCCATTTGCTGCTCTTGCCCCATAGATAGCAGCTGAAGCGGCATCTTTCAATACGGTGATATTCTCGATTGCTTGGGGATTCAAATTTTCCAAACTACCAGGGATACCATCTACGATAACCAGTGGAGCAGAAGAGGCGCCGTAGGAACCCAATCCCCTTACCTGGAGATTCACATTTTCATTCCCCGCTTCTCCCGATCCTTGGGTAACACGAAGTCCGGGCATGCGACCTTGCAGTAACTGCGTTGGATTTGTAGCGATACGTTTGTTAAGCACCTTTCCATCGACAGCAGCAACAGCACCCGTTAGATTACTTTTTTTCTGGGTACCATAGCCTACTACAACCACTTCGTCAATCAGGCTACTGGACTCCTGCAGTACAAGATTAATGTGATCTTTCTTATCGACCTGGACTTCGGTTTTCTCTTTGCCTACCAGCGAAAATACCAGGACATCAATGTCTCGCGCAAGAATCTGATAATTGCCGGCCCCATCGGTTACAGTGCCGTTTTTCACCCCCTTTATTTGTACGGTAACCCCCGCAAGAGGCTCGCCTGTTGAGGAGCTTACTTTTCCGGATATCTTTATTTGCGACTGGGCAAGCACCGCCGGTGCAGACATGCTCATCAACGAAAATAAAAGCAACCCCTTACCTACCGTTTTGGTCATCGGTGTTATCATAGTTGTTTTGGTTTATTTGGTTATTTAACGAAGTAAATGAACTCAAATATCAAAAATCGTTCACAGCAAAAGGAGTATTTTTTGTTCAAATTAGTGGAATAAATGGCTTCATTCCTGATTTTCAACGCAATTAAATGGTTTTAAAAAAAAAAGAAAAATAAACCCCTTGGCAGCTGCTAATTTTTCTTCCAACAATCGATCGGTTGATCTTCAAAATAAGCTAGCGATCTGCCAGAGCATCATACAACGCTAGAGATTATCAATTTTGCAATAAAATCGATATATTGCCCACAAATCAATTTAAAGTGAGGGAGTCGATGACAACAAAAAAATATAGGAACGTCTATATCTTTTGGTTTTGCAGCATGTTATTTTTTTTACTGCCCGAGGGTTACTGTCAAACAATCATACCCACAGGTACGCCTTTTGTCAAACAATACAAAAAAGACCAATACAAGGCTGGAAATCAAAACTGGTCTTTGGCAGTCGACAAAGATGGTCGTATTTATAGTGCCAATACCGAAGGCCTATTGCAGTTCGACGGACAATATTGGCGCATCTTTCCGCTTCCTAATCATTCCACGGTAAGAAGTGTCGCAATCGGTAAAGATGGCAAGATTTACACCGGTGGAAGAGGTGAATTTGGCTATTGGACTTCCAAACCCTTTGGAAACTTGACTTATCAAAGTCTCTCTAAGCTGGTACAGGACAAAACCTACTTTCCAAACGAAGAAATCTGGAAAATCATTGTAGAAGACCAACGGGTATTTTTTCATACATTTTCGAAATCCTATATCTGGGAAAACAATCGTATACGGCAATTAACGGCTAAAGGTGAGCCTTTTTTATTTCCACATCAGCTCAACAATAAATTATTTTTTGAACAGCTGCCAAGTGGCCTGCATGAATTTAAACAGGATAAATTAATTCCTGTAAAAGGAAAAGATGTCTTGAAAGACAAAAATGTACTTGCCATCTTACCTTTCGACGCAACGACATCACTTATTGCCACCTCGCGAAACGGCCTCTACCTGATGAAAGCCGATGGAACAATCCTACCCTGGGCTGCTCCGGCAAATCAGCTCTTAAGCCAGTCACAAATAAACAATGGCTTATACCTCTACGATGGACAATATGCTTTTGGCACTATCCAAAACGGTGTTATTATCACCAATAAAAATGGGCAGGTCATTCAACATATCAATAAAAACAATGGTCTCCAAAACAATACTGTACTCAGTATTGTCAAGGACAATCAGAAGAATATCTGGGTGGGACTGGATAATGGTATTGACCGTATTGAAATCAATTCCCCATTATCATTCTACACTGATTTTGTCGGAAAAATAGGTACCGTTTATACATCGATAATCTATCAGGGAAAAATCTATCTTGGTACTAATAAAGGCTTATTTTCAAGTGAATGGAAGGGATTGACCAATTACAATTCATTAAATTTCTCTCAGATTCCAAATTCGAATGGTCAGGTTTGGACATTAGCACAATTTGGTGATGAATTAATCTGTGGGCATAATGACGGAACCTTCAAATTAGTTAACGGAAAGCTCGAAAAAATCTCGCAGATTACCGGGGGATGGGTTTTCAAGCCTATTTTTGGAACCAAAAACATCCTTCAAGGCAACTATACGGGCTTATCGAAATTTACCTTTGACGGTATACATCTAGCGTTCGTTCAGCAGTTCACAGGCGTTAAAGAACCGGTTCGATTTTTGGCGCAAAAAGATAACCATGCCTTTTGGATTGGCGATTGGGGACAGATACAACTACTCGGACTTGATGCGAATTTCCAGCAGGCAAAGATTTTATTTTCCTCCAAACAGGATAGTATCGCTTCAAAGAGGCAATTTACGGGGATTTATACCTTAGAAAATAATCTAGTATTTGCTACAGACAGCGGATTTCTCCAATTCGACAATATTGTGAAAAAATTCAGCTATGCCGATGAATTAAACACAGCGTTAGGCAGCTATAAAAATTCAAATAAGGTCATACCGATCAATACAAACAGCTACTGGTTTATTCAGAAGACTAAAATTGCTAAAGTAGATTTTGACAGTAAGGGCGAATTGCATATTGACTCCAATCTGCTCAGTCCCTTACAGGATCGAATGATGAATAACTATGAAAACATTCTCCCGATTGAAAACCAATACTATCTCATTGGTTTAGATGATGGATTTGCGATCTATCGTCATGCCGATAAATCACAAAAATATACGTTGCCACTTCCGCAAATAGCACAACTTGTCAACTTGACAACAGGCCAGGCTATTATCCCAGATTCAGCGTTTAAACTATCATCATCGGACAATAATCTTAGAATTAGCTTTTCAAGTCCATATTATTCGACTTCGCCACTTCAATACCAATATTATCTCGAAGGTTACTCAGACAATTGGTCCGAATGGAGTGAAACTGCCTATCAAGATTTCACAAATCTACCTTATGGAGAGTTTCAAATTAAAATCAGGGCGAAGGACAACATGGGGTCAGTTTCGGAAGTCCAGACATTTTCGTTTACCATTCGGTATCCATGGTTTCTTTCTTGGTGGGCGAAGTTATTTTATACACTCGTCCTGATAACGCTCATCTATTTAGCTTACAGGTTTAATCTTCAACGGGAGCGCAAGCGTCAGTTTCAAATACGGCGAAAATGGCTAGAAGAGAAAAAGATTGCCTTGGAACGCGAAACAGAGCAAAAAGAAAAGGACTGGATTAAACTTAAAAACCAGCAATTAGAAGATCAGCTTCAATTAAAAAATAAAGAACTTGCCAATGCAGCACTCAATATCGTTTACAAAAATGAGATGTTGAACAATTTACACGCCGAGCTCAAACAGCTTAAAGATGCTGATGGCAACAAGCTGAGTTCGGATGAATTGAAAAAAATAAACAAGCTTATTGATGATGCCCATAACGACGATCGTGACTGGCATATTTTTGAAAGAAGCTTTAACGAATCACATGAGAATTTTTTCAAGAAATTGAAACAAGAGTTTCCTGATCTCGTCCCCAATGATCTGAAACTATGTGCCTATTTAAGGCTCAATATGTCGAGTAAGGAAATTGCCTCGTTACTCAACATTAGTACACGCGGTGTCGAGATTAGACGCTATCGATTACGCAAAAAGTTGGGCATTCCAACAGACAAAAACCTTTCTGAATTCCTGATGGAACGTTAAATTTTCATCACAGCCACTACATCATTACCACACACGAGCTTTAGTGTATAAAACACACTAAACCTCGTGTTATTTCAGTAAAAATAACAACACAAAATACTGATTATCAAAAATATAAAATACAATAAAAGGTAACCTGAGCAAGCCAAAATTTCATGTAGTAGTGATGTGAATATGTTAAATTTTGGCAAAGTTGTACTACATCAACATATTTGCTTCAGGGAAATAACCAACGTATTTTAAACAAACACCAAAAATTAACGATATGAGGAATCTATCCGCATTATTTTTGACATCCATGGTCGTATCGGTTGCCTATGGACAAACTTCGGTACAAGGAGTGGTCAAAGATGGCACAAGCATGATATCCATGCCTGGCGTCACCATTAGTATCAAAGGGAAAGCAGTATCTACAAAAACCGACGCAACGGGGAAATTTCAAATCAATGCCTCTCCTACCGACTCACTGGTCTTTAACTTTCTGGGTTATCGCACACAAACGGTATACATTGGTAATCAAACGCAACTCAATGTATTCTTAGAAAATCAAAATCAAGCATTGGAAGAGGTTGTGGTTATCGGTTATGGTACACAAAAGAAAGCAGATCTGACAGGATCGATCAGCTCCTTGAAATCATCCGATATCACGAAGCAACCTGCCATGTCGGCGATGCAATCCATCCAAGGTAAAGCTGCAGGTATCAATATTATTGCAAATGAAGCACCGGGTTCCTCTCCCAATGTCATTATCAGGGGCTTAGGAACTGCATTATCCGGACGGAATCCACTCTATATTGTCGACGGAATTGCACAAACAGATATTAATAATATCAACCCATCCGATATTGAATCTATGGATGTTTTAAAAGATGCATCCTCCGCATCTATTTACGGTCTTCGGGCGGCTAATGGCGTCATTATCGTGACGACGAAGAAAGGTAAAACCGGAACAACAAACATCAATTATGAAAGCTTTGCGGGTATAAAAAACGTACTGAACCGCGTGAAAATGGCCAACGCTGATCAGTTTAGAATATTTGCAAATGAATACCTCACCTCGACCAATGGATCTTACCGCTTAGCAGAGAATCAAAAATATAATACAGATTGGTATGACGAATTATTACGTACAGGTTCTGTATTTAATAATGCTGTTAATATTTCTGGTGGAACTGAGAAAGTTGATTACTTCGTATCAGCAAACAATTATACCGAAAATGGTATTCTTGATGGCTCCAAATTTGTAAGAAATACCATACGCAATAACAACGTATATAAATTTTTAAACAATCGCCTAAGGTTCAGCCAAAATTTAAATCTTACATTAACAAATGCAACACCTAAGCCTTATAGTGCTTTCACCACGGCTTACCGTCAGTCGCCACTTGCGCCCGTTATGTTTGATAATGGCCGTTACGGTTTAGGTCGTGTAAATACAACAACAGGTGTCGCTGGCATTGAGGCAGCACCAGGCCAAGCCATCGGAAATCTAAATTCTATTGGAAATCCAGTGTATGAGGTTTTACGCCAAAATGAAAGAACAAATACGCTACGCTTACAAGGAAGTTTTGAGGGAGAATTTAAGATTACAGATTATCTGAAAATCAATTCGCGTATTGGCGGGAATAAATTTTATTCGAAACAACGGATTTTTAATAATGTAAAAGATCAATGGTTAAATGCTAATACTTTATTGAATGAATCTGATTTCATCAAATTAAAGGAAAACAATCCAAAAGCGCTTGATTATGTAGACAACAGCTTGAAATATGAAAATCTGGAACAATTCCGCTGGTCTATCGAGAATTTCTTAACATTTAACAAGAATTTCGACAAGCATCATATTGAGGCGGTTGTGGGGATGTCGCGTGAGAAATACGACATAAACAGCATGAGTAGCCAAACGGGTTATAATGTACCTGAACAAGAGCAATACTGGAATATTAATCTTGCAAAAGGAACAACCAATTATGGTATTGTTGCGCTACAAACCTCTTATACTCCGAGGGCCTTAGCTTCGTATTTTGGACGTTTGCAGTACAATTACGATAGCAAATATTATTTAACGGCAACATTGCGTAGAGATGGATCAAGTGTTTTCCGTAATACAGGAAAATACTGGGGCACATTCCCATCGGTGGGATTAGGTTGGACGGTAACCAACGAAAGCTTTATGAAAGATGCCAGCTGGATTAATTTATTGAAAGTGCGCGGAAACTGGGGTAAATTAGGTAACCAAGATATCCCATTAAATGTTTCCACAATTTTAACAAGTCCAGAAAGTTCAAATTATAACTATGTTTTTGGTCCTGAACAGAATATGGTTTACGGAAGTGCATATGGTACTCCAGCCGTAAATCTAACCTGGGAAGTAACCAGAGAAACAGGCGCTGGCGTAGACTTTGCGTTTCTAAACAATCAGCTTTCAGGATCCATTGACTACTATCATAAGCTGAATACCAATACTATTCTTGATGTCACACCGACTTACACCTCTCCATCCGAGAAAAACTTCTATGCTCATGGTGCTAAAGTATTAAACCAAGGTGTGGAAGTGGCCTTAAATTGGAACAAAAGCATAAGTCCGGAGTTCAGTTATACATTCGGTGTTAATTATTCATACAATAAAAATAAAGTAACGGAAGTGGTTCCGGCTTATGACCGTGCTACAGGAGGAAGTTTAAATAATGGGGAGATTACCAAACAGCTTCGCGTTGGACAACCGATCTATGGCTGGTGGATGTTTGAGGCAAATGGTGTCTTTCAAGATGCGGCAGATGTAAAAAATTACCCATCGTTTGGCGCTGCAAAACCTGGCTATCTGAAGTACAAGGATCAAAATGAAGATGGTGTCATCGATTCCCGCGACAAGGTTTTCTTTGGATCATTTTTACCGACTTCAACATATGGTATCAATGTTGGTGTTAATTATAAAGCTATTGATTTTAATGTTTCCGGATATGGTGTCGCAGGCAATAAGGTTTACAATGGTTTAAATAGCGTTCGTTCAAATGCAGGTGAGAACATCGCGTTATCAACTTTTGAAAATCGCTGGACTGGCGCAGGTTCAACCAATGAGCATCCTGGCGCAGAAAGAGCATATTGGGCTTCGAGTTATTTCCTTGAATCGGGCGCTTATTTCCGTATCAATAATATCACCGTAGGATATACTTTCAACAACTTATATAGCTCGAGATCTAAACTAAGATTATATGTTACTGCTCAGAATCCATTTATGTTTACGAATTATAGTGGTTTCTCTCCTGAACTTGCAGGCGACGGTAGTCCAAATTTAACTTCTGGTATTGAGCTTTCAGCTTATCCAACGACACGTAATTTCTTATTTGGACTTAACATGCAATTTTAATCACCTTAGTTTTGAAGACAATGAAAATTAACAAACTTTATATAGCAATTCTTCTAAGTGGGGGCATTGCATTGCAAGGCTGTAAAGACAACAACTTCTTAGATGTACCTTCTAAAGAATATGTTGAAGCCGAAGATAGTGAAGAAATCTACACACCCGAGCAATTTGTCAATGGTGTATATGGAATGTTTACTGACTGGGATTATTCTTTCTCTTACATTGGTATCACGGACATGCTTTCCGATAATGCGGATAAAGGTAGTTCAGCTACAGATGCCGGCGGTGACAAACTAAGTTTAGACGAGTTGACTTACACTTCAACAACGGGTTCCTTTCTTTCCATGTGGACACGTTGGTATAAATCCATAGGACGGGCTACACAAGCTATTGCATACACAGAAAAATTTGGACTGACAGACGAAGCTTATAAAAACAGATTGATTGCCGAAGCTCGTTTTCTGCGTGCATTGAACTATTTCTATCTTGTCCGCGGATGGGGCGACGTTCCTATCCAAGAACGTGATTTAATAAAAAGAGAGCCCGCAGCTGAAGTTTACGCCTATATTGAAGCGGATTTACAATTTGCGATCAACAATCTTCCACTCAAATCTGCCTATGCTGCAAAAGATTTAGGTAGAGCGACCAAAGGTGCCGCACAAGGGTTATTGTCAAAAGTCTATTTGTATCAAAGCAAATGGCAACAAGCTGCCGACATGGCGAAAACTGTCATCACATCCGGAGGATACAGTCTCGAACCGGATTACGCAACAATTTGGCGATTAGCTGGGGAAAATGGTCCCGAATCATTATTTGAATTTCAAGCAAGGGGTACCTCTATCGCACACGGTATCCAACAATATAGTCAAGTACAGGCACCCCGTGGTGGAGCGGTCAACTTAGGTTGGGGTTTTAATATCCCAAGCCAAAACTTATTGGATGCCTTCAATGCCGAAAAAGACAATATCCGTCGCGATGCAACAATTATTTTCAGGGGCGAAACCCTGTACGATGGCCGTCTGATTGACAATGGTGTAGAAAACCCAATGTATAATGAAAAAGCATATTCCTCAGCAAATGGAGGTGCCGCTGACGGTGATAAAAACGTACGTTACCTCCGTCTGGGTGAAATTTATCTTATCCTAGCCGAAGCAGCAAATGAAGTTGGCAATAGCAGCGAAGCACTAAATGCATTGAATGCGGTACGGACACGCGTAAAATTAGCCAACGTAACAACAACCGACCAAGCGCAGCTCCGTCAATTGATATGGAAAGAAAGACGTCTTGAATTGGCATTTGAACACGACCGTTGGTTTGATTTGGTGCGTACAAAACAGGCAAAAACAGCTATGGCAGCCAATGGAAAAAATTTCCAGGATAAAATGATGCTCTTCCCGATTCCAGAGAATCAACGTATCCAGACACCGGAAATGCCTCAAAATACCGGTTGGTAATCCTTTTTACAAAATAACTCCGTTCAAGCGGCCTTGCGCCGTTTGAACATTTTTTCAAGAATTAAACAACATATCCATGAGAAAACGAATAGCATATTCAGCACTTAGCGGTATAGCTTTGGCGCTTATTCTCAGCAGTTCGTGCCAAAACACTGTTAATAGCAGTCCAGACAGTCCCTCAAAAATTGATTCGACCAGAGGAAGCAAGATCAATGAAGATTCGTTACTGACCACTATTCAACAACATACCTTTCAATATTTTTGGGAAGGTGCCGAACCTACCTCTGGTCTCGCCAAGGAACGCATCCATATGGATGGTGTCTACCCGCAAAATGACCGTAATGTTGTGACCATAGGTGGCAGCGGCTTCGGACTCATGGGTATGATTGTCGCCATGGAGCGTGGATTTATCAGCAAAGAACAGGGTATCCAAAAATTGAACCACATTATGGATTATCTAGGCAAAATCGAGCGGTTTAAGGGAGCCTGGGCACACTGGTATGATGGCGATCTGGGCACAGCGAAACCCTTCAGTGAAAAAGATAATGGTGGCGACATTGTCGAAACGGCTTTCTTAGCTCAGGGATTAATCGCTATCCGGGAGTATTTAAAAGATAAAGGTGAATCCGCTCAATTGGTCGCTCAAAAAGCAGACAAACTATGGAAAGAAATCAATTGGAATCACTATACAAATGGACAAAATGTTATTTATTGGCATTGGAGTCCAAAATTTAACTTCCAGCAAAATCATCCCGTCAGAGGATACGACGAGTGTCTTATTACCTATATTTTAGCAGCCTCCTCGCCTACTTATCCGATTGCACCCCAGGTATATCACGAGGGTTGGGCAAGATCTGGTGCAATTAAAACCACCGCTACAAAATATGACATTCCTCTCGTGCTGAAGCACAATGCCAAAGAAGGTGAAGTGGGCCCGTTATTCTGGGAACATTACTCCTATTTAGGATTGAGCCCCAAAGGATTAAAAGACCAATATGCAGATTATTGGGAAGCAACAAGCAACCACGCCAAGATAAATTTGGCATACGCCGATCTGAACCCGAAAGGCTATACAGGTTACGGTTCAACGAAAGGCTGGGGCTGGACGGCCAGCTATTCCATCAACGGCTACGATGCACACCACCCCGATAACGATCCAGGTGTTATCTCACCTACAGCGGCTTTATCGTCTATGCCCTACACCCCAAATGAAAGCATACAATTTGCACAATATTTAAACAATCAACTAGGCAATAAAATCTGGGGTAAATATGGCTACTATGATGCCTACAGTGAAACGGCAAATTGGTATCCACAACGTTACTTAGCCATCGATCAGGGGCCTATTATTGTCATGATCGAAAACTACAGAACCGGAAAAATCTGGGACCTATTTATGCAGGCCCCAGAAATTCAACAAGGACTAAAAAAACTCGGTTTCACCAGTCCTTATTTAAAATAGTGGTCTATGGAATCATTTTCAATCCGTCACACGTTGAAAATGGTTCCTTCCACGAAAATAACAGGACATCCGATCAAGAAAACTCAGGGATCATCTTGAACACTTAACATAAACTTACCCTATTGCGCGGAAAGCAAAATCCATGCGCACAAAAAAAATAATACGATGAAAAAAGTAGTAGGTACTTTCCTTCTTGCATTGCTAGCCTGGCATACAAGTCCAGCGCAATCCAATCCCAAAATGGACAGGTTCATTGATCAACTTATGGCTAAGATGACTGTCGAAGAAAAGATTGGGCAACTTAATTTGGTAACCGGTGGCGAAGCGACAACTGGAACCACTGTATCCACCGATGTGGATACCAAAATTAGAAACGGTCAAATCGGTGGTATTTTCAGCATGAGCACACCAGCGAAAATTCGCAAAACGCAAGAAATAGCCGTCAAGCAGTCCCGCTTAAAAATACCCATCATTTT
Source organism: Sphingobacterium sp. Ag1 (assembly GCF_000988325.1). Classification (NCBI taxonomy): domain Bacteria; kingdom Pseudomonadati; phylum Bacteroidota; class Sphingobacteriia; order Sphingobacteriales; family Sphingobacteriaceae; genus Sphingobacterium; species Sphingobacterium sp. Ag1. Next base: position 171,696 of record NZ_LBGU01000044.1, on the reverse strand, counting down.
TGGGATGGATGTCATTCACGGTTATCGTACGGTATTCCCAATTCCCTTAGGTCTTGCTGCTACCTGGGATATGAACTTGATTCAACAATCGGCACGTATTGCCGCCGAAGAAGCTACCGCCGATGGAATTAATTGGGCATTTTCGCCCATGGTCGATATCTCGCGCGATCCACGCTGGGGCCGTATTTCCGAAGGTGCGGGTGAAGATACCTATCTAAGCTCGCGGGTTGCCGAAGCCATCGTCCATGGCTTCCAAGGGGATAACCTGGCAGCACATAACACCATGATGGCCTGTGTCAAACATTTCGCCTTATATGGTGCAGCCGAAGGTGGTCGTGATTACAATAGCACGGATATGAGCCTTCATCGCATGTACAACGAATATCTACCTCCTTATAAAGCAGCGATAGATGCGGGAGCAGGAAGTATCATGACTTCTTTTAACGATATCAATGGTGTCCCTGCCTCGGCAAATAAATGGTTAATGACGGATGTCTTACGTAAGCAATGGGGCTTTAAAGGATTGGTCGTAACTGATTACACTGCTGTAAACGAATTAACAGCACATGGCCTCGGTGACCTACAACAGGTCTCGGCCTTAAGCCTGAATGCTGGCGTTGATATGGATATGGTTGGTGAAGGGTTTCTGACGACACTAAAAAAATCTTTAGATGCGGGCAAGGTCAAAATAGCAGACATCGATAGGGCCTGCCGGTTTGTTTTGGAAGCCAAGTATAAATTAGGCTTATTTGACGATCCCTACCGCTATTGTGACGAAAAACGGGCAAAAACTGTAATCGGATCGGCTGCCAATCATGCCAAAGCCCGGGAAATTGCAGCAAAATCTTTTGTCTTGCTGAAAAATGAAAACCAAGTACTTCCATTGAAAAAAACAGGTACAGTTGCTGTCATTGGTCCATTGGCCAATTCAGGTCCAAATATGCCCGGAACGTGGAGTGTCAGTGCTGAATTGGACAAAACAGCCTCTTTAGTTGAGGGAATGAAAGCCGTGTTGGGTAATCAAGTCAATATCCTTACACACCTAGGTAGCAATCTGTTGGAAGATCCAATTTACCAAAAGCATGCAACCATGTTTGGCCGTACAATAGCACGCGATTCGCGAAAAGAAGAGGAGATCATCGCAGACGCCGTAAAAGTTGCTCAACAATCCGATGTGGTCGTGGCTGCTCTTGGTGAATCATCAGAAATGTCGGGTGAAAGCTCCAGTCGCTCCGAATTGGACATCCCGAAAAATCAACAGAACCTGTTAAAAGCATTACTGGCAACAGGAAAACCAGTTGTATTGGTGTTATTTACGGGTAGACCACTTACGCTTACCTGGGAAGATGCTCACGTACCAGCCATATTAAACGTTTGGTTTGGCGGAACGGAAACAGGAAAAGCAGTAGCCGATGTCTTATTCGGGGACGTCGTTCCCTCAGGTAAGATTACGGCCACCTTCCCACGAAATGTCGGTCAGATTCCGATCTATTATGCGCACAAAAACACCGGTAGACCCTACGGAAACTCGGGCGATTTTGAAAAATTCAAATCCAATTATCTCGATGTAAGCAATGCCCCACTCTACCCTTTTGGTTATGGATTAAGTTATACGACGTTTACCTATGGTGAAATTCGTCTTGACCGCAACACAATTGACGATAAAGGTACGCTGCAAGCAAGTATCGACATCCACAATACAGGAAATTATGATGCGGAAGAAACCGTGCAGCTCTATATCCAGGATGTTGTTGGTTCTGTCACGCGTCCTGTAAAAGAATTAAAAGGCTTTCAAAAAATATTTCTCAAAAAAGGAGAGCAAAAAATGGTAAACTTTAACATCAAAGTAGATGATCTCAAATTTTTTGACAACAATCTGAATTATGTTGCCGAACCAGGAACTTTCAAAGTCTACATTGGTCCCAACAGCCGTGATGTCAAAGAAAAAGAGTTTGAATTGCTTTAAATCTATTGCATCTCTATAAAAAAACAAGGCGGCACTTCGAAAATAAGTGCCGCCTTGTCTATGTTTAGTCATTGCTATTGCTAGCTACTTCATATTCCCATCAAAGCTTTCAAATAATAAACGTAATTCCGCCGCTTTTTCTGGATATTCCGTTAAAATATTGGTTCTTTCACTTGGATCCCAGGCAATGTTATGTAATTCTTCAATAGCATCATAAGGTTTACCCGAAATCTGATTGACTCCACCCGCTATCCGACGATACTTCCAGTCACCTGACCGAACCGCCTCAACATGTCCATAATTCACCAAAAATATCGGTCTATGTGCTGTTTTTAAATCTTCCGATTTGCCGTTTAACAAAGCATCGATCGCTTGACCATCAATGGATTTCTTCGGCAAGGATGCACCGGTCCATTTAGCGATGGTCGGCAACACATCCAAGTTGCTAATTGCCTGTCGAAGAACTTTCCCTTCTTGAGCATAACCTTTTCCATAAACAATGAACGGTACACGGACACCACCTTCTGTTGTTTCGGCTTTTGACCCTTTGAAGACACCTGCAGTACCCACGTGCCAGTTCTTTGTAGCGTGATCGTCAGACATTCGCGATGGATAAGCTATCCAGGGACCATTATCACTTGAAAAAATTAAAATGGTGTTATCGGCGAGGCCTTTTCGCTCAACCGTTTTCCAGAGCTCCGAAAAATTATGATCCAGCTGTTGCATCACCGCACCCAGAGGGCCTGCGTTTTGCTGATCTGCAAATCGGTTCTTTTTATTGGCAAATGCCAAAGGAAGATGCGGAAAATTATGCGCATAATATAAAAAGAATGGATGATCTTTATCTTGATTTTCAATAAACTTCACTGTTTCTTTGTGATAAAGTGCGCTCAGGTCCGAATCGTCGGGTGCCAGGACTTCAGGTTTCCGATTCCGGAAGATCTTAATGACAGAGTCGGTCTTTACATAAGGATCGCGGTAGTCGTGGCTATACAGCATGCCATAAAAAGAATCGAAGCCTTGCTGATTAGGATGATGGTAAGTTTGTTTATCTCCTAAATGCCATTTTCCGACCAATGCTGTCCGATAGCCTACCTTTTTTAATAATTCGGCAATCGTTTCCTCCTCATCAGGCAAGCCTAAATCTGATCCCGGACCGATTGGTGCTGGAAGATTATAACGTGAAGCATATCTTCCGGTTAATAAAGAAGCTCTTGAAGGTGTACACGAGGGCGTAGAAACCATAAAGTTTGTTGCTCTCACGCCCTTACTGGCGATCGAATCCAAAAAGGGGGTTGAGATATTCGGACTTCCATAACAGCCAATGTCGCTATAACCGAGATCATCGGTCAGAATTAAGATAATGTTAGGCTTCTTTTGCTGGGCATTGGCAAAAGCCACCAGTAAAAATAAGGCTACAGCGGTCATAAGTTTAGTATATCGCATCATAGTTGTATGAGTTAATTGGGTTCGTGCCACAAGATAACAATTTTTACCAATTTTGATTCTGTTTTAAATTCGGATTGAGGTTAATTTCCCGTTGTGGAATCGGCCAGAGATAATGCTTTTTCGCATCAAAAACACGGCTTTCGGAGGCTGCTTCAACGACAACAGTCTCTCCGTTATTGTTTTGATACGTGATGCCATATACTTTACCGGGAACAACCTTTTCGGCAGTTTTCCATCGTCTTATGTCCGCTAGATGCAATCCTTCAAATGCCAGTTCCACTGTACGCTCCCGACGAACCAGCTGACGAAGTTGTTCCTGATTTACTTGATTACTTACTATTGGAAGTTTTACATCCGTTCGCGAATTTCTAATTTGGTTGATCACATCGTAAACACTGGCATCGACCTCCCCGAGCTCAATCTTTGCTTCCGCATAGGTCAATAATATTTCAGCATAACGTAATAGTATAATATTCAGACCACTTTTAGAAGGGTTTGCCAAATCCTTTTTATCAATATACTTCTTTATATTGAAACCTGTTGTGGAAGCAATATAGGTGCTCCCCACAGCATCAGCAGTCCCACTATTGGGTGCGGGATGAAAAATAGCCCCATTCGGAAGCGGATCGCCGTCCAAAAAAATTGAGAAAGCAAGCCTCGGATCGCGATTTTTATAGGGATTTTTGGGATCATAACCACTATTGGCATCCGTAATTAAATCCCCTTTAGATGTGGTATAGCTATCGACCAAGGCTTTGGTAGGCACATAGGTACTCTGCCCATTTTGTTGGCTATAGGAGGCTAAGAGGTTAAAGACACTTTGCGTGTATATATTCTCCAGAAATTGCTTATCCAACAATACCTCTTTGTTATTTTCAGCTGCATACGTAAACAGATTTGCGTACGAAGGGTAAAGCTCGAATCGTTTGCCATCGATAATCGTTTTTGCTGCCTTTGCTGCTGCTGCAAAACGTCCTGCATATAAATCCGACCGGGCTTTCAGGCCCAATGCGGCCCAACGGGTTATGCGTCCGATATCGTTACTGGAGTAGCTTTCAGGCAAACTTGCCGCAGCCAGTTCCAATTCGCTGTCGATAAAATCATAGATTTCAGATAGCGTCGCTTGTTGTACTTCTCTTCCTTCCTGTAGTGTCAATGGTGCCTTTACCAGAGGAACTGCACCGAATAAATAGGCCAATTTGATATATTGATAGGCTCTTAACACGCGCGCTTCGCCGATATATCGAGCAATCAATGTTTCATCTTTGCTGCCCTCGATTTTACCAACATTCGCCAAAAAGTAATTGGCTGCACCGATTCCTTTATAGGCACTGCTCCAGGTGTTGTACAACCGGGAACTTGAAGCATCATAGGTACCCAATTCAATATAGGCATCCACAGCGAAAGGCTGATTGACATGGGCTATATCCGTCAATGCATCGGAATAGAAGATTTCTGCTCCATCCAGGTCGTTGTAGAGCGCATTTACAGCTAGCTCCGCATCGGCTTGGCTCTTCCAAAATATATTTTCCGACAGGCGGTCGGTAGGTACAGCATCTAACAGATTCTTATCACAGCTAATCAGCATAAGCGAAAACAGTCCGAAACTGAAAATCAGGTTTCTTTTTTGATATAGATAGTTGTAAAATTTCATTCGTTTTCAATTATATATTATTAACAATCACACTACAGCGTCAAATTGACGCCCAGTGTATAAAGGCCGGTTTGCGGATAATATACCGCTCGTCCAGATTCAGCTTCAGGATCCAGGTTCCATTCATTCAATTTTGAAATTGTCCATAAATTCGTCGCGGATAGGTATACCCGAAGTTTGTTGATTGCTGTCTTTCCGATAGCATGTATTGGCACTGTATATCCAACCTGTATGTTTTTCAACCGCAGGTAAGAACCGTTAACCACTAAACGGTCCGAGGTTGCGACATTACGCAAATCATATTTGACCACGCGCGGAAAGCGTGCATCCGTATGTGTTGGTGTCCAATAATCGTTTGTAAATATTTCGTGTGTAAAGCCTTCCTGATTTCCCATCTCAGCCAATGCTCCTGACAATCGGGTATCGACTTTTGCTGCACCTTGAAAGAGCAGATCAAGATCAAAATTCTTAAAGGTGAAACTCCCGTTAATTCCGAAGGTATATTTGGGGAAAGAGTTGCCAATAGCGGCCATGTCATTTGCATTGATCACCCCGTCGCCGTTCAAATCCACATATTTCACATCCCCGGGCTTCGTATTTGTAGCATACGTAGCACCATAAGCTTTAATTTCCTCCGCAGACTGAAAGAGACCATCGGTCTTATATCCCCAAAGTGTGTTGATCGGAAGTCCTTTCGCAATAATATACCTTGGGTCAATATCCGATCCGGCAATGTAGGGTCCAGTACCTTTTAGATCGGTTACTTCATTATGGTTGATACTTAAATTTGCATTCAGCTGGTAAGCAAAAGCCCCAGGCGCACTTGGTCTTTTCTGATAATTTGCGCTGAATTCCCAACCGCTATTCAGTACTGTTCCCGCATTTTGGGGTGAAGGCTTTAATCCCAAAACGGCAGGAATATCCAGATTCAGTAGAATATCGTCAGTTACCTTTTTATAGTAATCCAAGGTAAAAGTCAAGCGATTGTTTAGGAAAGCGGCATCCAAGCCCAAATCATACTGCATCGTAGATTCCCAGCCCAATTGCTGATTGGCATAACTGTCCAGTCGATAACCCTGTACAGATTTACCCCCAAAATCATATCCTGCCGCAATGAGGGCAGAATAATAACTATACAAATCTACCGATTGGTTTCCTGTCTTTCCCCAGGAAGCACGCACTTTGAATTCGTTCAACGAATTTCGAATAGGTTCCCAAAAGTTTTCTTTGGATAAGAGCCATCCTGCTGATGCCGAAGGGAAAAAACCATATTGCTTGTCGCCCGTAAAACGGGATGAACCATCGTAACGCCCATTCACTTCGAGCAGATACTTGCCATCCCAATCGTAATTTACCCGACCAAAAAACGAACGCAAGCCATACTGCACATCATATCCATTATTGTTTTTGGTCGCATCATCGGCTCCTTGTCCGATAGAGGTGATATCATTATTGTAGAATCTTTCGCGATAAGCCGTTAAGTAATTTTGATAATTGTGAATCTGTGAATAGCCAACAAGTGCCTTAATATGATTTGGCCCAGCCGCCAATTGATAGGTCAACAGATTGTTCCATGTATACTCGCTGCTATTATCACGAATTTCGTTTAATGAATTGATCGGAAAACTTTTTACAATACCTGTATTTCGGTCCTTATTGTCAAAAGCGTTCAAAAAGGTTTTGGTATTATTTAGGTTCACTCTTACACCAAATTGGGACGTAAATAACAAATTTCTCCACAATTGAATGTCGGTTTTAACGATGGAGCTTAAGTAGTTTTCATTAACCTTTTTAAAACCACTTTTCTCAATCAGCATTAAAGGATTATTTCCTTGTGTACTTAATCCGTAAGTACCATCATCATATTTAGGCACCACCCACATCGAGCCATGGAGAAAGTTATTGATCGGATCACGTCCGGGCTCGGCGGCTTTACTATATCGGTAGTTTATACTTCCCGTAAAATTGAGCCAAGAGCTTGCTTTATAATCGTTGTTTAGCCTAATATCCGCCAGTTCAGCGCCATAATGATCAATAATACCATCCTGTTTATTATAACGAACCGCCAATCTAGAACGTAGAATGTCATTTCCCCCTGCGAATGACAAGGCATGGTCCTGCTGCGGAGCAGTTCTCAACAATGTATCAAACCATGTATTGGGCAGTGGATATTTTTCACGGTCCGTGGAAGTCCGATATGCCGCTATTGATTCGTCAGTAAATCGCGCCGGCACCGCCAGCCCCGCGTTACGGTAGGCGTCCTGTTGCAGTTGGAGGTAGGATACGGCGTCCATCTGCTTTGGGGTGTTGATTGATTTTTGTAAGGCGTAATAGCCATTATAATCAATCACAACATGGCCAGATTTTGCACTTTTGGTGGTTACAATAATTACACCGTTGGTCGCACGTGATCCATATATCGCCGTGGAAGCCGCATCCTTCAGGACTGAAATTGAAGCGATATCATTGGGGTTTAACTTGGACCAGGGTTGTTCAATTCCGTCCACGATAACCAAAGCATTATTCTTGCTGAGATCATATCCACTGGTGCTGCTCGAATTGGTATTAAATGTCGTCAGTCCTCTGATTCGAATATTGGCAGCCGATTGCCCTGGTTTTCCACCAAGGTCTTGAACAGTCACCCCCGGTAGTAAGCCCTGCAAAGCCTGCTGTGTATTTGAGACAGGCCTTTTCGTCAGTTTATCACCTTCAATACTGGCGATTGAATTGGTCAACGAGATCTTCTTTTGTGTTCCATAGCCAACAACGACCACCTCATCCAGGTCCTGTGTAACTGGCTCTAATTCAATTTTTGTGGGAGATTCGGAAACTAACAAGGTCTTTTTCTTATAGCCAATGCGCGAGAGTGTAATGGAAAAGGGTAATTTCTGTCCCGTTACAATTTGAAAAAAACCTTTTTGATCTGTTGTAACAACATGCGTTACAGCTTCGAGTTGAATGGTTACGCCTTCAAGAGGCTGCTTACGCTGACCATCATATACATAGCCTGATAAGGAAGCATTGACAATCGGTTTAACATCTGTTTGTGCATATACCTGATGCCCAACGCCAGATAACAATAAACATAGCGACAAGGTAGAATACCGGAGTACCCTAAGATTTTTCATAGATAAAGTATTAATGGTGAATACGAACAAGTGCCAACGCCAATCGAAAACTTGTTTTTATTTTGAAGACATGAGGGGAAGCGAGCGCCTCCCCTGCTGTCAGTTTGAGAAAAGATAAGGGAAATTATCCTATAAGGCACATTCGCATCTTTCTTACATCAGGGGATTTAGCCTTCAGAGACTTTGCAGTAATACTTACGAAAAATGTGCTTTTACTAATATTGATATGTTCCATAATAATGTGTTAATACGTCACGCTGAAAAGTATGCTATACTTTCAACAGCGACCTGTTATCTTCTCACAAATATAGAAGTAATTTTAATATAATCTACCAATTCTATAGATTTTATTAAAATAAATGTACGAGACCTGCAGAGGGATAATATAAGCAAACTGTAGATGTAAAAGATTGCCGACCAAGGATAAGCAAAGGGCTGTTATTTTAAAGTTTTTAGATAGGTTTTAATCAGCAGGATGCCTTCATCATGCAGTACGGTGGTTCCCTTTTGAGGCATATGCATCTCTCCCAATGTAGACATCCGTCCAATAATCTTCGCTTGTTTCAACCAAATTCCAGTTTCATGCATGGGGCTTTCATAACGAAGATCCAGCATGGTCATGTAGGCTGTCCCTTTCGGATTGTGACAATGGGCACAGTTGATTTCCAAATAAGCTCGCGCACGACTTGCAGTTGATTGCGCAAGGTCATCATAACTCGGTAAATTCGTGAAGCTTTTGAAGGACTTCAGATCGAGAGCCCCCTGTTTGGTCAACTGCACCAGTTGCTGAATGCTGTCACCATCGTGACCGATTATCCGGTTCAGATTTCTAATCTTTGGACCTATCGGAAACAGCTGATTTCCTTGTCGATGGCATGCCATACAATCGTTTCGTGAAGGAATAATATAATTTGTTTGTCGCTCGTCACCTTTGCTGTCCAAAAACGAAACATGCACGGAAGCACTGTCCATCAACAACAAAGCTTCATCTTGGGCTGCATTCCATTGATAGGTTGCTGCATTCCACTGTCCGTCTTTATAAATCAACAGCCGTGTTTCAAGCAATTGCTGTCGTACATCTCCGGCCGCATCTTTTTGCGGATAAAAAAATGTTTTGGCAATTAGGGTACCGTCGGGGAAGCTGGGCAAACCATCATCTGAGGCGATCATTTTTTTTCCCCTGGGAAGAAAGATGACGCGCTTTTTATCGGTATAGTCTGTAAATAAGGTGGAGGCTAATTCATAGGAAATTCCCTGGTCGTTTGGAACAAGATCAGCAATTTTGCCTTTGAATAAATTGTATTCAGATAATTTATCTCGAAACACGATATTATCTTTAGCGATTGTACCCCGCCCCGTATTATTCAATACAATAAAAAATATAGGTATCAATAGAATACCCATCAAAATCAGCACTTTCTTCATTTCCCTAATGCTCTTTTCTACCGTTCAAGTCCGTTTTAAATTCGGGCGAAGATAAGATAAAAAAGAGATTACGCTGATTGATATCTGCTATTGAGGTTCAGATTTTACAATGCGTACAGAAAACAATAAAAGTCCCGTTATTTTATCAAAAAATAAAACGGTTTCATGGATATATACGCGAATAAAAGGTTATATTTAGCTGTCTTTTAACCAAAACTTCGGCTACATGGAAGATATGATTCTCTATAATCGACTTCAGTTCGCATTTACGATTACATTCCATTATTTATTCCCTCAATTGACCATGGGTTTATCCCTCATGATCGTCTATTTCAAATGGAAATTTCTACGGACACAAAACGAAGATTACAACCATGCATCCAAATTTTGGATGAAAATCTTTGCGCTTAACTTCACCATGGGCGTTGTAACAGGTATCCCCATGGAGTTTCAATTTGGCACCAACTGGGCTAAATTTTCTGAACTTACGGGTGGTATTATCGGACAGACCTTAGCCATGGAAGGTATGTTTTCCTTTTTCCTGGAGTCATCATTTCTGGGGATGTTTCTTTTTGGAGAGAAGTTGCTGGGGCATAAGCTCCATTTTTTATCCGGACTCATGGTCTTTATTGGATCTTGGGCCAGTGGTTTTCTGATTATCGCCACACATTCCTGGATGCAGCACCCTGTAGGGTATGAGATTCTTGAAAACGGCAAATTTGTACTGAACAATTTTAGTGCATTATTCAGTAATCCATGGTTATGGCCATCTTATTTACATAATCAAGCCGCTTCGTTGGTGACCAGTTCCTTTTTTGTGGCTTCTATTGGATCTTTCTATCTCCTAAGTGACCGGCATAGTAAGTTTGGAAAGATATTCGTTAAAAGTGGCGTCATCTTCGGCGCCATTTCATCGGTTATGTTGGCATTTCCTACGGGAGACCTTGCCGCCAAAAACGTAGTCAAATATCAACCCGCAGCCTTTGCCGGCATGGAGGGCATCTTCAAAACGGAGCAAGGCGGATCCGAGATTATCCTGGTCGGCCAACCCGACATGGAAAACAAAAAGCTGGACAATAAAATAGCGGTGCCGAATGTCTTGAGCTTCCTCACCTACCAGCGCTGGGACGCAGAAATCAAGGGATTAAATGAATTTGACCAGTCCTTGCATCCAACCAACGTACCCGGACTGTATTACAGCTATCACATCATGGTAGGGCTGGGTACCATATTCATCGGCATTATGGTTCTTGGAGCGCTACTGCTTTGGCGGAACAAATTGTATCAAACCAAATGGTTATTGTGGATCATCATGTTTATGATTCCATTTCCATACATCGCGAATACTGCAGGTTGGTATACAGCTGAATTGGGGCGGCAACCTTGGCTTGTTTATAATCTCATGCGAATGGTAGACGGTGTATCCCCTACCGTATCTTCCGGAAATACATTATTTACCTTTCTCGGCTTCGTCGGTTTATACATTCTTTTGGGTTTGTTATTTCTGATGTTAGTCTTGAAGATCATTAGAAAAGGTCCTGAAACGACAGTTGCATTAACCTAATTAGCTATGGAAATATTCTGGTTTATCGTATTAACTTTTATGCTGGGAATTTATATCGTACTCGATGGGTACGATTTTGGAGCGGGAATTGTCCATCTATTCTTTGCTAAAACCGAACAGGAGAAAAAAGCTGTTACCAACTCAATTGGGCCGTTTTGGGATGCCAATGAAGTCTGGCTCATCGCTTCTGGTGGTGTCCTATTTTTTGCTTTCCCCACACTCTACGCCTCCTCCTTCAGTGGTTTCTACCTTCCCCTAATGCTTGTACTTTGGTTACTTATTTTTAGAGCAATAAGTCTTGAACTCAGAGGTCAGGTTCACCATCGTCTTTGGGAAGCTTTATGGGATAAGGCTTTTGGCCTGGCAAGCCTGTTGCTGGCACTTTTCTTTGGCGCTGCCCTGGGCAATGTCGTTCGCGGAGTAAACCTGGGTATGGTAGAGAATGGTGTATCCACCCAAGAGCCGCACTATTTCTTCTTGGCACTTTGGAACCCGACATTTGACCCATTAGCCCAACATCAAGGCATCATAGACTGGTTCACTATCATATTAGGTTTAGTTGCCGTCGTTACATTAACCATCCACGGCGCAGGCTGGGTCATTCTGAAAACATCCAGCACATTAAACACGAGACTAAAGAACATTGTTTTTAAGCTCAACTTTGTCTTGCTTATTCTTGTCATACTATCGGCCTATGTATGGCATTATGTGAAGCCCATCTCGCTAAACAATCTTCAAAATCATTATTGGCTATGGATATTCCCTGTGATTGCTGCCACTGGATTACTTGGACAATTTTGGATCAAAACCTTTAAAAAAGACGGTATTGGCTTCCTATTTTCATCGCTGTTCATCCTAGGTAGCTTTGCGACGACCGTTGCTTCCATGTTCCCGATAGTATTGCCTTCAACGAATGACGTAAACCCCTCCTTGACGATTCAAAATGCTGCTGCGCATGAATATGGTCTTTCCGTAGGTTTAGGCTGGTTTATGTTTGCCGCAATTCTGGTGATTGCCTATTTTATCATCCAATTTAGGGTCTTCAAAGGTAAGCTGGATGATGTCGGTTACGGTGAACATTAAGAGCGGTATCTATTCGAGTCCCAACAACTTATGTTTCATTGCCAGCTGTACGAGCTCAATCATATTTTTAACTTTGAATTTGGTCAGGAGATTGCGCCGATGCGTTTCAACCGTAACTGGACTTAAAAACAACTGTTCAGCAATTTGGTTCGTGGTAAGTCCCTTGGAGATCAACGTCAAAATTTCTTTTTCACGCTGTGTAAGCCGAGGTAGACCGCTAATCGTCGAAATTGCACCACGATAAAGTTCTTTTGCCCGATCACAAATGGCCTCTTTGCCATCGAGCCCGAGCTCTACACAGCGCAAGAATTCTTCGTTGGTAACGTCCTTTAAAATATAGCCATTTCCGCCAACCTGCATAAACTGAAAAATAAGGTTTCCATCGGCTAAATTGCTCAATGCAACAATGGGAATCGTCGGAAACCGTTTCCTCACCTGTGTACAGACATCCACCCCATTTGTCTTCAACAGCTGCATATCCATCAGGATGAGATCGGCTCCTGTGACCTTTAAAAATTCAATCAACGCAATCTCTTCCAAAAAGGGGTATACGAGATACCCATCCTGATTATTGAGAAAAGAAGCGACACCTTCCAACAATAAGGGATGATCGTCTAACACTGCAATTATCTTCATGACTCCGCCTATTTAAACAGTTACACCAATTTCGATCTGCGTTCCAGATCCAAGCTTACTCTGAATATCAATTGATCCATTGATCCATTTCACCCTGTTGACCATATTATTTAAACCCAATCCATAATTTAACACAGCAGAATCAAAGCCTTTGCCATTATCCTCAACGAGGATATGGAGTACTTCGTCCGATTTACTTACCTGAACGATAATTGAATCCGCATTGGCGTACTTTAGTGCATTTGAAATGGCCTCCTGAACAATTCGATACAGGGCCAATCCCTTTTGAAAATCCACATTCAATTCAGGCTCGTAGTTCTCAAACTGGATCGAAACGTTACTATTTTTCATCGCCATACACAATTGCTCCAATGCTGCTATCAATCCAAACTGACGCAGCGATTCGGGCATCAGGTTATGGGATATCCGTCTTACTTCACCTAAGATGTCGTTCAACTTCTGCGGCACTTCATCTGTCAAGAGTGTACTCTTTGCCATATCGCCGGCAATCTTAAATTTTAAACCTGTCAACATGCCACCTATGCTATCATGCAGATCTTGGGCAATACGATGACGCTCCTGCTCCTCTCCTTTTAGCATCGATTCCGAAATTTGCAACTGCTTTTCCTTTTCCATTTTGTCCAATGCGATTTCGTGATTGAGCTGTATCTGTGTGTTGAGCTTCCGTTGTTTTCGATAGGAAAAAGTAACAAATAGTACAATAAAGAAAAGCAAAACGGCAATACCCAAAACGAGGAAAATCCGAAATTGGTTGCGTTCCTTTTCTGCGCGCAGATTCAGAATCTCTTTTTCTTTTTCTACGGTTTTATATTTTGCTTCCATCTCATTCATTTTCTCCAACAATTGGACCTTCTGAATACTGTCGGATAGTGTATTTGCCTTATTGGACATCTTCAGCGCATCCTGATAATTACCCATCAGCTCATTTACAGCTGCCAGTTGACTGTACACAATTTTACTGTTGTAAAGATCTCGCGTTAATAATCCATTTTTAATGATTTCCTCCAACTGCAGTTTAGCATCAGCATACTTTTTCTGCAGGAGATACACATTAAACTTTCTGAACCGCATCATCTGGAATAATTTCCAATTGTTCATTTTCACCGACCAATCCAACCCGATATCCAGCAGACGAAGGGCTTCATCAGTCTGTTGCTTTGTGGTAAAATAAAGTGCCTCATTGTAATAATAATTGGGTAATTGCGAAGAATTTGGATAATCTTTCAAGAGCTGTTTGACTTTATCCAGTAGCACTCTTGCTTCTTTGGATTTCACCTGATAGCAATAATTGCTGACTGTATTGAGATAAGCCACCACAAGTGCAGCACTCGGTGGTTGCTGCTCGAGTTGCTTGATGGCCAATTGATGGTATTCATCAGCTTTTGTAAGCTGATTGGACGACATAAAGGTCATGCCGATCATTGTATTTATACTACCTTCCATAATGGGGTCATGTGCTTTGGCATAAGGCAAGCACTTCCCGTTTAGGATATCCAGAAAATCAGCAAATCCCTTTTTTGGAAACCGAATCAAGCCCAGATTATACCAAGCTTTAGCCAAAAGGCCCTGTTGAAAAGGTTTTTGCGCATTTCCAAGGAGGTCTACACATCGTTGGGCTTCAACTCCGGCATTTTTACTATCCAGAAATTGTCCATAATAAAAGCTTTTGTAGAGTGCCCCCATCGCCTGTAAACTCCGGAATGGTTTGGCGAAACGCTCCCCCTCCCGCATATGATCCCAAAATTTGGTCGTATCCCTAAATCGATAGTAATCTGCCAAATAAAAATACTGCATTGCCTTCACACTGTCATCCGAACTCGACAGCAATAACTTTTCCGCATCAGATCGATATCTATTCTCATCCAATGGCAGAAAACTCTGTGCAGTTACAAGATGCACAGTAAAGTATACTATAAAAAAGGCAATTATCTTCGTTAACTCTTTCAACTGAAACATTATCAATCCAATTTATTAATCACTTAAACAATTAAACTAAATGGGGCCTTTTCAGCCAATGGTTTCATAATATGCAACAACAAAGTCTGACGGTGGTTCAAGACTTTTCTCCACGTCTAAATTTGCGGTCGATTAGACTTCGTCAAAGTCGACAGTAGAAAATATAGGTCGGAAAACCGCATAGTCAATTAGCGGTTTAAAAAAACAAAGATATATCTCCGCGATGAATTGCTAAAGACATTCTTCTACTTTTTTTGAAATTAATTACCAGCATAAGATTAGTCTAATCTATTTAAATATAGGCTAAAACATCTTCCGTTGATAAAAAAGCCTCTCGAGCGCTCGAGAGGCTTTTTTATCAACGATATTCCTTGCTCTTTTTCGTAGCAATATCGATCAGCAAGTCAAGCTTACATTGGTAAGCCGAAGATACCACATTTGGATTATCCGGCTCAAAAAGAGTAGATTTCATGATAGGAACACTAAAAGGCAATGTCCAGGCGCGGAGCGACTTCGCGATAGCATCCATTGCATTAATACCCTGAAGCGCGTGCACGCCATCGGCCCAACACACTAGTCCGATATGTTTATCCGTCAGATAAGCCGGTTTATTTTTAGCACTGACTTCAAGCCAATCCAAACAATTTTTCATCACACCGGGAATACTTCCATGATAAAGCGGAGACAACCAAAAATGTACATCTGCTTCTAGAAACTGGGTATTCATAATCTTGACGGCATTGGGTATCCGATTGAGACTCAAATCAAATAAGGGTATTCCACTATCAGACAGGTTAAAAATCGTATTTTCAATACCTCGTTGGTTTAGTTGGTGGGAAAAATAGTGTGATAATTTTCCTGATGTCGATTCTTGCCTTCTTTCCAAGGCGCCATTGAATATTAATGCTTTCATTATACTTTCCCTTTTTTAAAAATAACTTTTGGCATACCAACCTCACCATACATCAAGGTCTGCACAATAGGAATCAAACGTTCCGTCGCCAACATATAAAGTGACGCCGGGATATTCGGACGGGCCCGTATGACAACTTTTTGCTGCTGAAAATGCGACAGATCCATTGCTTGCAAAGCCTGTATCCACAAATCTATTTCCAAAGCCTCTACCGTCTTAAAATCGTAATACGCTGCAACAGGATGAAGTTTTTCCGCCAGGGTCATATAGACCCAAGGCGGGATAATTGCGTCGACAGAACAGCTGATAGCAACCGCTTGATTTCGGAAAGCAGACCAGTCCACCGCGGTTAAAGCTTCTCTGAATTCCTTTTCTTTCACGATTGCTTCCCGATACAACAATGTTTTGATGTCAAAACTTTGGATGGCGAGATTGGACTTAAAATCAATCAGATCTAAAGCCAATATACCCGTGTTTTCAACTTTATTTATAAACATATCAAACCAAGCCTGCAATTACGGCATCATATTTTTGTTCAACAACAGACCAATCCAAAAGCGACCAAAATGCATCTAAATAATCGGCCCTTTTATTCTGATATTTCAAATAATAGGCATGCTCCCAAACATCGACACCCAAAATAGGGAACCCCCTGCCGATCGATTGTGTATCCATCAGCGGATTATCCTGATTGGCTGTTGCGACGACAGCTAAGGCACCAGAATGCTTGACATAGAGCCATGACCACCCCGAACCGAACTGCCCAAGCCCAGCATTTTTGATATTGGCTTTGAGCTCTTCTAAAGAACCAAAGGCAGCGTTTATCTCATCCGCTAACTTCCCTGTAGGTACCGTTTTTGGATTAGGCGATAAGATTTCCCAAAATAACGTATGGTTAAAGTGACCGCCGCCATTATTGCGGACTGCTGGGCTATATGTACTTATGCTTGTGAGTATATCCAACAGCGTGTCACCTTCGCTTTCCGTTCCTTCCAATGCCTTATTTAGATTGTCGACATAAGCTTGATGATGCTTTTGATGATGAATCGTCATGGTCTCGCGATCAAAATAGGGTTCAAGCGCCGCATAGGCATATGGTAACTGGGGTAATTGAAATTTGTGCATAGTTTTATTGTTTTTTATGATAAGTCAAAACTAGAGAATCAATTTTAATAAAACAACTAAATAGTTGTTTTATTAAAGTCATAAAACTAAATTCAAAAGGACTAAACCTGCATCTGAAACACATTTTAGAACAAAAAATAAAAATGCTATCTTTGTTGGCAGTACATAAAACAACTTTTTTATTGTCAAATGCAGAAAAGTCCAGCTGATCGAATATTGATGTTATTAAAAATGCGCCGAGAAGCCACAGCAGCTGTGATTGCAACAGCGTTGGCGATAACAAAAGAAGGCGCCCGTAAACATTTATTGAACCTCGCGAATCAAAAACTGATCGTCTCCGATGCCCGTAGCGAAGGTATAGGCCGCCCCTCGACTTATTACAGTTTGTCACCACAGGGCATGGCAAAATTTCCAGATAGTCACGCCGACATTACAGTACAATTGTTGCAGTCAATTAAACAGGTGCTTGGCGAGAATGCGTTGGATCTACTGATTAGTGACCGGGAGTCTAAGGTATACCAGAAATATACTGAAGCGCTATCAGGTATTGAATCCATTGAAAAAAAACTTGAAATTATAGCCGAAAAAAGAACAGAGGAAGGCTATATTGCTGAATGGAGGAAAGAAGCTGACGATTATCTTCTCATTGAAAATCACTGCCCCATATGTGCAGCAGCAACCGAATGTCAGGGATTCTGTCGTTCAGAACTGAATAATTTCCAGCAACTCATCGGTCCGGCCTATCGCATCTGTAGAACAGAATACATCATCGAAAACGCGCCTCGCTGTACCTATCGCATTTCAAAGACGAAATAAAACCAATTTCTAAGACATTCCTGCACAAATTACTAATATACCAAAAAGTATTTTTTATATTTGCATTAAAAGAACAGGAATAACATGTCAAAAGCAGAACAGACTCGGCAATATATCATTGAAAAAACTGCGCCCATTTTTAATAAAAAAGGCTATTTTGCGACTTCGCTCTCGGACATCTCGACAGCGACAGGATTAACAAAAGGAAGTATCTATGGTAATTTCAAGGACAAAGATGACCTGGCTACTCATGTGTATACCTATCAGAGCAAAAAAATCGCTGAAGCCGTTAATCAGCAGATTATACAGCAAAAAACAGCGTTAAAGAAACTCTTGTCTTTTCTAGATTTCTACAAGGAAAATTTCAAAAATATCGCAGCTTCAGGAGGCTGTCCTATGATGAACGCGGCCGTAGAGGCCGATGACTCGCTGTCTTTTCTAACACCTAAAGTCAAACGCTCTTTTGACCTTTGGAAACAGCGATTAATTCTAATTCTTGAAGAAGGAGTTGCTAGCGGCGAATTTAAACAGCATATTTCTACCGAAAATTATGCCATTACGTTTATGGCTATGGTTGAAGGCGGAATCCTGCTTTCCAAGATTTCCGGCCGAGCAAAAGATCTTGCCATTGTATTGGATAAAATGAAGGATATGGTGGATCGGGAGATCAAGGCATAATTTTTTTTACAAAAACAAATACCAATTGGTATATTAATAGATTTATATCAAAAAAAGAGATGAAAAGAGTAGTAATAACTGGCATGGGAACGATTAACCCGCTGGGAGAAAATATAGACATATTTTGGGACAACATTTTACGGGGCGAGAACCACACAACGCTTATTAGCCGTTTTGATGCCTCGTTGTTTCGAACACAGATTGCAAGTGAAATTAAGCATTTTCAACCCGAAAAATACTTAGATAGAAATGAGATTAAACGAAGTGATCTCTTTACGCAATATGCTTTGTACAGTGCAGCGCAGGCGATGGAAGATTCGGGTCTAGATCTCGATACCATGGATCCATTTGACATCGGTGTTATCTGGGGGGTTGGTCAGGGTGGAATGGAAACTTTCGAAAATGAAGTTGAGGCCTACGTAACGGGAGATTATAAACCGAGATTTAGTCCTTTCTTTGTTCCCAGACTTATCGTCAATATGGCTTCAGGCATGATTTCAATGAAATACGGCTTAAAAGGAATCAATTACACCACCGTATCGGCTTGCGCTACATCCAATACGGCCTTTATGGACGCCTTTAATTACATTAGGCTCGGCAAAGCCAAAGTCTTTATTAGCGGCGGTTCCGAAGCCCCCATCACCCCGGCTTCAGTTGGCGGCTTTTCTGCGATGAAAGCCATGTCGAGTCGGCATGATAGCCCACAGACTGCAAGCAGGCCCTTTGACCGCGATCGTGACGGTTTTGTCATGGGTGAGGGAGCTGGAGCACTCATCTTGGAGGAATACGAACATGCCAAGCAAAGGGGTGCAAAAATTTACGCAGAACTTGCTGGAGCTTCAATGACCGCAGATGCTTACCATATGACCTCTCCCCATCCTGAAGGGATAGCGGCAGCAAAAGCCATGTCACTGGCTTTGGACGAAGCAAAAATCATTGCGAGCCAGCTCGACTATTTAAATCTCCACGCGACTTCAACGCCTGTTGGTGATATTGCCGAACTTAAAGCCGTGCAACGGGCTTTTGGCAACTCAGGCAATCTTTGGGTCAGTTCTACCAAATCAATGACAGGCCATTTACTAGGAGCTGCCGGCGCTATCGAAGCAATCATTGCCATAAAATCCATCAACAATGATGTAATTCCTGCAACAATTAATATCGAAAATATTGATCCCGATATTCCCGAAGGAATTCATATTGTCGTCAATCAGCCCCTGGAAAAAACAGTTCAGACCGCAATGAGTAATGCTTTTGGTTTCGGTGGGCACAATTCGAGTATCGTCTTCAAAAAGATTTAATTTTTTTTGAAATAAATCTTGACAAAGTGTAATAAACACACTATCTTTGTAGTATCATAATTTAGGTTTATAATTGGTTATTTAAGGTTTTCATTCTCCCCGTTTGAAAACCTTTTTTTTTGCCTATTTTTTTTCGTCAATTGCAAGTATAGATCTGCTTTTTTGAATCGCTATTCCTGTTTGAAGGTCTTTAGGTTTATTTCCAGAAGTCGAATGGGTAGACAATTAGCATCACATCCACATATCAACTTAGAGCTAATCACAATTTTCAATCAATTTTTAGACAGTGCTTGTTCACTAATTATCCAGTCACTACTGAGCTATCACTGAACGAGCACTGAACAAGCACTGAACAAGCACTGAACAAGCACTGTCTAAAACTATAATATAATTCCTACTTGATCCACAGTTGATTCGAAAAAAATTAAGAGGAAAAAAGACAGGATCCCTTTGGTATTTCTATGCTTGGTTTTGGAGTTGCCCCCCGCTAAGTTATCCGCAAAAGGTCTGCAGTGTATAGAACGTGATCCTCAATTAGTCAGCACCAAAGAGAAGCCATTCTACCTGTCTTACACGTCCATTTGAATTCAAAATGTCGTAAACAAATATCTATTACTGACGGGATTTAAGGGTTATAAAAAAAGACAGCGAGACAACGGAAGTTGCCTCGCTGCGTAAAAATAAACATATGAAACTAAAATTTTCCTGTCCGTTTATCCCACCACATCTGTTCACCCCACACAAAATCTTTTACTTTAGTGGCTGCCGCTTCCACGTTGAGTTTATTATTTTGATATTCGCTATTAGGATAAGGAGCTCTCCATGGCTGATCATTATGCGCTGAACCATATACTGAGTTCAAAGAAGGGTAATTTGTTGTCGGCACACCTGTTCTTCGATACAAACTCCAAGCCTCATAATTTTCTTTAAAAAGTGCTACCCATTCATCCCACCAAATACGTTCTTTTGTATTATTCCATTTTCCAGCACCGGCTAGGTAGGTATCTATCCCGGTCTGAGAGACGCCATTTTCTTTCATAGAAAGATTTACCGCTTTTTCATAAGCATCTTTTGCTGTGATACCCACATTATAACCTAACATTGCTGCTTCAGCCAAACTATAATACGTTTCACAAGATTTATAAAAAGGAATAAACCCTGCAGGATCACCCATATATTTCTCTCCAATCCACGAAACAGACCGCAATACCTCTGGTCCTGATTTCGCCCCATTTGGATATCCTTTATAAGTATCTGCATCTGTCTTCTGAGCGATAGCAGCTATCCGCGGATCATTTGTGGTAACCATATGATCTATAAAAATATCTGACAATGCCCAGTTATCAATTCGCTTTCCATAGATACCCGAATTATACCAAGGTTCAAAATAAGGTAATGCACCAGGAAAATCAACATAACAATTTTCATCGTTACTCACGATTAATGGATATTTAGTTGGATTACCTGCGATTTCTTCTACTGTAGATTTAGCTAAACTGGAAGAAACCCCAGAGATACGGATTGCCATTCTCAATCGCAATGAATTACAGAATTTTTTCCACATCGCCATATCCCCGCCATAAATAACGTCGAAATCGCCTACATCGTCAGTCCCTATTCCTGCAGCCATTTCATCTGAAATCTTTTTCAGGTCAGCCATGATGGCAGGGTAGATATCTTCTTGTTTATCATATTTTGCGAGCAAGATACTTCCTTCATTTGGAAGCCCCTTAAGTGCTTCGGAATAAGGAATATCGCGCCAGCCTTCTGTCAACAAAAACCACATGTAATTCTGCCAAATTCTACCGATGGTCCGCACGTTTTTAAATGCTTCGGCCTTATCTTCGGTTTTGGCCAGCAGATCTTTGATCTGGGTATTATTATAATAACAATTATACCAACGATTCCCGTAGGTATTATTCGTTGGGATCAAGCCGGACATATAGTCCATATATTGAATTTTCACAATATAGCCCGCAAACGTTCCATAACCATCCACATCCCCTCCAAAGGATTCCGCAGTATTTCTTAATACATTGGTCAACATATTTCCTGGGGGTACATTTGGCAATGCATCTGGATCAACATTGATCTCATCAAAACTCTTGGTACACCCCGAAAAAAACATCATTGATGCCAAGGCAGGTATACTTAATTTTATAAATAAACTTTTCATAGTTTCTATCTTATCCAGAGTAATTCTATACGAGTTACTTTTTAATTACACTAAAATGAAAATCCTAATTTAAATCCAATACTTCTTGAAGAAGGCACTGTAGCCTGTTCAAAACCAACACCGCGGCTATCGCTTGACACACCACTGGTTTCAGGATCCAAACGCATTGTATTTGATTTGTGAACCCATAACAATGCCAAATTCGATCCAATCAACGAGACGTTTGCGCGTTTAATCCCTTTAATCTTACTGTAAAGATGTGAAGGAATCGTATAAGTCAAATAGGCTTCGCGCAATTTGAGGAAAGACCCATCAAACACGTAGCTTTCTGCAATACCTCCTGATTCGAACCAATCTTGCGCATTTGTTTCAATAGTATTGGCAATCCACCCTCCTTTACCATCGGACATTGCAAAACGCTCATTACTCATGACGTCTTTACCAGCGACAATAGCCCGTTCACGTACGCCATTGGCGGCGGTGATTTCAGCAACCCCTGTTGTATATGCATGACTCATCGTTTGTGACCAAATATCTCCACCTTTTCGGAAATCAAGCATAAAACCAAAGCTAAAATCCTTATATCTGAAATCATTCCGCATACTTGCTAGATAGTCTGGCGTAACATTTCCAATAATCTGATTAGGTTTAGACATAACCAAACCACTTTCATTTACTTTGATAGCACCTTTCATAGCTCCATCTTCCACACGGTCATATCCAGTACTTCTCAACGCGCCCCAAGCTTCTCCAACAGTTGCAGTATTTGCGATACCCCAAGTCCAACCTAATTGATAGGTTGTTAAATTTAACTGAGGATACAATTCCAAAATTTTATTGCGATCTCTTGAATAGTTTATGGTTGTTGTCCAATTCAGGCCATTTTCATTTTTTAAGATATCCCCTCTCAACTGCAGCTCGACCCCCTTACTTTCAATGTTACCAGCATTTAATACCATACTACTAAATCCGACCACATTGGACGTTGTTACGGGAAGGATTTGCTTCTTCGCATTCTTATGGTAATACGTGAAATCGGCATGAATCCGGTCATTTAAAAATCCAATCTCTGTACCGGTTTCCCAAGAATAAATTGATTCAGGCTCCAAATTATTAATTGCATAGGTCATACTTTTATACATCTGGGCAATACCGTTAAAAGCATTTGCTTGTGCATAGTAATAGTTCCCATTTCTATACGGAGTTGTTGCATTTCCAACTTTAGCGATATTCAGTCGAAGTTTCCAGAACGACAACGCGCTTCCCTTTAAATTGGCAAAGGACGTTGTTGGAATCCAACTTAAACTTGCTGAAGGATAGAAAAACGATTTCGTAATTGTTGAGGACCAATCATTACGCGCTGTCGCATCAAGATAAAGCTGGTCTTTCCAACCAATAGAAGCCTGGCTATAAACAGAATTGGAGCGATTATGCGCGTGGTCCATATTTGTTACTGCATCCCCTATTTTGTTGGTAATCGTATACACGCCTAATACGTTTAATCCACTAGCGCCTAAACTGTTTGATTCAAACTGATTGTCACGGTAATTGGCTCCTACGATTGCTAAAATATTGAAATCGCCAAACTGCTTATTGAAATTGGCTAAGAAGTCCGCATTAAATTCCGAGTTGCTGCTCTTAATTTCATTGAAACTTCCCAGTGGGTGATCAAAATTATAATAGTTCCGTTCGAAGATATTCGTATGGTAATAATCCAATCCTACTCTTCCTTCAAATTTTAAAAATTCATAAGGTTGATAGTATAGGGATGATTTTCCAAAAATCCGATTGGTTTTCAATGAATTTAAAGAATTGTGCATGGTATAAAAAGGATTCATATGATAATTGGAATTCCAATTATAATAGGTATAATTCCCTTGTGCATCTCTTTGATCCCAATTTTTCTTTAAGTCTTGCATATCTACTTGGCGACCAAACCAAATCAAACCATTCATTGGGTTTGCACCATCATATCCTTGCATAATCAAATTACCACTTTCCGTCCTCGTAAAATTAGACATGATATCATATGAAAACTTATCGTTGATCTTGTACTCATTGTTCAATTGAGCAGAATACTTTTTTTGATCCGTGTTTGGCACGGTTCCTTTTTGATCACGAAAAGACAACGAAGCACGAGTAGAGGATCTTTCATTTTTTGCTAACAAGGAAAGGTTGTGATTCTGAGAGTATCCGGTTTGGAAAAAATCTTTCACGTTATTAGGATGTGATATCCATGGAGTCGCTTGTCGAACGCCATTTACCACAGGACTATTGAATTGAGGCAATTGTAATCCTATATCCAACCGAGGTCCCCATGATTCGTCAAAGCCATCGTTAACGCCACCTCCTGCTCCGTCTTTATAACTAAAAGATTTTTGCTGTGCATATTGCTGATAGGTTAAACCGCTGCCTAACGAATTGTAATGATATTCGTCTCCTCGATTTCCTTGACCATATGAGTTTTGATATTTTGGAATAGTTGAGGGTCTATCTATTGAAAAGTTGCCATCGTAAGACAAAAGAACACCGTCTTTCGCTCTTTTTCCAGACTTTGTCGTAATTAAGATAACACCTTTACCAGCTCGCATACCATAAAGTGCTGCTGAACCACCTTTCAGCGTAACAACGCTTTCGATATCTTCCGGATTAATATCATTTAATCCAGATCCATAATCTACGCCGGAATAGGTATTATCCCCCGAACGAACAGCATTATTGGAAATTGGAACACCATCAACTACTATTAGGGGCTGTTGATCCGAAAGAAGGGACGTATTACCACGAATTGAAATCCTCGCGGATGCCCCCACAGCACCACCAAATTGATTAACCTGTACCCCTGCAACTTTTCCGGAAAGTGCACCTGTTAAGCTCAATTGACCAGCATCCGTTAGTTCCTTAGCTTTTACCTCTTGAACCGCCGACCCTAGGGATTTTTTGTCTCTCGTGATTCCCATTGCCGTTACAACAACTTCGTCCAAATTTGTCTCATCCGATAAAAGCGTGACCTGAAGCGAAGTCTGATTGGTCAAATTTACCACTTTACGGTCATAACCCACTGCCGACACACTTAATGTCCCTGCCTGCTTATAGTTAATCGTAAATTCACCATTTTGTCCACTTTGGGTTGCTGTTCCATCTCTTAGCGTGATTGTAACTCCAGGGATAGGTTTCCCGTCTTGGTCGACCACCTTCCCCTTCAAAACTGTTTGTGCGTATACTGCCGAACTTACCAAGACGGTAGCAGCTAGCATAGCAATACTTTTTCTGTTCATAAGTTTAGTTTCAGATGTATTAGTTTATAGTGCTTTTTATAATAACTAAGTTATAAGCACAATGCTTTCATTGTTAACCGAATTTTGACCAGTATTGCCCAATTATTAACCCTAAGTGTTAAATAATCAATTATAGCCAACTCAATTTACAGGAAAAAAGACATTATATGACACAGGGATACAATAAAACCAGATTTATCGAGGTTTTATTACGATTTCTGTAATTTAAATCCAAAAAAGACACAGACCCATCCTCACTCACGGTATTTTAGCACACAATCCGACCATTTGGGTTTAAAAAGAGAACAACAGAAGTCAAAAAAAAGAGAATTACCAACGATTTTTAGCAAATAATCGTAAAAAAAATTACTTTTTAACGCTATTTAGAAAAGTTTGAAAATATCCAAATTCCGTCATCACGAGTTTTATACCGCTGCCTAACCTTATCCCAATTCTTAGTGAAACACATTCAGCAATATAAACTTGTGATGACGCAACAATCGAATATCCATCAGAATCGTGTTTAAATCACAGAGTAAAGTGTTTGTTTATACTGCTGCACGTACTCTTTCGGATTGCAGCCAACGATTTGCTTAAAAACCCGATTAAAATTGGTAATGCTATTAAATCCGCAGTTATAGGCAATAAATGAAACACTGTCCAAGTGATCTTCATTTAACTGGTTACATACTTCCTTGACTCTTATTCTATTGAGATAGGTAACAAAAGTAACACCACAATGCTTTTTAAAATATCGACAAAATGCCTGCGGAGTAAGATTTGCATGGTCAGCAACATCTTCCAGCGTAATTTCGTCTTTATAGTGCTCCTTAATATAATTGCAGATGAAATTAATGCGATTTGATCCGTGCATCGTATCAAAGGCAACTTCCACCCGTTCGTTACAAAGTGCTTCCGCCTCCCGTGAAATATTTGCCAATGCTCTTAATAAATAGAAAAAGTGCATTAACTTATCCATTTGGTCCGCAGATTTTAATAAACAGACCCGTTCTGCTATTTGGGAAAAATATGAATCGGGAACTTTAAACCCTCTTGAGTTGTTATAAATAAACTGATTCAGCGATTCAAATTCCTCCAGCGAAAATAGGGATTTCAGCTTTCCATTTGGATCGAAAAAAATGGAAACGGAGCGAGATTCATTCGAGAATCCGTCCTGGGAGGCAGACTTAAATACATGTGGTTGATTCGCTCCCAAAAAGAAAATATCATTTTCCTTAAAAGGATGTAAGGTGTCCTCCACAATCAAAACTCCCTTACCTTTTTTTATCCACATTAATTGAGCTTCTTGATGTCGATGAAAATGAGGATAAAAGGTTTCTAATACATCTTCTTGTATTGTCAAGCTTTGTCCTCGCATGGTCGGCACATTAAATTGGAGCGTTTTCATAGGTTTGTTTAGTTTATGTTACTGCTTAGTTAACATAAATATAACAACTCCAAAGCAACAACACTACTTTCGAATAAAACATAAAAATAGTATACTAAAATATGTTTAGAATTCGACAATATTTAATAATCCTTTAATTATATCTCAAACAAAACAGAGAATTCGCAACAAAAATAGATGGTTAGCAAAAAAATGGGTTAAAATACAATTAGACATTGATAAATTGTGATAATTATTATTCAATGGAAAGACTGAACTTTATTAAATTTCATTTTTGGTTCTTTTTAATATAAAAAAAGCGATTATATTATTTTGTAACAATGACAATCGCTACTGATCCAAAATAGGCCTGTTAAATTATTGATTTTGAAGCGCACAAATTTTACGATATTCGTATTGGGCAATAATCCCTTAGATAGACAATCCTGCTTCAGGCCGAAGTGGAACAATTCACGATTTTAGCAAAGAAACATTACGTCCTTTAATTTCTATAACTTATGTTCAAAAAAGAAATATATCTTAAACGCCGAAATAATCTGTTATCAAAGATCACAACTGGCAAAATTCTATTGCTAGGTAACATTGAAAATCCGATCAATTTTGAGCACAATACCTATCCATTTCGTCAAGACAGCAGCTTTTTATATTATATCGGCATCAAAAGTCCACGTTTGGCGGCTGTATTGGATGCTGAAAAAAACGAGACCATACTATTTGGCGACGAAATGACAATCGACGATATTGTTTGGATGGGTCAACAGCAGACTTTAGCTGAAAAGGCCGACCTTTCGGGTATCAGCAAGATTCTGCCTTTCAATCAACTCTTCGGCTATCTAAGCAAAGGAAAACAGGAGGATATTCACTATCTTCCTCCTTATCAGTCGCATAATAAATTATTACTAGAGCAGCTAACCGGCCGTACTGCAAATCAGCTCACCCCCTCTGTGACTTTGATTAAAGCAGTCGTCGCACAAAGAAGCATTAAATCGGCAGAAGAAATCCTCGAACTGGAGAAAGCGGTAGATATTGCCGTTGAGATGCATCGTATCGCTATGCGTATGACAAAACCCAACTGTTACGAATATCAGATCAGTAATGCCATGCAGCATTTTGCGCAAGATCAGGGCACCTCCTTCTCCTATCCACCGATAGTAACAAAACGGGGTGAAATCCTACACAATCATATGCAATTTCACCAACTTTATGCAGGTGATCTGCTGCTCAATGATTCGGGTGTCGAAACCGCTATGGGCTATGCGTCAGACTTGACCAGAACCTTTCCTGTAGGAAAACGTTTCACTTCGTTACAAGAGGAAATATACCAGATCGTTTTACATGCGTTTAAAACGGCAGAGCAGCTCCTGACTGCCGGAATCCACTTTAAAGAAATTCATTTAAAAGCTTGTGAAGCGCTTGTAGACGGACTTATACAAACAGGATTTATGAAAGGGAATACGCAAGATGCTGTCGCGAACCATGCCCATGCACTTTTCTTCCAATGTGGACTCGGCCATATGCTCGGCCTCGATGTACATGATATGGAAGATCTCGGCGAGCAATATGTTGGTTATACCGAAGCAGAACCAAAGGATACCCAAACTTTTGGCATTAAATCGCTGCGGCTCGGTAAGAAACTGGAAGTCGGCAATGTGCTAACCGTTGAACCCGGCATCTATATTATTCCAGAACTAACGCAGCTTTGGGAGCAACAAAATTTACACAAAGAATTTATCAACTATGATTTCTTAAATAAACACCTTGATTTTGGTGGGGTTCGTATTGAAGACAATTACTTGATCGAGCAGAATGGATACCGACGTCTCGGACAATACCTTGAACGTGAAATCCAGGAAATCTATCAGCTTAAAGACAATCCAATTGACTAAATAAACTCGTGATAAAACCTTGAAAGTGAACTGAAATCTTTTTCGGGGATTCTTAAAAAAAACAGATAAACAAATGAACAGAATTAAACAGTTAATCTTTATTATCCTTATACTGGTTTTTTATGCGCCAAATTTACTTGTTGCACAGCGATTGTGGACAGATCATGGTGACCAGTATTATGAATTTTCCGACAAGGGAATAGAAACGGTAAATCCGATAAATGGCATGCGGACAGTCTTCCTTTCGCAGCAATTACTTATTCCAAAAGGCGCGACGGCGGCCTTAAAGGTCGAAAATTTTTCCATCTCCAAAAATAAGGAGCTTATTTTGATCTATACCAATAGCAAAAGAGTATGGCGAGAGAATACGCGCGGTGATTATTGGGTTTACAACAAGAAGACCAATCAATTGCAGCAACTAGGCAAGAAATTCCCAGCCTCGCAACTGATGTTTGCGAAGTTTAACCCGCAAGCAGATAAAGTAGCTTACGTGAACAAAGCTGACCATAATATTTACCTCGAGGATCTCGCGAATGGCAGCATTGTTTCGGTTACTAACGATGGTACAGACCGTTTAATCAATGGTACTTTCGACTGGGTATACGAAGAAGAATTTGGCTGTAAAGATGGTTTCCGCTGGTCGCCGGATGGTGCTTCCATTGCTTATTGGAAACTGGATGCCCGCAACATTCGCAATTTCTTGATGATCAACAATACCGATAGCCTCTACTCCTACACCATTCCTGTGGAGTATCCTAAAGTGGGACAATCACCGAGTGCCTGCTCCATATGGACTTATGAACTTGCAAATGAAAAGAGCACAAAGATCAATATCCCCGGAGATCCCAACCAGCATTATATCCCCCGTATGGAATGGTGCCTTGATAGCAAACAACTTATTTTGGAACAGCTCAATAGAAAACAGAATCAGAGCAAGATTTATACTGTTGCGCTTTCCAATAATAAAGCGCAAAACATACATCAGGAACAAAGCGACTCGTGGATTGATATCAAAGCACGGTGGAACAACAACGATCCTTCCGGATGGGACTGGGTTCAAGGTGGAAAGGCCTTCATCTGGGTATCCGAAAAAGACGGTTGGCGAAAAATTTACCAGATCGATCTAGCGGGCAATGAAAAACTGATCATGAAAGCCGATTATGATATGATCAACCTTGATTTTTTCGACCAAAAAAATGAAACTATTTATTTTACAGCCTCTCCAAGCAATGCGACACAAAAATACCTCTATAGTGTGTCTACAAAAGGCGGCGTTCCAAAACGACTGACTCCAGCCTCCTATGAGGGAACCTGCGATTATGATATTTCAAAAGACGGTAAAATTGCCATCTTCAACTTTAGCAACCGGACAACATTACAGCACAATGCCGTTATTGAATTACCGACTCACAAAATACGCGTAGACTTTGAACTGAAACGTGAAAAGAAAGTCAGCGACGGCATTGCGGAGTTTTTTAAAGTTAAAACTACCGACGGTATTGAATTAGATGGTTGGATGGTAAAGCCCCTGGATTTTGATCCCAATAAAAAGTATCCTGTTGTCTTTATGGTCTACGGCGAACCCGCATCACAAACTGTCATAGACAATTTTGGAGCAGGTTACAACAGTCTCTATAAGGGAAATATGGCGCAGGACGGTTACATTTATATTTCGTTGGATAATCGCGGAACGCCTGCTCCTAAAGGCAGTTCTTGGCGAAAAAGCATCTACCGCAATATCGGAAAGCTCAATATTCGCGACCAGGCTCTAGCAACGCAAGAAATACTGAAATGGCCGTTTGTCGACAATTCACGCGTGGCCGTTTGGGGCTGGAGCGGTGGCGGATCAAGCACGCTTAATCTGCTTGGGCAATATCCGCAGATCTATAAAACCGGTATTGCCATTGCCGCGGTAGCCAATCAGTTACTTTACGACAATGTATATCAGGAACGCTACATGGGGCTCCCACAAGAAAACCTGGCAGATTTTGAAAACGGCTCGCCACTGAAATATGCAAAAAATATCAAAGGCAACCTACTCTACATCCATGGAACTGGAGACGACAATGTGCACTATCAAAATGCAGAAGTCCTGATCAATGAGCTGATCAAAAATAACGTGCAGTTCCAGTTGATGTCTTATCCGAACCGCAGCCATTCCATTAGCGAGGGACAGGGCACACATGAGCATTTAAGGACATTATTTACAAACTATCTCAAATTACATTGCCCTCCGGGGGGAAGATAGACTGAATAATTTTTATCAAAAAATGAAAAGAATACTATTATATGCATTGGGTACCTGCGGTCTATTGAGCGCAGGTATACAGCAATCGGCAGCGCAGCTGATGAAAGAAAAAAATGAATTCACCAGAGCGGATTCACTGCGCGGATACCTAACACCACTACGCACCTGCTACGACATCCAATACTATCATCTGGATGTTAAGGTGGATATAGACAATAAATATATTTCAGGTTCAAACCTTTTCCGTTTCAAGGCCACGACTGATTTTAACCGCCTGCAATTTGATCTTTTTGCAAATCTTAAAGTCAATAAAGTCATTTATAAAGGGAAAGAACTTTCCTTTACCAGAGAACACAACGCTGTCTTTGTCGAATTTCCTACTGCGATCAGGAAAGGGACACAGGATGAATTTACCGTGTTTTATGAAGGTCATCCGACAGAGGCTGTTAAAGCGCCCTGGGATGGTGGCTTTGACTGGAAAAAAGACAGCAAGGGCAAGCCTTGGGTAGCCACCGCCTGCCAGGGTATGGGTGCGAGTGTATGGTGGCCAAACAAAGATCATCAATCCGATGAAGTGGACAGTATGCTCATTTCCATTGCCGTTCCCAAGGAGGTGATGAATGTGTCCAATGGCCGCCTGGTCAAAGTAGAAAAGATGAAGGATGGCTATACCAAATATCATTGGAAAGTCTCCAATCCGATCAACAACTACAATGTCGCCATCAATATTGGCGATTATGTTCATTTTAAGGAAAAATATAAGGGTGAAAAAGGGCCTTTGGATGTTGATTACTATATCTTGCGCGAAAATGATACAGCAGAAAAGAAAGCCCATCTTCAAAAAAATGCCAATCAGACCTTAGAGGCTTTTGAACATTGGTTTGGTCCATATCCGTTCTATGAAGATGGCTATAAACTCGTTGAAACCTACCATACAGGCATGGAACACCAGAGTGCCATCGCTTATGGAAACCATTACCAAAATGGCTATCGCGGCGGCGATGCGTCGGGAACTGGCTGGGGACATAAATGGGATTTTATTGTGGTCCACGAATCTGGCCACGAATGGTTTGGCAACAATATTACCTCGGCCGATCTGGCCGATATGTGGATCCATGAAAGCTTCACGAATTATTCTGAAGGTTTATTTATCGACTATTTCTATGGCAAAGAAGCCAGCCAGGCTTACGCGCATGGTATCCGAACTGGAATCCAAAATGACAGCCCCATACAGGGTCCCTACCACGTCAATAAAGAAGGATCTGGCGATATGTATCCCAAAGGCGGTGTCATGCTCAACATGATCCGTACAATGATTGACAACGATGAAAAATGGCGAAATATTCTCCGGGGACTAAACAGCAGGTTTTATCATCAGCAAGTCGATTATAATGATATCGTCAACTACGTAAATCAGCAATCCGGTTTAGACCTGTTAAAAGTATTTGAACAGTATGTACAGCATACCGCCATTCCTACACTGGAAATCAAACAAGATCCTTCGGGGAGAGTCTTGGGCCGATGGACCAGTGAAGTCAAAGGCTTCCATATGCCTATACATATTGGCGTAAAAGGTCAAAAAAGAGAACTTATCCAGTTGGATCAACGTTTCAGACCGATTAAAATAGCCGGTTTAACGAAAGATAATATTGATATCGATACGTTCAACTATTATGTTGGCGTATTGGTCGAATAAAACGGATTCAAGGTTACAGACATAAAATAAATGCAACGCCCCGGAAAGTAAGTCACTTTCTGGGGCATTGTATTTATTGAACCACTCTTATCGCTTCATAAGTATTCCCAATTGGACCCTTCATGACTTCGCAAACACCAAAAGCAATGAAAGCAAACTGAAGGTTCCTTCTGTCCAATAAGATCAGGTACTTTCAGAAAAAATAGGCAATAAACCTACATTACTGGATCATTCATTATAGGATCATTAGCCTACTAACGATCAATACTGACTCCATACAGGCGGGTCTACGCCAAGTAGATGTTTAACAAAATAGTCCCTCCTTTTTCGTTCACCATAATCTCCCCCAGAAGAATGTCCCATCCCAGGAACCATAATAAAATCATGGTTCTTACGCGCTTTGATCAAAGCATCAACCAATTGGAAAGTGGATGAAGGATCCACATTATCATCCAGTTCTCCAACAATCAACAAAAGATTTCCTTCCAGCTTAGCGGCATTTTCAATATTGGAGCTCGCTGCATATTCAGGTCCTACAGGCCAGCCCATCCATTGCTCGTTCCACCATATTTTATCCATTCGGTTATCGTGGCAACCACAGGAGGAAACACCAACTTTGTAAAACTCCGGATGGAATAACAGCGCGCCCGTCGAGCTTTGACCGCCAGCCGACGTTCCATAGATCCCTACTCTACCGATATCCATGTATTTGTATTGTTTCGAAGCAGCCCGAATCCAGGCGATCCGATCGGGAAAGCCCGCATCTTTCAGATTTTTCCAACAGATATCATGAAAAGCCTTTGAACGATTTGACGTCCCCATTCCATCGATCTGCACCACGATAAAGCCCAATTCCGCCAATTCATACATCCCACTTGGGTTGCTGTAGAATGATTTGGGCACGAAAGAACTATGCGGTCCCGCGTAAATATATTCGATGACAGGATAACTTTTTGCAGGATCAAAATTGGTCGGTCGAATAATAATACCCCAAATATCCGTTGCACCATCACGTCCCTTGGCTTTAAAGACTTCCGGAGCACGCCAGCCTACCGTTTCGAGCAAACTGCTGTTTGTTTTCTCCAGTTCCATGATAAGACGACCATTGTTGTCGCGCAATACTGAAATTGGCGGCTGATCGACTCGGGAATATGTATCCACAAATTGGGAATAGTCTTTATTGAAAAAAGCTTGATGATTTGCATTTTCTTCCGTCAGCAGTTTTAAGCCCTTTCCATCTAAACCGATTGAATAATAATGGATCAAATAGGGATCTTCCTCTGCATTCATACCACTGCCTTCAAAAATGACCGTTCGTTTGTCAGCGTCGACATGTACAACTTTCCGAACCACCCAATTTCCCTTTGTGATTTGATTTTTCACTTTTCCAGTAGATCCATCATAAAGATACAGGTGGTTCCATCCGTCACGCTCAGAAGCCCACACAATTTCCTTTCCATCGGCTAGATCCTCCCGATATTTCTTACCGCTATAATCGATAAAGGTCTTATTTTGTTCTCGGATCAAATAACTGGACATACCGCTATTGGCATCCATTTGCATGACACCATAGACCTGATGCCCGCGTTTGTTATACTCGAAGGTAAATGCTCTACTGTCATCTCGCCAGGATAATTCCGAAAGATAAAATTGATTCGGTATAAGCTCCGCATCAAATACCCACAGTTTATCTTTTTCGAGATCATATAAAACGGGTAGTTTTTGCGCTAATTCGTCACCAGGTTTGACATAATCTCGTGTCTGAATCTTTGGCTGTAATTGATCTTTAGGGGAAGATTCAATAAGCGTCAGTTGTCTGATCTCTATTTTTTGTGTTTTTACTGTAGCCAATTTCCGGCTATCCGGTGCCCATTGAATATCATTGCTATAGTAGTTTGACGTATTACCATCAAACGTAATTTGTCGCGCCTGATTTAAGTTTCCCTTCTTTGCTAAGAAAACATTATTGTTGCGGATAAAAGCAACATGTATTTTATCTGGAGATTCAACTTCCCGATAGGTATTTCCTTGTTCACGCTGCCCCCAATATCGCGGATTGCGCTCTTTACTTCCACTTGCAGCGCCCTGGCTCAATTGCGAGGAACGGCGGTTCCAGATCCAAAAGTAGCCCGCGATGTCGAGCGACACTTGATCTTGATCCATCAATTTTATCTGATCATTGGAAATAACGCGATTTTCGACTTTTCGTTCCAGCTTTTCATCCACCAAGGAAAATACCTTCGTTAGATCAAACAGCGGTTCTTTTGTTTTTGCCTGGGGATTGACCAAAATGTACTCTTTTCCCTGCGCCGTATTTCGAGCATACCAAAACAGGTCCCCCCGATCATTCCAATAAAACTGCCCCGGTAGATTTTCGATTTTATTGGTCAATTGTTTTTTTAGGTTTTGTGCACGGGTATAATCTACCAAAGTTCCTTGACCAAACAGAAACTGTGCAGACAACAACAAAACCACTGTATTAAGAAACTTCATATTTTCTTCGCTTAGGATTGATTAAATAATAGATCGGGATACCCAATAGTGCAATGATAATGCCTGGCCAGGTATAATTTGGTTTAAAAATTACCATCAAGCCGATAAAGGCTAGCCCCATCAGAATATAAAGAATGGGAAGAAAAGGATATCCAAATGCTTTATAGGGTCTGTTCAAATCTGGACGCGTGATACGGAGGCGAATAATACCTGCAATTGCAAGGACATAAAAGATCACGACCACACAGGTAATCATATCCAATAAGTCACCATATTTTCCGCTCAAACACCATATTGACGCAGCAAGACACTGTATCCAGAGGGCCCAG
The DNA here is from genome assembly GCF_000988325.1 of Sphingobacterium sp. Ag1. Lineage (NCBI taxonomy): Bacteria > Pseudomonadati > Bacteroidota > Sphingobacteriia > Sphingobacteriales > Sphingobacteriaceae > Sphingobacterium > Sphingobacterium sp. Ag1. Next base: position 136,470 of record NZ_LBGU01000044.1, on the reverse strand, counting down.
GCGGGTACCGCATGTGCATTCAGCTTGCCTGCCCTTTTAAAAAACAAACCATCTTTAGCCATGGAATAATACACCCTCGCACCGGCCAGGATAATTCCATTATTGCAACCGAAGGTACTAATCATGATCATAATGGCTATAATCGTGATCCCAAAAGGGCCGAATACTTCTTGTGCCACACTCATCGCTACCCGATCCTTTGGTGCGTTGACCATAGCTTCCAAAGGCAATATGCCCGTATACATTAAATTGGTCAACAGATAGATGACGGTGACCAGCAAAGTCCCTAATGCCAGACTCAATCCGATATTGCGTTGCGGATTCTTAATTTCGCCCGCTACAGCTGAGGATGAGTGCCAAGAATCGCTACTGAAGAGGGCTCCGACCATAGCCGCAGAAAAAGCACCCATTGCTGAAAACCCATCATAAGATGTGTAGGTTCCATCCACATTTAAGCGGCGCATGGACCAAAGCGAAATATTGTCCCAGTTCAAAGCCCAAACTTCATGTTTCAAAGCCAGGAAGCCAAAGAGCAACAAAAGCAACAGGCTCCCAATTTTGATCAATGTAATGGATGTCTGCACACGCTTTCCGCTATTTACACCCCTTGAATTAATGTAGGTTAATACCATAATGACCGCAATGGCCAGCACCTGTGCTGCCGAGACGCGGTAATCTGACCATTCAAGCAGATAGACATCTTCGTCCATAAAGGGGAAAAGGTAGGCAGTGAATTTAGCGAACGCAACGCCGACGGCGGCGATTGTCGCGGTTTGTATCACAGCAAAAAATGTCCAGCCAAATACAAAACTCAATACGGGACCATAAGCCTCCCGAAGATAAATATATTGGCCACCGGCCTTGGGAAACATCGCGCTGAGTTCACCATAACTCAATGCAGCTGTTAAAGTCATAAATCCACAGATTAGCCAGACAACCATCATCCAACCCGCAGAACCGGTATTGCGTGCGATATCTGCAGAAACGATGAAAATTCCAGAACCAATCATACTTCCAACAACAAGCATCGTTGCATCGAGCAATCCCAGCGACTTTTGAAAAGTTTGTTTTGACTCACTCATAAACACCTAGTTGTTAAAATGATAGAATTTCCAATTTGTCTCATGGTCTGGTTTTAATTGCTCGCCTTTGATAATCGCTCTTAGCATTTCCATGGGCAGGTAATTTTCTTTAATCACACGATCATGAAAATCAGCAAATGACATTTTACCCTGATCAACCACCTCCTCTTTGATCCGCATCAGTTGTAATCCGCCGACCAGATAAGCCAACTGGTATAAGGGATCATATGAACCTTCAAAAGACCTCTTTACTTCACCATGGGCATTAGCAGACTCAAATCCCACCCTGTTTACCAAGTAATCTATGCATTGCTGCGGCGTCCATTCACCCAAATGAAATTTAATACTAAAGGTTATTCGCGCACAGCGGTGCATACGCCAAAATAACATTCCTATACGCTCTTCGGGAGTTTTGGCAAATCCTTTACTATACAATAATAATTCCCAATAAAGTGTCCATCCTTCTGTCCAAAAGGGTGTATTAAACGCTTCCTCGCGATAAGGCTTGTAGCGCCTATTCATAAAATATTGCAAATGATGACCGGGGACCAATTCATGCTGCACAGTACCGCGGGAGAAATAAGGATTATTACCACGCATACTCATCAATTTTGCCTGTTGATCCATCGTGTTGGTTGGATATGATATACTAATTTCCCGACCACCCGTAAAAAAAGGGTTGACACGCTGACGTTCTGGGGTCATCATGATCATTCCCCAAGTTTCATCTGCCAGTTCAGGAATATCCATGAGTTTATTTTTTTGAATAAACTGCTGTGCATCGTTATACAATTTCAGGATGAGTTCCGGCTGTTTCCCAATTGGAACGTAGGAGTTTTTAACCTGCTCCTGTGCTGCCCGCCAGTCGTCGCCAAACCCCATTTCACGACTCGCTTTCAATAACTCTGCTTCACACCATTTAAACTCTTGATCAGCCAATTTTAGCAGATCGGCAGCTGTATAACTGATCATTTCAGCTTTGAGTCTTCGGTTTATTTCTTTTTCGCCAATGGGCACACCCGCAATCTGGCTACCATCATCAAAAACTTTCCGGTCGCTTTTTGCGGCTAATTTCTCCTTATAATCCGACAATTTACTTTTCACCTGTTGAAATATGGCGGGTACCCACCAGGTAAATTCAGGGTCGTACCCATTATAGAAATCGAAGGTGCTTGTTATCCTTAAATCCAAAGAATTTAATAGGCCAACCAAAAAGTTCACATCTGCATCAGGAATATTGGTCTTTTCTTGCAAAGCGGTTATCGATCGATCGATTTCATCGACAACCCGCGTCAGCTCTTTCGCGACATCTTCTCCCGCCAAACGTTTTCCTCGACGACGTTCCTTTTCGAGTTTAAATATTCGTTGTGCAAAAGGTAAATACAGGGATAACCTGTTGTAATTCGACTCATGTTCTTTCAGTGCAAGGAGATCACTTTTTAGTTTGCGCTTCAGTAAGATAAAATCCACCTGCCCAGATGTTTCAAGTTCTTCATAGGGAAATTTGTCCAATTTGTTCAAATATTCGTTATCCAAACGTTGAAGACGAGCCAGCTGTTCGGGCGATGCTGCAGCCTGTTGATTGCCCCAGCCTTTGGGCATCGGACCATAGAAATAGTTGATTGCCTCAACATCGTGCCCGTATTGCACGATATAAGGTTCTAAAGGAGTTGTATGGTCGTATAATTTCATCTTTTGTGCATGTGTGGATACCGGGAATAGAAAGAGCAGTCCATAAAACAATGTTTTGGGGGCTTTAAAAGAAAAAGAACGATTCATAATTTAGGTGTTGGTTTATATCATAATTTTATCAGTCGAAACGATCTGGCCTAAAACCAGCGATTTCAGACTCTATTTTCTGTCCTGCCAATAAATCTGCAACAACTTTCCCATAAGCAGGGCCCAGGCTCAAGCCCATCATACCACCCCCACCGGCAACCAGGACATTATCAAATTTTTTCAATCTTCCCAGATAAGGCAATCCATCAGGCGAGCAGGGTCTGTAACCATACCATATTTTTTCGCTTGGGTAATCGACCTTCAATTCTGGATAATATTTAGGAATAGATTCTACAATTCCGCGGACGCGGTTTTCATAAATCCGGTCATTTGCCGGTCCCAATTCCATCGTACCGCTGAAGCGGATCTGACCATTCATGGGGGTTACCGCAACACGGGCCTCCAGTAATAATGCCGCATGATTCAGGGTCTGCTCGCCCTGGGGCTGATACATAAAAGAATATCCTTTTCCGGGCATAAGCGGTGTATTCACATGCAACTTTGAGGTCAACTGGGGCAAATAAGCACCGCCGGTTAACACAAAAGCATCTGCCTGAAAACTTCCCTTATTGCTAATCGCCTCTTTCACCCTATTTCCGGTTGTTATAAATTTATGGACTTCAGTTTCTTCGAAAAAAGCAACACCTGCGGCTTTCAGGTATTGAATCAATTGCTGCATTAACTTGGGAGGATATAGTTTTCCATCGCAGCGATAAAGTATAGCACCCAATACATCCAGTTTCAGGTTGGGTTCCAGTTCTTGAACGGTATTTCCTTCCAGGATATCGACATCGAGTCCGAGGTCCTGTGCACGATGTGCCAGCTCAATCTCCTCATGTTGCATTTCTTTCGATTTATACATCATCAGGATGCCATTCTGCTTCAGTTCAAAATCAAAATTATCTTCTTGGGCCAGTTCGTCATACAAGCGGCTGCTATAGAGATTCAGGTCACGTATGGCGGAAGCATGTTGCTCCACATGCGTGCGGTTGGCATGTTTTAGGAATTTCAGACCCCAATTGATCAACCGCGGATTGAGCGAAGGTCGTACATAAAAGGGGCTTTTACTATTGAACATCCACTTTATTCCTTGCGCGACTATCCCGGGGGCTGCCAAGGGCGTAAAATGACTGGGGACGATCATGCCTGCATTGCCATAAGAACAATTATTGTCCAAAGTATTTTTTTCCAGGATTTTCACATCCCAACCATCTCTCACCAGGTAATAGGCCGAAGCAAGACCAGCAATTCCAGCACCTATTACAACAACTGTACCTCTATTATTTTCTTTCACGTTGCTCTTTTCTTATTAATGTATTAAATCACCTGAAAACCGCCAAAATAAGGATCTTCATCATCCAAAAAAATGGTGTTATATCCTGTTATCCGTGCCCAGCCTTCGATGGACGGCACAATAGCAGGCTTACCATCCACGGTTGTTTCCGCTTCAATTTTGCCGGTAAATTGTGAACCAATATAACTTTCATGTATAAATTCCGTTCCTTTTTTAAGCTTCCCTTTCGCGTACCACTGCGCCATACGCGCCGAAGTACCTGTACCACAAGGAGAACGATCCAAGGCATTATCGCCAACCAGTACGGCGTTTCGTCCGGACGAGTTGGGAAGCGTTGGATTACCTGTCCATTGGATATGTGTCAACCCATGAATATTCGCATCTTCGGGATGAACAAAAGCATATTTTTCGTTGAGCAGTTGACGAATTATTTTGCCATAATGGATCAATTGGCTCGCAGAATAAGAACTGATATCGTCAAAATTAGCCTGCGGATCAATAATACCATAGAAATTGCCACCGTAGGCAACATCGACGCTGATAATTCCTAAATCTGGACAGTCTACCGTTAGCCCTTCAGCATATAAAAAAGACTTGACGTTAGTAAGCTTTACGCTTTTCACCTTAGGACCCTCTTGAACATAGTCGATATGTACAAGTCCTGCCGGAGTTTCCAACCTTAATTTTCCGGGAATTTTAGGTTGAACGAGTCCCTCCTCGATGGCAATCGTTACGGTACCGATCGTTCCGTGTCCGCACATAGGCAGACAACCACTGGTCTCAATATAAAGAACGCCGATATCATTTTGCGGATCAAATGGTGGATAAAGCATACTTCCACTCATCATGTCATGTCCCCTTGGTTCAAACATCAATCCTTTGCGAATCCAATCGTACTCACGTATAAAATGCAATCTGCGCTCCATCATGGAATTACCCGCTAGCAATGGGGTTCCCCCTGCAACCAATCGTACGGGACAACCACAGGTATGCGAATCAATACAAAAAAAAGTCTTCTTCATTTCTGATTCCTTGTTGTTTATATGGTCATTTATCTATATTATGCTTTCGTCCATTGTTGATTGACCAGACGATCAATTTGTAATGGGTTTCCGTCTTGTAGCTCTTTAGGCAAAAACTCATTCGGCCAATTCTGGAAGCTAAAAGGTCGGACGAACCGTTTTACCGCATCTGGCCCTACCGAAGTAAAACGAGCATCTGTGGTTGCGGGATAAGGTCCGCCATGCTGCATGGCATACTGAACCTCTACGCCTGTTGGCATGCCCTGGAATAGCAGTCTTCCACATTTGTCCTGCGCCATTGCAAAAAGAGCCGGGCATTCGCGCATGTCCTGCGCTGTAGCTGCGAAAGTCAGGGTAATCTGCCCATCAAGCTGTTGCATGACAAGATTCATCTCATTTTGGTCGGCACAGGATACAATCAACCCAAAAGGTCCAAAAACCTCTTCCAGCAAGTTGGGATTGTTTAAAACCTGACTGGCTTCAGTTTCGACAAGCACAGCCCGGGCAAAATCATGTGGTGTATTATCTTCCCCTTCTTCCAATACGCTGATCCCTTCCGATTGAACCATTTCGCCTTTTAGGCGATTGTAACTATCCAAGATACCGGCATGTAACATTTTCCCTGTAGCAGCAGTTTTTAGTTCGCTCTTTAAGGCCAGTTTGAGCCGATCAAACGGTTCGCCCGCCAAGCCTACCAATACGCCCGGATTGGTACAAAACTGCCCTACACCGAGGAGTAACGACCCAATATACTGCTTTGCAAATGCTTCCAGATGATTAGCGAGGTAGTCTTGCAAAATAAAAACCGGATTTACGCTTCCCATTTCAGCAAATACCGGAATAGGTTCAGGTCTCGACTGCCCTAAATCAAACAAGGCTTTTCCGCCACGAAATGAACCTGTGAATGCCACAGCCTTTACCTGTTTATGGCTAACCAACTGTTGTCCAACAGCGAATGAATCCGACAGCACATGATTAAAAACACCAGTTGGAACGCCCTGTTTTGAAACCGCACGATCAATGGCGTCAGCCATTAATTGGGAGGTTTTAAGATGCGCAGGATGAGCCTTTACGATGACTGAACAGCCGGCACCAATGGCACTTGCAGTATCTCCGCCAGCAGTTGAAAAGGCGAAAGGAAAATTACTCGCACCAAAGACGACCACCGGACCAAGTCCTTTATTATATTTCCTTAAATCAAATTGGCCATTTGGATCCCGATCTATCCGAGCTTCACTGTATAAACCAGTACGAACGGCATCGGCATATCGACGCCATTGATTGACTGTTCTCGCCTTTTCACCCTGCAGTCTTCCCAAAGGTAGTGCGGTTTCCAAATGAGCCGTTTCAATCAATATTTCGCCCAATTCCTCAATTTCAGCGGCAATGGCATACATCAATTCCGCTCGTTCGATGACATCCGTTTGTTGAAGAAACTGAAATCCAGCCTCCGCCTGTTTTACGACGTAATCAATCTCATTTTCGTTTCTATCCATTCCTTTTGTTTTTATGGTAAGTAGTATCTTCAAAAATCATTAAAAACCTTCCCTATATTTTCACTCCTTGCGGTTACTCAATATAATAAGAAGGTTCTTTTCGTCTATTTTTACGTGGTCCTAAAAAGAATATTTCCTGAACTCCCATCCAGAGAGTTCAGAAGCATTCCTATAATTGTGGTCTCGTTGCGATTGAATCTGCAATAATTTTTTTCACACGTTGTTCTTCCTCACCGATCAACGGTAATCTTGGCGCGCGTGTATAAGGTGTTGAAATTCCTTCAGCTGTAGCGGCCAATTTAATGTATTGGACCAATTTAGGATGAATATCCAATTCCAACAAAGGCATAAACCAACGGTATATTTCTACCGCTTTTTTATATTCACCAGCTTTCACAAGATCATACATAGCCACTGTTTCTCTTGGGAATGCGTCCACCAATCCGGCGACTAACCCATCAGCCCCTAACATCAAGGACTCGAGCCCCAAGGTATCTACACCGGCCATAATCTTTAATCGATCACCAAAACGATTTTTCAAACGCGTGATATTGGTTAAATCTCGTGTCGATTCCTTCACTGCCTGAATATTTGGCTCCAATAAGAGTTCTTCAAACATTTCCAGCGATACATAAGTACTATAGTCAACAGGATTATTATAGATTAAAATTGGCAATTTAGTACTTTGTGCAACAGCACGAAAATAAGCGACAGCTTCTCTATCATCGGCTCTATAGCGCATTGGTGGCAATAACATCAAACCATCTGCCCCCAATTCCTCACTGGTCTGCGCCACTTTGATCGCAGCAGCCGTTGTATTTTCTGCAATATTTAGCAATACGGGTACACGACCACCAACAAGTTTCAACGCATAGGTCAATAAATCATACTTTTCTTCCGTACTCAAAACACTTGCTTCCCCCAATGATCCAGCGATAATCAAACCGTGAACACCTCCATCCAATTGTGCTTCAATGTTTTTACCAAACATATCAAAATCCAAATTTCCATTTTCATCAAATGGTGATAACATTGCAGGATAAATTCCTTCCCATTTAAATTGTGCCATAGCGTATTATTTAATATTTCTTTATCACAAATCTATTTGGAATAGCGAGGTCAGTCTTCTTATGAATTAATCAACACTGACCTAATATTGACCTTTTCTCATAAATACAGATCATGAGGAACCAAAAGAATGGTTTTTTAATTTTAAATAGAGATTTATAACTTATTTCAGCAAAACTTCAGATGAGTGCTTTTTAATTTGAGATTCAATCTCAACAACTTAGATGTAAGTTCAACATTTATAATAAGATTTACAAAAAAATAGGGTGTAAAAGATATATATATATTCGCTTCAACTTTGGATTGCTATTACGAAACGTACTGCTGCATGTTAAAAATAACAAAGGTTGCACTGTCAGACAGGCAACCTTTGCATCGTATATAATAATTAAAATGGGTAACTAATCGCGACTTTGCTCTTTATAAGAAAAGTAAAAAACAATAGGTAATACTGAAAACGACAGAATCATACAAATAATCAATCCACCAACAATCATAATCGCCAACGGTTTTTGGATTTCAGACCCCATTCCGTTTGAAAGTGCAGCTGGTAATAAGCCCATCGCCCCCATTAATGCAATCATTAAGATGGGTCTTATGCGGCTTTTGACAGCTTCATAAATAGCTGGTTTCAAGCTCATTTTATTCAACAGATTTTCTTTCATAATACCGATTAAAACAATACCATCAATCGTGGCTACGCCAAAGAGAATAATAAATCCGATACCCGCCGAAATTCCAAATGTCGTTCCGGTAATCCACAAGGAAATAAATCCACCAATAAATGCAAAGGCTAAGGTCAGCGAAGAAATCAGCGTATCTTTGACATTGCCAAAATTGGCATACAGCAAGAGTAAGATCAAAATCAACGAAATTGGCACAACATTCATCAGTTGTTTTGTTGCCCGTTCTTTACTTTCAAATTCTCCGGCCCACACAACCTTATAAGATTTGGGTAGTTTAACATCTTTTTCTATCTGTTTTTTCGCATCGGCAATTGTGCTTCCCAAATCTCGACCTTCAATATTGAAGCCAACACCAATATAGCGGGAATTCCCTTCTCTGTAAATAAATGCCGGCCCCGTATGATAATCTATTGTTGCGATCTCCCGTAGGGGTACTTTCTGATCATTCATCGTAGGAATAATGATATTTCCGATCTTCTCGGGGTTGTCGCGGTATGATTTTTGGAAGCGCAGACGAACATCAAAGATCCGCTCATTTTCGTAGAAATGTGTCACCGATTGCCCCCCGATAGTCATTTCGATCACGGACTGCACATCTTTGGTTGAAACGCCATATTTAGCCATCTTTGAATCATGCAATTGAATACGGAGTTCAGGCAGACCTATATTTTTAAAAACATTGACATCCGTAATGCCATTGACCTTTTTTAGTGACTCTGCAAATTTATTGGCCTTATTCTCTAAATCTTGTAAGTTTTCACCAAAAATTTTGATCACTAGCGGGCTTTTTACCCCGGCCACATACTCCTCTACATTATCTTGAATCGGCTGACTAAAACCGAAGTTGATTCCAGGAAAAGTCTGCAGGCTATCCCGCATCTGACCAATTAATTTCTCTTTGGATAGTTTACGTTTCCATTCCCCCTCGGGCTTCAATTCAATATTAAATTCGATATTAAAAAATCCTGTTGGATCCGTGCCATCATTGGGACGGCCTGTCTGTGTCATTATAAAGTCGATCTCGTCAAACTGATTCATCAATTTTGTTTTCATTGTTTTCGTCAGCTTTACCGATTCTTCCAGATTGACACTATTGGGTAAGGTTGCGCGAACATAAATTGCACCCTCATTCAGTTTTGGAAGAAACTCGGAACCATAATGGCTAAACCGAAAAATACAGACGAACAAGACAACCATAAAAATAGACAATGTCCATTTTGGATGGTCAAAAGCCTTTTTAAAACCTTTAAAAATGGCATTACGGCTGACTTTAGTGATCTTATTTTCATCTTCTTTGATGTTCTTTTTTAATAAGTATTTACACATCGCGGGCACATAGGTTAAACTCAGGATCAAGGAACCCAACAAGGCGTAACCGAGCGTAAAGGCTAGTGGCGAAAACATCTTTCCTTCCACCTTTTGAAAAGAGAAAATAGGAGTCAGTGCGACAATTAAAATCAATAGTGCAAAAAAGATATAGCCTGCAACAGAACCTGCACTTTTTTTTATGATCCCTAGCTTGGAGATTTTATTAAAGCGTTCCGTCCCAAGCCGATGGGCCTCTTTTTCCAAAGAGACAAAAACAGTCTCCACAATGACCAATGTTCCTTCGAGCAAAAGTCCAAAGTCCAACGCACCCATGGAAATCAGATTGGCCGGCAAACCTTGTATTTTCAATAATATAATCGCAAAGAGGAAAGCCAGTGGAATGACCGAGGCAACAATAAAGGTTGTCTTCCAGTTGTTCAAAAAGATAAAGACAATAATCGAAACCAGTATAACCCCTTCTATCAGGTTTTTGGAAACCGTATGCACAGTATTATTCACCAGTTTTGTGCGATCTATAACGGGTTCAATCTTGACATTTGCAGGTAAAATACGTTGGTTTAGCTCTTCAATTTTTGCCTTTAGCCTTGTGACGACAGCCGAAGGATTTTCTCCCCGCAGCATAATGACTATTCCCTGTACAAGATCATCTTCCTGATTGAGCCCCACTTGGCCAAGTCGTGGCTTTGCGCCCAGTTCTATTTCGGCTACATGTTTGACTAAAATCGGTGTATTGCCGACCACCTTGATCAAAATATTACCGATATCGTCGATCTTATCCAATAAACCTACCCCTCGAACGACATAGGCTTGATTTCCTTTCTGGATCACATCCCCACCGACGTTTATATTCGAACGCGATACGGCTTCATACACATCCAGTGGCGACAAATTATAATTGGCCAGCTCCGTAGGATTGATCTTTATTTCATAGATCTTTTCCTCCCCTCCAAAGCTAACGACGTCCGCCACACCCGGTACCCCCACAAGTTCTCTTTCGATCACCCAATCTTGAATGGCAGAAACTTCTTTAATCGGAAGATTGCTCTTTAGTACATAGCGAAAAATTTCTCCTGTAGCACCCGAAGGTGGTTCGATGGAGCTTTCCGCGCCATCCGGCAAATCGATGGAACGCATTTTATTACCCGCATACTGCTGGGCATAAAAGTCCGCTACTCCATCCTCAAATTGGATTGTTACAACGGATAAGCCAAACAAGGAGATCGAACGAACATCCGTTTTCTTTGGGATAGTATTCATCTCTTTGGTTACCGGTAACGTGACGAACTTCTCTATTTCTTCAGCACTACGTCCCGGCCATTGTGTGATAATCCTGACCCGTGTATTGGTGACGTCGGGGAAAGCTTCAATCGGTGTATGCAGGTAGGCGTATATCCCGCCGAACAATAATGCCAACGTAAAAAACAGGACGACCAAGGAGTGTTTCAATGAAAATGAAACAATATTTTGTACAACTTTCTTCATCCTATCTATTTATCAATTCATCAAATACAATCAGCTCATTTTCTGTCAACACCTGATCTCCTTCGGCTATTCCTGTTTTGACAAAAGCATAGGTTTCATTCTCAGCAACAATATCCACAGGCTTTACGGACAGATCGCAGTCATTTTTGTACAGCACCACGAAATTCTGGTTATTATGCAGAATGATGGCATCTTTGGGAATAGCCAGCATCTGCTGTTCTTGTCCTGAAACAGCTTTTTCCACCAATACATCCACACTCATGCCCGGCTTTAACCTCAGGTCTTTGTTCAACAACTTCACGCGCGCCTTGACGACACGTTCTTCCGGATCAAAGAAATTGGCAACCTGATCAATATAGCCATCAAAAGATTCTCCTTTATAGGCTAAGGTGGTAATTTTGACAGGCGCACCATTTTTCACAAAGGGTAAATTATTTGCATAAATATTGACCGAAACCCATACTTCATTCAGTTTACTTACTGAAAGTAATTCGGCATCATCACCCACTGTCATACCAGGACTCACCTTTTTATCAACTATATAACCCGCTTTGGGTGCACGGATGTAAAATAGGCCATTTTCTGATGATCCATTGAGCAGATTCATATTGGCCTTTACATGACGTATTCCGATTTGTGTGGCTTTCAATTCACTTTCCATCTCTTCCAGTTCCCGTTGGGAAGCCATACCATCTTTCAGTAGACTGCGAAGACTTGCCAATTTACTCTCCACCAAGCGCTTGCTATTCTCCAGCTCACGCAGCTCCTTTCCTAAATCATTGACCGAGGTCCCTTTAAGCGATACGAGAATTTGTCCCTTCTCCACATAATCACCCATCTTGACGGAGACAGACTGCACGATACCGGGTATCGGGCTCTTTAGTGCAGCAAGCTCATCCTGATCGTATTGAATGACCCCATTTAAAGCGATCTGTTCAAATACCACCCGCTTCTGTATTGAATCAATTTTAATTTGGTTTTTGAAATCTGCGCTGAGGCAAAACCCTTTGGTTGGCGGCGTAACCTGCTCTTCATTTTTCGTTGATTGACAGCTCCACAATAAACATATGGACATGAGTGTCAGTGGCATTAAAAAGTTCCCTTTCATTAGACAATATCCTTTCCGATTAAATACGTCAATTCTTCCTTATACTGAAGGTATTGTGCCCTGCGCTCCAATATTGATTCTTTGTTTTCCATGTAATTATTGATAAAGTCTATAAATTCAACGATGGTCAACCGTCGTTCTTGAAAATTGCGGACATAGCGTTCAAGTGCGACATTCAGTTTATGATCAAAGCCTGTATCCATCGTCTTCAAACTAGTTTCAAGATTGCTCAAACGCGCCGAAAGAAAGTCGATCTCTCGTTCTATATCGATACGAAATTGCGCGATTTCAACTTTATTTTTCTCAAGTTCCAGTTCAGCAACTTTGATATTCCCCTGGTTTCGATTAAATAAAGGAAGATCCATAGCAACACCCAGGCCTATAAAATCGCGCATGATATTTCCGCCCCGGTCATAATTCATTGATACCTTGAGATCTGGTGTACGTTCTGCTTTTTCGATTTCCAACTGCGCATTACTTTTCTTCCAGGTATTGTGGATGATTTTATAGTCGCTACGGTTTTCCAGGGCCATCATTTTCCATTCCTGTTTCGTCCCCAGGAGAAAAAGTGGCATACCTATCGTATCCGAAATGTAAAGTGCAGTCCCCTTATCTCCTAGATAGCTCGCAACTGCATTCATTTTTGCAATTTTTTCCTGCTGGATTTCGTTAAGTTTATTCCCAAACGCAATCGACTCACTTTCAATCCTGAGATAGTCCATTTCACTCACATTGCCTTCTTTCCATTGATTTTGAAAGGACTTCGCTAGGGTCTGAAAAATATCGACCTGACTACTGTATAATTGTTCTTTTTCCTGTAAGATCTGTAGTTCGAGGCATTGGCTCCGGAGATCATATTTCAAATTCCGCAATAATTCTTCAAATTGAAGCCGGGCATTCTCTTTTTCCAAAAGCTGCAATTGCACTCTTTTTTTCCGTTTCCCGGCCATTTCAATCGTCTGTTCCAGCTCAACAGCCAGCTGCTGATATTTACCATAATGACCGATCAGCGCAGGAAAGGATTCACTGCTGGAATTTTTCCAAAGATTTACCTCTGAGATTGAGATGGTTGGATTGGGCCAGAGCTTTGCCTGAAGCACTGCTGCATCAGCCTGTTGTATATGAAAACGTTGTGCCATTAAGCTCAGGTTATGCGCAAGGAACACCTGTTCAATCTCCGATTTTCGTAAACGGCTTTCAACCGCTTCCTGTGAAAATAGTTTGCTACTCAGGCCAAGAAGTAAAAATAATGTAATACGTAGCTTTCTCACTTAATTTTGAATTTCCACAAAACTAACGGACAGAGATTACAGGCAACTTTAGGTTAAATTAAAGTTTAATTAGAAGAGATTAGAAAAGGATTAGAATTTAGGGAATAGCAGTGATACGGTAGTTCCCAGATGGTTCGAGCGAATATCAAAGTCTACGCCCTGGTCCTTAAAAACGATTTGTGCAAATGAGAGGCCTATGCCGCTACCCTTCACCTGACCGACATTTGACCCACGATAAAAAGTCTGTTTTACTGACTCCAGTTCGGCCTTTGGGATACCGATGCCGTGATCTATAATTTGTAAAGACAGTCTGCCATCTGCACTGGTCATTCGGATAAGCACTTCTTGCCCATTTGCATATTTCAGTGCGTTTTCGATTAAATTAGAGATCGAAAGGGAGACGAGCATCTTGTTGCCCCGAAAATTAAAGTATTGTGGCTCGTCGACCTCTATATCGACTTTCAAGGGTACGGCAAATGATCTCGAAAATTTAGGTACAAGGTCCCACACGATCTCATCGATACGAAAGGTTTCCAGGGAACGTTTCAAGGCCTGATCTTCGGTCAGTAATAGAAAATTACCAATAAGCTGATTCAGAAAGTTCACATGCTCGGTAATGGTTTCGGCCAGTTCACGGTATTCTTCCTCCGTTCTAACTTTTGCGCCGAAGACCTCCATTGAGCCCAGGATACCTGCTAAAGGCGTTCGGAACTCGTGGGAAACATAACTTACAAAGTTCTTTCTGATAATCATATTTTCACTGATCCGACGTAGGAGTGCATTATAACTTTCAATCAGATCCTGGAGTTCATCCTTGGTTTTTATGGCGGTCAAGGGCTCCTGAATGGTACTTAAATCTTTATGCTGAATTTCTTGGATCACGTTACGAATGGGCAGATAAGCATACTTACTCAGCCAGACCGACAACAAGGCAATACTAATCAATGCAACGAGAAAGACAAAGACAAGCGTAATGAGTAAACGGCTCAACTGATGATCAAAATCTGCGCTGGACTCTTTGACAAACACAAAGAAATCGCCCTGATTATCGGGATAATACAAACCAAAATAAAAGCTATCGGCTGTTTTAAAATAAACCGTTTTGTCTGTTTTCAGCTGGTTCAGCAAATCTGTATTAATTTGATTATCAAACCGCATACCACCATAACTCACCTTCCCCGCTGCGTTATAAACGGCTACCATCGCGCGCTTGACCAGACTTTCATATTGATTTTTGGATTCCATGTGCTTTAGCGGGCTCTGTTCGTCCGCTTCAAGGTAATAAATACCGGCTATCTTCGCATTTTTTTCCAGCGAGCTTATCAGATGTCGTTCAGAAGAATTATAAAATATCCAGTAGATGACTAGCGTTGCAAGCCCAAAAATGATGGTGAATACCAAGGTAGAAAAGAGTGTGAGTCGAATCTTTAAATTCATGGTCAGTCCGTTGTGAGCATATAACCTACCCCTTTCACCGTTTTGATAATGGAGGTATCACTCCCCGCATCAATCTTACCTCTTAAATAAGAAACGTATACATCGACAACATTGGTATTATTATCAAAATCAATTCCCCAGACGGCCTGTAAGATCGCTGTTCTTGAAAGGGTTTTATTGCGATTTTCGATCAGATACTTCAACAGTTTAAATTCTTTAGGTGATAGATCGATATTTTTACCATTCTTATGGACTTCATACCGTTCAAGATCCACTTTTAAATCATGAATTTCTACGCAGCTATCCTTTGGTACGTTTTTATAATTGTCGCGGCGTACCAAAGCTTTGATACGGCTAACCAATTCCTTAAAGGAAAAGGGTTTGACAAGAAAATCATCAGCACCACTTTCCAAGGCCTCGACTTTATCTTCAACTTCTCCTAAGGCACTTAAAATCAATATTGGAATATGATTTTTTCGATATCGGATCATCTTCGTAAATTGTATACCATCTATTCCGGGCAACATAATATCAAGTACGACAATGTCCAATGAATCCGCATTGATCCATTCACGTGCCGCTTCCGCAGATTCAACCAAAATGACCTTGTGGCCCATCTCTTCTAGACCTTTAACAACAAAGCTGCTAATACGGCGATCGTCTTCTACTAAAAGTATCTGCATATACTCAGTTTATTTTTATGCGGGATTATAAAAATTACGAATTTCTCTTAGAATTCTACAAGTATACGAATTTACAAATTAATCGTTCGGGTGATCAAGAGCAGTGTCGAGGATAAAAATCTTTGTCTATAACGTTGACGAGTCCATTATGCGGAATTCTCGATTATTCAGGTAAAAAATATTACGTCCAGTATTATTTGTTTATATTTAACCTAACAATTCGGAAAGGAATTAAAATGAACACAGCATTGCTCTCCAATAGAAAAAGAAGTGAAGAGATTACGATTCAATATTTTAACTTTTTAGATCGTCATTTAGCGGAATTGGTTCGTGGAGACAGCATAGATATGATGGAGCTTCAGGATATCGCCAACATACTCTGTGTTTCACAAAAGCATCTTATCAAGATTATACAGGAAACTTCCGGAAATCACCCCTGCTATTTTTATGTACAAAAAATATTAGCTTGTATCAAAGACCTACTCATTAATAGCGATCTGACCATTGCGAAAATTGCACAGATGCTGACATACGACCCGTCCAACTTCACCAAATTTTTTAAAAAATATGAAGGCATGTCGCCATCACAATTTCGTCAATTGAAAAAAGCGAAAAGTTCACCATAAGAGGTTCCTTAACATTTGTGAGATTTGCTATAATCAAAATTTAAATTATTATGGCAAGAAATGATGTAAAAGGAAAAGTTGTCCTTATCGCTGGTGGTGCAAAAAACCTTGGCGGATTATTAAGTCGGGATTTTGCGGCTCAAGGGGCAAAGCTGGTGATCCATTACAATAGTGAAAATACCCAAGCAGACGCTGAACAAACTCTGGAAGCTGTCAAATCCGCGGGGGCAGAAGCTATATTAGTGCAGGCGGACCTGACAAAAATTGAGCATATCACGAAACTTTTTGATGTCGCAATTGAGCAATTTGGTGGCGTAGATATCGCCATTAATACGGTCGGTAAAGTATTGAAAAAGCCAATTGTGGATACCACGGTCGAAGAATACGACAGCATGAGTGACATCAATTCAAAAGTTGCTTATTTCTTTATTCGGGAGGCGGGTAAAAAACTGAATGCAAATGGCAAAATCTGTACGATTGTTACCTCATTATTGGCGGCCTATACGGGATTATACTCTACTTATGAAGGACTGAAAGCTCCAGTAGAGCATTTTACGCGAGCTGCTTCAAAAGAATTTGGAGAACGGGGAATTTCGGTTACTGCTGTAGCCCCGGGGCCAATGGATACGCCATTTTTCTATGGACAGGAAAGCGAAGACGCTGTTGCTTACCATAAATCTGCTTCAGCATTAGGTGGGCTAACCGATATAAAAGACATTGCGCCTTTGGTGGAATTCTTGGTCACCGATGGTTGGTGGATAACGGGGCAGACCATTTTTGCCAATGGTGGTTATACAACACGGTAAAACAACAAAGAGAAAGCATCTTGAGAAAGATGCTTTCTTGATAAGCCTATTTCTTTGGATTGATTCGTATATCACAAAAGCTAAGCAACAATAAACAAGCCCTGATATTTATTAACTAAAGTTGCTCCAAAAAACGGAGATAGCGCGTGACGCCCTCTTCTACCCATGCGGTAGATGACTTTTTTTCAACTCCATAAAAGACGAAAGGTTTTTGATAATCCGCTTTAACATAATCAAAAGTAATTTCAAAAGGACTTGTTAATTGATCCATGCTATATTTGTACTTCCCCGTCTCCCCATATTCCTGCTCGTCTATCCCCGCAGAAATTGCTAATGCGATTTTCTTTCCTTCCAGTTTGTAGCCACTGTTCTTACCATAAGCCCATCCATAGGTAAGCACTTCATCCAGCCATTGCTTAAAAAACGGCGGACAGTTAAACCAATAAAAGGGAAATTGAAAGACTATTTTATCATATTTCTCCATCATCTGCTGCTCGGCCAAGACATCAATTTTACCATCAGCATAGACTTGGTGCAATTGATGGATGTCATACAACTCAGGTTGATTTTCCAAGGCCTTAACCCAACTTTTATTTACGACGGAAGCAGCAAAATTGGGGTGAATAACGACTATTAATGTTTTCATTTTTTTTATTTATGTATCTAGATATGCACAAGTCACCACATTTAGCCGATTCGTAGCGGCAGTTTTAATAAACGACAGGACTATGATTTAAAAATAGCGACATAATTCCTATTTTGGCTTATCTGTAACCCAATGTTAGGTACTATAAAAAATGTGCGTATGACTAAAATCAAGACGAGCTCCACTAACTTTTCAAATAAAAAGCAACTTGAGCATAATTGCCCCGAAGTTTTTGCCGCTAATGTGATTGGTGGTCAATGGGCTCTAGCCATATGCTGCTATCTCATCAATGGCGCGCTACGTTATTCTGAAATCAAAAAATGTTTACCGGGTATCACTGAACGTATGCTCACCTTACAATTGCGCAAGCTAGAAGATGATAACATTATTAAACGTACTGTATATGCAGAAGTCCCGGCACGTGTACTTTATGAGCTGACTGCACTGGGATATGAACTCAAACCAATTATTCGAGAACTAGGGAAATGGGGCGAGAAGTTACAACAGGTTCAAAAATCTTAGACTTTAGCTGACAGAACGAAAGGTTGTTTTAGTTCATACATCGTGCTGTTACCAGTAATTGGCCGACATGACGCTGTGCATGCTCTGCAGCGTGGAACAACAAACCAATCAACGTCGTAGGGATCCGTTTTCTACCCAAAAAACGCACTTCAGTCAGGGTGTCCGGATCAATTAACGCCAGTTTTTGCAAAGATTGCTGAATCTGCCGATGTAAGTTTTCTACAAGCGATATCACGCTCAAAGCACTATCTTCTAGACCTTCCTGACGGAGGTCGTCAAATTGTTTATCCGTTAAGGATTTATTTTCGGCATAAGTAAACATGCGATCGATTACTCCACGAATATGTTGCAGGTGAAAACCTATACTGGCGTTGCCACCCGGTTTTGTCCAAAGCTGCGCTGAGGATATTTGTGCGGTATACTTCAAAACATCTTCTTCAACTTGTAAAAGTGCATGCGCAACAGGTTGGAGAAGAGCGGGAACTCCTTCAATAGGTCCACGCATCCATACTTCTAAATTTTCCATGCTTTTAAAATAGCTAAAAGTCTACGCGGATGCTTTTTAAAATCCATAAAGCTACAGCGTTTAAAAAGAATGCAGATAGCAGTCCGTTTCGTCAAAAATACAGTTTACTCCTATAAAAATAGCTACTTCCTATAGCTTGTTTAAAATCGATTCAATTATTTTTTAAAATAAATTTGCATAGTGTAGTAAATACACTTACCTTTGTATCATCATAATTTAGGTTTATAATTGGTTATTTAAGGTTTTCATTCTCCCCGTTTGAAAACCTTTTTTTTTATAAATGACTGCAAAAATATAATCTTCCATCATCCTTTATCATCTCATGGAATCGAGAAAAAAGCAGGCCCATCTTCCCAATAATAGTAGGGATAGGTTATAAAGGCTTTTCATTTCAAACATAAAAAGGGCAATGTAAACATTGCCCTTTATTTTCGATACCCAGTTAGGGTCCATTACATCTTATAATATTGCTCCCAACCTCTTGCTGGTGGAGGTCCGGCTAAGAGTGCGTTGGCAAACTTATCATTGGTCACTTCTTTTGTCTGTGTGTTCAATATCAACTTACTGTTTAAGCGTTGTGCAATTACACCCAAGCAAAATACTTGGCTCAGAGGACCTGCAATTTCAAAAGCCGAGCGGGTTTTTTCTTCGCCTTTACAACCTTTTAAGAAATTAGCAAAGTGGTTTGACGGTGATTTTGGCACTTCCGGCAGCCTAGATTCCATTTCCTTAGCTTTCGCTGCTGGAATAATCTGCAAGGTACTGGCATGTGAGCCACCTTTAAATATCAAATCCTTGCTATAGATAATTTTCCCAGGATTTAATTTAGCGGGTTCCAATTTCCCTGTACTAGGTGCAGGAATATTTGGATCCAGTCCGGATACACCATAGCCTTCCGGTATAGGTGGCAAATTATCCAGTCCATCATACCAATTGATATCGACTGCTGGCATCTTTTTCCTTTTTGGGAAATGAAATTTCAAGGTCGAAGACATGGGGAAAAAATAAGAATTATACCCGTCGAGCTTCACAGCAGACACTTCTGTAGGCAGCCCCAAATCTAAAAATTCATGTGCTGTATCCAATATATGTGCCCCCCAATCGCCTAGAGCCCCCATTCCAAAATCATACCAACAGCGCCATTGACCATTCACAAAATCCTTATTATAATTATGGCCAATAGTCTGCATTTGCCAAAGATCCCAATCTAATGTTTCGGGAATCGTTTCTGCGGCAGGAAAACCCTTCATATTCACATCCCAGCCATGCCATCTACGCGGCATATTCATGTGCGCATCGATGCGTGTCACATCCTTAATAATACCGGCATCCTTCCAGGCTTTAAACTGAAAATAATTTGCTTCGGAGTGCCCTTGATTTCCCATCTGGGTGGCAAGTTTAGGGTTTTTCCGAGCTTTATTTGCCATCAGTTCGACTTCAAGGAATGTTCTCGCCATTGGTTTTTCCACGTAAACATGTTTACCCAAATCCAGTGCAAGCATGGTTATGGCAAAGTGCGAAAAATCAGGAGTTCCGATACTTACAGCATCAATCTGATTTCCCATTTTGTCAAACATTACCCTAAAATCCTTAAACTTCGGTGCATCAGGAAACAAGCCCAAAATTTCCTGCGTATGTTTCGCACCAAGATCTACGTCACATAGCGCAACAATATTACAGAGTCCGGTTTTATAGAGTTCTTTAATGATGTCGGCAGCCCTGTTTCCCAGGCCTACACAGGCTAAGTTGACACGCTCATTTGGTTTGGCCAAATTGACATTCCCCAATACACTATTGGATAGCATAACAGCTCCTGCAGCGATAACGGACTGTTTAACAAAGCTTCTGCGCGATAAATAATGATTCATAAGAGATAAGCTTAATTCGGTGTATTAATTTTTATGCTGCGAAATGAAACACGATCACCATGGTCCTGGAGAAGAATAAAACCTTCCTTCGCTTCGCCAAAATTTTCCCAATCTTTATATTTGCTGATCTGAACCAAGTCTTTAAACGCTTTGGATCCCCGCTCATAAGACAGCATCTTAATGCCATTTAAATAGTGTTCAACTTTGTTATCTGCTGTAACAACAACTCTACCCCTATTCCACTCGCCGATCGGTCTGCGCGCGCGATCATCACGATTGGATGTAATGAGATCGTAAAGCGATGCTAAGGTACGATTTCCGTCACGTCCCAACTTCGCGTCAGGGTGTAAAGCATCATCCAGCACTTGATATTCCAAACCAATAGCCGATCCTTTTGATTTTTCTTTTAAAGTCACAAAATACTTAACACCACTATTGGCTCCCGGACTAAGCTTAAATTCAAATGACAGATCAAACACCGCGTATTTATCTTTTGTGACGATATCGCCACCATTGGTCGATTCACCACCGTCAGATTTTAGCACAGTCATTTGGCCATCCTTAACTTCCCAACCGCGTTCCGGAAATTTATCGCCATGTATACTCCGCCACCCCTTATTGGTTTTACCGTCAAACAAAAGCTTAACACCCTTCTTCTTTTCAGCGTCAGCCAAGTCGTTTGGCTTCAAGTTCACGATATAAAGATCTTTTGGAAAACCTTTTGATTTGAGGTCAGTTGTTTTTATTTTAATATTCTTAAAGTACACTTTCTTTCCATCCAGTTTAGGTGGAATACCATGCACCTGCAACCCGATAAAGCCAGATCTATCGATCGTATCAACGACATAAGCAACAGGAATATCATTGATCCAAGTGCGCAGCTCATCACCAATGGCTTCAATTCGAATATGATTGAATTCCTCTACTTTATAGGCTTTTTTAGCATTTTCATTTAAATCGAGTGGATAAATCCATCCACGACGCGCCTCATCATAGATTCCACCTGTCCATGCACGGGCAGAGGGGTCTATTTCTACTTGCCTTCCATATACACGTCCCCGTCCATCATTAGCCTTTGGATCAAGATGGCTCCGTGTCTGAATACCTGAGTTTGTTTCATTGCCTTCAAGTTTAACATCCAGCTCCAATATGAAATCACCATATTCTTTTTCAGTGATCAAAAAAGAATTGGGTGTACCTTTTGTCATTCGACCCACGATAGCATCCCCCTCTATAGAATAAGGAGCTTTTCCGCCGACAGATTTCCAGCCATTTAGCGTTTTTCCATCAAAAAGGTTCGTCCAACCTTTCTCATTACTCTTATCTGTCTGGGCATACGACATAACAGCATTGCCGACCATAGCAGCCATTAAAACAGATTTAAATAGTGTATTTCTTTTCATTTTAAAATTTAATCTTGGGTCTATCAACCCGGTTTATTTATCCATCATTGGTTTGTCAATCATAACAAGTTAGAGACTATACTAGCGAAAGCCAGGAGACGATGCTACACTTCACTTTCAAGCCAAACAGGCCCTCATTTAGTTATTGGCTATTGATTCAATTGACTTAATAAAACAAGATATTAATTAATATAAGTGAAATGAATCAAATGATCTGATTTATTTACGAAAACGTTTGAAAACACTTGTTACTTATCTTCAACCAATAACGGGGTTTTATTTTTCTCTGCACCTGGGTAACCTATATTTTGATTGATAACACCTTTAATATTGGTATTAATCGCATTAGCGGGCACAGGCCATAAGATATGGTGCACACTAATTTTATATTCGGCCCACTTGTGTTTTACCCCTTTATTATAGAAATTACTTTTAGCAACCACTCTATCGTACCAGAAATTAACTCCAGTTTGTTTAATGTTCGCATTCGTTCCGCCTGGGCCACTAATCTGTTTTAAATCATAGACACGACCACCAAAAATTTCGCATGGTTTTCTGGTCTTTGCATAGGTATAGGCAATCCTTACGAGCTCAATATGTCTGTTTTCTTCATAATACAACTCACGTGCACGCTCATCTAATATCTCACCGATATTGATTTCGTCTGCTGTTAGCTGTGCTGCACCTGCGCGTTGACGGACTTCATTAATAGCCATGGCGGCCTGACCAAGATCATTTTTCCAATAGTAACTTTCGGCCAACAATAAATAGACTTCCGCAGAACGATAAATATACCATGGGGTTTCCCCGCCCTCCCATTGTGTTTGCAATGGATCCGGCACAAATAATTTGTAATGCGGCCAAGAGAACCATAGGCGAATGGAATCCTCGACACTCATCCCCGCCGGTTTAACTAGATTTTTTCCATACCATGGATTGCCGGTCTTTTTTAAGTTGGGCTCATTATATTTCAAATCTTCCATCTTTCGCCAACTATCCCGGTTAAAGATCCCCCGAAAATCATTATCTTCTTTGCCAGGCCTCCAAATCTGATTTGTAAAATACCAGGTTGGACGCAATCGTCCTATACCACGACCATAGTTCTTATTTAAATCCAATGAAAGATCAGTTTCATCCGTTGCTAATGATAGGCCCGTCCCTGTTTTTCCATCTGGTGTTTTTATACCGCCGTTATTCCAGAAAGGAACACCATTACGCATTGTTCTGATACGATCAGAGCCATCAACTCCAGGATAAGAAACCACATACATCAAACCTTCGGTATTGGCCCCATCTAATTTTGCTTCAACACTATGAAGGTCAAACATCAGATTGGTGTTTGGTCTTGTCTTATTCACCGTAAATCGACTTTTCATAAGTGGATGAATGGCAACAATTTCCTTCCCGATAGCGATTGCCCGATCAAAATCTGCCAAAGCCATACAAACCTTCATCAACAATACACCGCAGGCAGATTTGGACGTACGTCCACGGTCTACTCTTTCGGGCACCCATTGATAGGCAAATTCCAGGTCTTTTCGTAATTTCTCGAGAATACTCCAACGATCATAGCTATAGAAATCATACTTCGGTTCGTTTATTTCTTTATCAATAAAAGGAACATCGCCAAACTGGTGCACCAATTTAAAATAACGATAGGCACGTTGAAAATAAGCCGCTCCTAAAATCGCGTTTTTTTCATTTTCGTCTTTAAAAGTTCCCGCATCTATTCTTGAAATAATAAGATTGGCATATTTTATTCCCTTAAATCCTTCGTACCAATACCACCCCACTTTAGTTCTATCGTTGTGATTGAGATCTGCATCGGGGAGCAGTGCAATATCCATATCCATTTGTGGACCAGCTTTATCTGTCGTACCTTCTACGGCCACTTCAGATTGAATGATCTCGGTCAAAATTGGGGCGGCATCGCCAAAAAATTCATGCCGCATATTTCTCTCACAGGCCGTTAAAGCGGAGTACATACCTTGCGCATCGGCAAGTGCAACATCAGGTTCATAGAAAGACAAGGGTTTCGGTTTAAGCCAATCCTTACTACACGAAAATGTAAAAACAGCCATTGAACCAATACATAAACTACATAGTATATTTTTTTTCAATTTCATGATTTAAAAATTAAAGGGTAAGGTTTAAACTTAGGTTATATGTGCGGGGGGTTGGGTCACCTGAAGCTTCAGGATCACCGAATCTCCAATCTTTTGTCCAATAGGCTACATTTCTCACAGATGCAGCAACACGTAACTGCTGTATTTTCAACGAATTCAAGAGTATTTTGGGAATGGAATACGATAATACAATATTTTCCAATCTAATATAAGACTTGTTGATGTAGTTGGTCCCGTTATTTTTTGAACCAATTCGGGCATAATCATTGATCGGATTTTCGGGGGTCCAGCGAGGTAACGCGTAATCCGTACTTCGATCGGCAAAATTACTATTGTTTGCGGCCCTATTGAATTCTGCGAAATGCCCCCAATTGGAGTACATAAAGAAAGAGAAGCTCAAATCTTTATAGCGCAATTCATTTCGTAGCGACCATCTAAAACGTGGCGTAGTATACCCTTGAAAGATGCGATCAGCATCCGTTAAGACCCCGTCTCCGTTTTGATCTATGTATTTAAAATCGCCGGGTTGGTTACCATATTTTGCAGCCATTTCTTCTTCCCCTAATTGCCAGATTCCATTTCGTTTGTAAGCCCATATCCGGTCGGGATCCTGTCCAATAAACCATCTATTTTTAACATCATCGGCTTCCTTTTGGCCGACGATATTTCCTTCACTATCTTTTACATCCACCATATCTCCATACAACTTCACAATTTTTCTCCGATTCAACATAAAGATCGCCGTCGCATTCCAACTAAAATCGCCCTTATTCATGATGTTACTATTCAAGGTAATATCAAAACCTTTATTGGAGAGCTCACCAAGATTGGCCGCAACACTGTTAAATCCTATAATTTCCGGCAACGCGCGATCCACCAGTAAATCCTGCGTCGTCGCCGTATAAAAATCCAGCGCGCCACTCAGACGACCCTTGAAGATCGAAAAGTCCAAACCGGCATTATACGAACTTTTATTCTCCCATTTCAAGCCCAAATTGGCCATTCTATTTACGTATAGCTGAGAAGAAAGATAAACTTTTCCACTCGCATCAATATAGGGATGTAACCCAGAGGTCATGTCGGAAAGAGCTTCATACATTCCAATATCGCGGTTTCCGTTTCTTCCCCAGGAAAGCCGCAGCTTACCATAGTCTAACCAGGATTTGGTCTTTTTCATAAAGTCTTCCGCCGTAAAATCCCAGGCAAAAGCCAGGGCTGGAAAGGTTGCTCTTGGATTTTGAGCGCCAAAGGCTGAATACCCATCACGTCGTACCGAAGCTGTCAACATATACCTATCTTTAAAGGAATAGAACAGGCGGGCCATCAAGGCGTCTCCTGTCCGGTAGGTATCATTACTTTCATTCAATGGAATAGTGCCTGCCTGCAGACGATGCCAACCCAGGACATCAGAAGGTACAAACTGAGAAGCTGTGGCCTTGGTCTGCCAATACTGCCCTTTCTCTGCATTTTGAAGCAATGTTACTTCAAAATTATGTTCATCAAAACGCTGCTTCCAACGCAACACGTTATCTAACTGCCAATTATAGGTTTTTTCAAATGATCGTTCGCTACTTCCCCCTTTTGCCTTCCACTCTGGATTTTTAGAAGAATCGTGGTTATAATACTCATGCCAAATAAACGAAGGCGTAAAATTGGATTGTAATTCTATTCCAAAAGGCAAAGTAATGACACCATACAAACTGGAATTCAGTGTATTATAATGATCTTTTCGGTCTCTAAATTGATTATCAAAAAAAGGATTTACAGGTGTAACGTCTCCAGTAGGAAGTCTTTGATAAATACTTGTAGGATCATCGATATTATTTGATCCATAGGGAGATATCACAGCGGACTGTTTCCAATCCGCCTGTAAAAAACCTTCATTTCGAACCGCAAAATTAGTATTAGCACCAACTTTTAAATAGGGTGTAATCTTTGTTTCTAAATTTAATCTAGTACGAAAATTCCTAAATCTATTCCCAGATATAATACCCTCTCTATCAACATGATTCAAGGACAAGTAATAATTTGACACCTCATTACTATTCGATACTGCAACAGCATAATCCTGCTGGATCCCCTTTTGAAAAACCAAATCCTGCCAATCCGTAATCTTATTGTTCATGTAATTTTCGATTTCCGGTGTCTTAAGCTCCAATCGAGAAAGCCAAGACCTGATCAGCTGATCCTCTGTTACATTTGTAACGGGGGTCTTTTGATCGTAATTATACCAGTCCAATTGATTCGTTCCATTGAGCAGTCTTGGGTCCACAAACATTTCGGGATGTGCTTTAAGATAGTCGGCTGTCCTACGACCTACTTCAAAGTCATAGCGATATTTTAAAAACTCATCAGCATTCATCACTGCAGGCATCCCTGCATTTTCCACCATTCCAAAATTACCATTGAAAGTAATAGACGGTTTTCCTTTTTTACCTCTTTTTGTTGTAATTAAGATAACGCCATTGGCTGCTTTTGCACCGTACACTGCAGTCGCACTAGCATCTTTTAAAATATCGATTGACTGAATATCATTGGGATTAATATCAGCAAATGTTCCGTCAAAAATAACGCCATCCACGACATTTAGCGGACTGCTGCCAGCTTTCAATGTTCCCTTTCCCCTTACGAGCAAATCCGCATCACCTTTAGCCGAATTACCCTGGCCAATCACCAATCCAGCTGCATTTCCCCGCAGGAGATCCTGAACCGACCTGGGCGCCTCCTTCTCAAGCTTTTCGGTCTGCACAGAAACGATTGCACCGGTCACATCTTTACGCTTGGCTGTTCCGTACCCAATAACGACAACTTCATCTAGATTCTCTGTAGATTCAGAAAGGGTAATCTCTATTTCCTTACCCACTTCTACTTCAAGTTCTTTGGACGAGTATCCTGTATGGGTAAAAGTTAAAATAACTTTAGCAGTATTATGCTGCAATTTTAAACTAAAGCGACCGTAACTATCGGTTACTGTACCCGTGGATGTTCCCTTCATCAAAACGGTGACTTTCTCCAAAAAACGCCCATCATTTGCTTTGACGATACCCTTTAGTTCTTTTCCAGTTCCTTGTGAATGAACAATTCCTGTAGACAGCAATAGCATACACAAAAAAGAAAAGCTAACGGAAATTAAACGATTAAATTTTCTCATAGATTAAGATTTATTGGTTATTAATAAATAGAACTATAAAAATCCCAAAAACAAGACCTTTTAGTCCATTAATATCAATTGGTTATTATTTAATCAACACAAAACAATAGTATTAATTAAGAAAACACAATCAAACCTTTTTAATCCATTTATTTACGAAAACGTTTGAATGACCATAAAAAACAAGTCACGACATCCTAACAAAATAGAGAGAATAGATTATACCTTAGGCTAAAAAACAACATACAGCAAACAAAAAAGTCCTTCATAGGCTTTAAATCGAATAAAATTAAAAAACAAATTGAGACAAAAAAGCATAGTTTTGACATAAAATGGCACCCTTTTCGATTTGTAATTTAATTATCTTTTAAGTTAAAATAAATATAAAGTTTTATAAAAGAAACCACCCACACTTTACTAAATACAAAACCGACATGATCAAGATTTTTTTTATGGCCAGGGAAGCAAAAGTCACATGCATTATTTTACGTCGGGTCAAATGAAAGGATCCGAGTTTGGGACAAAACCATATCGTTGATGAGTTAGTCTCAACGTAGACTCACGTTATCTGTAGGAGGAACTTGGCGATACGATGGTCATAAAAAGGGCTCAACGACAGGGTCGCATACGCAATTCGTATTATTTTAGAAAAGTAAATAAAAACAATCAGTAAAAAATTTGGAGAATACGAAAATTATATACAACTTTAAAGCACAAACACCTGCTCTAAACAGGCTACAAGTTAACAAAGGAAATTTTTTATTTTAAAACGAGGATTTTATCTTAGAATCGCTCATAGATAACAGTCTAAATTAGTTTTTTTGCAGAAAAACTTACTTTTACTTAATGTACAAACAGTAGCATATAAAATATGACAACCAACCCCATTAAGGTATATACAGTAGTTTCAAAAGAAGTAAAAGAAGATCCAGATTTATTCACCAATCTAGAAGGTGTCTTCTCAACATATGAAAAAGCACAGGAGTATATTGATCACTTTTTTGGTAATGCTAAATATGGTTATCGATCTATTGTTACGACCTATTTAGATCCTTTTCAGGAAGAAATCCAAAATGAGGATTCTTATTATAGCATTTCATCTCAATTAATAGGGCCGCATTTAGAAGTTGAGATCTGTAAAACTTCTTTTGCTGTTGTCCTCTCCGAAGTTGAACAATTGCGTATCGATCCGGCCACCTCAGAGAAACCCTTGGAATTAAACCTGCACTGTTTTGCTTCTTCTGAGGAAAAGGCAATGGAAAAATTCGAAAAATTAGTGCAAGATTATGCCAGAGAACACAAGCTTCAATTTCAAATTAACCCCTTTCGCATTGCAGATTCAGATCAATGCTACTAGTATTTAATCACACCGAGATCGAAGCAGCAGATTCAGGGAAGATTTTTTTTTCGGATTTCACTTAAATATTCCGGGGTAAATCCCAGATAGGAAGCAATGAGGTATTGCGGAACACGTTGTACAAACTGCGGATATTTACGGAGCATATCATGGTAAAATTCCTCTTTAGATAAAGAGAATAGATATTTAATCCGCATTTGCGCGGCAGCATAGGCCCTTTGATAGACAAAGCGAAAATAACGCTCCATGATTGGATATTCGGCGACCAATTTTTCTCGATTTTCTTGACTGATATAAACTAAATCGGATGCTTCTACTGCTTGAATATAAAATGAAGTAACAAGCTTATGTTCGAAAGCCATATTGTCCGTAATCCACCAATTTTCTATAGCGAATTCGGTCGTTTGTTCGACTCCTTTTTCATTAACAAAGAATTTACGGAGAATACCTCCCAATACAAAAAAATGGTATCTACAAACCTGCCCTTCCTCCAGTATATTTTCTTTTTTCGCGACCGTTTTCGTCCTAAAGTAACGCAGTATTTCTTCCAATTCGATTGGATCAATAGCGATAAATTTCTTTAAATGTTCTTTCAGTTTTTCCAACAGTCCGTCAATTTATTGTACAAACCAAAGCTACTCATTCATTTATTAAAAAAAATACACGCGGCACCATTTCAAATAAGCTCGAAGGGCAAAGGCTGGGAAGATAAATTCAAGTAATGGATGTCATCGATATCAAAGAAAAGGAGCTTATGTCCATCTTGATGTCAAAATTGAAGACATAACTGAAAATTGTGGGTAGTGTTCCTAAAAAAGGATGCTGAAAGAAAATCAGCCCGCTATTAAAATAGGCGGGCTGATTTGCATTTATGGTATCCAATACGGTTATATCAGAAAACATCCTTACTATACTAACGTAAAATTCGAACTTTTCGTACTTTATTTACTTAATCTGTAAAACCAATCTACAAAGCCGCAATCTCCTGCTCAAAAGCGCCATCTATTCCGTAATGTAGTGAACCTCATGCGCCTCTGTCAACTGCGGAACTTCCAAATTATGGAGCATTTTATCCAAGACAGCATCTGGCAGTGGGTACTCCCGTTCGTTATTTTGCGTGCGCCAAATCTTGTAGGGTTTTTCAACGTACAACAATTTCACATAGGCTTGATAGCTGACGAAGAGATCGATCAATTGTTTTCGCATCAGTGAAGTTATATTGGTGGCATTCCAGATAAAATCCTGTCCGCAGCGCAAGTATTTTTTTGCCTGCTCTTTTGCTTCCTGCACAACCCATCCGTTTCTCTTTTTATCGGTCGGATCAATGCGGTACTTGCGTCTGATGTCGTCCAGACTAATAATGGGGAGGTCGGTATTCATTGCTAAAATCTGATAATCTTTACCCATTCCCGGCAAACCTGAAAGTACAGTCACCGTGGATTTGAATGTATCAAAAGGCACATAATCAACATAACTATCGTTTCCATTAAAATATGTAAATCGTGCATTTTCAGACAAAAAAGAACGCGTGGCATCCCAGCAGCCAATCTCTTTGCTATACAGTTCGAACATATCCAATGCATAGAGCAAAGCATCCAAATCGCCACAACACCTTCCTTTAGCATCGGCTTCAGCCAACAACTTGAGTTGGCTCATATTGACACATAGTGACGCTTCCAAGGCGCTCTTCATCGGATCGGCTTTTTCCATCAACCATAATGGCAAGCCATGATAGCGTACCAATGCGACAATTTCCTCCCGTAATGCAAAAGGGGTCTCCACATCACGGAATAAAATCTCCCGTGCGGTCTGTGCTCCTTTTTTGGCATGATTCGGTGAACTGATGCGACCATCTGCAGCGACAATTGTCGTCGATCTCTTTTCGACATCATGCAATAAAGCCGAAGCCCAGAGGAGCTCCTGCTTTTGGTAATCCAGATTCCGATATTCAGGCAACGCTTCAAGTTGCTGTAAGACCATTTGGGTATGAATCGCGACATTCCCTTCTGCATGATGCAAAGGATCTTGCTGCACCTGTTCCATATCCCTGACCCAAGAAAATTGCTTCGCTAAAGCCGACCAATCCTTATTTATTGCTATTGTCCATTCCATTAATAATCCCTCCTTTCCCAAATCATTTTTGCTCTATGCCATGATTTTGTCCAATGTTCGTCGGTCTGCACATGTCCTTTTCTAACATATTTAAAAACATTATGCTGAAATTCGCTGACAGCATACGTGTCGGCATTCCTGCAGACTATCCCTTCCATCGTACATGCTTTGCCAGTTTTAGGATCAACCGATGCAAATATAGAAGACTGCTTGGCCAAATTTTCGACCGAACACCGAAGGTCGAACTCGGTCAAATCCTTTACCTTTGCGAGTTTCAAAACAGGTACGGTCGGCAAATCAAATAAACTGGCATAAAAAGTAACTTCTTCCCATGAAAGCCACTGATCTTTAATTCGAGCAGCAAAAACATAATAATAGTGTTCAAGTTGCAGATACTCGATCGAATGCACAGCATAAAGATTTTCACCAAAAAACTCCAAATCATCCAGATCGTTTTTTAATCTGGACCAATGCTCCCGAAGCTGAGCCGTCCATGGCGACGTGGTTGGAGCTGCATGGGATCGTGCAAATACTCCACGCCGTGAAAGGCAATTATTTTCACCATCTAATTTTTCTGTAAATAACAGTTTATGGAAAGATTGTATATCCGTCCAATAATGTTGATTAAAACGATCGTCGCTGCTTGTCCCTGGCGAAAATGGGAAATGATAGGTACGACCATATTTTGTTGATTCCATTTTTAAAATTTAAATCCATACTAAAAAATTGAAGACATAGGTATAGGGTAAACAAATCGGGTAAATCCCATTGTTTACTTTTTTCCTAAATATCGACAATGCATTACATGACTTTAAATTTTAAAAATTGACAACACTAATGATCTATTGCTACAAAAGTATTAAATTTATCTTAAAAACATAAACACGCTCCCTTAACCTTTTGACGGCGCAGCTCCTTCCCTACTTTCTAATCAGCTTTGATTTATCAAAAAACGCGTCAATTAATATAATTTCAATTCAGTGTATGTTTTTCCAATGGGAATAACCCGGTCTGCTACCCAAATTTGGGTTTTATCGAACTTAATCAGTTTACTTCGTGCGACGATAAATGCTCTATGGCAACGAACAAATTCACTCTTCGGGAGTAATTCCAGCAGCTCGGTAATGGTAATTCTGGAGCTAATGCACTTATCGCTCAAATGTATTTGGGTGTAATTGCCTGATGCTTCAATATACAGGATACGGTCGAACTCAACTTTAACATGTTCATAACCATCTTTGACGAACAGGTAGTCTTTGATAGGCTCCAGCTTTTTTGCCCGAAGACCATACAATTCGCTGGCTTTGTTGCAGGCTTTCAAAAACCTGCTCATAGAAAATGGTTTAAGCAAGTAATCAATTGCATCGAGTTCGAAGCTCAATAACGCATGCTCAGAATAAGCCGTTGTAAAAATCACCATTGGCGATGTATTCAAACTCCGCAGAAACTCTATCCCTGAGATATCGGGCATTTTTATATCTAAGAAAATAAGGTCCACCTGCTCCTTCTGGAGATAATCAATCGCCATAAATGCATCCGTAAATGTACTTTTTAAATCAATAAAAGGGACTCTAGCTATAAGGTGTTCAATGACCTGCAGTGCTACAGGTTCATCATCTATCGCGATGGCAATCATAGCAATTATTGGTTTAAAATCTGATCTAGTTGGTCATACAGTTGTTTTCCATTACTTGGTCGAAGTGCCTTTTCCACAACTAATTTTCCTGTTTTATCAAATATAAAATATTGCGGATAATATTCAGCTTTGTCTTTTGCATTTAGCAGCAATTCTTTCCAAAGGGGCTCAATCTGTTTCCTATTTTTACGTAAATGGATTCCGGTTAAATTGTTGACTCGAATAAAGTCTTTCCAGTCCTGATCGCGATGGTCTTCATCCATATCCAAATAAACGAAGGCAATATCTTTATCCATATATCTTTTCTTCAGTTCGGGTGTATATTTCAATTCAAACTTACAAGGACCACACCAGGTTCCCCAAACATCCAAATAGACCACTTTTCCCTTCAATTCGGCAATCAGGTCGTAGATCGACGAAATAGGTTGATCATCTTCAATCAACCGGATCTGTTTGTTCTGCTTATTCGCTACCAAAAGAGCGTCAAGATTGGCAATATAGCTTTCAATCAGCGGTTTATGTTTATCTGCTGGAAATATCTTCCAATGTGCCCGTGCCAATGCTTTTAAATGTGGTAAGTCTCTGTCATGATATAGATTGACCAATTGCTGAAAATTGTATTTTTCTACGATAGGCTTGGAAAAATTATTTAAAGCACCAATAAACCGCCAGTAATCTTTACTGTAGATAGTCATTAATCTATTTGCACTGTCTAGGCTTATTCCGAAATAAGGAATAGGCTCACTTGACGGAATTTTCTCGGCCCGAATCTTAACAAATGCTTTCGTTTCCAGATAACGTATGTAATTGTCAAGGAAAGAATAAAAAGAGGGGCCTCCAAAGTCATCCTGTAAATTAATAGATGCTTTTCCAAACAGCGCTAGAACTAAACTATCTGCAGTAGACTTTGGCAATTCAGCGACACGGGCAAAATCGTTCAGATGGTTCATTCGTTGCGCGTAAAACTCAGTACGAATATAGTTTTTTAGTTGGGTAGACAATGGGCTAGTTTGGATCACTTTATTTATTTGATTGCAATCCGCTAAACAGGGAATTAACACTTGCTGTCTCAACTGAGCCAAAGAGCATTTAGCAAGATTATTTAAGTTCGGGGCCTTCATAAAAAAAGGCACTTCATCGTGTTTTATTTGCTGTATAATTTTATTTTCTGTCAAAGCACTACCGTATGTAAATACGATAGTACTATCGGTTAAATTCAGGATAAGATCTTTACCGGGGCTTAATAACAAGGTTTGAAATACACCGCTGTAATTTAGAGTCGCGGATTTTCGGGTCGTTATTGGCAGTGCGACCTCAAATGTGCCATCGCTGGCAACGGGTATTCGTTTCGAATTTTCTTTATAAAAACCGAAAATAAGAGGAATATTGATTTCCAAGGCCTTGTTTGGATCATAATTCCGAATCTTACCGCTCAATTTAAACTGAGCATAGCTGCTTAGACAAAACAAGGTCATAAGCAAAAAAATAACTGTTTTTTTCATTGCTGTTAATTAAGGAACCAATAAATCAGGTGAATTATGGAATAAAAAATAATGGAACTAGCTAGATGTAAATGACACGAGTTAGATCTAAAGATGTAATGTTAAATGTACAAAAAACTCATTGGCATTTTCATGTATTATCAATTCATGCCGATCTCGATATAGTAATAACAGGCGTTGTCTTACATTTCCCAAGCCTACGCCGCTTTTTAGTTTTTCGGGGTCATTATCACTTTTTGGATTAATGCTATTGCTCACATCGAAAAACAGAACTTGATCCCGCACTTGCAAGGAGATTTTAATATAAGACGATTTCTGAAGGCTTATACCATGCTTAAACGCATTCTCAACGAAGGGTATAAGCAACATCGGTGTAATTTGATAATTTTCAAACTGCTCTTCAATTTCCGTTGTAATAGTAATCTTGTCTGACATCGAAGTCCGCAAGGTCTGCAAGGCGATATAATTATTCAGGTATTCTATTTCACGCATCAACAAGATTTTATCTTGCGTATTTTCATGGAGCATAAACCGCATCATATCGCCCAATCGCTGAATTCCCTCCCCTGTCCGTTCGGCTTTTTCCTGTAATGCCGTGCCATACAATGTGTTTAAGGCATTAAATAAAAAGTGTGGATTTATTTGGGATTTCAGAAAAGTCAGATTGGCGTCCGACTGACCGAGCTCTGTACGCAAGGAGGCAATTTCGTTGTTACGCATTAGACGTTTTTTAAAGAGAAACCAGGAAAGCGGAACGCTAACCAATAACTGCGTGGGTAAATGAAACATGGCAACGATAAAGATCACTTCACTGGTCCGGTTAAAGAAGAATAGGGCCAATATGCTTAATGGTATGACTAAAACCAAACTCACCGCAGCGATAATCCAAAAGAAGTCGCGGAATTTCTTTTGTTTTTCATGTAATTTTGGCAACAAATAGTATAAGGAATAGATTACGATACCAACCGCAGACAACACGACCAAAGTCCATAACACCGAAAGTTGGTAATGCGAGTGCGATATGATCAAAAAAAACAATCCGATAAACCAAAAGCCAATTCCAAAGGCCAAATCCATTTTTAGCTGCTTTTGTATAGCCGGGTTTTCAACCCTGTTTTTAAGCAGATAGCTGATCAAAAATTGCATGCAGGTGTATAGAGAAATTACGATTGTCCATAGAACTGCTTGTGTTAAGGACTTAAAAAACATGCTATTGTAGCCTCTTTGAATACTATCAAAATCTATAAGCTCATAGGTATGGCTATAGGTCCGGCATACACCTAAAATCAGTCCGGATATCAAGATCAGAGCAGCTAGTAATGAATAATTCAACAACTCCCTTTTTTTATTGATGAGCGCAGGAATAAGAACAAAATTTAATGCGAGAAACATCAAATATAGAAGCAGATAATAGCTAAACTTAGGAACAAAAAAATTAAAAAAATAGGAGTAGTTTATTTTCTGACCAATGAAATAGTTATGCATACCACTATCATCCCGATTGTTTGTATCAACAAGCAAAGCATAAACAACAGCGACAAATACAATAGTTGCCATCCAAAATTCTATTTTTCTTACGTCTTTCAATTTCATGTTATTGATTTTGATAAGACAATATTAACTGAAATGAAAACATAATACAGAAAAATGTGATGAATCCCACCAAAAATGTGACGAATCAAACTTTATTCATCTTATATAGATAGGATTCTTTTGTTGTTCATATAAAATCGGATATGATTTTACTATCTTTAAGCTGAAAAGTATCAAACTGGCTTTATTAACTTTATTCAAAAAAACACTACATAAATTAATCCGCTGTTTCACACATTCACGTCCGATTTTTGCAGCAACTGTTACGGCAAATAGCCAAGATTGCACAAAGGCATTGGGCTGTCGAATGGTCATAAATACAGGTATTAAAAAAATAATCGATCATATGGATAACTATATCGTATTAAAAAGGTTTACTAGCTTAGAGGAAGCTCAGGAATGTCATCAGCTACTTTCGGATAGAGATGTAAAAACGCGGTTGGCTGATAATCTACCCCCTGTGGATATTACATTTTCTGGAAATACGGTAGGACACCAATATGAGATTCAAATAGACCCCGCCAATTTCGCAAATGCAGAATCTATTTTAGAAGAGCAGGAAATGCAGTCTCTCCCACTGGTTGAAGATGACCACTACCTGTACCAATTTTCCGACGAAGAGCTTTTCGAAATCCTGCAAAAACCCGATGAATGGAACAAATTGGACTATGCGCTTGCCAGAGAAATTTTATTAAAAAGAGGGAAAGAGATTGATCAGGAAAAACTTGATCTTTTGAAACATGAGCGGCTCATGCAACTACGGGAACCGGAACCACAACAGAAGTATTGGATTATTTTTGGCTATATTTCAGCCCTTCTAGGTGGACTTTTAGGCATTGCAATCGGGTATATGTTGTTTAGTTCTAAAAAGAGTCTTCCGACTGGTGAACGGATATTTTCTTACTCTGATCATGACAGAAAACATGGGACAAACATATTCTATATCGGATTATTTGTATTCACAATATCCGTTCTCATCAGAATTCTCTGGGGCTAATAGTATAATATTAAATCCATGTATTCTTTTAGCAGAATAGATCGGTGGAGCTTCGTTATTGTGTCCATTCTGTATCATATTACATCCAATTAGTTTTAACACTAGTAAATTTTTAATACTAAAAAAATACCGATATTTAAGATGATATCTTTATTCTTGAATTATTTTTTGTAAACCTACAGACAAATTAGCTTTATGAATAGTTTAAAGACCACAGCCACTCATTTCCGTTATAAGAAGCATCCGGGAGATCTATTTAGAAATACGTCGGTTCAATTATTACCTCATCCCTATAAAAATCAAGAAGACTTTTGGGTGTGGTTTCACGCTTTCTACCATCGCAGTGAAGACATTTCAGATTTAGGCGACCTGTACAAACAGCTTCACGATACGCCCTGCCAAGAAACGATAACAGCATCAAAAAATGAGATATGTTACGCTGCTGTGGCGAAAGAACGTCTCTTTGAGGAAATAAAATCATTGGAGCAAAAGATCTATCAGGATTGTTTCGAAAACTTTTATTTGCTGATTATTGAAGGGCGTATCGAGCTGTTAGAAAGTCATCCAATTGAAAGTAAAGAATCTAGCTCTTAATATCTATTCTTTAAACCGTTATGCATTATTTGACTTGTGCGATTATAAGGGAGGACGATAAAAATATAAGGAAAAGAATCTCATAAAACTTCCCTACATTTATAAAAACTAAGTAACCCGTAATTTCATTTTAGCCATATTGAAGACTTAATCAAATGAAAAATTTCCCACAATTAGAGACAGAACGACTCATTCTCAACGCCATTGAAACGACTGATATTCCACAGATTGTAGACTATCTGCAAGACAAGGTTTATTCGGACTTTACCTCAAATATTCCCTATCCATACCGAAAAGAAGATGCTGAATATTGGCTTAAATTAGCCGAAGAAGCGTTTGCCAATCGTAAAGGATTCACTTTTGCTATTCGAAATAAAGATAAAAAACTGATCGGAGCTATTGGTCTGCATGATGAAGGCTCGGACAAGGCTGAGTTGGGATACTGGATTGCTATTCCTTATTGGAATAATGGTTATGTCACGGAAGCTGCAAAAGCAATCATTGAGTTTGGATTTAAAGAGTTAAACTTTAACAAAATCTTTGCGACCTACTTCCCCCATAACCCGGCTTCGGGGAAAGTCATGGAAAAAATAGGCATGAAAAAAGAAGCGCTGTTAAAACAACATTTAAAGAAAGATGGCCGGTATTATGATATTCCGTTATACTCCATTTTTAAGACGGAAAAATAAAACAGCAATTCCTCATGGATAAAAAGAATATCAAGTTGCGCTGTGATTATACATTTCCTATACTTATTCTTCTTTTTGGTTGTATTGCTATATTCCCAATAATAATTTCTAAGTATTCCATTTCTCTGTTAGGGATAATATGGGAGACTTGCTGTGGGCTCATCATATTTACAGGCGTTTGGAGATTTGAGCACTTCGAAATCAATGGAGATACACTTACCAAAGTAAACTTAGGTGGATTATATCGAAAGGATTTAAATATGTGTCATATAACCAGATATACAAAAAAAGTAATTGATATGAATCACTTTCGGAATCCGCTTAATATCATAAAGTTATTCAGTAAGGAGGAAAAATATTTTAAATTCAGAATCATAGAACTTCAGGCAACAGATAATTTAATCATGATAATAAATGAACGAAATATGCATAGCGACGATTTCAAACATTTATACCATATCATCAAAACCTATCAGAAACGACAAGTCAAGTCTAAATCTCCAATTGTTTCGGGAAATTAACTAAATTTAAACAACCGATAATCATAAAGAATAAAACATGAAAATATTCGCTTTCGCAGGGAGTAATTCTTCCACATCGATTAACAAACAATTGGTCAAATTTGTACTTAAAAGCTTCGAGGGGCATGAGATTAATTTGATCGACCTGAATGACTATAACATGCCTGTCTTTTCTGTAGACCTTGAAAAGAATGGGTTCCCACAGGAAGCACAGCTTTTCCTTGATCATATTGCCTCCTGTGACGTGATCATTTGTTCCCTCGCAGAGAATAATCGCTCCTATAGCGTAGCATTTAAAAACGTATTCGACTGGGCATCTAGAATAAATGTTAAAGTTTTCCAAGACAAACCCATGTTGCTTATGACAACGTCACCCGGAGGTTATGGTGGTGGAAATGTAATGGCCGAAGCGCAGAAATTCTTCCCGCAGTTTGGCGCTATCATAAAAGAAACATTTTCGCTTCCCAAATTTTACGAAAATTTTGATCAGGATAATGGTGTAATCAATCCGGAACACCTCAATAGTTTGAGGGAAAAAATAGCGGGCTTCAAGGAACAGATTTCTTTCTAACGTCAAAATCCAGTGTCATTTTTCTGGCTTTGTGATTGTCTTTTTGCAAAAAAATAACAAAGAATGGCAGGAAAAATTAAGAAGGGGCAAATTGCAATGCCCCTTCTTATGTTATTTAAGTAACTCTTCGAGTTTCTCCATCAACTTTACTCCTTTTAAGTTAATTCCTACGATCTTACCTTCGGGAGAGATGAGGTAATTTTGCGGGATAGCTTGAATACCGTACAATTGAGCCGCTTGGTTTTGCCAACCATTCAGATCAGACACCTGAGGCCAGGTTAATCCATCTTGTTCAATCGCTTTCAGCCAGTTATCTTTCTTTCCTGGTTTATCGAGTGAAACACCCAGTATCTCAAATTTTGATCCTTTAAATTTTTGATAGGCTTTCACCAGATTAGGGTTCTCTGCACGACAGGGACCGCACCATGACGCCCAAAAATCCAAAAGCACGTATTTACCTTTAAAATCTGAAAGTTTTAACTCTTTACCTTCAGGAGTTATCTGTGCAAAATCTAAAGCCGGCTGTCCTATTCCTAGTTTTTTTGCCAGTTGAATAGCTGCATCCAATTTTTTCCCAATAGCTGTTTGCCTTAATCTCGATGACAAATTGAAAAACAAAGGTTCGGTGGTAACTACATTATCATCGTAGCTGGCAACTTCCTGCAAGGCCAACAAACTGAAGTAATTGTCTGGATTATTGACGATAAAATTTCGCTGCGCCTTCTTACGCTCTGTTTCGATCTTGTCTATTTCTTGCGCAATTTGGTTGAGCGCATTCTCGTCACGATTTTTTGCCTGATACAAATCAGCTCTTTTAGACTGCTGAACCATAAGCTTTTTCTCATAGGAGTTTAAATAATCTTGATACTGCTTATAGGCTACCTGCAGTTTACCACCTTTCACCAGGGAAGACTCAAAAGGACTTTGAACAGTGATTTGCGTATTGGGTTCCATAGGATCTACATAAAATGTAAGACGCTCCATCGGGCCACCTTTGCGGCTAAAGAAGGAAGCACCATCTTTGGAATAAAATAACATGACTTGTGTTGGTTCCATAATTTCCCCTTTATAGATCACATCATTGGGTCCAAAATTAATAGAGTCAATTGTCAGTTTTCTGTCCACGATGTAGCGAACAAATGCTTTAGATTTTGCGGGAAATTGTTTTCCCTTTATTGTTAATTGAAAGGGCTGTCCTTGAGCAAATACTGTCCCAAGACAACTTAAAACCAAGAATATGGATGTAGCTATTTTTTTCATATTGACTATTACAGTGCTTTAGCACGTGCCACAAGTGCATCGGCCAGTTTAATAATTTTTGAAGTTTCGAGTTCAGCCAAGCCACGTGCAGCTTCTGCAGCTTGAATAGCTTCTTTCTTTTTTTTCAATGCGATACAAATATCGGCCAATGTCCCTTGATTGGAATAACTTGAGGGATTCAATCCGACTGCCTGTTTGGCCAGCACATAGCATTGTTTTAGTATGATTGGATTTGCAATATTTCCTTTTGCATTGGCATTGCGACGGGCAATAAAACTCAATCTCTCGTCCTCATTTTTGAGCAGGCCTTTTCTTAAGACATTCGTGAGGGTAACAAAATCCTTATCGTTACCATGTGCAGCTGTCCATTCTACTTTATACAGTGCAGCTTCTATTTTTTGTTCTGGATCTTTTAACCCTTCAAAATAAGCTACACCAGCATTAAACTCATCTACTTTATGATCTCTGATATAGCCATACATAGCATAACGTAGCAGCTGTGCCTCTTTTTTTGCAAAATCTGCCGGCACGGCTATGCTTTTAAAATAAGATTTGTTCGACTCAAAAAATTTTCCGTAGCGATCATCCAGACTTTGTGCCATCATTTTTATGGTCTCCCATCCATTTGAGCTCCTCAAAAATTCATCGGTAGCCATGCTGTCCAATGCCTTTTTCGCTGCATTCGCTGCTTGACTATCGGTTTGTTCCATCACTTTAATATAGCGAATCAGGAAGTTCGACTCCCGCATACCCAAATCATATGATTTACGCAAATTGGGGATCTGAAAATTGGGATCATTAGCTTGCTCTGCCTGCTTCAAGAAAAGATCGGCTTCCATGCGAGACTGGGTTCTATAGATCAATGTCCCCTGCCCATCTAAAAATAAATACGTGGGAAAACTTCTGATTTGGTATAATTTAGCAATATCTACGCCCTCTCCTATCTCACAGTCAAATTTAGTATTGATAAACCTGCTATTAAAATAACGAGCGACTTCAGGCTGTGAAAACACATTACTTTCCATCCATTTACAAGGAGCGCACCAGGAGGTAAATCCATCTAAGAAAATCAGCTTATTTTCCTGTTTGGCCAATTCCTTTGCCTGACCAAAAGTGAGCTTCTGAAACTGTATATGTTCTTGTGCAAACAATAGCATCGACTGTGTAAAAGCTAATGCTGTCATTAGTATCTTTTTCATTTTTTTTTATTAAGATCCTAATCAATCTCTATGCTGATAGAAATTGATTAGGATGAGCGGTCTATATGTAGTTTTGTTATCGTTCGTATTGGGGAATTCCCGGATTCAACGAAAGTACCTTGGGCGGAACTGGAAGGATCATCCGGGCATCCGTTGATTCCATTTCGAAAATTTTCCCGCCCAATGGATGTTGAATTGACTTCTTAAAATTATCTGCTATAGCGAGTCGCTTCAAATCGATCAACCTATCGGATGCCATAAAGGGCATTTCACGACGCCTTTCGTCAAGTACCGTCTGTAAAACGACTTTTGGATCCGTTGAGGTTAACACCTTATTATTTTCTATTCGGCTATTTCTTAATGTATTCAAGAAACTTAGTGCCTCTGCCGTGTTACCTGTGCGGACAGCGGCTTCTGCAGCAATCAAAAACAATTCAGGCGTATTAAATCCTGTACTAAATTCGACGTAAGGTGCAAATAAAACCCGACCGGGAAACTTCACGATATTGGGTCCAAATGAGGCCTGATCGCGACAGAAAAATAATTCATAACGTTTGTCCTTTGCACCTGCAGGCAAATCTTTGGCGTAAGTATCAATCAGCTCTTTAGAGGCATAAAACTCGGCATTGGGGCTACCTAGGGAACTTGTTCCTAACCGAGACCATACGGCCTCCATATTCGTTCTAGAATCGGGAAATTGAACCGAATTATCTGTTTTAAGACAAACTCGTCCCCAAGTCGTCTTGTCCTTATTGGTATATAAACTATAATCAATGAGCGTTTTATTCACAGCAAGTGCTTGTTTTGCATTCTCAAGGGCCTCTTTGTATTTTCCCTGATAGAGATAAACGCGACTTAGAAAAGAGAAACCGACGGAACGTACTGCTTGAAATCTATTTGACTGCACTGTACTCAAATTTGGCAACGCGTCATTAAGATCGCTAATTACCTGATCATAGATCGCCTGAACAGATACACGTTCGTATTTTTGATTGATATCCTCTTTCAGCACCAAAGGTACCCCTAGATCTTTTGTGGCACTTGCAGGATTATAATGAGCGGCATAGATATTCACTAGACTAAGGTATTCAAATGCACGACCGACCTTAGCCTCAGCCCAAACCCTTTTCTTTTCGGCTTCCGATCCCTCTGTTGCTGCCAATACATTGTTAATAACAACATTGTAAGTGAATATGTGGCTATAAGCCGATTCCCAGTATGGATCATACTGGCCATCTTCAAATATCGCACCGTGAGCAAAGCTATAGAGTTGTTTTTTCACATAGTCATAATAGTCATAGCTTGCTGCCGATTGTACATCCTGAGGATCTCCGGACTGTAAATTATCTACTAAATAGTTCGGATAAACAGCGGAAGCCCTTACTAAAGATTGATCGTTTAGAAGCAATTTGTAATCATTCAGATTTTCTGGAATTGTAAAACCTTTTGGTTTAATATCCAAGTATTTGTTACAGCTATTCAATGTCAATAAACCGAATAGCAATCCTATATATATTTTTCTCATGATATTTTCTTATTAAAATCCTACAGATACGCCTAAATTGTAAATTGTAGGTGCTTGTATACCTCTACTTGGACTGGTTACTGTACTAAACCCGGCCCAAACCTCAGGATCAAGATTATCCTTGTTAGCCACCCAACGCCATGCATTCAATACCTGTCCTGTCAGACGCACATAAGAAAGTTTTGTCGGGGCAATCCATTGTGCTGGAAGGCTGTAGGATAATGAAATATCGCGCAATTTAATATAGTCAGCCTTCTGAACAAATTTATGTGCAGCATTGAAAATATCGGAAATATTACCTGAAGCAGCAGAAACAAATGCAGGAGCAATATCAGGGTTACTTTCATCACCTGGGTTCTTCCAATAATTCAACCATAATTTGTCGAAGTTACTATTGTAGTTCAGCTCCGCGTATTTACTCAAGAACTCTGGATGAACTCCGCGCATCACATGACCGCCATTGAAAATAAACATAAAGGAAAGCGTCAAATCTTTATACTTAAATCCATTTCTGAAAGAAACGGTATAGGGAGGTACTGTTGTACCTTCGTAGATTAAATCATCGACGGTCAATTTTTGCGTGGTCTCTACCAGACTGCCATCAGCCTTTCGTGCCAAAGGTCTCCCCTTCTCATTTAATCCTGCATAATCTATACTATACAAACTACCCATTGGGATTCCAACACGATTTTGAGGAGCATAATAGTAGTAATACGGCGTATTCTGCTCAACGTAGAGATTTGTGATCTTATTTTTGTTGTAGCTAAAATTCAGTGTACTGTTCCAGCTGAAGTTTTTACCTTGAATCACCTTACCATTCAGCCCCAACTCGATCCCGCTATTCTGCATATCACCATAATTAAGTAACACGATATCCCATCCCAACGTCGGATCCAAAGGTGTATTCCCCAATAAATCAGCGGTTTTTTTATTGTAGATATCAAGGGTAGTTGTAAGTCTATCTTTAAATAGTGAAAAATCAAAGCCTAAATTGAATACTTTTGTTCGCTCCCATCGCAACAATGGATTTGGGGGAGAATCAATGTAGGCTTGCATTTCACCGTTGAAGTAGTTCAGGTTGTTATTCACCCTTGAAATCAAATATGGTCCATTATCCTTTGGCACATTTCCATTTACGCCATAAGTGGCACGTACCGACCAACGATCTAATGGTTCCCAATCAATTTTTGGTAGATGATATAAGGCGCCTATGGACCAAAGAGGTTTGTATTGATTTTTAATATTTGTCCCAAACAAATTAGATTGATCCATCCGGATGCTTCCACTTAAAGTCAACTTACGATCATAGGTATAAGATCCATTGGCATAGAAGGAAACAAATCTATCGACTAAATCCTTAAACCCAGTCTCTCTTTTTGAAATGGAATAGCTATTAAAAAGTGCCTGTGTATTTTGGATTTGAATCCCAAAAAGCTCTTCATTAATCCCTTTATAAACTAAGCTGCTTTCATCGTAGCCGTATTTATAAATATTTGTATAACGATTGTTAATCTGCCTACGTTCGGCGCCTGCAATAGCCACAATTTCATGTTTATCCCGACTGTTATATTGATAGTTGAATTGACCACGTAAGGTATAGCTATTGACATCGTTACGCTGTTCGGCAAATTGTCCCCCTTGTGGAATATTACGTTTGATTAATCCGTCTTTTCCAATTTGGGTGGCGTCATTCACCATACCTACAACCGATTGGGCATTTTTCCTATTCAATGTGCCATTATACCCTTCCGTTCGTTCACTTTGATAGGATAGGTCAAAATCCAATCCTTTGATAATTTTAAAATTGGCCGCAAAATTTAGGTTAATGTATTTATTATAAAATTTTTCGTGAATCGCGGCAACATGATTTAATGGAATATAGGTCTCATCTTCC
Organism: Sphingobacterium sp. Ag1; assembly: GCF_000988325.1. Lineage (NCBI taxonomy): Bacteria > Pseudomonadati > Bacteroidota > Sphingobacteriia > Sphingobacteriales > Sphingobacteriaceae > Sphingobacterium > Sphingobacterium sp. Ag1. The sequence continues at coordinate 91,609 of NZ_LBGU01000044.1, read as the reverse complement.
AGTCCTAAGGCTTTTAACCGGTCTATTTCAAATTGAGATTTTGAATTATACCATTGCGCCGGAGAACCGTCTTCATTTTCAAGCAGATAATAGGACGCTTTGCCCCCCATATAGTTATCGTAGAAATTGAAGCCAATATCGCCCTCCCTATTTTGATTTTTTCCCAATACATTTGCGCGTAAACTAAACCAATCGGTAAACTTAAAATTATTTTTCAGACTGAATCCCAGCTCTTTATTTGTCGCACGACCTTTGTTGTAATCTCCAGGCTGTGTATAATTGAGGGAATAATGATAGGTATAACGATCGGATCCGCCCGAAATAGCGAGGTTATGCTGCTGATCAAATCGAGTGGTATTCAGAAATTTATCCATTTGACTGAAGCGGTCACGATTTCGGTATACATCCAGACGTTTTTCCATCTCTTCTTCCGAAATCACGCCACCTTTGCGATCGTACAAAATTCGATACACATCATTCATTGATTTTCTCGGATCAATGGCAGCATAATCTCCCGAACGATAATTAAACATTTCCTTTTGAAAGTTAACCAATTCAGCACTACTCATCTGATTGAGGTAGCTGCGGCTTGGAAGTCCTCTAAAAGAAAGCGTATTACTATAATCGATTTTTGTTTTACCGGCGTTACCTATTTTTGTTGTGATCACAATGACACCATTGGAGGAGCGTACCCCGTAGATAGAAGCTGCCGATGCGTCTTTTAGAACCGTTATAGCAGCAATATCATTGGGATTAATTGCTGTTAAGTCGCCTTCAAAAGGCATTCCGTCAACAACGATTAGCGGAGCAGCCTGAGCGTTGATGGTGGAACGACCACGCACCTCGATCCCCAGATTATTTTTAGAATTCTGCGGACTTGATGTATTTCGCACCAAATTTAGTCCGGGCAACAATCCATCGATCCGGTCCAATAAATTAGGTTGAAGCCGTCCTTCCATGTCTTTGGCAGTGACCTGTGCAATTGATCCTGCGGCTCTTTCTTTGCTTATTTTTTGGTATCCTGTATTGACCGTAATGTTCACTTCCTCCAATTGCTCGTCCAATGCCCTTAAGTTGATTGTACCTAAATCCGACTTAGCTGCAATCGTAAATGGAGCAAATCCGACCATTGTAATGTCCAAAAAGCTATTCGAACTAACGCCATTAATTTCAAAATAACCATGCTGATCTGTAACGGTTCCTTTTGGAACACCTTTTACACGAATCGTTGCGCCTTGAAGCGGTCTGTTGTTATAATCGACAATAAAACCTTTTACCGTCATTAACTGATTAGTGATCGATCGTTGAGTCTGTTGAGATTTTTCGTGTACGACAATAATCTTCCCCTTGATCTCAAAATCGAGATCCAAATCGCCCAATAACTTCCAAAGTGCATTTCCCAACGACTCCTTTTTAACAGTTAAGTTAACCTTTGTATCGGGATCAATAGTTGTGGCCGCCCATACATAAGAATAGCCAGTCTGCTTATTGATCTCCGAAAAAACCTTTCTCAACGACACTGATTTCTCATGTATCGATATGTTCTGTCCGTATGTTTTAGCTCCAACATGAAGCAGACAACAAGACATCATGATGCTTGTAAGCGATATGCGCATAATGTTTCCCCTCCATTGCGGCCTACCCCAAATATCTGGGCGATCGCTGTTTTTCATTTGTTGCGTTTGATCGTGTAGGGCACGACCAAGTTGTGCATAATTTTTATACATTTGTTTTAGGTTAAGAATTAAAATTCTGTTACAGTTAGAATTACTTGATCAGAAGCCCTAAATGTTGCAAGCGTTTAGGGTTTCGTCTTTTCATTTAGGTTGTTTTTTCTACATAAATGGTCTTTCCTTTAAATTTAAATTTAATTTTTCCGGTACTCTCCAGTACGTTGATGATATCTTTCAGACTGCTGTTACGAGACAACATCGCTTCAAATTTTTCCGATTTTATTTGGTTATCGAGATAGACGACATCCACATTATACCAGGACGCTAACTCATCCATAATAACCCGTAAAGTCTCCGAATTGAATACGAAATATCCTTCTTTCAATGCATTGCGCGCGTCAAGATCAATTATTCGTCGTTCGATCTGACCGAGCTTGATATACGATTCTTCCCCAGGTAACAGTATAATCTGCCTCTCGTCCTGTCGAACCCTAACTTTACCTTCGTATAATGTCGTTCTAAAGTCTTCTATATTCTTGGTTGATTTCACATAAAAATGTGTCCCCAATACGGAGATATTGATCTTCCCCGCTTTTACCACGAAAGGTTTCAGTTTTGGAACCTCACCTTCCCATGGTAAATATTTCTTGGCAACTTCGAAGTAGGCCTCTCCCACTAGACGAACTTCCCGCATACTATCTACTTCATAGTAATCCAACTGTGTTTTCGCATTCATCCACACTTTGGTTCCATCAGGTAATAGCATGGTCATTTTCCCTCCCTTGGGTGTCGCAGCGAATAAATTATTCACCCGTGGTGCTTTATTTTTACCGGGCGATGCAAACGATAATAGCGTATCTCCCGGAACCATCGAAATTGAATTTCCATCTCCCAGACGAACTACGCCCGTCATTTGAGCGGGTTGAATATCTTTATTCGGAGTCTCCTGATATACCGTATCCGAAAGATTATGGATAAAAAATAACACCAATAATCCAATCAATACTGCTGCAATACCGTAAGACCACATGCGTTTATAAAAAGGTTTAGGATATGAGGTAATGAGATAATCTTGTTCAAAGAGAGTAAATGACGTCTCCCAATCATAACGAGATATCCCGTCTAAATCCGCTTGCATTTGATTTTTGTTGTCAATCAGATCACAGAGCCCCTTATTGGCTTCCGTTTCGGATCTCCATGCGTCCAACTGTAATTTTTCGTCCTCACGCAATCCTTCTAGTTTGGATTTGCTCAGTAAATAAATGATATGCTGGGGTACTTGCTCCATATTGCTCTATATACTTAAAACAATATTTTGATTTCGTTTCTCTAAAGAGGTGGTAGATATTTTTACAAAAACCTATATATCAGAAGTATAAATTTTCTAAAAATATAGCAAAAGCAAAAGTAGGCAAAAAAACTGGTCAGGCTTGAGTCTTAATCTCAAAAGTTCAATTCCCCTTTTCTTTTGATTGTAAACCGTACTAGTGGTTAGTCCTAAGGAGATCGCTGCTTCCTGTGGGCTTAAATCTTCAACAATCAACTTGCGCATCACTTGTTTACACTGCTCAGGCAGCGTATCAATGGCTTCATGGATCGTTCGAAGCGTTTCCATATAGATCATTTGATGGCTGATCGGTAAATCGACCAGTTCAACTTGTGCTATATAAAAACTGGTCTTTTGTTGAATCCTATTCTCTTGTTGGATCCTGTTTAAAGCAGCATTTCTACAACTTGTGTAGAGAAAACCTCGGATTGATTCAACATGATCAAAATCAACCCGTCGTTCCCAAAGCTTTAAGAATACATCCTGTACGATTTCTTCGATGGTTCCTTTATCAAGGTTCATCTTTTCTAAAAAATAGCACATTGGACTATAGAACGTTTTGTACAGAAACTGTAAACCATCCCTTCTGCCCTCTCGAAAAGATTTTAAAAAATCTTGCTTGCTAAATTCTTGGTTTACCTTGTTTTTCACAATTCAATATTACTTAAATTTTAAATAAATATGAAAATTTCATTTATTGTGATCAACAATCCCGCGCTGGCAAGCGATAGAAAACGTACCGGCCAAACCGGTTGACACGATACTATTCCATTCGGCAGCGATAGCCTAAAAGCGAAGCAAGACCGATGTATTGAGATGCTAATTTCTACGCGATCAATTCTGGTGACACAGGCTCTTCATAGTAGGCTTCATTCCATTTGGCCAATTGGCACATAATAGGTATTAAAGCCTTGCCCTTTTCTGTCAAAGAGTACTCTACGCGTGGTGGGAGCTCCTTGTACTCTTCTCTCAAAATAATACCATCCTCTTCCAATTCTTTTAATGAACTGGTCAAGACCTTTCGAGAAATATGTTCGATGAGCGCATCCAGTTGACCAAATCTGGCTTTTCGATCGCGCAAAGTATAGATAATCACCGGCTTCCACCGAGTACCTAAAATTGCCATGGAACGCTGCATAGCGCAGGAACAACTTTTAAATTCAGTCCTTTTCATTTGAATATATTCAAAATAGTTACACGAAGGTAACTAGTTTACACTAATAATAGTTACAAATATATACTATTTAAAATATATTTGTAAAGATTTACGATTTAAAACGAGAAAAATGAGCATACAAACACTTTTTAATCCATTTGAGTACAAAAATTTAACACTCAAAAACCGCTTTGTAATGGCACCAATGACGAGAGCATTTTCGACGGATGGAATTCCCGACAGCGCTGTAGCGGGTTATTACGAGCGTCGTGCCGCGGGGGATGTCGGTTTAATTTTGACAGAAGGTACCGTTATCGAAAGACCTTCATCAAAGAATTTAAAGGATATCCCAAACTTTTACGGTGACCAAGCATTGGCCGGCTGGAAAAATATTGTCGATGCCGTGCACGAAAAAGGAGGAAAAATAGCCCCTCAACTATGGCATGTTGGTTATACTCCTATGCAATGGACTCCGCCGGCAGCTTTTGAAAGTCCGGATACGATGACATTAGCGGATATAGAGGCCACGATACAAGCTTACGCTGACGCTGCAAAATCTGCAAAAGACCTCGGTTTTGATGCTTTTGAAATCCATGGCGCCCACGGCTATCTGATCGACCAATTTTTCTGGGATGGAATGAACCACAGAACAGACGAATTTGGTGGAAAAACAATTAAGGAGCGTTCTAAATTTGCGGTTGAGGTCGTCAAAGCAATGCGAAAAGCGGTCGGACCTGATTTTGTAATCATTCTACGTTTATCACAATGGAAACAGCAAGACTACACGGCCAAGCTTGCTCCCACCCCCGCGGCTATGGAAGATTGGATCCTACCATTGACAGATGCCGGTGTCGACATTTTTCATGGAAGCCAACGTCGTTATTGGGAGCCGGAATTTGAAGGTAGCGACTTAAATTTTGCGGGATGGCTCAAGAAAATTTCAGGACAACCCACAATCACGGTTGGATCCGTAGGTCTTGACAAAGATTTTGGCGATGTATTTACAAATTCCGAGTTCAAGTCCTCTCCCGCTTCACTGGATGAACTGGTTCGTCGTTACGAACGTGGCGATTTTGATCTTGTAGCTGTTGGCAGGGCGATCTTGCAAGATCCGAATTGGGTGAAGAAAGTGCAAGCCGAAAAATACAACGAATTATCGACTTTTGAAGCGAAGAGTTTGGCGAGCTTATCTTAGTAAGCTCGAGCGATTAGGTGGATTAAAATTACGTTATTTAATATTTACGTTATTCAATAGTATAAACAGGGGCAAAATTTGATTTTCGAATCAATTTTTGCCCCTGTTTTGTAACGATAATTCAGTACCTTGTCTCCGCAAATGGATACAGACACTTGATTAAATGAAAATCACCGCAACCAAAATATATGTCATCAGCGGATTGGGTGTAGATCAACGTGTATTCAGCAAAATAGACTTTGGCTCGCTTGATCTAACCTATCTAGATTGGATTACACCAAGCCCCAATGAACCACTGTCTATTTATGCAAAAAGAATATCGACTAAAATTACTGCAAAGAACCCCATCCTCGTTGGGCTTTCCTTTGGAGGAATGCTTGCAATAGAAATTGCCAAGATTATCGAAACAAAACAAATTATTCTGCTTGCTTCAGCCAAAGGACGGCATGAATTAACCAAACTGTATCGCTTAGCAGGCAGACTCAAAATCAACAAACTGGTTCCTAGTCCGTTACTAAAGTTCCATTGTTTTCTATCAGATTACTTTTTTGGCATACGTAACAAAGAAGATTCCCGCTTGCTAAAACAGATTTTATACGATACAGACCCCATCTTTATGAACTGGGCAATACATCAAATTCTGCAATGGAAAAACAATTCGGTTCCGGACAATTTAATTCATATACATGGTAGTAAAGATCATATTATCCCCATCAAAAATGTAAAGCCCAACTTTATCATTAAAGGTGCGGGACATTTTATGACAGTCACTCATGCCCAGGAGGTTGAAAAGCTCTTGCAAGAAATCTGCTTGTAAATCACCTCCTTTTAATCACCGAGACCAATCCCAACTTTTCTAATCGCTCAGAAAATTAAATCCAAGTGAATTCGTATCGACATGAGACACACGATATGCTGAGCAGTGTAAAAAAGTATTATTTGAAGAAAAGGACAAACAATAATTGAGAATAGAAGGTTCCTCTATGAGAGCGCGGTCTCTTTACGTAACTAAAAAACCGCCGTTTATTGCTTAATGGGACCAGTCAAAAGTAATATAGCAAGGTTAAATTATAACAAGAATATGCGAACACGGCTCATATTAAGTTTTTTATTCTGTCACATCTTTTTTCTCACTATGCTGGCACAAGTTAATGATACTACAGCCCCAAAATTGGAGATCGCAGCAGCTTTAGGCCCGTACCGTCCGATCGGTGTGAGCGCTACCTCCAACAATCGATTATTTGTCTCCTTCCCAAAACAAACTAAAAATTATCAGTATGCACTTACTGAAATCATCAATGGAAAACCTGTTCCTTATCCAAATGAAGAATGGAATTTAGAAGGAAAAGAGAATTCCCACTTTGTAAATGTTCAGGATATATTTGTCGATACCGAGGACAATCTCTGGGTATTGGATTCTAAACCATCTGCTGCTGGATCAATTTTTGGCAAAGATGAAAAATCAAATCAAGGCCAGTTTAAATTATTAAAAATCAATACAAATACAAATCAAATTGAACATATTTATCGTTTCGACGACCTTGATAAAACCAAATCAGGTCTAAATGATATGCGTATTGATCACAAGCGAAATTTAGCCTATCTCTCCGATCCCGGTCAAGCGGCCATCATTATTTTAGACCTTAAAACTGGACAGACTAGAAAGGCTTTAACTGGAAGCCGTTTTACGCTGGCTGATCCTGATGTATTATTAAGCTATAATGGTATTGAAATGCGTAGTGAAAATGGAAAGCCTTTTTCTTCCAACGTGAATGGCATAGCATTGAGTCACGACTTTAAATATTTATATTTCAAACCGATCAATCAAACCCATTTGTACTGTATTGCAACAGAATTTTTAGCCGACGCAGGGCTGACGGATCAAGAATTGGAGGCAAAAGTGGAAGACAAAGGAGAAGTCGGAATCACGCATGGCTTACTAGCAGACATTGATGGAAATATTTATCTCACATCGTCAATAGATTATAGTATTAAATATTTAAATCCTGAGGGAAATGTGAATACCCTGGTAAGGGACTCCCGAATACTATGGCCCGATTCTATGGGTATCAGCGGAGATGGATACCTTTATTTCTCTTGTGCACAGCTCTTTAAAGACCCGCAATGGAATAAGGGAGCTGATAAGGTAGAGTTGCCATATTATGTCTTTAAGGTCAAATTACCGAAATTTTGAAAAAAATGTTACAACAAGTGAAATTCTTAAGCATAAAACTCGCGCTGACACATCTACTTTTCACCTAGATATTAATCTATGCGCAGCCTTCACAAAATTCCCTTCGACTAGTTCCCCTTTATATTTGTCCATCTTTTCTACCCACAAGAAATAGGAACTGAAATTCAGATTCATAAAAACAATAAAATCGAAGTAAAAGCACAAATCACTAAGACATGCCTCCAACTATAAAAAACAACAGCCTCTTAGATGAAGTATAAAATTTTTAGCAAAAACTTTTTTATACTAATATTTTTAGTATATTTGAATATCAGTTTTAGACAATGCTTTTATGGAACACAGCGCAGCATATGACAATAAGGATTTACACGTAGGTGACATCGTTCGCTTTCATACCCCCTATTCCGATGAGGATCCAAATACAATTTTCATTGTACTGTGGTCATACTACGATCCGGCTGGAAAATCATCACGGGCTGAAGTGGTTAAATTTGACCAACGTTCCAAACAAACACCTGTCATTCAGAAGTGGTTTATACGAGATTTAGAAAGAGTCCCCGAAGTAAGTCCAGAATTGCTGAAACAAATTGAGTTATTTATGAAAAGTAAACTTGGCAATGCTATTATCAGTAAGCTAGTCATCTAACAAATTTTAGATCTTCAAATTCGACTTAAAATATGGAAAATAAATTCAAAGAGAAGCGAGGGATGGTGTCAGGTCCGATCTGGTCTGACTGGCGCGAACAACTCCGGGAAAGTGAATTAATCGGCTTACATCAGAGACTCGAGAATCTAGAAAGAGAAATACTCCTTGATTGGCTACAATGGCATGATCCAAAAGGAAACTATACCGATCGTAAATGTATTGAAAATGGCGTGCAGCAGCTTTCCAAATTAAGGGCTGTCGCGTATATCCATAAAGAAATCCTGCGCATCCACATGAAAAGAAGATACAAAGCCTTTTCGCATACACACGCACAACTCATCTTTAACAACTAAAATTTCAGATTATGGAGTCTCTTATTAAACAGATCATAGCGCATCAGCTTCCAAGAATTCTAGCTATGGAATCGCATCGCACAGATTGGCGTTATCAGCTCATGAACTTAAAAGATAAGACGTTATTCGATAGATTAACGCTTATGAAAAGACAAGAATTACTCGAGTGGCTACAATGGTACGATAGTGCTGGAACTTACGCCGATCACGACTGTATCCGGAGAGGTATTCCCTTATTTACGAAGGTTCGGGCATTGACCGCAGCTTATCAGCGGATTATGCGTGAACATGAAGGCTGGGATGGCTATATGGGAAATCAATATATCCGTGGCAGTGTACTTTAAAAAAAGACACTTTTTAAACCGGAAATATTTTGTTCGCTGTGATATACATGGCTAATGTATTTAGATTAGGAAGTGCCGCTCCGATGGTATTATTAAAATAAGTATAGACTTCTTTTCCCGCTGCAATCCAGTCGTTAATATAGGTGCTGTATTCCAGCAATAGGCTGTCCGAATAGCTTCCCTTATAATCGCCATTTGGGCCATGGAAGCGCATATAGATTATTTTTGTATCTGTATATTGAAGACGCATACCTTGCCTATCCTTATCATGAATAACCAAATGCATTTCATAGGATTTTAAAAGTAAAGAAGTTTCTTCCCTATACCAGGAGGAATCCCTAAATTCTACACATACTTTCCATTCATCACTTCTCTTGTCCTGAGCAATACAATCCAGCAGTTCAACAAGCATTCCAATAGAAGCAAATTTAAAAGATGGTGGTAATTGGATAAGCAAGCACCCTTTCTTTTGACCGATAGCGTCAATAACAGATAGAAATCTGGCGACATCCCGTGGATCAAACTTGAGTTCTTTTTGGTGCGTAATTCCCTTCCATAGTTTAAAAGTAAAACGAAAATCATCGGTCGTTTCTTCAGACCATCTTCTAACTGTTTCTTCTCTGGGAATTTTATAAAAAGAACTGTTTACTTCCAATGAGTTAAATAGTAAACTGTATACAGCCAATCGACTTTTATCCTGTAATTCCTCCGGATAGTAACCTTTATTCTTGTAAGGCAAAAGGATACCGCTCGTTCCGGTAAAATATGATTTTTCCATACCTTTATAACAATCGAGCAGCATGTAATGGTTCATTTTTTTCTTCCACAAACGAATTATTTTTTTGTATTGATCAGCAACTGAATTGCATATAAAAAACAATTTATCTATGTTTGAGAACCGAGGAGTACCGCAACAGCTATTTTTAAACAACTCATTTTCTAGTTTATTGTCGGATAATTAATCAAGCACACTATATCAATGCAAAAAAAATCGCACCTCATTTGTTTTATTATTGGCGCCATTTTGGGCAGTTGTACCGGAAATAAAAGCAACAATACCAATACGACTTTAAGTTCTCAGCCCGAACATGCTGATAAAAATCCAACATTTACCTTTGACAATATTAAACAGCGCTATACGCGGGGCGAGAGTCTGATTTTAAAGATGAATAGCAAAAACACATCCAAAATAGACTCTGTTATTTACGCTATAAACGAGAAAAAGATTGGCCAGGTCGTCGGAAATGAGCCTTTCAATTATTCATTAAAACAGGAGAAATTTGGCAAGCAAATTATTAAAGCTGTCGTATTTAGTGATGGAAAGCGAGAAGAAAATTCCGTCAACATCGATCTATTCGCCTCTAACCCTCCGCTTTTGCTAAGTTATAGCATTGTAAATATTTACCCACATGATGCCAAAGCTTTCACACAAGGCCTGGAGTTTTACGGTGATAATTTGATCGAAAGTACTGGGAACGGGGTTGGTCCAAGTGGAAATAAGGGTAAATCGAGTATCCGTATTGTTAATCCTAAAACGGGTCAGCCAATCAAAAAAAATGAATTGGATGATTCAATTTTTGGCGAAGGTGCTACCGTCCTAAATGGAAAATTATATCAATTAACCTATAAAAACAATCTAGCCTACCTCTACGATATAAACAGTCTTTCTGTTATTAAGACACTTCCTTACTTTCAGCCAATGGAAGGTTGGGGCTTAACTTCTGACGGTAAAAACTTATTCATGTCCAATGGTTCTGATTATATCTATACACTTCATCCAAATGATTTCTCAAAAGTGGATTATATCCGTGCTGCAACGAATACGGCCATGGTGGATCAAATCAATGAAATGGAATGGGTAAAAGGGAAAATCTATGCAAATTTCTTTATGGAGGATGTCATTGGACGAATAGACCCTAAAACAGGTACAGTGGAGGCTTTAGTCGATCTATCCAAATTACGTGAGCATGTAACACAGCATGTGGATTTAGATGTACTAAATGGTATCGCTTACAATAAAAGATCAAACACCTTCTTTGTTACCGGTAAAAACTGGGATAAAATGTTCGAGATAAAGCTAACAGAATAGCTTTATCTCCATCAAAAAAAACAACATACTGTTCCGAAAGAACCAAATCGCACTATTTTTAACTTTATGGTAATTCTTTCATTTTGTTAAAGCCCTCGGTTACCATCGGTATAATTTGTGGTGCAAATAACTGTGGTATAATCGTCCTTGTTCCCGTACCCTTATTGGCAATCCATTGCGCATATTTATTTGCTAAAAATTCCAATCGCTGTGCTGAAGATAATCCCGGTAAGGTATAATAGATACTTTTTTCGCCTTCTTTACCTTCCATCTGCACATACCGCCCTTTAGTTACTTTCAGGTGACTGCGGTGTTCAAAATCACGTAGGAAAAGCTCATCCTTGTCTGCATTATCCCATTTCGGGTCACGCGGACAACAAACCGATCCGTAACTGTCTCTTCGATAAATTGTAAGCATGCCTTTGGGTGAAGTTGGTTTAACAAAATCTAATCTAGGGTTATCAAGACCAGAAAGCCGGAGACTGTCGACTTTAACCATACCATCCTCTCTTTTTATGGAATAATAAAAATTGGTTGTCGCAGGTTCGATACACATCCCATTTTTCGAAGCTTCTTCGGCGACTTCACTATAAAACTTCCAATCGGGAACAATCAGTACAAAATGTTGAAGATCGGGATAGAATTCATTGGATTTTTTTAGTAATTCCACTGGAATTTTAGTACTCAAAAAGAAAACGTAAGTGGAATCTGGAACGATCTGCAAAGGAAGATCTACTAAATAATTGCCATCTTTCTGCGTTACAAAATCATTGTCGATCATTACAACCCGACCATAGTATTCGCGATACCAATCTGGCTTCGCTGTATCAGCTAATGAATACGGAGGTATTGACTGACGCGCAGCTATTTTGCTCTTACAGGACAATGCCATCATAGGTAAAATGATAAGCAAATACCACATATTTTTTCGTATTAACATCGTTATAAAATTAAAATATATTTCAACTACTTTCCTATTTCACTATCTACTTTTATTCCAGCTTGATTCATGAAGGCTATTTGATGTCCTAAACACGACTCAGCTAAGGCTGCAATTTTCTCCTTTTCATCAGTAATCTCCCGCATCAGACTTTTCCGGGCTCCCTTTTTCTGTTCATTAATATATTTAATTAATAAAACACCATATCCATCAACGATCTCTGTCATATAATCAACTGTAGCGATGTGGAAACTTTCAGCAGTTTTACTGTGTTTCAATTGAGAGGCCTCGCATTTTAGTCCTTTGATGTAACTACTCAAACCACGTGCCTCATTCAATTTCATGTGATATGAATAATCTGATTGATCGACATCATATTCCCCTTCCAGCAATTTCCCATAGCTCTCATCTAATTTTTCCCGACAACTATGAAAGAGCTTAGCCATTTTCTCGTTGTACCCCAATTCCAAATTACCCCTACAGGAACACATGGTAAATAGCATAAAGATTAAAGCTAGCATTCTCATTTCTTATTTTTTTTACAAATAACAGCTTTTTAAATCAGTGTATCCGTCTCGTTTAATATTCGTGGTTGTTGTTTTAAGATTCGTTATTTTCTGTACAACCTGATCGCTAAAAAGCAATACGCTTATCCTTACTTTGCACAAACTATTTATTTCTCTGAAAGATGAAAAAGCTATTCTTTTAAAAAGGAGTCTACAAAAATCATCTTATGCTGTAATATTTAAGAAAAAAGCACCGTGAAGCCTATTATTTTTATCATTTAATCAATCTTTATTAACAAAAAACAATAAAAACGCTATATTTAACAAGATTTACACATCATTTAAGTCAAAATTCTTTGTTTCTTAAAAAGAATTGCGGAACTTAGAGACTATAAACCACCGAAATATGAATAACAGACCTTTAAACGGAATGACTGACGAAGAGCTTCAAACCAACAAAAAAAATGCGCTGGTAATTACATGGATGCTCACCACCATGCTCTTTATCCTATTAGGCATGGGGATATATACGTCAATTAACAAAGGATTCAGCGCACTAATGGCGATTCCCTTCGCCTTATCTCCTATTGTTATTCTCAATTTTAAAAGAATAAAAGAAATCAATGAAGAACTCAAAATAAGAGGAGCTCAATAAACCCATCATGAAACACCTCGCATTATTCATATTCTTTCTTTTCATCTCGGATATTGTATTTGGCCAAGAGATAAGTAAATCAACGACACAGACGATCACCCAATCGGGTATTGGGCTCGGTTCTGTCATTGCCGTTGTCACCTCATGGGATCGCAATAAATCCATACTATGGGCTTTAATTCATGGGATACTCGGTTGGTTATACGTCATCTATTATGCATTCACCCGCAACGAGTAACGATTCTTAACTATAATTCTCACCAGAAGAGCCAAGCCGATCATTAGCAGAATGTCTTTTCTTACATAACATAGCGATCAATTCCTTTTCTATATCTCATCCGCAATCAAACACATGAGTTCCTCACCTATTTCCAATACAGATTTTGTCGTTGAAGAAGTCAACGAATCTAGCATTGCCTTACTTGCTGAACTAGTAGACCTGACTTTTAATATTGTCCAAGGAGGTGCCTCTGTAGGCTTTATGGAAGATCTAACAGTTGAGCAGGCAAAAAGATTTTGGACTGAAGTACTGAACAAGGTCAAGCAGCAAAAAACAATATTGATTATTGCAAGAGATGCTTTTACGCATCGAATCGCTGGAACTGTTCAACTGCAAATCGACCTCCCCTCAAATCAAATACATCGTGCAGATGTCGCCAAAATGTTAGTCCATACTGATTTTCGAAGAATGGGCATTGCACAAAATTTACTTCAACACATTGAAAACATAGCCATTGATCTAAATAAAACACTATTGGTACTAGATACTGTAACCGATAGCCCGGCTTATATTATGTATCAAAAATGTGGCTGGACAAAAGTCGGCGATATCCCAAATTATGCGCTCTTCCCGAATGGAACATTGTGTAGCACGACATACTTCTACAAAAACTTGATTCTGCCAACAAAATAAAAGCCCCCAAATCGATTAATATTCATTTGGAGGCTTCTCTTAATTATTTGGGAGCTTCACATTTGAATCTCCATATACTTATAGATCCTATTTATTTTTGTACCATATCGGTCCCGGTTTTTCGCCCATTTCTAACACCAATGTCGCTCCGGACATAATTTGTTCGTGTGTGATATAACTTGTTTCAAGAGGCTTACCATCAATCGTAATGGCTTGGATATAAATATTGGCTTTACTGACATGGTTAGCTTTCACGGTAAATTTCTTTCCATTGGACAACTTCAATTCAGCTTTTTCAAATAAAGGTGTACCGATTTCGTATTTTCCACTTATGGGATCTACAGGATAAAATCCCAATGAGCTGAATACATACCAAGCCGACATCTGTCCGCAGTCATCATTTCCACTTAATCCCGAAGGTGTATTCAAGTAAAGTTTGTTCATTACCTCGGCTGCATATTGCTGCGTTTTCCAAGGTTGTCCAACCGCATTAAACAAATAGAGTGCATGATGGCTCGGCTCGTTACCATGTGCATACTGCCCAATCATTCCTGTACTAAAAATTGGCAGCTTGCTGGTGTCGGAAGGATGAAATGTAAACATGCTATCTAGCTTCTGTCCGAAGCGCTCTTGCCCACCAACAAGTTTAATCAATCCAGGGATATCATGTTGTACAGACCAAAAATATTGCCATGCATTACTTTCACAGATATGTGCACTATATTCCTCCGCATCAAACGGGGTAATAAATTTACCATGGCTATCGCGAGGTTGCATAAATGAAGTAGCCGGATTATACACATTTTTATAATTTTGAGCTCTCGCAAAAAACGCTCCTGCAATATCTTTCCTTCCCATCTTATCGGCCATCATTGCGATACAATGATCGTCATAGGCATATTCAAGTGTTCGTGATAAGGACCAGTTTTCGGCATTGTATTCATCTTTGACATCATAGGGCACATAGCCCAATTTTTTATAAAGACCTATACCCCGGTAATTATCAATATTAGCTGTGGCAACACAGGCTTCTAACGCTTTTGATGCATCAAAATCACCGATTCCTTTTAAATAGGCATCTACAATGACGGGAATGGCATGATTGCCAATCATCATATCCGTTTCACTCCCATAGATATTCCATACCGGTAATCGGCCATGCTGTTCATAAAAGGCAATGAATGACTTAATCATATCATTTACTCGACTAGGGTCTATATAGGTAAATAATGGATGCGAAGCCCTATAGGTATCCCAAAGTGAGAACGTACTATAATTGGTCCAACCTTCGGCCTGATGCACCTTCCTGTCAGCCCCCATATAAGCACCATCAACATCACTGAAAATTGTCGGTGCCAGCATCGAATGATATAGTGCTGTATAGAACTTAACTTCCTCCTCTTTGTCTTTGGTTTCGATAGCTATCCTTCCCAGTTCATGATTCCAATTGTGCTCTGCCTCCTTCAAATAATAATCAAAGTCATCTTTTGGAGCCTCTGCTTTTAAGTTCTTGGAAGCGCCTTCCATACTCACACCCGAAAGGGCCGTACTTAAAGTCAATTGTTCGCCAGCTGCTGTCTTGAAATCAAAACGTGCTTTAAATGCTGTACCGATTCGTTTTGCATTCTTCGCCGTTGTATCTGCGCTGGATAAAATTGCTGAACTATCAATATGAACAGCTGTAAAAGGCTTGGAAAACCGAGTTTCAAAATAAACGCGTTGGCCTCTTGCCCAGCCCTCCGAAAAACGATAACCACGGATAGTGACAGAATCAACCACTTCGATGTATGAATCTGTTGTAGCATCCCAATTCATTGCTTTCTTTAAGTCTAAAAATACTGCAGACTCGGCTTTTGGAAACGTATAGCGTTGAATACCGCAGCGTGCCGTCGCTGTCAGCTCCACATTTATATCGTAATCAGCAAGTTTTACCTGATAGTATCCGGCGTGAGCCTTTTCGTCTTTATGCGAAAATTTGGAATGTATACCTAAGGGAGCCGGGGCTTCATGATAAGGTAAGGTAACCGGCATAAAAGATATGTCGTACAAGTCGCCGGCCCCCGTTCCACTTAAATGTGTATGGCTAAAGCCAGAAATCGTACTGTCAGGATAAAAGTATCCGGAAATACGGTCCCAGCCTGGTAGTCCATTATCTGGACTGAGCTGTACCATTCCAAAAGGCGACTGTGCTCCCGGATATGTATTGCCCGTAAAATCCGTTCCGATAAAAGGATTTACATATCCTACATAAGAAGTCTCATCGGAGTTTTTTAGCGAAGCGCAACCAATTAAGGACAAAAGGCCTGCACAGACCGCATAATTAATATATTTCATCGTGTAGATCAGTTTTTCAATTTAGTTTGCCTAATTATCTATTTCCAGTTACGATTAGGATATCCTTGCTATTGACCAAAGTCTGATGGTTGATTTTAAATCCATTGAATGGTTTTCCATCGATAACGATCTTTTTGATATAATCACCGACACCCGCTTTTTGACGCCTTATCGTCACTTTGTCTCCGTTTGGATAATATTTCTTATCGAGTTGGATGGTCACTTTGTCGAATACAGGTGTCACAATAGTATAATCTGGTCTACCTGGACAAAAAGGATAGATTCCAATCATGTTCATTAAAGCCCATGTGGACATTGTACCTGTATCATCATTTCCTGGTATACCTCCGGGACTATTGGTAAAATGCTTTTCTAAAATTTCTTTGACTAGCTTTTGGGTACGCCATTCTTCTCCTTTTATTTCAGAAAACACATGTGGATACAGCATATCTGGTTCGTTGGTAACATCAAAATACCCTTTATCAAAAGTTGCCTGTAGTCTATCTACAAATTTTTGCTTTCCGCCCGACAATTTCACCAAACCGGGGATATCAAATGGTATGGCAAAACTGTAGTTCCAAGCATTACCTTCATGGAAACCATGGTTGGGTTCAAAATTGGCGCCCATCAATGGGTTAAATGGGCTTAAAAACTTGCCGTTAGGAAGGATGGGCCTGAAGGTCCCGTACTCCGAAGAATAATAGTGTTTATATCCCTGCGCTCGCTTAGCAAAAAGCTGAGCATCTTTAGTTTTCCCCAATGAAGCGGCCAGTTGGGCGAGGTTCCAATCGGCAACATAATATTCAATGGCATGAGATACCGAATTATCAAATGAATCGCGCAGTGGAACATACCCATACTTCACATAGTCCGCATTGTCTGGTCTAATTTTATTTGTCGAATCCGTAGTCGTAGCCGATTTCAGAAAAGCTTTGTAAGCTGTATTAACGTCAAAATCTCGAATACCTTTCATCCATGCGTCAACAATCACAGGTACCGCGGGATCACCATCCATGGTATAACTTTCTCGGCTATACAACTCCCATTTAGGCATCCAGCCGTTTTCCTTATACATATCGATCATGGAACGTATCATCCCCACCTGTTTATCTGGATAAACCAAGGACATCAATGGCTGAACATTTCGGTACGTATCCCATAGCGAAAACACGGTGTAACGATTGTGATCTCCAACGAGCGTCTTCCGGGTTTCCATTGCCGGATACTCTCCGTTTACATCCTGCAAGATATTTGGATGAATCATAGCATGATATAATGCCGTATAGAACACCGTTTTTTGATCCGCCGTCCCACCTTCGACCTGTATTTTTGACAATGCATTATTCCAACGTGAGGCAGCCTGATTTTGCGTTTTTTCAAAGTTAAAGCCCTCTTGCTCAGCATCTAGATTCTTACGCGCATTTTCAACACTCACAAATGATACGGCAAGCTGTACTTCTAAGCTTTCATTTTCTTTGACATCAAAACTAAAAAAGGCACCAAGATCATCGCCTGAAAGCTGATCGGTATAGTCCGTAAAAATTTTATATTTTCCGGCGTCTTTATTCCAATCGTTTTCCCATTTTTCTCCGGCACGCTGGAATTTCCAATATCCTCTTTTTGACGGTTTTTTATTGACACGCATAACAAAGAAGATTGGATAAACAGCCTGATTGTTCGTGTAACAGAAAGAGCCCAGCAACTTAGATCCCTCAATTTCAGTATCACTTACATAACGAACTGTTGCGCCAGTTTCATTTGTTAAACCTTCGCCCAAATTAAGCAGGATATTTGCCTGTCCTTTTGGAAAAGTAAATTTCGACACACCTACACGGGTTGTCGCTGAGACTTCTGTCTTGATACCGTATTTCTTTAATATATTGCTATAATATCCCGGATGGGCAACCTCTTGTGTATAGGTACTCCCATATTGATGATAATCAACCTCCAATTTCCCCGAAGTTGGCATCAACAACAGACTTCCCATATCTGGACATCCTACCCCACTTAAATTAACATGAGAAAAACCTGTAAAATAACTATTGCTATGTTCATAGGGAGTAGACCACCATCTTGCATCCTTATCAAATGCATTAAGTGATGATCCCATTACATTAAAAGGAGAAACATTCATCAAGCCGTTGGGAACCTGGGCACCCGGATTAGTTGTTCCATAATTGCTGGTACCGATAAACGGGTTGACATAATCTGTAGGAAGCTTTTGGGCAGAAACGTTCTCCCAAAGAAATAATCCTAAAAGTAAAAAACGAGTAAATTTGATCATATAATCTTGATAGACGACATTGTTAATTGCTTTGATTCAAGCAAACACCATAGGCCGCGCATTTTAGCGTGTACCTACAATACTACAGATAATCGTAAAGATTTACAAATCTTACAAGTCGTTATATCGATGATTTTACGTTTGTTAATAGGATTTAGCAAAACTATACATGTTAAGCAACCGAATTTATGATGACCAATAATAACAAAAGCCTGAAGTGGGGAACTTCAGGCTTTTACTAACTAACCAATTATTAACCTAAATTATGAAACTACACCTATAACGTCATCATAAACAAGTTTCTTATATCAGTCCTAATTGTTTAACCAAATTTTAACAAATCATTGTTATAGTTCAACACAGTCTATTGTGATCTAGCAGTAAATATATTTTTTATTGATACAGTCCCCATTGCTTATTCGGGGTAGCGCCCATTTCTAAAACAAGCTCACCTCCTTTCAGAAGTTCCGAAGCATCAAAATAAAAGGTATTGAGCGGTTTTCCATTTAATGTTGCGCGTTGCACATACATATTTTTCTTATTTGCATTTTTCGCTTTGATAATAAATTGTTCACCTCTTCCATATTTACCATCCAATCTAATCTTAACTTCCTCAAAGAGTGGGCTTCCTATTTCATAAATTGGCTTGACCCTTGTTCCACCATCTATTTGAAATAAACCAATAGCATTCATGATATACCAAGCACTCATTTGCCCCTGGTCTTCATCGCCGAGATAAGCATTCGAAACCCCTTGGCCATAATAACGCTCACCTATGGAGCGGCTCCATTTTTGTGTCAACCAGGGCTTATTCAACCAATTAAAAATATAGGCAAAATGCATTGATTGCTGATTTCCCTGAACAACAGGATAATCCCAATATTGATCATTAGGACCATTGTAGCGCCATTTTTCACTTTCTGGAAATCCCCATTCCAATCGTTTTAAGAACACATCCTGTCCGATCATTTTTGCTAGCCCAGGAATATCCTGTGGCACAAAAAAGGTCAATTGCCATGCATTTCCTTCTACATAATGATGGTTAGCTCCCGATTTAAAAGGATCAAAATCTTTGTACCATTCACCTTTGGCATCTTTCATTCTTGCATATCCACTATTGACATCTATCGCATTCTTCCACCAGGTTCCCCGATCATTGAAATAATTATACTCTTTCTCCTTTCCTAACGATTTCGCAAACTGCCCAACTGTCCAATCGTCAAAACTATATTCCATTGAATTAGAAAACCGGCCCAAATCATAAGGAACGTACTTATATTTTAAATAGACATCCAAATCCCTATTACCGGCAAAACCACCTTCAAATTTCAATGGACTTGTTGTCTGCATCTTTTTAACAGCTTCAAATGCCTTTTCAGTATCATAGTCTCTAATCCCCATCTGATATGCTCCAACAATTAACGGTATTTCATGTTCTGCAACCATGACGGGAATATACTCCATCCCAGCCGGCCCTTTCGCAAGCCAGCCATTTGCGTCATACATCGCAAGTTGCGATCTAACCCATTTATTGGACCATTCCGGTGTCACCAGATTCCAAAATTGATTTAAATTCCAAAAGGTATTCCAGAAAGCATCACAGCCTAAAGCGATATCTCCTTTATGGGCTAAAGTCCGTATCACTTCATCCGAAGACCTCCATTGACCATTTACATCACTAAATGTATTTCGGCTTGCCAAAGTGCGATACATATTGGAGTAGAATTTCTCTTTTTCAAAATAGTCTGAAGACTTTATCTCCAATCTACTTAAAAGTTCATCCCAAACTTTATGTTGATTTTCCACGACCCGATCAATGGACCATCCGAATGGCTCCGTCAGTTCCGTTTTTAAATTCTCCTCTGCATTGGCTAAGCTCACATAAGAAATCCCTGTGCGCAGTTGTACAGCCTTATCTTTGTGCACATCAAATTCCACGTACATTCCCGCAAATTGAGCGCTATCGGCAACCAAATCAGCCCGTTCAGTCAACCGATCATTATGCCATGTGCCGTAGTTTATGATAGGTTTGTCAAACTCCATAACAAAGTATACGACATAATCCTGTTTTGCATCCGTGGACCAAACGTTTTCAGATAATTGATTACTATATCCTACGACCTTATAGTCAGAAACCTTTTTTAGCGAGAAGTCTTTAATTTTATAATCATATTCTCCGTTAACCTTAAGATCAATCATAATACGTCCTGTGTCCGACTTATGGTAGGTATATTGTTGAAAACTGGAACGTGTACCAGCCGTCAATTTCACATCGATATCGTGATCAAGCAGATGAACAGCATAATATCCCAATGGTGCCTTTTCACTGGTTTTATCTATCGCTGATCGATATCCCGTGTTTGTGCTGTACTGATCGCCGACCTTGGTTTTCAACGGGCCTGCTGTCGGAAATGTTCCCAATCCAGCCATTGTCCATTCATGGATATGGCTGAAAGTACCAATAGACTCGACAGAAGGTTCATAACCTGCCTGCCACCCAATATTTTGGTTATCTGGACTTATCTTTACCATGCCAAAAGGCATCCATGGTCCTGGGGCTATCATCCATCTGGAATGTGCTGCGCCCATCATCGTGTTCACATAATCGGAAACTCCGCCTCGCTTTTTTGGGGAGCGCTTGATCGTTGATGACTGTATTAATTGCCCATTACTATAAATTTCATACTTACTCCATACGTCCTTAGTGACATAAGGCATTGGTATTTCAAGTTTAGCGGCACCTTTTTCAAGTGTTTTCTCATAAATTTTCTTTCCATCTAAGACTACTTTCAACTGCTCATTATCGTTCAATTTCAAGAGATCAACCAGCATATTTTGGACGGGTTTTCCTCCGTTTAGGATCTCAAAATCAGCTTGCTGTACATTTCTAACAATTACAGAACGATCGGTTACTAACTTTATATCTGGTGGTCCAAGCAATTTGAAGGAATCAAATTCAACCCAACCTCCCTTTATGACAGTCATGGTAATCTGATTTCCTCCCTTTCTAATGAGATCTGCTGTTAAAGGAATGCTTATTGTAGAATTCCCAGACTTTGAGGCATTACCAATGGGTTCTCCCGCTCCTATTCCCGCTTTTACATCAAAATTATAGGGCTTACCATTAATAGAGATTTGTAACGTAGCGCTATTTTTAGGGTCACTATTTGCTAACTTGACCTGGAGTGTGCACTGATCATTTTTTACGCTATCGTTTAACACATAGTATAAATTCAAAAAATGTGTTCTCAGCCCAGAGGTTCCTCCAGTTCCCCCCCATTCATTGGCCGGACCGGGCAATACATAGGGTAAATCTCTTTTTAAAGATGATTGACCGATGATAAACGCATTGTCTTCATAACCAAAATCATGTTCCAAGAATTTCTTATACCCATTCGGTGACAAGGCAAATTCGCTGCTTGAACCGTCTGAATTCCCCAGTTGCCAAATTGTGTACTCCTGAGCAATAACAGACTGAGCACACATGAACAACAGCCCGGTGGCAAAAGAAAGTGAGAAACGTAGTTTCATAAGTATCAGATTTTATAATTTTTTTGCATTAGTTGCTTTCCCAATAAACTGCACGAAACAATTCACAAAACACATTACATTGTATATACATTTAAAATCTACAAAAGCGTTTAAAAGCAAAACTTTAAATACAATATTACTACAAAAAAAACAAATAACAAATGAATAACAGCAAAATGTATATACATACAAAAAGAAAGAACCTAACTAAATTTAGTTGAGATAATCATAGAGACATGATAGATTTCAGTTCATGGACGATAAAGTCAGCCCATATTCTACAAAAGAAAAAAACAATAGAGTTAAGGTAATAACATTTTAACGAAGAGGGTTACAGAAAATTAGCAGAAATTGTTATTATATTTGCGCCAAACATTGTCAAATATCTTAATTATATAAAAATTATTATTGGGAAATTGATTGTAATGAATTATATTTATATAATTTAATTGCTATATCGAGCAAAGATAAGTAGTAAAACTATTAAATTTATAATATCAGAAATTTTCTACACATTTGTGTAGAAATTTATGACACTACAAAATAAGGCAAAAGGTGCTAAAATTTAAAGGTTATTTTAAGCTGTCAGAGAAACTAAAGTTCTAAAAGATGCCATTAGGAGTATTTTATATATTTAATTTGGGTTGATACAATATTTTGCCTTACAAATTAGCATGAAAGTTATCCTAATTATATTGAGATACGAGGTAAATCCTATTTGTAATTTACATTATGAAAGTTGAAATTGAAGATTTTTTTAAGCCGGTACATGTTAAAGATAATTTTACAAAGGATGATTATGAGATTGTAGACGCCTACATTAATTTCGCTAAATCGTTAAGTAAATTAACTTATCAAAGTATCTATTTAATTGATTATTCGAAAAAGAGCTTTTTATTCGTATCTGATAATCCCATATTTTTATGTGGAAATTCGCCTCTTGAAGTTCAAAAAAAAAGGATATCAACATTACTTCGACAATGTACCTGAAGGAGATTTGCATCTGTTAAAGAAGATAAACGATGTCGGATTCGAATTTTTTGAAAATCTCACACATGAAGACAAATTAACACATTCAATATCTTATGATTTTCATTTGAAGCAATCAAATGGGAAACCACTTCTGATAAATCATAAACTGAAGCCTATTCTCTTGGACAAGTCTTCAAACCCTTGGATAGCATTATGTGTAGTTTCTATTTCTTCACATGCCAATGCAGGGAATATTAAATTTAAATCTGACGATGCCGGGAAGCAATTCGAGTATGACTTAGCGACTGATCTTTGGGTAGAGTCCCCACATGTCAAATTAAAACCACGCGAGAAAGATATCTTGCTTTTTTCTGCCCAGGGATTCACAATGGAACAAATTGCTGATAAATTATACGTTTCAATTGACACGATTAAGTTTCACAAAAAGCAAATATTCTCGAAACTAAAAGTCAAGAGTATTACTGAAGCCACCGCACTTGCCATTGAACTGTCTTTATTCTAATTAGATAGCATATTTTCGCTACCATTATTATTCTGAAAGCCCATATCTTTTGCCTTGAGTGTGAAGCTGTCCGAATCGCTACTATTGGCTAAACAATATTGTGCAATCGTATTTTTTTGGATGAAAAAATCAAGCCATTCGGTTTTAATATATATAGGCAAGGTTTCAGAATACAAATAGATAATTGGACTTCCAAGCTCATATGAAGGTATCCCAAGTTTAAGCAAGGTATTGACCAGTTTTTTATCACATTCGGCAATAATTAAACCCTTGTCAAGAAAATAGGGTGGAAAGAATGCGTCAAATAACATTTTTTTCAATATACTGATCCGTTTCTCCTCAATCCTTTTCGAAATAATAAACCGGCCTATATGCCAATAGTGATTTACGTTTTGCGACAAAAGCTCTTCTTTCGTTACTGAAAACAATTTTTGAATAGGTAATACCGTTTCCCGATCCCAATAGGTAATACGTATTGATGCATGGATATTATGCATTTCTCGATCACGTAATACATAATAAATTGACGTGTCAAAAAAACTTAGGTCTTCGCCTAATAAATTTTTATAATGATAAGTATATTCCTCATTAAGGGAATCATCTAAATTATAATAATCAGCTGTAGTCCTTAAATAAAAGTGGATAAGCTCAAAAAGCTCGTCCTTTTTAAGTTTAGTGAAATAATAATTATCAGATGCCCAATTCATGTAGATGTATTCAAGAGCAATAAAAGTAAGGACTTTCCCTTTAAATTCTCGCAGCTATAGGATTACTACACAAAAGTGTAATAAAATATTACTTTTTTTACGTTATATTATATTTAGCTAATCATCGATAAATAGTATGAATCGGGAAAGAAGTTTACAGGTTTTGCTGTTGCCAAATTGAACACGATGTGACTTACCATTCCCGATAGCAGATATAAACCAACTGATAGCTGCGGCGGCGGAGACGTCAACGCTATTTTACCATATTCTACTAAAAATTCCTCAAACCATCTCGTTTCAATACCCTTTGTTTGTAGACTATCTACAATAAATTTACCAACATTTAATTCGAATGTCTGATAAGTCTTTTCCAATGATTGCAGATTAAGCCCCCCTGGGGGAAGAATAGTTAAAAATCCCGCCCAGCCCAAATTATAAGGATGCACTACAGGTATATTTTTTTGGGCCATATATTGGTCAAATACAAAGGGAATATCGGAAGAAAAATCCAATGCATTGATGGCAACCTTATGATTCAGATCAATATCATATAGATTATCCTTGCTAATAAACTCGGGAAATACCGTTATTTTAGCTTCTGGGTTAATTGCGTACAAGCGATCCTGCAAGGTAAGCACTTTCTTTGCACCAATATCCTTATTGGTATAATTTTGTCGGTTTAAGTTCGTTAATTCAATTATATCTCCATCAACAATTGTTAAATTTTCGAACCCCATGCGCAATAAGCACTCAGCGATATAACTACCTATCCCACACCCCCCTATCAACACCGGAAAGTCCTTGATTTGTTGTTGTTCCTCTTCTTTTATATATATGCTATTTCGAATATACCTCAAATCCATTTCTCCTATTTTATAATCGTAAAGATAGAATTATAGGTTATAAAATTAACATATAAACCTTCACATGATTTTAAAAAGTAACGAGAAGACCATCTTTGTATTGACTACCTAAGCCTATTTCCTCTGTTATTTTCCTTATTTTCAAATAAAAATCACCAAGAATGAAAAGTAAATTACTTAAGAAATAAAACACTACCACACTAACTTTACTTTTGGATTCGTTGCCCAATTGTAGTCCGTGCTCAAATCGTTGGATATAGCGTATTAGAACATCCTTGGTTAGCAATAACGGAGAAAAAAGGGTTCCTTGAAAAACGGATCATCGTCTGTTTAGAAAATGAAATAAATGGTGAAAACTCAGGTTTTCGAATAGGCAATGCAAAAGATATTCTTTTAACCAAGAATCCGACAAAACATTCGCGCTAATTCTTTTTTATGGAGAATCAAATCGATTGATCACTTTTGACAAAACAACGGGAAGAATTATAAAGAACCCCATCTACAGTATTAGCCAACCATCCTTTGTTTTTATTTTCATTCAAAATGAATACCTTTAATAAAATCAACGCATAAAAATGGATAATACAAGAATATATCGCATGTCATTTGCTGGGGTATACCCACTTTATATACAAAAGGCCGAAAGAAAAGGACGCACAAAAGAAGAGGTTGACGAAATCATTTTCTGGCTAACCGGCTACAGCCCAATATCACTACAGCAAGCGGTTGACAATAAAATTGACTTTGAACATTTCTTTAAAGAAGCACCAAGTTTAAACCCAAATGTTTCGAAGATCACAGGTGTAATCTGCGGCTATCGCATCGAGGATATTGAAGATCCGCTGGTTCAGAAGGTTCGCTATCTCGATAAATTAATTGATGAACTGGCCAAAGGTAAATCCATGGAAAAAATACTGAGAAAGTAAGCCCTGCTACGATTTGTAAAAGTGCGTACTTGCTATTCCAATGCATAGATGGCACCATCTGCGGAGCTAAAATAAAGCCGATTTTCATCAATCCATATTGTCGAAAAGATACTTCCCATCTGTAGGTAGTCTGCAAACAGCCGTGTAATATCATCCTTATATTTTTGTTGCAGATCGGCGCGGAGCACATTTTCATCATTTATAAACAATTGCCTTTTCTTTTTACTTGACTCCGTTTGAAAAAGAGGTACAACTTCTCCGTTTTTAATGTTCAACCGATAAATTACACCATCCATTGTCCCAAAAAAGGCCTCATTACCAACGATAGAGGCGCTACTAAATGTATTTAAAGGCACTTTAGGTTCAACTATTTTCACACCGTCCATTCTATTTAAAACAAGTATACTATAGGAATCCGACATGGTTACGACAAGCTTTTCGTCAAAAATGCTAGGAACACTTGTCCAGCTTCCCGGTTGATGATATACCCAAAAACCACTTCCATTCGTGGTATTAAGCGCATATACATTAAAGTCGCGAGCACCGAAATAGACTGTATTGTCGGCAACTACGGCATGAAACTGAATCTCGCCTTTTGGAAAATAACGTTCGCCTACTGTTTTAAACTTCCAATGTAGGGTACCATCTTTTTTCAAACAATAGAAAAAACCATCAAAACTACCAATGAAAACATGCTCTCGTGTCAACGTCGGGGCTGCGTGCACAATTCCTCCAGTCAGGAATTTCCAAACAAGTTTTCCAGATTTAGCATCTAAGGCATAGATATGGTGATCTCCAGATCCAAAATAGACGACGCCATCTGCAACTGCCGGAGATGAGAGAAAATAGTCCCATACATCATAGCTCTTTTCACCATTGGTTGAAAACTGCCATAATTTACGTCCTGTCTGGGCCTCCAAGGCATAAAAGTAGCCATCAGCGCTTAAAAAATACACTACTCCAGCATCGACAGCGACAGTTGATCGAATTTCACCAGCGGTTTTATACTTCCAAAGTATATTACCGCTAGTTTTATTCAATGCGTAAAGATTACTGTCGCAAGACCCGACAAAAACGATGTCTTCCCAAATGATGGGCGAAGAAAACAGCCTTCCATTTGTTTTGAATTTCCATTTCAATGCGGGATTTAAACTGATGTTGGATTGTGCGATATAATTTTGACGATCTAGGCTCCTAGCCAGCTGCTGTGCCCGTAATTGATAAAAACCTCCTATGGTAAAAAATAGGATAATAATCGGGCGCCAATCGTATTTTAATCCAAACATCACTACATTTAATTTAAGATTATGGGTTATTCCACTTCGTTATAAAATTAATGAGCTATCCACATTTCTTTATAAGAACCAGAGAGCCTTTTTATTAGGGATAGATTAGATATTTCTTCCTGATCTTTTTGTAGTTGCTTAGGCCCGGCTCCCAACTTTTTCGGATTTCATCCTCCGCAACACCAGCTTCGACTTGCTTACGAAATAAACCTACACCTACAAGCTTTTCAATACTGCCAATTTGCTTGGAAAATGATTGATCAAAAAAATTCTCTTTCTCTGGGGAATTTCGATAAAGTGCTATCATCCACGACAGGTTTATTTTTTTACTAGCGACAAGCTGTTGGAGATCATACTTACGCAGGTCTATTCCATAGCATTCTTCATTCATAAACAGCGGTGATTCGCTCATTCCTTTTTTGCTGACAGGGACAAATGAAAAGTCATATACACCTTTATAAATCGGGCTACCAATTACAACAAAAGGATAATCGGTGCCTCTGCCATGATTTACTTTTACACCTTCAAAAAGGCAAGTACTTGGATATAAGAGTATACTTTGTTCCGTATTTAGGTTGGGCGAAGGATTGACTGGCAGTCTATAAAGCATACTATGATCATAATCTGCGACAGGAATAATCTTCAATTTACATTTCTTTTGAGTTGCCATCCAGCCTTCTCCATTAATCATCAGAGCAAATTCAGCTGTGGTCATCCCATGTGCAATAGGAACAGGGAATTGTCCGATACCCGACTTATATTCCATTTCCAAAATAGGTCCATCAATTAGATAGGCATTGGGATTTGGGCGATCTAAAATAAAGAGTTCCTTATCATTTTCGGCGCAGGCTTCCATAATATCTCGAAGTGTGTTAATATTGGTATAAAATCTTACACCCATATCCTGCACATCATAAATAAACAGATCAATATCTTTTAAATCTTTCGCTGTCGGCTTTTTCTTAGTTCCATACAAAGACACAATAGGAATTTTAGTTGTGGGATCGACTTCATCTCCCACTTCAGTCCCATTACTTGCATTTCCACGAAATCCATGCTCGGGTCCAAATATTCTGACAATTTGCACACCTCGCGCAATTAGGCTATCAACAAGATGTTTCCCTTTAATAACCGTAGACGGATTGGCCAATATCGCAACGCGTTTATTCATTAAATAGGGAATATATCGCTCGGTCTGTTCGGCGCCGGTTTGTATACGATCATTACAATAATCCAACGCAATTTGTGCAGCTACATTTGTGAAAGGGAAAAGCGTCAACATTAAAATGAGCAATGGTTTCATATTCATTTGGTTTATACTATTAAAATATAGCCCCCGAGCAGCAAGCTATTTATCCGATTGCGAAAAACTAAACTAAGGATAAAGCTTTATTTTAGCAAATCATTTATTAAAATTGATAAACAAGTTTTATCCAGCTAACTTTGGAATATTATTGGGTAGCATGATTCACCCATGAAACAATAGATGACATTCAGAGACTGTGGCTTACTAAATTTTTACACTAATAATTGATCATGGAAAAGCAGGTAAATGCGGGTGAATTTGTAGATCGTTTTATGACAGGTAGTTTGGAGCATCTTCGCTACCAGCAATCGCCGATCAAAATATTTCAGCTAAGTGAAATCGCTCCTTACATTAAATTCCCTACTCCGCCGATTTTCTTGGGCTACAACCTCCTCGTCCATATAACAGAAGGTTATTTTAAACATCAGATCGGTGCCAAAGAATATGTCGTTCGGGCTCCGGCAATCCTTATCAGCAATTATGGTAATATCTCAACAATAAAGTCTGTCGATAAATCTGCGAAAGGGCATTGCGTTTTGATCAACGACAATGCAATGACTTCTATATTCAGGGAACAGGAGATTTTGAATATCTTTAATATCTCCCCCTTACTTAACTTAACTGCACAAGACAGCGGTGATCTCCAGGAACTTTTTAGATTACTTTATAATGAATTGCTTTCGGAATTACCTTATCGAGAACTGTTTGAAAATTTATTAAAATCGGCAATTTTAAAAATCATCAAACTTTCTTCCTCCAATCAGGCCCTCAATCGGAGGCAAGAAATTGCGATGATGTTCAAACAACTCGTGCACAAAAACTTCAAAAAGCAAAAAAACATTTCATTCTACGCCGACAAACTTGCAGTATCTACAAACTACCTTAATCGCTGTGTATTTTCAGTATTTAAAAAATCTTCCAAAGAACTCATCCTAGAAGTATTGATTATGCACAGTCAATTTCTGTTGTTTGAATCCACTAAAAGTATTGCAGACATCTGTTATGAATTGGATTTTTCTGATCCTTCTTACTTCTCACGGCTTTTCAAAAAAATAGTTGGCGTTTCTCCTACTTCTTATCGAAACAGAGCAACTTAGATTTTTAATATGCACGATTTGTCCTATCTTTTATACCAAAGTACACAAGAGAATCAAGTTGATTGCAGTTATTTTTGTGTAAGTCATTGAAGCAAAAGAGAATTTCAATTCGGTAGTACTCTATTATTCTCAATGTTCACATTGTTCCATCATTTAATTACATATTTAAAGATGCTTAAGGTTTCAGAACACAACAATATAACCCAAGATTTCGATTTGTATATTGCAGATTTTAAAACTAGGCTATCAAGCTTATTTAATAAAGAGTATGATTACAACTCGCTCAGTCTAACACGCGGGCTACCGCCTGAGTTTTTAGCAGAGATCATGAAAATGCA
Source organism: Sphingobacterium sp. Ag1 (assembly GCF_000988325.1). NCBI lineage: Bacteria > Pseudomonadati > Bacteroidota > Sphingobacteriia > Sphingobacteriales > Sphingobacteriaceae > Sphingobacterium > Sphingobacterium sp. Ag1. Next base: position 61,451 of record NZ_LBGU01000044.1, on the reverse strand, counting down.
ACCCTTGTCGGTTGCTATCCCCGAACATCACGGTGGTCGTGGTCTTCATGTAAAAGAATGTTTGGGCGTACTGGCAGCAGCTTCTTATGAATCACTATCTTTATCGCTAATCTTCGGGATTAATATTGCACTATTTTTGGAACCTTTTGCCAAATACGGCAACACCTTACTTCAAGAAAGGGTATTCCAGCAATTTTTGGAAAATCAGGCCATGGGGGGACTAATGATTACGGAACAGGCATACGGCAGTGACGCACTCAATATGCGAACATCTTACGAACAAAGGGACGATAAGTACTATATAAAAGGTGAAAAACATTGGCAAGGTCTTACTGGAGCTGCAGACTTTTGGCTCGTAACAGCGCGCAAGAAAAACGAAAATGGAGAACTGGTGCGGGATATAGATTTCTTTGTCACAGAGAACGCCGTCGAAGAACAAAAGATTGTTGTCACAAAGAAATACAATAGCCTTGGTCTCTATGCAATTCCTTATGGTGTCAACAACATTGATATCAATGTTCCCGCGGATCATAAACTAAATCCGGAAAGTACAGGAATTAAATTGATGTTAGATACCCTCCACCGCAGCAGATTGCAGTTCCCTGGAATGGGCATGGGTTTTATAAAACGGATGTTGGATGAGGCCATGACCCATTGTTCTGAACGCCGTGTAGCGGGTATTAGTTTAAATGAATTAGACGCTGTTAAATTTCAGTTGTCGCGCATACAGGCTGCATTTACATTGTGTTCTGCAATGTGTTCATACAGTGTCTCGATCAGCTCTATCCATAACGACCTTTCAGCCTATGGTGTGGATGCCAATAGTGTGAAAGCATTTGTGACAGACTTGATGCATGAAGCCGCGCAAATATGTGTGCAACTATCCGGTGCAAATGGCTACAGGTTAGACCATGTTGCAGGTCGTGGCCTCATAGACAGTAGACCCTTTCAAATCTTTGAGGGGTCAAATGAAATGCTTTATTCTCAGGTGGCTGAAGCGATCGGTAAACTTATGCGCAAAACCAAAGAAAGCAACTTATTGTCGTTCTTAAAAAAATATAGCTCAACTGAATTTGCAGCACCATTTTTCTCATCAATCTTGAATTTTGACTTTCCGCTACAGCCGAAGCAGCGCGAACTGCTTACACTTGGAAAGATAATCGCCCGCGTCATTTGTTTTCAGTATGTTTTACAAATTAACAATGCCGGGTTCAATGATAAGATGACTGAAATAACACGTCAACACGTGAGTATGGATATTTATATGTTGGTAGGTCAATTATCGAATAATAATAATGCAGAACCTCTTAAGAACTATGACGAGAACACGGATTGGATGAAGTTCACTTCTTAATACGGAGCGGTCAACAGGGGTAAATCGTTATTAGCAAAACGAACTAAAAGCAAGATGCCACTTCATATGAAGTGGCATCTTGCTTTATATCGCCGAAATATCCCATTCCCACACACTGTGATAGTGACCTATAGCTTCTGTATAAGCTATAAATTCACGATAAAACGGATGTGAACCTATTGTAGCACTATCTCCAATAACAACCAATTTCTTCTTAGCCCTAGTCATTGCCACATTCATCCGGCGGACATCAGACAAAAAACCAATCTGCTGTTCGGCGTTACTTCTGGTCAAACTGATATAAATAACATCCTTCTCCTGTCCTTGAAAACTGTCTATTGTCTGTATTTTAATCAAGTCATTAAAAGGTCGTAGCTCGTCTTCCTCATCCAATACCTCCTTCAATAAAGTTGCCTGTTTCCGATACGGTGCAATCACCCCGATGCTCAGGCTATCATCAATGCTCAACGAAGCTTTCCAAGCCCCAATATGGTCGTTCAGATGAGCTTTAATAAAATGAGCTTCGCCTAGATTGAAGATTGCGCCGTCACTTTCCGTTTCTTCAAATCCCGCTCCTGCTGTATCAATAAATAACACCGGCTCAGTATCCACTGCTAAGCTCCACTGTGCCACGGTACTATCTGCTCTTAACGAACCATTATATAAGGCTACAGATGGGTAATGCATAATTTGTTCATTCATGCGATACTGCACATCTAGCAAAGAAACTAATTGTGGATTACGGTCTACCAATTTTTCAAATAATGTATGACTCAGGCCATGGTTAGCTACCTTACTCGATTTTACTGTTGGCGGTAATTGATTATGATCACCGGCCAAAATAAGCCGATGTGCCTTTAATATGGGGATCCAGCAAGCAGGCTCTAATGCTTGTGCGGCCTCATCAATAATGACTGTTTCATAGCTACGATTGCGGATAACCTCATGATTTGATCCAACCAAAGTTGCAGTGATTACCTGCGATTTATCCAAAACATCTGCACTGATAAAATCTTGAATTTTATCGACATCTTTTCTGATTCGATGGGCCTCATCAAACAATGCTTTTCTTTGCTCCCGCTCAGCCTTTCCAAAATTACGCTTATATTTTTGAGCCATCTCTGTATACGTCCGCACTTGTTTTTGAAGTGTTTTAATATCCTTATTTGCGGGATGTCGATCAATCTTTGCATCAAGAGTCAATTCTTGAAGATGTTCCGAAACCTTAACAGGATTACCTATTCTTGTTACTGTAATGCCAGCAGCGTCTAAACGTTCGGTTAGCAGATCAACGGCCGTATTGCTCGGGGCAACAACCAATACTTGCTTGTTGTATTGTTTTAGGAGTGCCTTCACGGCCTGAACCAATGTTGTTGTTTTCCCTGTCCCCGGCGGCCCATGCAAAAGAGCCACGGTACTTGCTTCCAATATCTGCTGGATTGCTTTATTTTGCCCCGTATTTAAGCCATGATGATGAAAGAAATCTCCAATAGAAGCAATCGGAATGACCTCTTGACCGATTAATCTTCTTACTAAACTACCTTGCTTTACATCACGGCTCAATTCCTTTCCTTTCTCCAATGCATTGAACATCTCCCGATAGGAATACTCATCAAATAACAAATCAACACCAAGCTTCCCTCTTCTGCTCCATTCTGGAAGTTCATCTACACGAAAAGAAATTCGCATTCCATCCCTATTGATCGAAGATATGATGCCCTCTATTCGATCTTGGTCTGGATCGTGATTTGAGAACAGGCATACTGGCATACCAAAGCGAAACTTATGCTCGACCTCATAATGATTTGTTCGATTTAAGTTAACAGACAAATAATCTCCTCTTCCAAGCTCCGTATCCGTTATCTGAATCGGAAACCAGGTGACGCCTTGCATTCTTCGTTCATTCAAACTACTTTTCAACAACAAATTTTCATGTTGTAATTTATCAAATTGCTGCTCTTCATGTAATAAAGTAATAAGCTTGTCGAAATAATTCATAGTGGAATATACATATTGCTCGGGCACAAAATAACTGTTTTTTCGTTTATTTGGACTATCTGGTTTTTATTTCATCCTCATCCTTTGCCAAATTTTGTAAAGCAAATCGATATCCTTCTAAGGGAGCAATGGATCTAGCCGTAAATTCGTTTTTTTTTGCTATAATTGAAAAACAGAGCGTTTTCCAATCGAAACATTCATAAATCAACATTTAGATGAGCGAAATATTCTTACACGACAGCGAACAGCAATGGACAGACTTGGGCGAAGGTGTAATGCGAAAAATACTCGTTTTTAATGATGAACTCATGCTCATGAAAGTTCGTTTTAAAAAAGGGGCCACCGGTGCACTTCATCAACACCCCCACACGCAGATTTCTTATGTTAGTGCTGGAACATTCAGATACCATATTGACGGTGTTGATCGCATCCTAACTGCAGGAGACTCTTGTATCATCTATTCACAATTGGTTCATGGATGTGAATGTCTTGAGGAGGGTGAATTGATCGATTCGTTCACTCCTTATCGCGAAGACTTTGTTCAGTCTACCTAAAAAATGTATTGATAAGGTCTTGAAAAAATAATAATCATGTTGTTCTAACGTTAATGCAATAACATTCAAAAATATGATCTCACTTCTTTCTCCTCATATGCGCACAACATTTGCTGCTGTATGCCTGAGCATTGGTTTACTCGGTCTTTCCCCATCTCTACAAGCACAAGAAAAACCTCTTTTAATAGAGAAGAGAAATTCGCAACTATACCTCTATACCACCTTTAATAATTTTGAAGGCACCAAATATGCTGCTAATGCGGTCTATTTAATAACAAAAAAAGGCGTTATTCTATTTGATACGCCATGGGATTCTACACAATATCAACCACTAGTGGACAGTATCAAACAAAAACATAATTTACCGGTCATTGCCGTTTACGCAACGCATTGGCACGAAGACCGTGCAGGTGGTTTTGCCTATTACAATCGCATTGGAATTCCAACCTACGCAACGAAAATGACGAACGACCTGCTAAAGGCAAATCACAAAGCCCAAGCCACTCACCTTGTTGCAACCGATAAAACATATAAAATTGGGGGACAATCTTTTGTTCTGAACTTTTTTGGTGCCGGACACTCCATGGACAATGTTGTTGTCTGGTTTCCTCAATATAAGATTCTAGACGGTGGTTGTTTTATAAAAAGCTCCGAAGCCCAGGATCTAGGATTTACGGCAGATGGGGATATAAAATCCTGGAAGCCATCCCTAGCGAGGTTATTGACAAAATATCCCGAAATTAATATGGTTATTCCTGGACATGATGCATGGAAAGATAAAGGTCAGATAAAGCGAACCGAAGCTCTGCTTAAAGGAGAACACTAATACATTTCTTTTATCCCCAAGGATACCGGTAAACTCTCTTGTTTTTCAATAGGATAAAAATATCTGTAAGGAACCAAATAGATAAAACCATTGATTATGTTGCATTTAGGTCGTCAAAAAAAAAGAAACTAAATAACAGACCTACAAAAAACAGTAGAAAAATAAAAAAGGGGCTTTGTTTATCCAAAAAAGTACTATCTTAGCGACACCAAATAACGCAGGGGCATTAGCTCATTTGGCTAGAGCGCTTCGCTGGCAGTGAAGAGGTGATCAGTTCGAATCTGATATGCTCCACAAAAAAAGGGTACTTAAGTACCCTTTTCTTATTTTTAATCGACCAATTTTGACAGTAAATTCTTATTTATAAGAGTTTACAGATTTAGAAATTTTCCAGGTTCCGTTTTCTTTAACCAGTGTGATAAGATCTGTTTTAGCAAAACCATCAAATTGCATCGTAACTTTCGCAATGGCATAATCAGGTAATTCTTCAACGATCTGTGTTGTTGTTCTGCAGTTCATCTTGATTCCTTTTTGTTTTTTCAAAAATTCAATCATCTCATGACGGCTATGTTTCAAATCTTGTTTACCACAAATCTTTTGATCAAAATCAGCGGTAAAAAGCTTGTCTAAATTAGCTACTTGACCTTCGGTCATTGCACCAACGTATTCATCGATGGCCAAATCAGCAGTAATTAGATTGCGTTCTTCTGGTTTAACTGAAGCCATTGAGCAAGTAGAGATTGCAATCATTGCCGCTGCTACAAATGTTTTTACTAAAGTTTTCATATCTTTTTCAATTTTATAATGTATTAGTATATTTTCTTATTTTATTGTCGCTTACGCTATAAATTTGTTGCGCACTTTTTTTTATTTATTTTCTGATTCAAAGTTAAGACAACTCATATATTGATTTCATTACATTTAGATTAACATTACATTAAAATCGGTAAATGATATTTTTTTCTAGGTGAATGAAATTTCCAATCGATTCTCTTTATAGCCAAAACGTGACAGAATGAATAAAATATTGGTTTGAATATTGTTATTCTGTCTATTTCCTATTAGATTGCAATCTTTAATGACACACTACGATAGCGTATATTTTTTTTATATTAAATGTTCTATTTTGATGGTTCTACTTGTACTTGGCGCCCCTGTATATGCACAACGTCCCGTCAATGAAATAGAAACCACCAAACATCTCGCCGATACAAGTAAACAACGGGACCTGATTGATATTGGTAAAGAAATATTAAATATCAAGCCCCCCCAAACTGTCGATAGTACAGGAAAGAAAATCTATTTTTCCTTTTTACCGTTTTCGACAAATGTTCCTGGAGGAGGGCATGCCTTAATTACAAGTACCACAGCAGGATTTTATTTAGGAGATCGTTCCGATACCTATATGTCCAAAATGACATTCACACCCTATACAAATTTTGGCAAACGATTTGGTTTGCCAATCCGGTCTTACATCTGGTTAAAAGATAATACATGGGTTATCGATGGAGATATCCGACTACTAAAATACCCGCACGAAACTTGGGGAATAGGTAAAGAACATCATGGCGATCAACAGATTAATTTAGACTACACCTATTTTCGTCTATACCAACACGCATTAAAAAGAATTCATGGGGGGCTTTTTATGGGGATTGGTTATGATTTGGATTATAGAATGAATATCAAGTCTACGAGCACTACCAAGCTTGAAGACTACACCTCCTACCCTTATGGAACAGATTTAAAAGACAATACCATGTCTTCAGGAGTCAGCTTCAATTTAATTTACGATACACGGGCCAATTCGATCAATACTTGGTCGGGTAACTATGCCAATTTACAGGTCCGTATAAATCCGACATTTTTAGGAAGTGATCAGAATTGGAAATCGTTATTTCTTGAAGTTAGACGATACCATAGGCTCACCCAAGACCGAAACCGACAAAATATGATTGCCATAAGGAGTTTCTTCTGGACCGTATTTAATAGTAAAGCACCCTATCTCGATCTTCCTAATTTAGGGTGGGATCCATACAATAGTTCGGGAAGAGGCTTTCCAGTTAGCCGTTTTCGTGGCAAATCACTTTACTATTTAGAAACGGAATATCGTCGTGATATCACTCAAAACGGCTTATTTGGATTCGTAGCCTTTATGAATTTTACGACATTAAATGGACCAAAGAACTCCATGTTCGAGGACTGGAACGTCGGCACTGGTGCAGGTGCGCGAATTAAGTTTAATAAAAACTCTGGCACCAACATCGGCATAGACTATGGTATCAGTAAAAATCACCGCGGCGTTAGACTCACCTTGGGTGAGGTATTCTAATTTCTAACTCAAATGATAGCGCTGGTTTTTAAACTCCATTGAAGCATAGTACTGATATTTCCTCTTGTCCAAGGGATAATCCCAACAACCCATACGGTGGTAGATTTCACCTCCAAATCCTGTTTTGAAACGATAAAGCCCATATAAAGGGTGTGAAGGATCTGCCTGTGGTGATACCCCAAAGAAATCATATTCTGTACAACCTTTTTCTTTCGCAAGCTGCATCGCACGCCATTGCAAAGCATACGTCGCCATATAATTACGATTTTCGGAAGCAGAAGCTCCATATAGATAAGTTCCCCGATTTGCCGCAATCACCAAAAACATAGCGGCCAAAGGCTGGTTATCCACTTCAGCCACTAAAAGATAGACATCTGCGGGAGATAATGTATCACTTGCCCTTGCAGAAAGAACGATCTTAAAATAACTGATATCATGTAAGAAAAAGTTATTTCGAACAGCTGTCTGCCTATAAAGCTCATACCAAATCTCCAAACTTTCAAGTCCAAGTGAACGCACACGTACCCCTTTTCGCTCTGCCAAATTAATATTATATCTTGTCTTAGATTTCATATTTCCAAGCAACATATCCTCCCCCTTTCTAAGATCCATAAAAATCGTATTTGAAGGGAGTATGTCTGTATTGGCTTTATGAAAATTCCAGTTGTCTGTGTTAAAATTAAAGCGCATTTCTTGAATACGTTTCTCCGGTACTCCTAGCCAATTACCATGAAGATCATAACAATCGTCCTCTTTAGCCCAATGTGATTCCCAAGATAGGTCATAGCGGATCATTATGCAATTTGGTGGTAGATAAGAACGTAAACTCTCCGATAACTGTTCCAAAAAATAACCCTGATTTTCGTCTGAAGGCTCAATCTCAGGTCCATAAGGAACATAAGCTATGCTATGTTCCTGATCTATGGCTTGTATGATAATTAATAGATCACCGATAAAATAGGTATCGTCTTCGACTCCGATATAGAGATCGGATTGTTTGGTTTTAAAATTAAACGCCTTCGATTGTATACCTTGCATTTTTTTTACTGCAGACCAATAAGCCGTTTGTTGAATAATACCTGTTTTATAAAGCCCACTGATTTCTTTGTCATTAATGTCTGCTATCATGCTATTCTATTATTAACAGGGTCATTTTTTATAATAAATTCACGAAGTAACCCCAATTTTAACACCCAAAAACGGCAAACATAGCCAAAATGTTTGGTTAAGCGGACATGCATTTGTCACTTTGTTGTTAATTTCAATAAATAGCGGAAAACACTCGCTCAAAGCAGCATTTTCACATTATTTAACGCTATAATATCCATATTTGAATTGTTATTTTGACCTAAAATTTAAGATATTTGTAGCTTAACAATTCGATTACGATGGACAATAAAGCGATCTCAAAAATTTTCAAATTATGTAGCCAATTGATGGAGCTTCACAACGAAAATCCTTTTCGAACAAAATCCATCGCAAGTGCCTCTTTTAAGTTGGACAAGCTACCTTTCCGTATTGAAGAGGCCAGTCTCGAAGACTTGAGTGCACAGCCTGGAATAGGAAAAAGCACAGCTGAAAAAGCCAAAGAGGTCGCAGCCACGGGAACTTTTAAAGAGCTTAAGGAGCTTGTTGAACAAACACCATTGGGTATTGTTGAAATGTTAAATATTAAAGGCCTGGGCCCCAAAAAGATTCAAATAATTTGGAAAGAACTCGAGATTGAAAGTGTAGGCGAATTACTTTACGCCTGTAACGAAAATCGTCTCGTAGAGGCAAAAGGATTTGGCCTTAAAACGCAGGAAGACATCAAAAAATCCATTGAGTTTTCAATCTCCAACAAAGGATGGTTTTTATATGCGAAAGTACTTCCGCTGGCAGAAAAATTTTTCAACGAATTGAAATTGCATTTTCCTTCTTCCCTCCTATCATTTACAGGGGATTTCAGAAGAAAATGCGAAGTTTTGAGTACCGTAGATCTTTTAATATCCGAAAGTATAGACAACGTAGAGAAATTCCTTGCTGGATTTACTTTAGTGGAAAAAACAGAAAACTCCATAGAACTGACCGATGAATTGGGCTTTACGTTCAAAGTCTTCAGCAGTAATATTAATGATTTTTATCGGGACCTGATTCTTAGTACAGGATCCACTGCACACCTCGACCTCCTGTTTAATATTCTACCAGATCTCCCTTCACTTTCCAGTGAGGAAGCAATTTACCGCAACTTAGGTTTAGATTATATTGAACCCGAATTGCGGGAGGGATTGAATGAAATCGTGCAGGCTCAAAACCATACGTTGCCAAAGCTGATTCAATACAAAGATCTCAGGGGGACACTCCACAATCACTCGACATATAGTGATGGTGTTCATAGCCTTCAGCAAATGGCAGTACATTGTAAAGAAGTCCTGGGTCTTGAATACTTAGGTATATGTGATCACTCGAGAACAGCAGTCTATGCCAACGGTCTCTCCATTGAACGATTGGAACAACAATGGGATGAAATTGCCACATTAAACGAAAAACTAGCCCCGTTCAAGATTTTCAGAGGAATTGAATCTGATATTCTAGGTGACGGTTCACTAGACTATCCAGATGAGGTATTGGCTAAGTTTGACTTCGTTGTTGCCTCTGTCCACTCCAATCTGAAAATGGACGAAGATAAAGCTACAACACGACTAATCAAAGCAATCGAAAATCCGTATATGACAATCTTAGGCCACCCAACAGGAAGATTGTTATTAAGCCGGGCCGGATATCCCTTAGATTTTAAAAGAGTCATCGATGCTTGTGCAGCAAATGGCGTTGTCATCGAGATAAATGCAAATCCTCTACGATTAGATCTTGATTGGAGATGGCACCGTTACGCCGTGGAGAAAGGAGTTTTACTTTCTATTAATCCCGATGCCCATCGTACAGAGGGCTTGCACGATATGCAATATGGTGTGTTAGTGGCTCAAAAGGGCGGTCTGCAAGCAAGCAACTGCTTGAATACATATTCGCTAGATGCCATAACGACCTATTTTAACACAAAAAAAGCCAGGCTAGGGTATGTCGAGTAAAACAAATGCCGTTCGGCTGTTGGACACAGCAAAGATAAAATACGAACTCAGAGCATATGAGATTGACGAACAGGACGTCAGTGCCGAGCATGTCGCCCAAACTCTAGGCCTATCACCAGAGACGCTGTATAAAACCTTAGTCTTAAAAGGGAACAAAGATCCTTATATTGTCGCCGTAATTCCCGGAAACGCACAGCTCGATCTAAAAAAAATAGCGAAGGCCTCTGGAAATAAAAACTGTGAAATGCTCCCCATGAAAGACCTTTTAACGGTGACCGGTTATATTCGTGGTGGTTGTTCACCAATTGGTATGAAAAAGCTATTTCCAACCTTTATGGAAGAGGCCGCACAATTGGAGACAGCGATTTCGGTGAGCGCGGGGAAAAGGGGGCTTCAAATTATTTTAAACCCGGCAGACTTGATCAAAATTACACAAGCCCAATGGGCCGATTTAATCGGCGTATAAATTACCTTTTACGCCCATATAATAAAATACGCTTGAAAGAGTATATCGCTGGAAATTTGACGAAATGTTTTTTGATCCGCGTTTTAAACGCTGCCACAAACAGCGGTTTCTTCTCTTCCTCCAAGTGTTCAATATAGGGAATCAACGCAGACCCCGCGATAAAATTGTAAAGCGTTTCAGCATCAGGGGCAATGAGTGGATATACACGAAGTGATAGGTTTAATTGATCTAAGCCATTGTCAAATAACAACTGTGCATAAGAATCGATATCCAATACCGAAGAAGCCCTATTCCAGCCCTTTAAATAGGATCGATAGGGCTCTTCCATACTAAGCTCGAATAAAATCTTATTGAGTATATTTTCTTGTTGATAGGGCATCTGTATAGCCAATTGCCCGCCAGCATTCAATTTGGAAATAATTTTCGGAAAAAGAACCTGATGATCTTCCAACCATTGTAAAGCAGCATTACTGAATATAAGATCCCAGGTTTTCGGCTCTGCAAGGAAGTTCTCTACGGAACTTTGCCTAAATTTTAGACGTTCAGTTTCCAACTGATGACTTTTAGACAGCATTTCCGCAGAAGAATCTACCCCAAGAAAGGTCGCTTGAGAAAATTGTTCGCTTAAGATAGCTGTTTGTTCACCTGTACCGCAACCCAAATCAACTGCATGTTCAATTTTATCGGCAGTAACTAGTTCAGATAAATCGTAAAACGGTTTAAAACGAATATCTTTAAATTGATTATATACTGTTGGGTTCCAAGGCATAGATCTCTGAATTAACACCCGTAGAGGGCTATTACATTTTCTATTTAAATAAGGTAAGAATTTCAGCGGAATCAACCTTACCAAAATACGTCTTCAAATCAATTGATTTCAGTAAGGTATCAATCTCTCCTAGGTCATGCTTTTCACCAATCAATAAATTTTCCAGTTCATGAATTGATCGGGATGCAAAAAAATCACCAAAAATTTTAGCCTTTTCGATATATCCTTTATGCACATCCAGGTGTAACTCGATAAATCCTGCAGGGATCTTAATTGCTTTTTTAAAGTTATAATTTGGTGAAAAACCGAAGTTCCAGTCCCATGTTTCATACTTTTCTTCAACCAATTTTTTTATATTTTCCCTATCCGAAGCGGTAAACTCAATCATTTTAGCTGCCGGATTCTCAAGTTTTATCTCTTCTATCAGTAATTCTTTAAAATTTCCGGCCGTAAAACCAGCAGGTAAATATTCAATTAAATTGGTGACACGTGTGCGATTCGATTTTACCGCCTTATCTACAAACTTCAATGGATTGACCTTTAAAGCATCGCTTAATACCTGCATCTGCGAATCTATCAATATCGTACCATGTTGGATCATCTTCCCATTTTTTGCAAGCTTGGCATTTCCACTAAACTTCTTCCCATCTACCAGAAGGTCATTTCTACCTTCTAATTTTGCGAGGATATCCAATTTGTTCAAAACATGTACAATTGGCTGTGTAAAGGTCGAAAAATCCATAAAATCATGATTCCCCAATAAGGTATGAAAAGAAAAATTTAAGTTCCCAGCATCATGATAAACGGCACCACCCCCAGACATTCGTCGCACGACCTTAATCTGATGCTCGTTTACATAATCAAGATTGATTTCGGCCAAGGTATTCTGAAATTTACCCACTATAATTGAAGGGTCATTTACATAGAGTAAAAAAATATCCTCTTTCGGAAATTTACCCAATAAATATTCCTCTGAAGCGATGTTAAAATAGGCGTTGTGAGATGGAGAATCGATAATCAGCATATTTTTCTTTTTTCAAAAATAATAAGAATTTAATCCATGTAATTCATTTCAAATTCATAATTACCAGAAATCGCCATTACACTACTCCATCGGATTTCTACAACACAGATTTTCTCAAGCCAACTTTTATCAACCTCGTTCCCTGAAAGCAACCTTCTCCGCTAATTTTTTTATAATAAGCGCCGAAAAATCCTCTTTTACAATTTCTTCCGCCTGGCATAATGCACCCGGACTAAATACATTGATTTCCATAATACGATCTCCTACCACATCCAAACCGACAAAATACATTCCGTCTTGAACTAATTTATCTCGGATCTTATCGACCATAGCCAATAACTCCGGTGAAATAATGGCTGCTTGGGTCTTTGCACCTTGATGCACATTGCTCCGAATCTCGTCCCCTTGTTGTACACGATGAACAGCAGCATATTTACCATTGATCGAAATAGGTTCTCCATTCAATAAAAAGAATCTGATATCACCGCGGGAAGCTTCCGGAAGATATTCCTGGCCAATCACATAACCATCCCGGGCAATAGCCTCTACCGTTTGCTTGAGGTTTTGCTGATTATCTTTATTGATTAAAAACACGTTTTTACCGCCGGAGCCCTTCAAGGGCTTTAAAATAATAAGTTTATTCTGTTGTTCAAAAAATTCAATGACATCGGTATAGTTTCGGGTTACAATTGTTTTCGGTCGAATAGATTCATCAAATCCCTCAAGATACAACTTATTGCTAGCCCGACTAAGGCTATCTGGATCATTGATAACCCATACACCTTTTTCTTTTAGGAGAGCGGCAAATTGTAGAGCCGAAGCTGCAGCCCAAGGTCGGTTAACCATATCCAGGACTGGGTCAAATCGTAGCCAGACCACATCCATATCTTCCAAAATCATTTTAGTTTTTTCCGTTGTGCGCAATACCTCCATGAGTTGATTAGCAGAAGTAAGCATCTGATCAGGAAGTACTTTTCGTACATGGGCGGCAATATAGGCTGACTCATAGTAGAAATCGGCCAAGCCAATATAATAAATTTCATGCCCCATCTGATGGGCCTTCAACGCCAAAAGGGTCGTCGTGAAACGAGCAGTTTCTTTATGGGTTTGGTTGATCACGAATGCTATCTTCATATAAAATATCTGATTACTGAATCATTTGAAATATTCCATTACTTTTTTTGAGGTGTAACAAGGCATCCTTGTATGGATCCATTAGATACCTTGGGATTAAGGTCGGGGCTTTCAATACCCCCTTTAACATAAGTTCTTCTACGATTGGTATATAATCTTCGCGGATTTTACCCATCGTCAACAGGGATAGATCTCGTCCACTCTTGATATAATTGGTCAATTCGATTAAACCACTCAAGTATAATGCATCTTTGGTAAGCCCACCACTTCGATAGACCCGCATCGTCATTTGAAAAGCTGTTTCGGGCAAAAATTGATACTTGTCTACCAAGACGGAAAATGTATCAATAAATGAACCGCCTTGCTGCATCTGATGGACAGCGATAACTCGGCCTGCCAGAATACGTAGTCTATTATTTGTCAGGCCCCCTACCAAATATTCAGCAAGTACGGCGAGGCCTTCCTGAAGTTTTTCATAACCAGGAACGCCCAGTCTAAAGAGGCTGAACGGCTGTTGCTTGCCGTTATAGTACGTAACAATATGTGTACCGACCTCATGTTGAATCAGTGCTTTTACTCTATTCCGTGGCAAACTATACTGTTTACTTATATTGAGCACGCCTTGATTGACCATCACACCATAAATATCATCCCGAAGTCTCACTGTGGTACCAAAACTTGGATCTTGGTTTTTCAGATAATCGAATTCTTCCTGGGCAAGCTTGGCAAATTCCTCGGCATAGACAATGTCCTCTTCTTTCGTTCTCACTTCTCGATCCGTTGTTGTAATTGTCAAAATTGCTTGTGCCTTTTCCAGTAATTTTTCATTGACAGTACCAAAGACCTGCATGCTGCCCAACAAAAATCCTTCTTTTCCCCGCTCACTCAGCATGGTCATCATCTGATCAAGCTCCTTGCGTTTATCACGAAACAAATAAGCAATGGAAGGATCAAATAAATCTTCGATATGCAAGTTATAGAGGTTTCTCTTGATAATATCTGGATCAATGGGCATGGGCCTATAGCGAAAAACAGGAGTTTTTCGGTAATTTCCTTTCTTGAATTGCTGCCAGGCATCATACGAATTTGTTGGCGTAACCAATAATAAAAAATCAAATCGTTGGCTTTCCCGTGCTAATTTCTGATCAATCTCCCAAGCTAAAGGAAGCATCTTTTTAGGCTGGCTTATTTTAAATGCCGTAGGTTTGGATAAGGTATGTATGCGAATGAATTCAAAGAATGTTTTCGACAGACTCCTGGATATGGCCTCACGGAAATGACGCAGATCAATCGGTAAAATTTGCTGATTTATCCCTAAAAGGTATTTCGGTTTTATCTCCAGCCCCATATAAAATATATTGGTGTTCAGGTTATCCAACTGTACGCTCGAAGGAGATAAACTTTGCGTTGCATTTGTTTTGGAATCTGTCAGTATTTCCACATTGGAAATCGATTCTTCTGTGAGCAGTTGCTTACCTAGATACTGAGCGATAGCCTGTACATTTTTCCGCGCAATATGAATTTGGATATCTTCTTCCTGTGCCGGATCTGCTGCCCAAGCTTCAATAATCAAACAAGCACCAAACTCTTCGACAAGTTGATTAAGGATTGGAGCGATCCATTCAGAAACATTCATCTGCGGATCTCTTACCCTAAAATAAGCTGGTTCTGATTTAACCAACTCTGCCAGCATAGGATCTTGACTGAAAAACTGTCTGTATAAAAACAGATAAGGAACAACTTGATTAAAGACCAGTTTGTTTTTTGGGGGAATCTGTACGTGGAAAACCTCCTTATTTTTGATCATTTTTAAAATGCCAGCAAGTTGTTTCGCATTATCTTTCATAGGCAAAATAATTTTCCAGTGTTCCAATGCTGTGCAAGAGAAGTTGCTTATACTCCTGAAGCTTTTGCGGAAATACTTCTCCGGTCCATTCGTTCATGAAGTCTTTCCGAAATTCGATGGAAAAAACACAGCCTTTATCGCCAAACTTATCGTTCAAATACGCAGAAAGGAATCCGCCTTTAAATTTCACATTCTCACGTACGTCGTAAACTTGTCCATCTTTTCCAGTCTGTAGTACTTCCAGTACCTGATCAGTCAGCATTCGCCATTTTTCGTGATTATGTTGTGTCCCAATGTTGATTTGAGGGTCGGCGGCATTATTCACACTAGTTTGAGGTCCCCCGCGACGCATATTATAACTATGAATATCATACACGATAAAATAGCCATAACGATCAATCGTACGCTGAATAGCTTGGCTTATTTCCTCATACATGCTATCATAGGCAGCATACAGCTGATCTTTTAGTTCATTGGGTAGATCTGTTCGCCATACCTGTATCCCCCAAGATTGCTCAGGCAAAAGATAAATAGCATCTTCTCGTTTTCGATTAAGATCCAATTGAAACCTGGAAGTTCCAGATACAAATCGATTACAAGGTAATTCCGCCAAAATAGCTGTATAAGGATCCTCTTCGCGTAATCGTTCCTCGTCTGCAATATTCATGTAGGGCATTAAATGCGCATCGACCTGATGGCCATCATGAATGGCAAAAGCCCAAAATGGGCTATCTTCATTTTCAAATTGATAGCGATATGTTAAAGACATGTACCTTTTTTTAAACAGTTTGCGTCAAACAGACAGCATTGATCGCTGCCCTTTTTGCTTAGATAAACGCTTATGAGCAATAAAAGGTTTGAAAATTAAATGGATTGTCTTGCAGAATTATGGGCTCCCCTTCTTGTCCGTAAAAGAGCTGTTAAAAATCGTTAAACAGCCAACGGTTTCAGCACATTGGCATCTTTCTTGAATATTGTTTAATAGTTTCATAAATTTAGGTTAATAATTTAGTTAGTTTATAAAAAACCTGTTAGTCCCCGCTAGCAGGTTTTTTATTTCCCTAAAAGGAAAACAAAATAAATAGTAGTACATTTTATTGAGAATCAACAGTAAATAGTCAAAAAATGTTAAAAAGTAAAAAAAACCACAATCAGTTGAAACATTTTTTGAACTTACTACGTTATATAGGTACTTTTCATAAATTTAGGTTAATAATTGGTTAGGAAGACTCCTGTTGCTCCCCGCTTCAGGAGTTTTTGTTTATCAACACGTTAAAACAAATACAAAACAGAAAAAATCACCGATGAGCATCAGTTTTTCAAAACTGTACAACGATTTTTCTTTGGGTCTACGCTGTTTTGATCTCTCAACAAAATTTCAAAAAAAATCGAACTTCAGGCAGAAATTTTAATAACAAAAAAATGACAATATGTTCATGCTAAGAAAATAAGTTTTGGCATAGGTATTGCACTGTTTTAAGCATTCATAAATTTAGGTTAATAATTGGTTAGTTAAAAACACTTGAAGTTCTCCGCTTCAAGTGTTTTTTTTATAGCGTTACGGTAAAAGCAAATTAGAATTTAGCCTCTTACGGTTAATTTCCGGTTTCTACCAACTGTTTTAATGCAATTTCATATGCTCTCGATGAAATATGAGTCTTTTCAGAAGAAACCGACCTAATTTTCTTTAGTGCTTCAAAAATTACGCTGGAAACATCCGAAAAAATTGCATCATCACTGATTTCGATATTACGTTGCATTAAATAAGCAAATACTCTCGCCATGCCACAATTGGCAATAAAGTCTGGTATAACCGCAACATGCTGATCTGCGAATTCCATCACAGGACCATAAAATATCTCCTGATCTGCAAATGGTACATTGGCACCTGACGCGATCACCTCAAGCCCATGATTTATCAGCTGTTGGATCTGATCTTTTGACACTAAACGGGAGGCCGCAGCAGGCACAAAAATATCCGTTTCCAGACTCCATATTTCTTTCTGTATCTGATCAAAAGAAATCAAATCCGGAGAACAAAGCTCATTACCTTTGCGTTCTAAAAGCAAACGGGTAATATCTTCCTCTCCAAATCCTTCCGGATTGATCAGTCCGCCGACGCGATCAATTATACCAACTATTTTTACACCAAGTTTAGACAGATAAAATGCCGCTGCGGCAGCAACATTACCCCAACCTTGAATTATCGCTCGCTTCCCAAAGCAATTTTCACCAAAAAGTTGATAATAATGACGAATTGACTCTGACACCCCATAACCCGTGATCATATCTGCCACTTTGTACTTACGTTTCAGATCCGGACTGTAGGAACTATCCTCCAATACTTTGGAGACCCCATAACGCAATTGCCCAATTTGATGAATACGATTGCTTTCATTCACCTTAAAGTGACCATTCAAAATTCCCTCTTGAGGGTGCCATAGTCCATATTCTTCCGTTAACGGAATGACATCATGAATTTCATCGATATTCAGATCTCCACCGGTTCCATAATAGTTTTTCAATAACGGCGTGACAACTTTAAACCAACGTTCCAACACTTCATTTTTCCTTGGGTCGTGTGGATCGAAATCAATTCCAGATTTCGCGCCCCCTATTGCAGGTCCAGATACCGTAAATTTGACCTCCATTGTTTTTGCCAAAGATTCTACCTCATGCCTGTCCAATCCAGCCCGCATTCGGGTACCTCCGCCGGCCGCACCTCCACGTAAGGAATTAATAACAATCCATCCCCTGGCATCAGTTTCACTATCTTTCCATTCGAAAACAATTTCAGGGCTTTTATGCTCAAAAGCGCCCAATAGTTCCTTCATCCCTTCCATACTGCTATAAGTTTCCTCGGCGTTCTTGTTCACGTTCGATTGCTTCAAAAAGAGCCTTAAAATTTCCTGCGCCAAAACTTTGTGCCCCCTTACGTTGGATGATTTCATAAAATAAAGTGGGTCTATCCTCTACCGGTTTTGTAAAAATTTGTAGCAAATAACCTTCTTCATCACGATCAACTAGAATGCCCAGTTCTTGGATGATCCGTATCTCTTCATCAATTTTTCCAACTCGCTCGGGCAACATATCGTAGTATGCTTCGGGAGGAGCACCCAAAAATTCCACTCCCCTTGCTTTAAGTTCCCGCACGGTTGCCACAATATCTTTGGTTGCCAGAGCCGCATGTTGTACACCTTCACCCTCATAAAACTCAAGGTATTCTTCTATCTGCGATTTTTTCTTTCCTTCGGCAGGCTCATTGATCGGAAACTTCACAAAGCCATTTCCGTTGCTCATTACTTTACTCATCAAAGCCGAATATTCGGTGTTAATTTGCTTGTCATCAAAAGATAAAATATTGACAAAGCCCATCACATCCTGATACCATTTTACAGTTTCATTCATCTTATTCCAACCGACATTACCGACACAATGATCAACGTAGAGTAACCCAGTTTCCGTTGGGTTATAATCGCTTTCCCATTTTTCATATCCCGGCATAAATGGGCCAGAATAATTGCGGCGTTCAACAAACATATGGACCGTTTCGCCATAGGTATAAATGCCCGCGGTCCAAACTTCTCCATTTTCATCCTGCAGCAGCTGTGGCTCCTGATAGACTTTAGCCCCTCTATTTGTTGTTTCTGCAAATGATTTTCGTGCATCATCGACCCAAAGAGCCAATATTTTGACACCATCACCATGTTTTTTAACATGTTCAGCTACAGGATGTTCTGATTTCAACGCCGTGGTAAGCACTAAACGTATTTTATTCTGTCTTAACACGTAGGATACCCGGTCCCGAACGCCCGTCTCCGGCCCGGCATAGGCATCCGACTGGAATCCAAAAGCTGTTTTGTAATAATGTGCGGCCTGTTTGGCATTGCCAACATAAAATTCAATATAATCTGTTCCATTAATCGGTAGAAAATCTTGCGCTTGGGCAATCTTTTCCGCAAATGTATTTGCCATAATTTATATAAAGGTTATTCTTTTATTTTCCCTAACTCATCCAAGATTTATAATAATCTGGATCTTCAATAGCGAGTGCTTCTTGGGTCAACATCAATGGTCGAAAAGGATCGATCATCACAGCCAACTCTTCGGTTTTAACTTGCCCAATGCTTTTTTCCACCGTCCCCGGATGAGGTCCATGGGGTATGCCACCTGGATGTAACGTTATCTGTCCCTTTTCCACGGATTTTCGGCTCATAAAATCGCCATCCACATAATATAGGACTTCATCCGAATCTACATTACTATGGTTATATGGTGCAGGAATCGAATGCGGATGGTAATCATACATACGCGGACAAAAACTGCATAATACAAAATTATCCGTTTCAAAGGTTTGGTGAACGGGTGGCGGTTGATGCAATTTGCCTGTTATCGGCATGAAATCATGAATTGAAAATGCCCATGGAAAATGATAGCCATCCCAACCAACAAAATCAAATGGATGGCTCCCATAAACATACGGATAAATCATCCCCTGCTTCTTGATCTTCACTTCAAAGTCACCCAGTTCATCAAATGTTTCCAAATTTTGAGGTACCCGAATATCACGCTCAAAAAAGGGCGCATGTTCCATCAATTGACCAAATTCATTGCGATAACGTTTGGGCGTACGTACAGGAGAGAATGATTCAACAATAAACAACCGATTATCTTCCTGTTCAAATTCCATTTGATAAATCGTTCCTCGGGGGATTACCAAATAATCGCCATACTTAAAGGAGATACTCCCATAGCCAGTCTTTAGTTTTCCCATCCCCTGATGGATGAAGACAATCTCATCTGCCTGGCTATTTTTATAAAAATAGTCATCCATCGACCGACGGGGAGCTGCTAAGGATATATGTAAGTCCTGATTAACCAACACAGGGGTCCTGCTTTCGAGATAGTCATCTTTTGCCTGCACCTGAAATCCCTTTAGGCTGGTATGCTTAAGATGTTTGTCGCGGGCAATTCGGGGCGACACATCATAAGGTTCCCTGATTTGTTTAACGAGTGTGGGTGGATGACAATGGTATACTAAGGAATAAAGGCTGGAAAAACCATGTGTGGATACTAATTCCTCGGCATAAAGTGTGTTATCGGGCTTTCTAAAAACAGTATGTCGCTGCATTGGAATTTGCCCTTGTTTAACATAAAATGGCATAATTCTACGATTTAAACGGTTATAAAATTAAATGAATATCCAAATTGCCAATAGAATGATCGGCAAGTAGTAAAAGAGAAGATTAGTATTGTGCAAAAACGATATCAGCTATGATTGCTTTATTAAAAGCAACATAGGGCATGGAGAACGCAAAGCGATGTACACCACGATTGATCATTTTTGTATAGTTTATAATGCTATAATAAAGGTAAGAATATTTTTCTGTTTTCAAGAGAAGAAATATTTTTTTCAAATCTTATACAATATATTTGTGTTGAATGCTAACAACATTGAATAACCAAATAGAACACTTCATATATGAGAATTGCCACTAGCAGTAAAAATGGTCAACAAGAATTGGGCATTGTTATAGACGACCGCTTTTATAGTTGCTCAGCCATCGATCAAAACCTTCCCACAACGATGTCGGACTTCCTCAAAGGTAGCAAAGAGGCCATGAATCAGCTAAAAATCCTTGAAAGTGCTTTACGTCGAGGGGATATGAACAGGCCCTATCATCTACTAGATGACATCCAACTCATCGCACCGGTGCCACAGCCAGCATCTTTTCGTGATGCTTACGCATTTCGGCAACATGTCGCAACTTCGAGAAGAAACCGCGGATTAGATATGATCCCTGAATTTGATGAATTTCCTGTTTTCTATTTCTCCAACCATCAGTCCATACAAGGACCTGGGCCCGTTCAATGCATGCCCCTGCATTTAAATCAACTGGATTTCGAACTAGAAATTGCAATAGCCATCAATAAACCAGGAATCAACATTCCCGCTGCTCAGGCGGATGAGTATATTGCAGGCTATATGATCATGAATGATTTTAGTGCCAGAAAACTTCAAATGGACGAAATGAAATTGAGCTTGGGTCCTGCCAAGGGCAAAGATTTTGCAACCGCAATTGGCCCTTACTTGGTGACAAAGGATGAATTGGAACCTTATAAAGTTCAACCTGCAGCAGGACATATTGGTGACTGTTATGCGCTCGATATGACTTGTAAAGTGAACGGCACGCAAGTCTCAGCGGGCAATTTTGCGAGCATGCATTGGACTTTTGCAGAAATTATTGAGCGGGTTTCCTATGGTGTACAACTTTACCCAGGTGATATAATCGGTTCTGGGACAGTCGGAACAGGTTGCTTTCTTGAGCTCAATGGTACCGCACGCATAGCGGATCCTAATCATAAAGACCAGTGGCTCAACCTTGGCGATGAGATTGAACTCGAAATCACGGCGCTCGGACAACTTTCCAATTCTATTGTATTATACCACTCATAAATATACGGATATGACCTCTTCCTTTGAAACCATCACCTTTGAATCTGTTAAAGACAAAGCGATTATAGATAATTTAATTAAATACGCTGTTGCACCGCGGCCAATTTGTTTTGCAAGCACGATCGATAGCAAGGGAAACATAAATTTAAGCCCCTTCAGCTATTTCAACCTGATGTCCCATCAGCCGCCCATCTGTGTTTTCTCTCCATTGCGAAGGATGCGTGATGGTAGTACCAAACATACATTGGATAATATCCAGGAGGTTAATGAAGTTGTCATCAATATCGTTAACTACGATATGGTCCAGCAACAATCCCTTGCCAGCACCGAATATGCCAAGGAAATAAATGAATTTGATAAGTCGGGTTTTACGCCTATTCCCTCTATTCAGGTGGCACCACCGCGTGTAGCCGAATCGCCAGTCCAGCTGGAATGCAGGGTCAGAGAGGTTGTCTCATTAAGCAATGAGCCAGGAGCTGGCAATCTCGTTATCGCCGAGATCCTCTATATGCATGTTCATAAACACTTATTGGGCGAGAACAATACCATTCAACAAAAAGATTTGGATTTGGTAGCAAGGCTCGGTGGTGATTGGTATTGTCGTGTAACCGACGAAAACTTATTTATTGTCCCGAAGCCCCTCCGTAGCTTGGGAATTGGCATAGATCAACTTCCAGAAAAAATTAGATTTTCGAATGTACTAACTGGAAATCACCTGGGCTTGCTGGCTAATGTTGAAACACCACCAACATTAAAAGACCCACAGCAAGAAGATAAATACTTCAACTATCTGAAGCTAAACTTCGAAGATAGCCCATCAAAATTCACGCAAAAAGTTCACGAATATGCCGCCCAACTATTAGATGCGGGCAAACTTCATGAAGCCTGGCAAATTTTATTAAGGGGATAGTATAATTAAGTTCCAGAAAATAGTACGTTCAAACTCTTAGACCGTCCTATTTTCTAGAACTCAATGCTAAAGGCCAATTAGTTTTCCTATTGCTCAGCTGATATTTTAGTGGTTATTTAAAGCCTCCTCTTTAGCAACACGCAGTCCATCGCAAATCAGTTTTTTCAAATTTGGATATAGGGTAATAAATTCCAAGAGCCTCTGTTCGGCCTGAGTAGATAATTGCTCTTCATCATTAGCCCAGGCAATTTCAAATAATTCAACCAAACCTAACCAATGATCTGCATTTTCCAGCCCCAATTGACTGAAAATTTCCAGCCAGATCTTTTGATTAAATCCGTTGTCCCGCAAATTCCGTATCGCAGCATGACACTTCACTAGTTTAACATCTTCCGTTTCGGTGGGTACTGAAGATAGAGCCTGATCCAAATGCTCCTCAACCAAATCATAGGCATCTTTATCTGCAGCGCCCGCAAATACAGATACAATTTCTGCTCCGACAGCCATATCATATGTTCCCCATTCAGGTTTAAAATAAACCTCTTCCCCATTGCCACGGTATACCTCACAGCCTGTAAATGAAATCAAAACAATCTTGCCCAATTGACGTACAATCTGTTGAACAATTCCTGACACAATAATCCCTGAAGCAAAGTTTAACGAACACTGCTGCCCTTCCGCTATACCATATTGAGCCAATGTTGTTTCATCAAAATCGGCTAAGTTACGATCGGCACCGCGCAAGTGTCCCACCGGAGAGCCAAACCCTTCGCTATGATAATTTATGCCGTGGCCTTCAAGCTGTTTACCCGCTACAGCCAAAGCTGTAGGTCCCTGTGTTTGGATATAAGAGAGATTGCCATCCGCGTTAGCCAACTTAAAAACACCCGACACCTGCAAACCGGAACTGTATTCAGCCGTGCAAACAGCTTTACAGTCTATTGCCTTATCAAGACTCTGTTTGCCCCCCACGCGAAAAGCCATCGTATCAGCAAATTTATCCAATACGAGCTTTAGATGTTCAAAATCCGGTGTGACAAATAGCTGTGGCTGTGGTTTGGTAATATCATAAGGATATTCGATTGCATTTAAACCATACGCCAACTTAGGCACATCTTCTTGCATGCAGCTTGCGCTTTCTCCAATGGAAGACAGTAAACCGGCTCCGTAAATTTTGGGGTTATGAAGATCCCCAATAAGTCCGTACTCCACAGTCCACCAATGCAACCTGCTCAACAATGCCATCTCCGAAGGCTCGCCCATATTATCTTGAATCATCTGCAAATTTTTCTCTGCTTCCGCCAACTCAACCGCAGTGGTTGTTGCATGTTCTTTTAAAATAGATAGGTGACGAATAGCTTCGTAGAGTTCAAAATCTTTGCCCGAAGAAAGTGCTTTCGTGCCAACCTCCCCAAAATACTGCAAATATGTTGCATAATCTGGCTCACCGATTATAGGTGCGTGTCCCGAAGATTCGTGAATAATGTCTGGTGCCGGTGTATATTCAATATGTTCCAATTGACGTATGTCTGCAGCAATAACAAGTACGCGATGTGCCTGAAATTCCATAAAAGCAGCCGGCGGAATAAACCCATCCACTGTCACTGCCCCCCAGCCAATTAATTTTAGACTATCGTTCATGTCCTGTAGGTTCGGGATGGTCGCAATGGATAATCCCGCTTTCTTCAATCCAGGAATATAGGGGTAATAGGCTACGTCTTTCAAAAAAGAATAATTCTGACGCATGACATAACGCCACAATGCTTGATCCAGTGCGGTGTAACGTTCATATCGTTGGGCTACTACATAGCGTTTCAAATGTTTGGGCAACCGCTCCAAAACAATGTTATTATATGTTTCCATCTATAATTGGTATGAAAATAAAGTATGAGACTCCTATATGAAGGTAGAAATTATTTATGGTTTAAGAAAGAACCTTTACGTTAATTTACGGCTTTTAGCAAAATATTACAAAAGCATACCCTCGCAAACCTTACTAAATAACTTTAAAATAAGTTCTTTTTCCTAATTTAATTTTAAAACACACATTCAAATCAACCATTAGCTCCGGATTCAGCTGTTTTATGGAGCCGATCTGCACCGCACCACCTATAATCAATCTTCGCATAGCTGACTTTGTTCCCCCCTTTAGGAAATGACATAGATCGACCAGCTTAACCTGTTCACCAAACTGGTCGCGCAATAGTTGACCCGATACCTCCTCAAAGACCTTTTCTTCCAATTTCTTGCGCTGAAATTGCTTAACAAAATAATCAACCGCGCTGGTCGCAAACTCGTCGCTATGGTATTGGGCGACTAGATTATGTGCAATAAGTTTCTTAATTTCCATTGGATTTTCGCCCATTTCAATACGGGTTTTCATACTAAGTTTGGTTTCCTGATTGAAATCAGTAGTCAAGTCAATATATTCCGGAATTAAATGATCAGGAATAGACATGGTTTTACCAAACATTTCATTCGGTTCATCCAAAAGACCGATTGTATTGTTTAATGATTTACTCATTTTTTCTTTTCCATCCAGCCCGCGCAATAACGGCATACACAATACGATTTGTGGATCCTGTCCAAATGATTGCTGCAGCTGTCGGCCCATCGCGCAATTGAATAGCTGGTCCGTTCCCCCCATTTCGATATCGCTATTGACATGTACTGAGTCAAAACCCTGCAATATCGGGTAAAGCAATTCATGCATGGCTATTGATTGATTTTCGTTAAAACGCTTGTTAAAATCATGTCGTTGCATCAACTGTGCAACAGTGACTTTCGATACCAGTTGGATAATTTCTGCAAAATTTAGTTGATCCAACCAGTCTCCATTAAAAACAATTTTCGCTTTTGAAACATCAATGATTTTAGACAGTTGCGCAATGTAGGTTGCCGCATTGTGGGCGATCGCATCCTGGCACAAAGGCTTACGCGCTTTATTTTTTCCTGTAGGATCGCCGATACGGGCTGTAAAACTACCAACGAGGATCACGATTTTGTGCCCCAGTTCCTGAAACTGCCGTAGTTTCTTTAACACTACAGCATGCCCTAAATGAAGATCCGGTGCTGTTGGATCAAAACCAAGTTTGATAATCAATGGTCGGTTCTTTTCTTCAGCCTCCTTTAACTTCGATGCAAGTCCCTCCTTTGGTAAAATAATCTCGATATTTTCTGCTAACTCTTTTAACATGTGTGATATAAAATAAAAAAAGCCCGAACGTAACGTTCGGGCTTAGCTATAAATAATAATTGAATTTCTTAATTTAATAGGCATAGGGGTCCCGAACGATTATCGGGCGATAATAATTAAAGAAAAATGGAAGACGTAATATGTTGTTCATTTTCTTCATTGCTTGACAAAGGTAGCGCTATATTTTTAAAATGCAAAAATATTCGCATCCACACTTGCTTGGCTATACATTTTTAAATTATCCGCCAGTATTTTTGTTTATCAGTTTTCCTGCTCCATTGTAAACATACTTTTCTGTATTCCCTTTATCCTTTTTCTCTACAACCTTTTGCACTAGTAATGAATTCTTAAAATACTCCTGGTAAAAGCAATTATTAAGGTTATATGTCCGCTCCACGAGATCATTATTCTGATACAGATCCGTGTAATCAATTTTAGCTTTTCGGTAGGTATGTTTTAGTAATTGACCGTTAGCATCAAATGACTTTGATTCCTGTACCTGCCCTCCACAATTCAATTTGGCGTGGTACATTAACGTATTGTCTAAACGATAGGCAGCTCTGGTATGGTCAAAATCATTTTCCACTGTATAATAATTATCAAAGAAGACTTTTGTTACTTTTTTACCACTATTTGCACCTCGATAGAATACTGTTTTTTCCTGACTGATTTTCCCGTTCTTAAAATTACGCTGCACACTCGAACTATCCGTTATGTTGTATTGAAAGTCTGGCAAGGCAGCAGATTTAACATTCATTTGCTCCAGCACACCATGCCGTACAATAACATCACCTTGCCGCCCATCTCTTTCAATTTTAAAATCACCGTCGACAATGCCATCCTGATTAATGGTAATAAATGCATTGGAAAGTCCCAAAAATTGATTCCTTTGCAGAATATATTTACCAGGTTTCAATTTCGTTTCTTTACCTTTTTCAAGTATCCTTATCGTATCCTTTGGATGTTCTGATAGATGAAGCTCATAACTATCTTTATCTAATCGAACATACTCTTGTGCAACTCCCAACTGAACAGCTAAACACAAGCATAATAATAGGATAAAACGTGATTTCGACATAATGTAATAAAATTGTTGCAATAATAGTAATACAATTATTACACCAAAAATTAAAGTACAGTTGATTTTCCAAACAATTCCCCAATACGATAGATGCTGTAGTACCTTCATATTGCAGAACAGACAAGCTTAATCGTGAAATAAAAAAAGGGGAGTTATTTATCAATAACTCCCCTTTTTTCAAAGCCAATTGGTACTTGTACCCATCGTATGAATAACATTCGAGAACTAAACAGACTCTAAATACTGTGCATAACAATAGCCTTCTTCATTATCTTTGGTTCTGACCAACCACCATTGATCATTAGCCTTACTAATCAATGTGATGATTTCTCCTTTAGCTGCTTTTCCCACGATAGGCTGGTCTGTACCAGGACCTTTTCGAATGTTCAAATTGCTATTTTCTGTTATAACTTTCACCTGGCTTCCGGGCACTTCTGTAGCCACATCTACATTTAAGACCACATCTCCGGTTTGGAAATTAGGATCTATATTACCGTAGATTTCCCAGAGCTTATTTTTCACATCTGCTGTTGGTGCGGTACCACGAATTTGTAATACGCCATCCATTTCGGCATAGTTCAAGTCATTTACACCTGAAGACTGTGCCGTATCTAAAAGAACCTTATATTTTTCCTGCAATGACATAATTTCACTAGTTTATTTTTTGACAACAATACCGCTTAAATCTACTTTTTTGGGATTTAAGTTATCCAAACCTTGTTTTAAAGTAATTATCTTAGCTTGCTCCAAAGTACCTGTAACTGCGATCACACCGTCCTTTACACTGGCCTGTACTGTAGGAAAATCCTTCATAAACGTATTCACTGCTGCGCCAAGTACCGCATCATTATTGGACACCTCAATAGGAGCTGGCGTTGAAGACACTGGTGCGCTAACGATAATATTGTTTTGAATAGACTTGACGTCTTTATCACCTGCTGTTTTAGCAATCGATTCCACTTGTTGCTTTTCTTCTTCGGAAGCAACTGTACCACTTAAGATAACTTTACCTTTTTCAACTTCAACATCGACTGTTTTACGTCCGGTAAGTGCATTTTCGATCTTTTCTTCCAACTTATCATCAGACAAACCCGATTTGCAGGCCGTGAAGGAAAGTGCAACTGTAGTTGCCAATAGACAAAATGTTAATTTGCTCAATTTCATAAGACCAATTTTAATTTATTAATTCCAACAATAATCCTAACAAACTCCCTACACAATTGTTTGTTCATTTTTTTTTAAACTTAAATTCCCTTGCCGGATCGTAATTATATAATTAAATTTAGGAGCAGAGGTATTCATGATGGTTTCATTCGGATCATTTTCTCCGCTACGGTTATAAAAAACGCTTTGAGTAACAGATACGCACGTTGATTATTCAATCAAACAGCTATTAATTATGGGATTTTTGAATAATATTTTTGGTAAAAAAGAAAATAAAAAGGACAGTATAACGGAGTTTTGGGATTGGTTTAAAAAAAACGAACAGGCATTTTTTCAAATCGTCAAGGCTGGAGAACAAATTGATCAGCATTTTTTCAGCAAACTTTCGCCGAAGATCGATGCTCTTCGCAAGGAGCTATATTTCCTAACGGGAATGTACGACAATAACACTGCGGAACTTGTGATCACCCCAGACGGTGCCATTAAAAATATTGCATTCGTAGAACATCTGATCGCTTCTGCTCCAGTATTAGCGCATTGGAAATTTACAGCATTAAAACCCGCTATTGCGGATATGGAAAAATTCAAAATCACGATGTATGGCTTCACTTTCGACATCAAGGATATGTATTTTTATCCCATTCAACATAAATATCATCCGGATGAAGTCGATATTGTTATTGTTCACCCCGATTTTACGGAAGATAACAAAGCCAATATTTCCCATGGTATAGAAATATTTCTCGACAATTACATCGGTGAATTGAACTCGATCATAGCCATAGACAACCTGAATGTAACCTCAAAAGAGCTTGCAACAGAAGAGCTGATTCCCCTATTTAAATTAAAAGACTATTTGATCTGGCGGGAAAAAGAATTTGTGGAAAAATATACCGACGTTAGACACCGGGCATCGGATGACACATATACTGCTTTTGAGGGCATCCTGGAGAATGACTTACCCATATTTGCCATCATAAATACGACCTTATTAGACTGGGATGGAAAAGCTTCTCACCCCTGGATAGTTACATTAAAGATTAGCTATGACGGAACGGCAACCAGTGGTATGCCCGATCAGGAAATCTACGATTTAATGGATAAATTTGAAGAAGAATTAATGAACAGTCTTCCAAATGATATTGGATTTCTTAACATCGGTAGAGAAACCGCCGATAGTCTAAGGGAAATTTACTTAGCTTGTACAGAATTCCGAAAAGCCTCACGAACGATTGATCGATTAATCGAACAATACAGGGAAATTCTTCAAATTGATTATAGCATCTACAAAGATAAATACTGGAAAACCTTCGAACGATTTTATAAACAAATAGAATAGGCTTCTTGCACAACTGACATAAGTTCTAACAAAAGTACTTGATGAATTATGCTTTATTTATATGAATAAAATCATTCTTTTGATTATTATCCTTGGCATTGGCCTTATCACATACAAAACCATTCAAAGGAACACGCTTTTGGCCGTTGTTGATAAGGAAGAAAATGCCCCTTCAGACTCTTTCCGCTATACGATGGCAATAAAGGAAGTAAAAAAACGCATCACAAACAACAAAAAGTACAATAGTGACATATCCTTTCTCTTGGATATGAAAAGACCCTCGGGAAGAAATCGTTTTTTTGTCGTCGATCTAAAAACAGATCGGATTCTTGATCAGGGCCTGGTGGCCCATGGATCCGGTTCTGAAACCGGAAAAAAGAACCATTTGCAATTCAGCAACACGGATAACTCTCATGCAACGTCGCTAGGTAGCTATGCTATCGGCAGCTCGTATAGTGGGAAATTTGGAAAGGCCTATAAATTATACGGCTTAGATAGCTCCAATAGCAATGCATATGCTAGAGACATCGTTCTACACAAATATGACCGCATGCCCTACGATGAACAAGTTGATCCAGTATGCCTCAGCGAAGGCTGCCCTATGGTAAACGTCGAATTCTACAAAAGACTACAGGACCTAATTGATTCCTCAAAGAAACAGATCATCTTACATATCTATTACTAATTATCGTATATATCTTCTTTGATCAAACCCAATAAAACCTGATACGGATTTTGAGACATAACGAGAGCCTTTAGCCAAGCAAGAAAGCCCATAACAAACAAATCCTTATTTTCCTCATTTTTTACCAGAGCTTCAACAGCTTCCCGAAAGGACTTCACTTGAATAGCGCTAGGATTTAAAAGATATTTCTCCACCAATTTAACAAAATCAATCACTCTATTTTCTTTTACACGCAGCAAGTACTTTTTATATCTACTCATAAAGCTTTTTAATTTCAAGGCTGCCAAATCGATGTGATCGAATTGTATATGGATTAGAATTTCGAGCAGACTCTTCCGAATTGTCCACAACATGCCCATTTTCTTCTCGTACCAAGAATCTCTTCGAATCAATTTTCGAAGCTCAACCAATGCTGTTTTATCTTCAAATTGTGTTAAGAACATCACCAAACACAACTGTAGATCTGCAAGATCAACCTCGTTTGATTTTGCTGCGGCTTGTTTAATCCCCGCCCTTAATATGGAAAGACCTCTTATTCCATCGCCAAGGTAATGGAAATTCAATGCCATCAACAGATGGTACCGCAGCTGGAATTGGGCACGAAAAACTGCGTTTCCTTGAGATAAAACGCTATCCAAGCGCTCTAAATATGCTATACTTTCGTTAAAGAGTCCGTTTCTTAAATTAAAGTTAGCCAGATAATATAAAATATGGAGATAGTAAAACAGGTGGTGCGCCGATTGCTCCTCATATTTCATCAAAAAATTGTCCGCTGTTTTTAAAAAAGAACGAACCAGTGCATAGTTTTGATGTATTGCGGCATACTCATTCGCAATATGCAAAAGTTGATAGAGTGATTTAAACGATAAAAGATCATCCAAAGAAATCCTATATTTGCTCAGCGTGCTCAAAATCAACTTATTGAGATCAACTATTTTTGCTTTCAAATGAATAGCCTGCAGTTCAGAACGTAATAGTGCATAGGCTATCTGAAATTTCGCTTCCCGCTGCAACTTTTGCTGATTTTCGGTAAAACGATCGATAAGCAATTCCAAATTGACACTCAAATCTAAATGGGCATATTGTAGTCTGATTTGCAAGATTTCATTCAACAAGCTAAACTGTTCAAGAACAAGAGCCTTTTCCTCAGCCCGTTGAAGGCATTTAAATCCAATCTTGATGAACTGACTTTCCAACAGAAAACGCCCCACAACAAATAATCGCAACGCCTCGTGAGCCTCACTGTTGTCTCGCTCAAAAACCTTATTTGAAAGAAAAAACAATAGACTATCATGAAGCCTCTTTCTCAATGCGTGATAAGCATCCCGATTTTTAATGGGGTCATATAACTTTTTCAGCTTATTTATATCATCAGTTTCTATAATCTCAAGTAGCTTGATATTTTTCACATCATTACGCTTGTTCTTTCGTTTCAAAAAGGCCTTAAAATCTTTAATATCATCTTTATTTAGTAGTAATATTAAATCTGATATCGCGTCTGCCATAGCTTAAATTTAGAAAACAAATATATTAAACAAAATTATATCGTCAGTATCCCTATAAAATCAAGTTTTAAAATAATTAGTTCCTATGGATATTTGAATCATAAAACAACAACAAATTAAAACTAAAACAAGAAAATTATGGAACCGCTAAAAAACATGATTGAAGAAAAAAAAGCTGAAAGAAATCTAGACAAAAGAAACCCCTTTAAACCAACAGGCGCCTTTATCGGAGCTTCATGGACCGCACTATTGGTTGGTACCGTTGGCTATTGTGTAGGCTTATGGAATGCAACAATGGCATTAAATGAAAAAGGGTATTATTTTACAATTTTACTATTTGCGCTATTTGCCGTTATCTCCGTTCAAAAAAGTGTAAGAGATAAAGCAGAAGGACTAGCAGTTACCGAGTTATATTATGGTTTAAGTTGGTTTGCAACAATTGCCGCCGTCGTGCTATTAACTGTAGGCTTATGGAATGCGGATCTGCTCCTAAGTGAAAAAGGATTCTATGCCATGTCCTTCTCATTGAGTATTTTTTCAGCTATCGCCGTCCAAAAAAACACACGTGATGCAAAACTGATCGATGACAATGAAATAAAACTTTAGCGGGTGCCTATCCTGCAGCCTCTGCCTAGCAAGCTGCAGGATCTTTCAATCCCTCTTAAGCAAAAAAGGAAGAGCGTTTCATTGACTCTTCCTTTTTCTAAGTGGATTGTTTAAGCGACGCAATAGGAAGGTAAACGAAAAATATACTTCCAGTTCCAAAAACACTTTGCACATCAATCTCTCCCCCCATGCTTTCGATAAATTCTTTGCTTATGCTCAATCCCAAACCTGTCCCCCCCTTTGTACTCCCTGGAACTCGGAAATAGCGATCAAAAATCTTAGCTAAATATTGTACGGGAATTCCCTGTCCTTGATCTTCAACACGCAAAAGCACCCGGGCTCCTATTCTTTTGACAGCAAGAGAAATTGTCCCTCCCTCATCGGAATAACGAATTGCATTGGACAATAAATTCGTCAATACCCATGCCGTCTTTTCATTATCAATAAAAACCATCGGAAGATCCTCCTCCAGTTCAAGCGCTATGTGAATTTGCTTTTGGTCAAGCATTGACCGGTTGGCTAACAGCGCATAATCTATAATCGGTCCGATAGCTGCAGGATTCAGCTTCATCTGAATGGTACCGCTCTCCACCTGCCCAATATCCAAAAGTTCCCCTGTAATTTTCAGGAGCCGCTCTGTATCGTCAGCAATTCCTTCAAGCAAGTCTCTCTGTTCTTCATTCAGCTCTCCAATCCGCTTATTTTCGAGCAATTGGATCCCCATACGTATTGATGCGATAGGTGTCTTCAATTCATGAGATACCGTTCCAATGAAATTTGTTTTCGCTACATCACGTTCCTTAAAACTTGTCACATTCTTCAACAAAATAAATTGTCCAATAAACTGCGTACTCTCCTCTCCTGTTGGTAAGACATTGATATCAATGACCTCCAATTCAAAGTAGTTTTCTTTTCCATAGGCAAAGATCTGCACCAAATCCAGACGCTCAGTTTTCTGATTTAAAGAGTTAATCATTTCGAGGAGCTTAAGAAGTAAATCATTGGAAGATGCTATTTCCGCTAATTTTCGTCCCTCAAATGCGGCGTGCTTTAACCCCAAAAGCAAACAAGCGGGTTCATTTGCAAAAAGCACTCTTTTTTCTTCATCTACCCCTATAACTGCATCATGCATATTATCGATAAGCGCTTCAATTCTCTTTTTATGCTGCAAGATCTTACCCAATTTACTTTCTGCATATTCCTCGAGCTTTTGAGCCATTGTATTGAACGAATGCGCCACTTCTCCAAATTCATCTTTTCGCTTAAAGTGAAGTCTCCTTTTATAGTTCCCAGCAGCAATCTGTTTAATACTATCGGTTAATTGTACAATTGGAGCAGCAATGGCTAGAGGGAGATTGACAAGCAATACAAACGCAATCATAAAAGAAAGCGCACCTACAATGGAGATGGCCAAAATAGCTTTTTCAGCAGTTTCATTGGCGATATTATTTTTGTGTTCAATAGCCTGCATATTAAGATACATTAACTGGAATATATCTTTGTGCAGGTCAGCAGCAATTGTGGCATCTTTCACCTTTTTCTTTAAACTCAAAAAGTGATGATCTACAAGTTCGGTCACCGCCCGTTCTCCAGGCTCGGTTACATTTCGCTTCTGGAGTCTTAAATTATCTTCAAATAGCGCCATGCTCTTCCCATTCGAATGAAGGTCCTCCAAGGCTAACAGCATATTTCTGGAATAATGCAATGTATTATAATTGTCGACCAAAATATGGTTAGTATCTTTTTTTAATCGATAAACATAATACCCGCTCACTATCGCAAGCAGCAAGATCATAAAAAATAAAAATCCTACCCCGAATGTCAGCTTTGCTTTAAGTTTCATTGGATTCGATATTCTTCAATTTTTCGATACAAGGTAGCTACACCGATTTCTAACAATCGAGCAGCTTCAGCTTTATTTCCATTCGTATGTTTTAATACACGTTGTATATGCTGCTTCTCCATGTTGGACATTGCAAAGTTTGACAAGACGCTCGCCCCTTCTCTATTCTCGCGTTCACCGAAAGGAAGGCTCTCCACACCTAATAGGCCACCCTCACTCAAAATTACGCTGCGTTCAATCACATTTTTCAGTTCACGGATATTTCCCCGCCATAGGTTGCCTTCCAAAGCCTGCACAAACTCAGGGGTCATCTGCAACGGTTTCAAGTTGGATTTTAAAGCAAAGATATCAGCGTAGTATTGCGCCAATGTCGCTATATCTTCAATACGCTCGCGCAATGGCGGTAATTCGATCGTGAAAACGGAAAGTCTATAAAATAGATCACTCCTGAAATGGTCTGATGCAATTTCGGTTTCGAGATTTCTGTTGGTTGCTGCTATGATGCGCACATCGACTTTCGTTGGTTTGGAGTCCCCAACTTTTAAAAACTCGCCAGTTTCCAAAACACGAAGAATTTTAGCCTGAAGCTCCAAAGCCATCTCCCCGACTTCATCCAGAAAGATCGTACCCAAATGCGCTTCTTCAAACAAACCACGTTGATCTTTAGTAGCACCAGTGAAAGCACCGGATTTATGGCCAAACAACTCATTTTCCAGCAAATCTTTTGTAAATGCGGCACAGTTAATCGCCACAAAACTACGATCTCTTCTTGAACTCGCCTGATGGATTGCCTGTGCAAAAACCTCCTTACCTGTGCCGGTCTCGCCCG
Source organism: Sphingobacterium sp. Ag1 (assembly GCF_000988325.1). Classification (NCBI taxonomy): domain Bacteria; kingdom Pseudomonadati; phylum Bacteroidota; class Sphingobacteriia; order Sphingobacteriales; family Sphingobacteriaceae; genus Sphingobacterium; species Sphingobacterium sp. Ag1. The sequence continues at coordinate 26,468 of NZ_LBGU01000044.1, read as the reverse complement.
TTAGCAAGACCGTTGTATTTGTAACAGCAACTTTTTGTGCCATGCCGATGGCCGCTTTTATTGCACTGGATTTCCCAATAATCTTATCAAAAGAAAGTCGGTCGCCTAATCGCTTTTCTAACTGCTCCACCCTTCTAGCCAATGCAACCTTTTCACAGGCTTTATAAAGCAACGGTATAATGCGATTATTGTCATCTCCTTTCGTAATGTATTCAAAAGCACCATTTTTTATCGCCCGAACGCCATCCGGAATATTCCCGTATGCCGTCAATAAGATAATCTCTACAATTGGATACCGCTCTTTAATTAATTTAGCCGTTTCAACTCCATTACCATCAGGTAGCTTCACATCACAAAGTACAACATCTACATCACTGACTTCAAGCTTTTTTAACCCCGATTTAATGTCAGCAGCCTCGATCACATCAAAACCTTCCAGGCTAATAATTTTGGCCAGCAATTTCCGAAGCTTCTCTTCGTCATCTATAAGGAGAACTCTATTCACAATATTCGTTTTTTCAAAAGTACAATTTGTCCGAAGCAAATAGTAGAAAAATAAACAATTTGACTATTCCTCAAAAATTTTCCCGACATCAAAATAAAAACGCTATATTTGTAGCGCTCAACATCGTTAAAACTGCATGTAAGATTAAAATTCTTTAGAACGAAATAAATACCATCCATTGACGATACCCGTCCAAATGGTCTTTTCTAACATTTAAAGAATTTCAACATGCTTTCATTACAACAACTTTCCTATAGACATCCAAATAAAGATTTATTGTTTGAGAACATAAATCTGCACATAAACGCGCAAGAGAAAATCGCACTGATCGGTCACAACGGCGTTGGAAAATCAACGGTATTGCAACTGATTGCCAAAGAATTATCGCCGACCAGCGGGAGCATACATAATAGCGCTAGCACCTATTATGTCCCTCAGGTTGTTGGACAATTCGAGCATAAGACGGTGGCTGAAGCACTTAGAATCGATAAAAAATTGAATGCTCTTTATGCCATATTGGCCGGTGATGCGTCTGAGGAAAATTTCAATAGACTTCAAGATGACTGGGCTTTGGAAGAACGTTGCCAAGAGGCTTTCAAACAATGGGATCTGCCCAACATAGATTTGGCTCAGCAAATGTCTTCCCTCAGTGGTGGACAAAAAACGAAAGTTTTATTGGCCGGAATCCAGATTCATCGATCCGAGCTTATTCTTCTTGATGAACCGAGCAACCATTTGGATATGGACAGCAGAACACGACTATACGATTGGATTCAATCAAGCAAAAACACTATAGTCGTTGTCAGCCACGATAGAACCCTGCTTAATTTACTGGATGACATGGCTGAAATGGTCCCAAATGGTATCAAGCGATATGGGGGTAATTATACCTTTTACGAGGCTCAAAAGGAGATCGAACGCCATGCGTTGCAACACGATATCCACCACAAGGAAAAAGCGATCAAAATCGCAAAAGAGAAAGAAAGAGAAACAATCGAGCGCCAAAACAGACTAAACAACCGTGGTCAAAAAAAGCAGGAGAAGGCAGGTGTAGCACGTATAATGATGAATACCTTACGTAATAATGCTGAAAAGAGTACTGCCAAAATAAAAACTGTACACCAGGACAAAATTGGAGATATCAGATCGGATCTTCAGGAACTTCGTGGTTCGCAATCCGCATTGGATGAGATTAAAATAGATTTGGGAAACAGTACTTTTCCTATAGGAAAAAGCATGATCAAGGCCGAAAACATCAATTTCAGCTATGGCGCAGCGCAGCTTTGGAAAGATAACATGAACGTTCAACTATTCAGTGGAGACCGTATCGCACTCCAAGGCCCGAACGGATCTGGCAAAACAACATTGGTCAAACTCCTTCTCAACCAACTAACCCCTGAGCAAGGAAAAATTGAGCGCCAATCATTTCATGCCATCTATTTAGATCAGACGTATTCCATCTTATCTTCACATTTAAGTATTTATGAGCAAGCGCAGCAATTCAATACCGCCGCACTACCTGAACATGAAATCAAAATTAGACTCCATCGCTTCCTATTCGGAAGAAACGATTGGGACAAAATGTGCCTGCTATTGAGTGGCGGTGAAAAAATGCGTCTGATATTATGCTGTCTCACCATTCAGCGACAGTCCCCCGATTTGATTATCCTTGATGAGCCAACAAACAATCTGGATCTTCAAAATATCCTCATTCTGACCAGAGCAATTCAACTTTATAAAGGTACCCTGCTCGTCATTTCACATGATGAAGTGTTTCTACAAGAAATCCATATTAACAAAGTCATCAAATTAAAAAACTTCTAAGAGATAACGCCGTGTATTTCGTCGTAACGAAATACACGGAATATTTAGTATCGCTCGCCATAAAATTTTAATAAAACAGGGTATTTTTTGTAACAATCCCATATTCTTTATTTAAAATCTGCTAAATCGATAAATTAAATTAAAAAAAACAAATTTTTATCGATATATTCACGATGATTTTAAACATGAAACAATAACCATTAAATTAATTGAACCTTCTCATTTACATAGTAAGCCTTCAGGCAAATGTATCGTACGGGCCATTCAATTAATTACTTCATTTAATTATGTCAGATTATCAAATTAAAGAAAATCCCGAATTATTTGACGCCATCGTAGTTGGTTCTGGCGCAGGTGGTGGTATGGCAGGTTATATACTTGCACATGCGGGGCTTAAAGTATTGATGCTGGAAGCAGGTCCTTTTTATGACCCAGCAAAAGATTCGTTACAATTACGCTGGCCTTGGGAATCTCCAAGAAGAGGTGCTGGTACCACAAGACCATTCGGAGATTTTGATGCAGCCTTCGGTGGCTGGCAGATCGAGGGCGAACCCTACAGCAAAGTAGCGGGAACTGAATTTGAATGGTTTAGAGCACGTATGCTGGGCGGCAGAACCAACCACTGGGGTCGAATTTCGTTGCGTATGGGACCTGACGATTTCAAGCCAAAGGATGGAGTAACGGATGAATGGCCTATTACTTATGAAGAGGTTAAGCCATTTTATGACCGTGTAGATCGAATGATCGGAATATATGGCACGGCAGAAGGTATTCATAATGAACCCGATGGTATTTTTATGAAACCACCTAAGCCACGCTTAAACGAACTATATATTGCAAAAGGTGCAAAAAAAGCTGGAGTTCCAGTGATTCCCGGAAGAGGGGCCGTGCTAACCGAAGTATCAAAAGATATTAAAGATCGAGGTACCTGTTTCTACTGTGGGCAATGTGGTCGTGCATGTAAAGTTTATGGGGACTTTTCCTCTTCATCTTGTCTGGTTATTCCAGCGATGAAAACGGGTAACCTAAAGGTGATAGACAATGCAATGGTAAGAGAAGTCATTACAAATGATGAAGGAATTGCAGTTGGTGTTTCTTATGTAAACACCAAGGATTTACAAGAATATACCGTTAAGGGAAAAACCGTTATTTTGGGTGCTAGTGCCTGTGAAAGCGCGCGGATCATGTTAAATTCCAAATCAAAATCGCATCCTGGGGGTGTTGGTAATAGCAGCGGTTTAGTCGGAAAATATCTCCACGATTCTACGGGGGCCAGTTTATCAGGCTTTTTACCACAACTACTTGACCGGAAGCGTTATAATGAAGATGGCGTTGGAAGTGTCCATATTTATTCGCCATGGTGGGAAGATAATGCCAAATTGAACTTCCCTAGAGGTTACCACATCGAATACGGCGGTGGTTTACATATGCCCTCTTATGGATTTTTGAATTTGGTACCGAAAGTAAATGACCATGTTAAAAATTCAGCTGGAACGTCAAAGGCCAAAGGCGGTTATGGTACTGCATTAAAAGAAGATTTCCGCAGCTATTATGGTGCAAATGTTGGCATGGCAGGACGCGGAACGGCATTGGCAAGAAAAGACAATTACTGTGAAATTGACCCCGATAAAGTCGACAAATTCGGAATTCCTGTGCTACGTTTCAACTACAAATGGGCTAATGAAGAAATCGCACAAGCCAAACACATGCAAGAGACATTTCAGTCTATTATGCACGAAATGGGCGCTGTAATTACTTCTAAAATACCCGGAGCAGATACATTGTACGGCCTAGAAGCTCCTGGAAAAATTATTCATGAAGGCGGAACCACAAGAATGGGAAATGACCCGAAAACCTCCGTATTGAACAAATGGGGACAAGCCCACGATTGTAAAAATCTCTATGTCGTCGATGCGGGACCATTTGTACAACAAGGTGACAAAAACCTGACCTGGACAATACTCGCTTTATCGATGCGAACAGCAGAATATATACTTCAAGAAAAGAAAAAATTAAACGGTTAAAAGCATGAATAGAAGAGAATCTTTAAGAGCATTAGGATTAATTGCAGCTGGATCTGGTCTTTTAACCGCAGCCTGCAATTCAAAAGATGCTAAAAATGCAGCAGCAGACAATGGCAAAAAATTACCTGGAGTCCAGGATTTTGAATATGAACGCACAAAACAATTATACACCGAAAAGTTTTTCGACGAACATGAAATGGCGACAATCACTGTTTTGGCTGACATTATTATTCCTAAGGACAATATTTCAGGAAGCGCTTCGGAAGCGGGAGTACCCGATTTTATCGAATTTATTGTAAAAGATTTGCCTGATAATAAAATCCCGATGCGCGGCGGACTTCGTTGGCTCGACCTCCAGTCCAAAAAGCGTTACGGAACAGTATTTATCAAATGTAGCGCAAAAGATCAACTTGCGTTGGTAGATGATATCGCCTACCCTGATTTGGCAAGGCCAGAAATGAAACAAGGTGCCGCCTTCTTTTCATTGATGCGCAACCTGACTTCTTCAGGATTTTACACCAGTGAAATGGGTGTAAAAGATATTGGCTATGCCGGAAATAAACCTGGAGTCTGGAATGGTGTACCAGATGATGTATTAAAAGAACACGGCTTTGATCCAAGTAAATTCTTTGGATAATAAAAAAATCCTTTCCATTTTGGAAAGGATTTTTTTATTTACCTAATTAAAATCTATTGTGCCGATGGTACCTCGGTAGCCTCCGGGGCCTTATCAATCAACTCCATAAATTGATCCAATTTAGGGGTTATAATAATCTGCGTTCTTCGATTCCGTTGCTTACCTAGCGCGGTCGTATTATCTGCAATTGGATTATATTCTCCTCTACCACCTGCAGTTAAGCGCTTCGGATCCACACCGTATTTATTTTGTAAAGCCTGTACTACAGAAGAGGCTCTCAGCGTACTTAAATCCCAGTTATTCCGAATATTAGGTTTAGAAATTGGATCCGTATCAGTATTACCTTCAATCAAAACTTCATAATCTCTATAATCCTGGATAATTTTCGCAATTTTGCTTAACGTCTGATCGGCTCTATCATTAATTTCATAGCTACCGGATTTGTAAAGCATGTTATCAGCAAGTGAGATATAAACGACCCCTTTTAATACCTGTACATCAACTTCCTGCAGTTCCTCACGGCTAAGTGATCTTGTCAAATTATTTGTCAATACCAGATTCAAGGAATCGGATTTGTTTTTCGTCTCAACGAGATGCTTAATGTATTTATTTGAAGCGTTAATTTCATCAACCAGCTTAGAAATATTAATATTTCCCTGTGAATTCTGATTAATACTGTTGTCGAGCGATTTCTGCAAAGCAGCATAAGCCGATCGGAGGTCCGCATTATTTTGTCGTTCGGAAGCCAACTGATCTTCTAAACTCTTGATCCGTGTCCGGCCTTCAGCTAATTGAAGTTGTCCATCCTGATATTGCTTGGTCAATTGACTGTGCTCCGTTTGCAATTTACTATAGTCGGACTGTAAACCAGCATATTGCTTTTTGCTGACACCACATCCGACAACAAACAAACTGGCCGTTAATACAGTCATTGGAAAAACTAAATTCTTCATGATATACTCTTTTTGTAGATGTTGAACTAATTCATATAGCAAGATACGCAATATTCTAGCCAAAATACCCCACAGTCTTGTCAAATTAACAACCTTTAACGTCCTATTGGGCTAGCTCCTTCAACTCTGTAGCGCTAAATACTTGCCCACCTTTAAGATAAGGATTGGCGCCTTTGAGATAATTATAAATAATTGATTTAGCCTCTTCATTGGGTAATTTATAAAGGTTTTTAACCAGGAAATTTTTATCCTCAAGGATATTATTGTTGTAGCCCAAAAAAGAAGGCGCATGCACCTGTACGCTCCAACGTATAAAACGCGCTTCAATATGATTTGGATTTTCCTTAATCACTTCTTCCAAATGCTTTTTCCCCTCTTTGAATTGCCCAACTTTCTTAAATGGATTGCCGATATGTTTCGCTAACAGTATTTGATAGGCGGCTAGATAGGCTTTCTCTGTCGGCGATTTGGCACCTTCGGTCAACGTCTCCAAATTATGTTCACACAGATCCTCGTCCTTCACGGCCTCCGCATATTCTTTTCGAATTTTCTCCATATTCACCTGCTGGCCAAGCCCAACTTTTGTTAAAGTGAATAGAACAATTGTCAATACTATTCGTGTTATCATAATTATAAATCAGGCTATTTCAACAATTTCAATTTCCGACTTAAATTACTAAAAAAATCGAATCCAACTATTAATTTTCAATTATCATACCATAAAGGCCAAAATTCATGTCATTGTATCGCCACAGCTAGCCTTAAAAAAGAGAAAAGTCTTTTTTAAAGTATATTTTTAAAGCAATTTTGCTCCATGAAACTGATTTTAGAAACAAGCCCAGTCTGGTTAAAGGTGATTTTGTCAATTCTATTTGGTGTGATATTAGGCTGCTTTTTAGGGGAAATAGTTTACACCTTATTACAGGCATAAGCTCTTCATCATAATCGATATCCCGCCCTTTACCCGAGGATCTGCTGAATTTTATGCCTACAGATAGACCGCTTATTGCGGTCATTTGAATAGACCACTAAGTTTCATTATCCTTGCCAAAAATCAAATTATTTTTGCTATATTGCTTATACCAATATAAATTTAAAGCGAGCTATGGAGACTAAAGCAGAGTATCAGATTTGGGACACTATTGTGAATAGCGCAAAAACTAAATTCGATTATAAGCATATTCGTGCTATGTTCAAAAAGGAAGATGACGAAATAACCGATAAGTTTCTATTCCATATTATTGCAGGATTTGCCTGTGGTGAAAATCATCAGACCATCTCAACCAATCTTTTCAATGAATTACAAAGTATTCATTTTGAATGCAATGAAGAACAGATCGACCGGTTTATCGCCGATAAGCACGTAAAATTCAGTCCTGAAATCTACGCCACCTATCTTGCATTCTCTATGCTGGAAGATGGTGAAGATGTCGATAACATCACCGAAATCATTAATAATCTTTTGAAACTAGATAAATAATTATCCGGAAGTATCGTTTAATTTTGGCTAAAAACTTATATTCGTGAATTATTACACCTATAGTTATGCGCCAGTTTTTAACGCTATTTTTAATATTTTCTATTTATACAAATAGTATAGCCCAAACTTTTGACTTTGGTAAAGTTTCTATTTCAGATTTTTCACGAACAGACCTGGATAGCAATGCCAATGCAATCGTACTCAATGAGTTTGGACGGAGCTCTGTCTTTGTTGATGATTATGATAATCGCGTAAAACTTCAACATGAATACCATGTACTTATCCGGATCAATAACAAAGAAGGGTTTAAAAAAGCTAATTTTGAAATTCCCTCGTATAAACGCGGAAGTTACATACGTGACTATTTTGACGAACTAAAGGCTGTTACGTATAACTTAGAAAATGGTAGGATCGAGAAAACAGAGCTTGAAAATAAAAAAGTTTTCAAGGAAAATTACTCAGCCTATCTGGATCTTAATAAGTTCACCCTTCCGAATATTAAAGAAGGATCTATTATCGAAGTGTCCTATCGCACGCTGGAGCAGGATTTATTTAATTTCAAGACATGGGAATTTCAAGACGATATCCCCAAAATACAAAGCCAATATATCGCCATTATTCCTGCTTCTTTTTCCTACAATGTAGTTTTACGAGGTCCTTACAAGCTTACCGATCAAAAAGCCGAAGCACTGAAAGAATATATTTTCCTGGATGGACTGCGAATGGACTGTTCAAAATTGACCTATACCATGAAGAACATCCCCGCATTTATGGAAGAGGACTACATGACTTCGCCAACCAATTTCAAATCTGCAATCTATTATGAGCTTGAATCAATCTTTTATCCAAGTACTGGTAGCAAGAAGACATTTAGCAAAACCTGGAAAGACGTCGATACAGACCTCATGAATGAAAAGGCTTTTGGAGGTCAATTAAAAAAAACAGACTTATTCAAAGCCCATTTAGCAACAATTGTATCGCCTACTGACACCAAATTAGAAAAAGCAAAAAAGATATATAACTATATCAACAAACAAATAAAATGGAATAATTATTTAGGTAAATATGCTGAAACTGGTATTGAAAAAGCATTGGAAAAACGAACCGGCAATATCGGGGACATCAATTTAGCACTGGTAACCGCGCTATTAGCGGCAGATCTGGAGGCCTACCCTATAATTCTTTCAACACGCCGAAACGGTACACCTAACGCCTTATTTCCAGTATTATCCGACTTTGACTATGTCATCGCTTGCGTAGATATAGATGGCGTAAAATTTAAATTAGATGCCTCCAATTCATACCTACCTTTTGGACAGCTGCCTTTACAATGCTTAAATGAACGGGGAAGAATTATCTACTCCAGAAAAAGCTCAGACTGGTTTCCGCTTACGGTAGAAGAATCTTCCGATGTCAACCACATATTGGAGGGAGCTTTAGATGAACAATCTAAAATTAAGGGAAAACTGACCATAAGCAGCAGTGGCAACAAAGCCTTCTTAAAACGTCAGCATATCGCCAAATTCAATTCTTTGGAGGAATATTGGGAAAAACTAGACGAAGAAATGCCCAATATCACGTTAACTAAATCAAGTATCCAAAATCTAGCGAATATTGATCAACCATTGATAGAAGAATTTGACGTCGTCCTAGATGTCTCCAAACAAATGGAACAAGACGTATTGGTATTGGCGCCCAATATTATTGACAGGATTTCCTACAACCCCTTTAAAGCACAGGAAAGAACTTATCCAGTCGATATGGGCTTTAAATCAAAAACGCAATACACAATCAAATTGACAATCCCCGATCGCTATGAAATTGTTGAAAAACCTCAAAATGCATCGTTAGCACTACCCGAATCAACTGCAAAATATAGATACGTCACTCAAATCAATGGCAATCAACTTGAGATTCTGCAGAGCCTGGCGTTTAACAAACCCATCTTTTCAGTCGATGAGTATTTTTCGCTCAAAGAATTGTATTCACGTATTATTCAACAACAAAAACTAGACATAAAATTAATCGGTAAAAAATGAAAATCTTATTCGTCAACTTATTCTACTTCCTGCTTCCGATCGTCGCAACTGGGCAAGATAATTACGACGTCGCCAATATCCCAAGTACACTAAAGAGCAGAGCTGTAGCAACTGTGCGCAATGATAAAACTGTGGTAGAAATGAAATCTCCCGAACAAGTCATCACAACCATAACCTGTGCCATAACTGTGTATAATAAAAACGGGGACCATTACGCCACGCTCCCGGTATATTATAATAAATCCACGGAAATCAAGAGTCTGAAGGGGGCTATCTATAACGAAATGGGGATATTGCAAAAGAAAATTGCAACGAAAGATTTCAAGGATATTAGCGCTGTGGACAACAGCACGATGTTTGCCGATTCCCGTGTAAAATTATATACACCTGATTACCATAGCTATCCTTATACAGTCGAATACCAATACGAAGTTAGAAGTAAACAAAACTTGATCATTCCCTCTTGGACTCCTGAAGTGTCCAATAATGTATCTGTAGAAAAAAGTAGCTTTCAATTTATTGCACCAATTGGCACAGAATGTCGAATTGAAACAACGAATTATAAAGGAAGTATCAAAGAAGAGAAAAATGACAAAACGGAAAGTAAAACATGGAATGCTGAACAGATCGCTGCAAAAAAAGATGAATCTTATAGCCCCAACCCTAACCTGAAAAGAACAAACGTACTCATTGTTCCCAAAAACTTTATTTATTATGGTAAGACAGGGAATTTTGGGGATTGGAAAGAATTTGGCCAATGGGTATCCAATAGCCTATTGAACAAAAAAGAAGATTTGACGGAGGCGTCTAAACAAAAATTCATAGCATTAACCAAAGATGCTGGCTCAGATAAAGACAAAGCAAAGATCCTATATAATTACTTACAAAAAAACACACGTTACATCAGTATCCAAATCGGTATTGGGGGCCTGGAGCCATTTCCTGCCTCTGAGGTTGACCGCCTAGGGTATGGTGATTGTAAAGCACTGGCGAATTACATGCGAAGCATGTTGTCGGCCGTCAATATACCTTCTTATTACTGTATTGTCGAAGCAGGCAAACGCAAAGAAAGTTTTCACAAAACCTTTGCAAATGCCCAGGACGGGAATCACGTCATCTTATGCATTCCATTCAAAAATGATACGACCTGGCTGGAATGCACGAGCCAAAATCTTCCATTCGGTTTTCTTAGCGACTTTACCGACGATAGAGATGTCGTTGCCTGTACCGAAAATGGTGGAGTTATCATGCATACGCCGAAATACGTTAACTCAACCAACCTTCAATTGCGCTATGCCGACCTAAAACTTTCGGAAGATGGAAGCATCCAAGGTACCTTAAACACCAAGTTCTACGGAACCCAATATGAGAACCATATGGACGTGCTTTTAGCCAGCAATAATGATAAGAATAAACTTCTCACGGATTACTATAATATAGACAACATCAATTTTAATCAGGTAAACTATATTGAACATAAGGAGGAAAATCCATTTATCGAGGAGAACCTGAATATTTTTATTAAAAACTATGCGGTGAAAAATGGTAATAAACTTTTGATCCAGCCTAATTTATTCAATACACACTCCAGCATTGCAGAAAGTAGAAATAGAACGGAAGATATTTTCATTGAGAGAGGCTATGCCGATATCGACAGCATTAGTATTGCCCTCCCAGAAAATATGCTCAAAAACATAACTCCTGAGAAGAAAGTTATTGAGAAACCCTTTGGAAGGTATGAATTTAGGTCAGAAATGAAAGACAATAAACTATTCACCTACAGAAAATTGGAACTTTTTGAAGGCAGTTATCCTGCCAATACATATGAAGACTTTTTCCAATTTCATAATGAGGTAAGCAGCTGCGACAAGGGACGCTTTAATCTAAGCTTTCTCTAGTCGGAAGAAAATATTTACCAGAATATGAAGGAGTAAAATCGATCAAACAAGGCAATTATTGTATATTAGCTCAATGACAGAATACGCAGCGATATTTGACATGGACGGTGTTATCAGCCACACCAACCCTTTCCATGCGGAAGCTTTTAGAGCTTTTTTTAAAAACCACAATGTACAACAGGCGACAGAAGAGGAATTTGAGCAGCATATGTATGGTAAGCATAATAGTTACATTATGCAACATTTCTTTCAACGTCCGATATCCCCTGAGGAACTGCGGACCCTTGAATTTGAAAAAGAGCAGCTTTTTAGAGTGATTTATAAAGAACACGTTGCCCCTATAAAGGGCTTAATTGAGTTTCTAACGGAATTAAAAAATGACGGTTTTAAGCTTGCTGTGGCGACTTCTGCTCCCCAAGAGAATATGGATTTAATTCTGGACGAATTGAATATACGCCAACTCTTCTCTTCCACACTGAGCAGCGAAGATGTAAAACTACATAAGCCACATCCTGAGGTTTACCTAAAATCTGCAGAAAACCTGCAAATTCCTGTTGACCGCTGTATTGTTTTTGAAGACTCTTTTTCTGGTATTACCGCAGCGAAAAATGCCGAAATGAAAGTTGTTGCCGTACTTTCAACACATAAAAAAGAAGAATTGCCTGTAAGTGATGATTATATAAATAATTATACAGAAATATCAGTTGCCAATGTAAAGGCCATTTTAAAAACACAAGAATTATAATTTGGTTGTGGGTGCCGACACTTATTCCGATGATTCAGATGTCTTCGCTCAATACCGATAAAAAAAGAGATTCTTTGAAGAATCTCTTTTTTTATACCATGTGTTTAAGCTAAATCTGCGTTCACAGCTGCTAAACTAAATTTCCACGAAATGATTAATCTCTTTTTAGACCAAACTTCTCTATTTTACTATACAGGTGGCTACGTTGAATATCAAGATCATCGGCCGTCTTGGAGACGTTCCAATTATTTTTTTCCAATTTATATTTTATAAATTCTTTCTCCGCATGATCTTTATAATCTTGAAACGAATCAAAGGAGTCCATATCTAATCCATAATTCGTTGCGCCTTTTTCATGGGCTATACCGTTGACCGGTTCACGAGAAGGATTAGCAAATGCGACAACATCTTTATCTGTGATAGATCGATCACTCAAAATAATTAACCGTTCAATCATATTGCGCAATTCCCGAATATTACCTGTCCAAGGAAGATGGCTCAATTCCCGCATGGCAGCAGCCGTAATTTCCTTTACAGGTATCCCGTATTCCATACAGATTTCTTCACAAAAATTTGTTGAAAGCAGGGGAATATCATCCACACGGTCGATCAAAGCAGGCACATGAATCAAGATTACCGACAGGCGGTGATACAAGTCCATTCTAAAATTACCTTCTTCAATTTCCTTCAAGAGATCTTTATTGGTCGCAGCGACTACCCTGACATTGACGTCAATTTCTTTGTCGCCTCCCACTCTGGTGATTTTATGTTCCTGTAACGCCCTTAACACTTTAGCTTGAGCGGATAGACTCATGTCTCCGATCTCATCCAAGAACAATGTTCCGCCACTCGCTTGTTCAAATTTTCCGATACGCTGTTTAATCGCGGATGTAAAGGATCCTTTTTCATGTCCGAATAATTCAGATTCAATTAGTTCGGAAGGTATCGCAGCACAGTTCACTTCAATAAGGGGTCCCTGCGCGCGATTCGATTTCTCATGCAGCCAACGTGCCACAAGCTCCTTTCCAGAACCATTTGCTCCGGTAATCAATACACGGGCTTCCGTTGGAGCTACGCGATCAATTGTCTCTTTAATACGTTTGATTGCCCCAGACTCACCCAATATATCTTTTGTTTTCGAACTGCTAACTTTCCGTTTCAGTACCTTGGTTTCGGTGACAAGGGAGCTTTTATCCAGTGCATTCCGTACTGTGATCAATAATCTGTTCAGGTCTAGCGGTTTTTCTAAAAAGTCAAACGCTCCTTTTTTCGCTGCTTCAACAGCTGTTTCAATCGTACCATGTCCAGAAATCATAATAAAAGGGATGTCCGGGCTGCTTTGATGTGCTTCCGCCAAAACTTCCATCCCATCCATCGTATTCATCTTGATATCACAGAGCACAAGATCTATTTTTTCCTTTTTTAAAATATCTAATCCATCCCGGCCATTGTCGACATCTAAAATCGTATAATCTTCATATTCCAAGATATCACGCAACGAACTTCTGATGGCGCGCTCATCATCAATGATTAAAATTGTACTCATAAATCGAGAGTTATGCTATTTTTTCAATTATGGGAATCAATATAAGGTTTTTTTGGCAATTAGCGAAAAAGAAGCAAACCTTGTAAGCCGGGTTCTGTAGACCACCGAAGTGGAATTTCTATCATTTATCTAGATTTGCCATCGCTGACAAACTCAATCAACCTACCCATTACGAATTCCAATACATTGAAAGAAGACGAGCAGCCTTCGAATTTCGCAACCTATTTGGTCTTTCAACACACGAGGTTTACCGTAATGTATGTCGCCATACAAGACCGTAAGCTCTTACCTTACGTTTTCACCCTTACTCCGAAAAGCGGTATATTTTCTGTGGCACTTTCTGTCTGCTACTTTCATAACAGCCTTCCCGTTAGGAAGCGTGTTGCTCTATGTTGCCCGGACTTTCCTCTCCTCTCAAAAAAGAGCAGCGATAGAACCAGTTTGCTTCTGCGCAAAAGTAGCTATTTTACTCGGATAAACCCGAATTTCTTTTCAATTTCGAAAAGACGATCCTTTTTGCATGACAGGCACAAAAATCTACGCAATCACCTTGCGTAGATAAAGAAAGTTTTTGTATTTTCAATCTATCAAAAAAACATGGCACTCAATAAACTAGCTCTCATACGTTATAAAACGATTGACCATTGCCTTCGCTTGCGACATCGTAAATGGACCTTGGAAGATCTTATGGAAAAGGTTTCCGATGCACTCTATGAATTTGAAGGAATCAAAAATGGGATAAGTAAACGCACCATACAAGGTGATATTCAGCTCATGCGTAGCAATAAGCTCGGCTACAATGCGCCTATTGTCGTGTTGCACCGAAAATTCTACACCTATGAAGATCCCAACTATAGCATTAGCAATTCACCGATTTCCGTCGGTGACATGCAAAAAATGAAGGAGGCAGTAGAGGTACTTAAGCATGTGAGCGGTTTCTCCAGCTTTGATGAAATGAGCGATATTGTTGCACGGCTTGAAGATAGCATCCATACCAAAAAGGACAATTCACCCTCTATTATACAAATGGAAAGCAACAATCTGCTAAAAGGTCTTTCTTTTATCAGCATGCTCCATCAAGCCATTCGGGAAAAAACACCACTCCTGATCAGCTATCAATCGTTCAAAGCAACACAACAGCAGGATCTGGTCTTCTCCCCATATCTCTTAAAAGAATATCGGAATCGATGGTTTCTAATTGGTCAGCATAAAAAGAATGAAGGATTAATGACGCTGGCGCTTGATCGGATCAATGCCATCGAGGAAATGGGCAAAAATTCATACAAGGAGTATACAGGGGTCGATTTCGAACGTTACTTTTCGGATACCATAGGTGTAACGAAGACACAAAAAGACCGCGGCCACCGGGTGATATTGCAAGTCAATGCAAAAAATGCACCTTATGTAGCAACAAAACCCTTGCATTCTTCACAGCAGGTTTTAGACAAAAAGGAGGATGGCTCCATCTTAATTCGCATCGATGTCGTACTTAATTTTGAATTGGAAAGAGAAATTTTAGGATTCGGCGAAGCTATTAAAGTACTCTCGCCAAGAAATTTACAAACGAGAATAAAACTACGCTTGGCTGCTGCTGCACAACTCTATGCTGAGAAAGCTGTCGATAAGGCGTTAAATTCACGAAATGAATAATATTTCACGCCTAAATGTCTTGGGCGATGGCATAACCACTAGCCCAAGCCCATTGGAAATTATAGCCGCCAAGCCACCCCGTAATATCAACAGTTTCCCCTCCGAAATAAAGGCCTTTCACTTTTTTGGACATTAAGGTCTTGGGGTGAAGTTCTTCCGTTGATACTCCTCCACGCATGACCTCGGCTTTATCATACCCCTTATCTCCCGCAGGTTTTACCTTGAAGCGATGGATCGTATCGACAATCAATTTCGCGTCAGCTTTACTAAGGGAAGCAATTTTGGTATCCAAGGCCAAAAATTTTCCAAGGGCATCGACCAATTTCCTGCTGAAATAATCGTTTAGCAATTGTGAAACAAGTCGCTTTCCGCCATATTGTCGCTCCTGTTTAATCAGGTTATCTAAATTAAAATTAGGCAAGAGATCAATCGTAATCTCCTGTCCAGGCCGCCAATAACTTGATATTTGAAGAATTGCAGGTCCGCTTAACCCCCAGTGCGTAAAGAGAATATTCTCTTCAAAAGACATTCCGGCAACAGACACTTTCGAGAACACCGAATTTCCAGCCAAAGAACTATACCAATCTGCATCTTTTCCAGTTATCGTCAAAGGGACTAATGCAGGCGCTGTACCGACTACATTCAAGCCAAATTGTTTGGCTAGACGTAATCCAAAGTCTGAAGCACCAAGTTTTTGGACCGGAAGCCCACCGGAAGAAACAACAACTTTATGGGCATGGTATCGAGACTCACCTTTTGCATTTTCTACTGTTACCAAAAAGCCATTATCGTCTTTTTCTACAGATTTAACCAAGGTATTCAAGGCTATATCCTGCCCTGTCTCGTATAAAATTTTTGAAAATACAGCAACGATATCTTTTGCTTTATTGGTCTCTGGAAACAACTGTCCCAGTGTTTTTTCATGTCCCACGATACCATATTGTTCAAAAAATGTAATGGTATCGTCGACGGTCCATTGTTTGAATATACCATGTAAAAAATCTGGATTTTCGGAAATAAAATTAGCGGGACTGCTACCAATATTTGTATAATTACAGCGCCCACCTCCGGAAATCAAGATTTTCGCGCCGACCTTATCGTTTCGTTCAAGGACCAAGGTCTTCTTCCCAATTAGCCCTGCTTGGGCTGCACACATCAAACCACAGGCTCCACCCCCAATAATGATGGCATCGTATAGTATACTCACAGCAACACTCTAATAAGCAATCAATGTATTTTCAACAGAAACAACTCTTCGTTCCAATTGACTCTGATACCCCAATTCAATAATTTTAATGACATCCCGCGCCTGTTCCGCCGATACAAT
This sequence comes from Sphingobacterium sp. Ag1, assembly GCF_000988325.1. Classification (NCBI taxonomy): domain Bacteria; kingdom Pseudomonadati; phylum Bacteroidota; class Sphingobacteriia; order Sphingobacteriales; family Sphingobacteriaceae; genus Sphingobacterium; species Sphingobacterium sp. Ag1. The sequence goes on along the minus strand of NZ_LBGU01000044.1, from coordinate 9,840 downwards.
CAAGGTAGTTTTTCCCAATATGCTATCCGCAACGTTCTGATAAAAATCAGGATAAGAACCTATTTCAGAAGGAATCATTTCTTCAATATCATTCCCCTGTTCAACAATATTGAGCTTGCCGTATAGACTTGGATCTTCTTGTCCCCAGGTTGGATCTTCATCAGGAAATTTGCCATCGCGCAGTAAAGCTTCCTGCGGGTCGACACCATATTTTACAAAATTTCCGTTCATGCCAAAAACACGATAACGAGGTGTAGGTTCTTTTGCCAACATAGACCCTTTCAGCGATACCCGTAAGTTATCATAGTATAGTAGGCAGTCGAAATTATCAATGGTTTTCGCATGATCCCGTTGAATAGCCAAATCTGCAAAAACAGCATCTGGTCTTCCAAATAACTGTAAAGTTTGGTCGATAAGATGCGAGCCCAAATCGTAGAATATCCCCGAACCCGGTAAATGCTCTTCACGCCATGCATTTGGTCTCAAGTAATTGCGGAAACGATCAAACCTAGCTTCCAGATTTACAATCCTTCCCAATCGTCCACTTTGAATCACTTTCTTTAACGTTCGATAGTCTGAGTTGAATCTTAAATTGTGATAAGGCGCCAAAATCAGATTTTTCTCCTTAGCCAGCGCGATAAGCTCATCGGCCTGCTCCACATTGTTCGTAAATGGTTTCTCAACAACAACATGTTTCCCTGCTTCCAAAGCACGTTTTGCGAAAGGATAATGCATGTCATTGGAAGTCGCAACCACGACTAAATCAATGGTTGCGTCATTAAAAATATCATCTGCCGACAAAGCAATTTCTGCCTGTGGATAGCGTTTTTTTAGTAAAAGTTGCTGATCAGCTTTCCGGGCGGTTACTTTAACAAGATCCAGCTCCGTTATCGAACGCATGACAGGCGCGTGAAACACCTGCCCTGAAATTCCAAAGCCAATAAGCCCTACGCGAATTTTCTTCATCATATTACATTCTTTCAGGTACACGAATACCCAATAAGTTCATCCCTTTGGCAATAACCTTTGCAGCAGAAGCCGAAAGGTGCAATCTAAAGTTCTTTACATCAGCATCTTCCGCCTTCAATATCGTCTCTTCATGATAGAATTTATTGTAGAACTTGGCTACCTCATAAATATAATTTGCCAACTGCGCAGGGCTAAACTCTTGCGCAGAAGCCTCAATAGTCTCCGGAAACGCACCTAATTGCTGAATCAAGTCACGCTCGTAAGAAGAGATCGTCGCCGGTACAGAAACAGCACTGTCAAAATCGAATTCAGCTTTACTTAAAACAGACTTGATACGGGCATGTGTGTATTGAATAAATGGTCCTGTATGACCTTGGAAATCGACAGACTCATTTGGATCAAACAAAAGGCGCTTTTTGGGATCCACTTTCAATAGAAAATATTTCAGTGCCCCCATTCCTATTGTATCATAAAGCACGGCTTTTGATTCCTCGTCCAATCCTTCAGTTTTGCCAAGCTCCTCAGTACGTTCTTGTGCGGTTTTAAGCATTTCAGCCATTAAATCATCCGCATCAACAACGGTTCCCTCCCGTGATTTCATTTTACCCGAAGGAAGATCGACCATCCCGTACGATAAATGGAACAATCCGTCAGCCCAAGCTTTACCAAGTTTTTTTAAGATCAAAAACAGTACCTTGAAATGGTAATCCTGTTCGTTACCGACAACATAAATAGAATCATTCATTTTGAATTCATCATACTTCAATTGTGCTGTCCCCAAATCTTGTGTAATATAGACCGAAGTACCATCGCCACGAAGCACAAGCTTCTGATCCAATCCTTCTGCAGTTAGATCAATCCATACGGAGTTATCCTCTTTTTTGAAGAAAACCCCTTTATCTAAACCTTCCTGGATAATATCTTTCCCCAGCAAGTATGTATTGGATTCATAATAGTATTTATCAAAATCGACCCCTAATTGTTTATAGGTCTTTTCAAACCCGGCGTACACCCAGCTGTTCATGGTTTTCCAAAGGGAGATCACCTCTTCATTACCGGCCTCCCATTGCTGCAACATCGCTTGCGCTTCTCGCATCAAAGGTGCATTTTTCTTCGCTTCCTCTTCGGTTTGCCCCTCAGCTTTTAATGCCTCGATTTCCTTTTTATATTCTCTGTCAAAGACAACGTAATATTTTCCGACAAGGTGATCGCCTTTGAGTCCAGTGGATTCGGGTGTTTCACCGTTGCCAAATTTTTGCCAGGCCAACATGGACTTACAGATATGGATACCACGATCGTTCACCAAATTTGCTTTGATCACATCATAACCATAAGCTTTTAGGATTTCTGCAACAGAATATCCTAATAAATTATTACGGATATGCCCCAAGTGCAGCGGTTTATTGGTATTCGGAGAAGAGTATTCCACCATCAGTTTCTTCCCATTCGCAGGAAATACACCAAAGTCCTTCGCCGTTATGGTCTGATTCAGCAAAGTGATCCAGTAATCATCGGAAAGAACAATATTCAAAAAGCCTTTTATCACATTGAAATCCGATATTTCAGCGATATGCTGTTGCAAATAAGCACCAATTTCCTTTCCGGTTTGTTCCGGAGAAGATTTCGAAAAGCGCGTTACGGGAAAAGTTACGATTGTAATTTGTCCCTCAAACTCCTTTCGGGTAGCTTGTAAAGCAATTTGAGTTTCTAAAATATCTGCATTGTAAAGCTCTTTTACTGCCTGTACAGTGACTTCAACAAGTCGCTTTTGAATAGAATTTGCCATTTAATGATTTTGTAATTTTTACAACTTCCTGATAGTGAATTGGAAATAAATAACATTCCTTATTTAGGTATTCACCATTAAAGTATATCTTTGCAAAAATAATAAAAAATGCAGAGCTATCAGGAATTTCTTGACTTAAGTGTTGGTTTTCCGCAAGACGGATTCGAAATCATCGACGACGAATTGTATTTCCACGATTTGAATTTAATGGAAATGATAGAAACGTACGGTACGCCGTTACGTTTTACCTATTTGCCTATCGTCAGCAAAAAAATTCAGCAAGCGAAAATCCTCTTTCAGACCGCAATTCTGAAACACAACTATCGCGGATCTTACAAATATTGTTATTGTACCAAGTCATCCCATTTCAAGCACATCGTAGAGGAAGCTTTGAAAAATGATATCCACCTGGAAACTTCATCTGCATTTGATATGCCGATGATCGATTCATTGGAAAGACAGGGCACAGTAACAAAAGACATTACAGTGATCTGTAACGGGTTCAAAACCTACCAGTACAAACAATATATTGTTGATATGATCCACGACGGATATAAAAACATTATACCGGTACTGGATAACAAAGAGGAATTTAACCTTTATGATGATGAAATCGAATTGGATGAGCCTTGTGCTTTAGGTATCCGCGTTGCTTCCGAAGAGCAACCAGATTCTCAATTTTATACCTCTCGCCTAGGGATTCGCCAGGAAGACGTCGTTGAATTCTATAACAACAAGATTGCCGACAATCCAAACTTTAAAGTAAAGTTACTTCACTTTTTCATTAATTCAGGTATCTCGGACACTCCGTATTACTGGAACGAATTAGAGAAATACGTTACTTTATATTGTAAATTTAAGAAAGTAAACCCGGATTTAGATACCCTAGATATCGGTGGTGGCATGCCATTTAAGGATTCACTGGTACACGACTTTGACTACGAATATATGGTCAACGAGATTGTCAACCGTATCAAACAAATCTGTGCTCACCATGAGGTAATGGAACCAGATATTATTACCGAATTTGGCAAATACACCGTTGCTGAAGCATCAGGTATCCTCTATAAAGTTTTGGGCCGCAAGCAACAAAACGATCGCGAACGTTGGTTTATGATTGATGGTTCATTCATTACAAATTTGCCGGATGTATGGGCATTGAATCAAAAATACATTCTATTGCCGATCAATAACTGGGATTCAGAATACGAACGCGTCAATTTAGGTGGCATCACATGCGATGGACAGGATTATTACAATCAGGAGGCACACATGAACTCGGTATTTATGCCTAAGACCCGTAAGGTACAGTACTTGGGATTCTTTCATACCGGAGCATATCAAGATGTATTAAGCGGATATGGAGGCATCCACCACTGCTTACTTCCTTCACCCAAACATGTGCTTGTACGCCGCAATAGAGATGAAACATTCAACTACGAGGTTTTCGGTGAGGAGCAAAACTCCAAACAAGTAATGAAATTGTTAGGCTACCAATAAGATATTCTATCAAGAGTAAGCACGCTCGTCATTGGGGGATCAAAACAATATCCTCGTAAAAAAGAGCTATTTTAAGCCAAAATAAAAGGTCTCGTTTCTAGGAACGAGACCTTTTATTTTCAGCCTATCCGCCATTATTTACAATTGGGCGTAAATTAAAGGCAAAATCACAGACAAAGACAATAGCATAAAGGAGATTACCTAAACGATGCTGGACATGGCCGCGGCAGCTGGCTTTTATTCATATTGTGTTCGTACCTGCTTCGGACCACGTTCGGAGCTGCCCAATTCCGTTACGACTGTTGACCTAGTAGTGTACAGACTTTTCCTGTTTGGAGACTGGACAATATCTGTACAACATCTGTACAAGATCTATTGATGATCCGAAGCAGGTACGAAGCAAGTACGAAGAAAAGGTACTGATCTTTCAGACTGTATCGTTGTTTAGGAAAGGATTGCTGGGTAGTTTCCTTTAGCGCGACTAGAAATGCCAAAGTCGACAATTGCTATTTTGCAACCCAGGCTTTAAAGAAATTAAGCACTTTTTCTTCATCATAGCCCTTTCCTTTTTCCAGACTGCCACTCTCCTGTACATGCAATGTCTTTCCATTTCTATCCAAAATAATAAAAAATGGATAACCTAGTTTATTGCCTTCAGGGGCATACTTTTGAAACACAGCTTCATTTTTATTTTCTTTTGAATAATTGAGGTGATAATAGAGGAAATGACTCTTTAACAACTTGTCGACACTTGCTGTTTTATGGATATAGTCGTTAAACCTTAAACACCAGACACACCAATTCCCACCGGCTTGAATAACGATGTTTTTCTTTTCTTTCTTTGCTTGAACCAATAGTTGATCAATATCATTCTGTGCATTGGCATCTGGATTGTAAGGCTTCGAAAGATCCTGAGCTGTAGCAAGCTGCTGTGAGAACGCTTTGGACTGTACGAGTACCGTCCCCAAAAACACAATAGCTCCACACAGTAATAATCTTATATTTCTCATCATAAATAAATTAAATACTGATCTAAAATTACAAAATCATTTCCCCAAACCAAAACATAAGCAGCACATAATCGTTAAACATGATATAGCTATTGACCATGAAAAAAAACACCCAGGACTACAACGGACCGTATTTCAGCGGACTCCTAAAAATGCGATTAAGCCCGATATACATGACCTTAGGTGATCAGCATAGGGGTGTTATTCAACATATCACCATTGGGGAGAAGTAAAAAGGCAACCTATTGATACGCGGTTCAGGTCGCTGATAAAAACAAGAAAGACTTCCTTTTACTAAAATAAAAACAAAACAAAACAAAAACAAACACCTTATCTTAACATAAATATTATTTAATTTCCTTTAAAATTCAACAAATATAGCATAACTTAGTGTAAAGGAAGTAGTAAAAGAAGCACAGAAGATTCACTACAAAAATCCAAAACGAAACAAAATGAAACACCAAGAATTCAACAGGTCAAAACTGATAGAAAAAATAAGAGATACGAGTACGTGGGATGTTATCGTCATAGGCGGCGGTGCCAGCGGATTAGGTGTTGCATTAGATGCGTTAAGCCGAGGGTTCAAAACAATTTTATTGGAGCAGGTTGATTTTGCAAAAGGCACTTCAAGCAAAGCAACAAAGCTTGTTCACGGTGGTGTACGCTACTTGGCTCAGGGCGACATCTCCTTGGTTAAAGAAGCGCTTCACGAAAGAGGTTTACTTCAAAAAAATGCCCCACACCTTGTTAAAAATCAATCGTTTATCATTCCAAACTACAGCTGGTTCGATGGCCCATTCTATACCATTGGAATGAAAATATATGACCTGCTTGCAGGTAAATTAAGTTTGGGAAAGTCCATTCATATCAATAAAGAAGAAACGCTGAATCGCATAAGCACTGTACGACCCAAAGGGTTATATGGAGGCGTGGTTTATCAAGACGGACAATTTGACGACTCCAGGCTTGCGCTCAACGTTGCGCAGACCTGTATACAAATGGGCGGTGTCGCCTTAAATTACGTAAGGGTCAATAACCTCAGCAAAGACAGCGATGGACGAATAAACGGTGTCATCGCCAATGATACCGAAACTGGTGAAGTTTTCACCATACAAGGCAAAGCTGTTATCAATGCTACAGGAATATTTGTCGATGATATCTTAAAAATGGATAGACCGGAAGCCAAACAAATGGTACGCCCCAGCCAGGGGGTTCACCTGGTATTTGACAAATCGTTTCTCCCGGGCGACGATGCCATTATGATTCCAAAAACGGATGATGGACGGGTTCTTTTTCTGGTACCTTGGCATAATCGAGTCATTGTGGGAACAACGGACACACCGATAGACGAGCATAGCCTTGAACCGGTAGCTTTGGAGCAGGAGATCGATTTTATTCTGAAAACGGCGGGACGTTACTTGACAAAACAACCAACCAGAGCGGATGCATTGGCCGTATTCGCTGGCCTCCGACCACTGGCAGCCCCTACAGGTAACTCAAACAAGACCAAAGAGATCTCGCGAAGCCACAAGGTTATTGTTAGCGACTCCAAATTACTGACTTTAACTGGCGGAAAGTGGACAACATTCCGTCGAATGGGCCAAGATACCCTAGACAAAGCAATAAAAATTGGCTGTTTACCACAAAAAGAAAGCCGGTCTGCCGCACAAAAGATCTATAGCGCCATTCCAACGTCCGACAGAAGCAGCCATATGTATATTTATGGTGCGGACCAAGAAGCCATCAACGCGTTGGCTCAGGAAAATCCTCAATGGGACGAAAAATTAATCCCACATCTTGAGTTCAAAAAGGCCGAAGTTGTTTGGGCAGCACGCAATGAACTTGCCAGGACTGTGGAAGATGTGCTATCCCGTCGGGTACGGATGCTATTTCTCGACGCAAAAGCCGCAATTGAAGCTGCTCCCGAAGTGGCAAAAATACTCGCACAAGAGCTGAATAAGGATGAAGATTGGCAAAATGACCAAATAGTGCATTTTCAAAACGTTGCAAAAAATTATATCTTAAAGTAATACAAAAATAACCAGCAATACTCAATTACTCAATTATGGAACAACAATACATCTTGGCAATGGATCAAGGTACCACCAGCTCCAGAGCTATCATTTTTGATAAAGACAGAAATATAGTCTCCATTGCCCAGAAGGAATTTACGCAAATATTCCCACAACCGGGATGGGTCGAGCACGATCCACATGAAATCTGGTCAACCCAGGCAGGCGTCACAGCAGAAGCAACCACAAAAGCAGGGTTAAACGGCAAAAATATTGCCGCCATTGGCATTACCAATCAACGGGAAACTGTGGTCGTTTGGGACAAAGAAACAGGAAAACCCATCTACAATGCCATCGTTTGGCAAGATAAACGCACAGCAGATTACTGCGACGAGTTGCGTAGCTCCGGAAAGCATGAGATGATCCAGGAAAAAACAGGCCTAATATTAGATCCTTACTTTTCTGCAACCAAAATAAAATGGATTCTGGATAACGTGGAAGGTGCCCGGGAAAAAGCACAAAACGGGGAATTAATCTGTGGAACTATTGACACTTGGCTCGTCTGGAACCTCACCCGTGGCGATGCTCACATTACGGATGTAACAAACGCTTCCCGCACCTTACTCTTTAATATTCATAGCATGGAATGGGATAAGGAGCTACTCGAATTATTTGACATCCCCGCCGCCATGCTGCCCGAAGTAAAAGAAAGCAGTGAAATATATGGCGAATCACGGACAACCATTTTTGCACACAAAGTCAAGATAGCTGGAATTGCTGGCGACCAACAGGCGGCACTGTTCGGACAGCAATGTATTGAAAAGGGAATGGTCAAAAACACGTACGGCACAGGATGTTTTATGTTAATGAACATCGGCGATAAACCAATCCGTTCAAAGAACAACCTTTTAACGACTGTCGCCTGGAAAATCAACGGGAAAACAGAATATGCCTTGGAGGGAAGCATATTTATCGGCGGGGCATTGGTTCAATGGCTACGCGACAACCTCAACATTATCTACAAATCGGCAGACGTAGAGCAATTAGCGCTGACAGAAAAAGATAATGGCGGTGTCACATTTATCCCTACATTCGCCGGACTGGGGGCTCCATATTGGAACGCTCGTGCACAAGGCACACTATTTGGCCTTACGCGTGCAACAACCAATGGCCACATTGCACGCGCCTCGTTAGAGGCAATTTCCCTGCAGACACGCGATGTGCTGCAAGCCATGGAAGCCGATAGTGGCATACCGATCAAAGAATTGCGTGTAGACGGCGGTGCAACAGCAAATAATCTACTCATGCAGATTCAGGCCAATGTACTAAACAGCAAAGTTGTACGCCCCAAAATTACCGAAACTACAGCTTTGGGGGCAGCATACCTCGCAGGATTGGCTGTGGGATTCTGGAAAAATGAAGACGAGATATCAAAGTTTTGGGCACAGGATCGTATATTTGAACCTGAAGCAGAGCAAGAAGAGCAAACAAAAAAGATCATTAAACTCTGGACCAAGGGAGTCAAAGCATTACAGTACTGGACCGAAAACTAACCAACAAGCATGAACCATTATTTAGCAGAATTTATCGGCACAACCTTTCTCCTTCTTTTAGGCAATGGGGTTGTGGCCAACGTTATCTTAAAAGGAACAAAGGGAGAAAATGGAGGGTGGATTGTAATCACCACCGCATGGGCACTTGCAGTCTATGTAGGAGTTGTATTTGCCGGCCCCTACACCGGAGCCCACCTCAATCCTGCGGTAACCATTGCCGTCGCCCTCAATCATGGCCTCCCTTGGATGGAAGTACCCGGCTATATTCTCGCACAGATCGCCGGTGGTTTCTGCGGTGCAATGTTAACCTACATCATGCACAAAGACCATTTCGATGCAACAGCAGACCCAACGACCAAACTTGGTGTTTTCGCTACTATACCCAACATCCGAAATACATCAACAAATCTGGCAAGTGAAATTATCGGAACCTTTGTGTTGATTTTTGTAATTTTCTTCATAACAGGTCAAGATGTCACCATTGACGGAAAAACAGCTCCCATTGGCATGGGCTCCCTTGGTGCGATACCCGTTGCATTTCTGGTGTGGGCCATCGGTCTCTCACTCGGCGGGACTACGGGATATGCCATCAATCCTGCCCGGGATTTTGGCCCGCGCTTATTTCATGCGCTTTGGCCAATCAAAGGAAAAGGTAGCTCCGACTGGTCTTATGCCTGGATTCCAATCCTAGGACCGATCTTGGGCGCCATTTTAGCCTTTGCACTGTATACCTGTATAAAACCGGCCTAATCAAGGTCGCGCTGCACGAACAAAATAAAAGGGTATTCAAAAATTGAATTCCCTTTTATTTTGTTATCCACGCTTGGGTTTTCTATGACCGTATTCACGATCCCGATCAAATGTATTCATGTGACGTTCCTTTTTCACAGGATATACATCATCAATTACAATCAGTATACCTTTTTCCTCTACCGTACCAAACTCATCATTACGTGCAGTACCAAATGATTTCATCGTAGGCGAAAGGTTCATATAGGTATTGATCAGCG